>DAOUFG010000135.1:0-21169 GCA_034430115.1 Thermoflexales bacterium | reverse complement strand
ATTGCCCAATCGACCGCCCCGGCGACGGATGCAGAGATCGCCTCGGCACAGGCGGCGTTGAACGCGGCGGTGGCCTCGTACAACACCACCAAGGCCGGCTCGACGGACGAGGAGATCGCCACAGCCAAACAAGGGATAGATTCGGCCTGGCGCAGTTACCTGTCGGCGCAGATCCAACGCGACAAGGCCTGCGCAAATGAGCCCGGCACCACCAATAGCCAGCTCAACACGACCGGGTGCAAGCAAGGGGAGGCTTCGCTGGGCAGCGCCTTCGAAAGCTGGGTCGCAGCGCAAGACACCTACTCCAAGACGGTGCAGCCAGTGGCGGCGGACACGCTCGCGCAGTCCTATGCTTCGGTGGTCTCGGCGCAGGCGAAGCTGGATTCGCTCAAGACGGGCGTGACGGAAGCGCAACAGAAGGTGTACGATGAGCAGATCAGCCAGGCCAAGGCGACGTTGCAGCGCGCCAAGGACAATTTGGAGAAGGCCAAGCTGTACTCGCCCTGTGACTGCATCGTGAACAATGTGAACGTGGCGGTGGGGGTGGTAGCCGCCAGCGATGCCTTCGAGATGGTCAACCTGTCGGACATGAAGTTTCTGACGACGAACCTGGTGGAGACGAACATCGAGAAGGTGAAGGTGGGTGCGCCGGTGAAGATTCGAATGAAGGCGTACACGGAAGAACTGACGGGGACGGTGAGCACGATCTTGCAGAAGTCCACGGATACGTTGAGCAACGGTGTGGCGGTGTACACGGTGTTGATCGACGTACCGGCGCTGGGCAAGACGTTGTTGCCGGGCATGACCGGGCAAGCCGATATTTCGGTGCAGTAGATTAAGGTATTAAGTACAAATGAAAAGGGAGCGCAACGCGCTCCCTTTTTTGTTGATGGTGCTCAGCGCACGTCGAATGCAAACAGGTGTACCTGGGGCGCGCCCCAACTTTCGCGCACCACGAACCGCACACCGCGCGTGATCGCTTCCAGTGGAACCCATACCAGGCGTTGATGGTTTTCATGCATCTGGCGCGCTGTTTGCCATTGCCCTTGTTCATCCAGTAATTCAATATCAAATGCGCGAGTCAACATAGCCGGCAGATGCACGCGATTCCCTTTTAGCGGGTAGCTGCAAGGCATGCGCTTGTGGTCTTTCAGGTCGCTGTCGAACGTGAAGCGGAGCATCGAAATTTCGGTGGGTGACTCGAAATGATAGGCCAGCCACGCACCAGCCGGCCCCCACCAACCGTTATCCGTGCCGCCCAGCGAACGATCGATGCCGTTGCGCAGCGGTTCCGGGTCGCCTGTCGAGGCGGTGAGCGTGGCGTGGCTCGAAAGCGCCGGCACCTGGCGCACGTGCCAGGGCAGGTAACAATCGTCGTCCATGAGCGTGGCCTGCAATTGCCGGATGTGATATTGGTAGACCTCGCGCGGCGAACAGCTATATTGGGTGGCGATGGCGGCCGCCGTTCCCACCGCCTGGCCCATCAATGCGCAGGTGGCCATCACGCGGGTGGAACTGAGCGCCATGTGCGTGGCGGAGATGTTGCGCCCGGCGAAGAACAGATTTTGAATGTTGCGCGAATAGAGTGCGCGGCAGGGGATGCCATAGGGCGAAGGTGCCGGGTGGAAAGTAGTGGGCTGTCCGCTGTAGTAGAACGCTTCCGGCGGATGATCGTCCATCGTCCAACCCCCATAGGCTACCATATCGTCAAAACGGCCTTCTGCTTCAATATCGTTTTGGGTAAGTGTGTGGTCGCCGACGTAGCGCACATTTTCGCGTTTGCCGGGCAACATGCCGATCCATTCCAGTTCCCAGTGATGCCCGCGCCCGTCGGGGTGATTTTTGATCAGGTCCCACACGCCATAGCCGATCTTCAATAGCTCGTCGCGCTGGTCTTCGGTTCCGCTGAGCGTGTCTCCCGTGCCGCCGATTTCGATCCACCAGAAGTTGTTGCCGCGCGGCATCAGCGGGCGATTCGGCAAGTCCTCGGTGGTGTATTTATAGGCCCAGGCCGGCGGGATGAAGGGGATGTGCTCATCTACTTCGCGCAGTTGCAGCAAGAGTGAGTTGCCCATCGTTTTGCGATCCGCTTCGGCAGGCGCCAGCGACTCGCCGAACTCGTAGCGGGATTCGCGCCCCCAGCGATATTCCGCGCCGGAAATGCGCAACGCCGAGTCGCCGGAGCAATCTGCAAACAGCCTGGCATGGACGACGTGCCACGTTTGGGTGGTCATTTGCCAGGCTTTGACCGAGGTAATTCGGTCGGCAGTTTCGTTCATCGTCAGGTCGGTGCAGGTGCAGTTGAGTAATAGCTCCAGGTTGGGCTGAAATTTGGCTTTTTCATACAGCAGCGTATCCCACAGCGCGTAGTGAAGCCCCTCGTTGCGCGCGTAGTTGTCCAGCATGATCTCCTCGAGGATGCCGGTTTCTTTGTTATCCGCGCCGTGCGCACCGCAAATCCACATCCGGATTTCAGAAGAAGCATTGCCACCCAAGACGGGCCGATCGTTCATCAGGATCACCCTGGCGCCATGTCGCGCAGCCGCCATTGCCGCACATAGGCCGGCCATCCCGCCCCCGACGACACATAGATCGGCTTCGTGGATGACGGTATCAAAGTGGGTGCGGTGCTCCAGGGTGCCTGCGCGTTGTATGCTCGCAGTCATGCTTGTGCTCCTGTATGTTGTGATGATGTTGTTGATTATACGGTTCTGTATTTAGCGCTGCACGAGGGTATACTAGTGTTTACTAAATAACACTCATGTGCTTGTGGTGCATAACTGGTATTGATTGGATGTTCGGGGCGTTTGCCGCAAGGGGGATGTGCGATGTGTCATGAGCGTGATCGTCTCTGCATAGGGCGGATAATATCGCCTCCAGGCGGCCAGCATTGCTGTACTCTAAGGAGGTTCCTATGAGCCGTGAGATTCAATTCTCTGAACCTGAGGGAGAATTGCCCGTGCTTCCGAATCTCGAGCAAGATTTGTTTCTGCGTGCGATCGATGGCGTCGTTTACGTGAATGCCCAAGGGCGTTATACCCAGGTGAACCCACGCATATGCGAGTTGCTGGGCTATTCGCGTGAAGAACTACTGGCGCTATCGCCTTCCGAGGTCCGCCCGGATGTGGATGCGCACCTGGATGCTGCCGGGTTGCCGGCACTGCTCGCACATCAAAAGAAATGCCCTGCCCGTCAGGCGTATCGTCTCCGCCGTAAGGATGGCACTGCGCTTGACGTGGAGATCAATGTCATGGCGTGTTCCGCGGGTGGGTGCCTGGGCATCGTGCGCGACGTCAGCGAGCACAGACAGGCGGAAGAAAAGCTGAAGCGCCTGACGCGTATGTATGCCGCCCTCAGCCGGATCAACCAGGCGATCATCCACATCCGTGACCGCGCTGCCTTGTTTCAAACCTTTTGTGACGTCGCGGTGGAGTCCGGACAATTTCGTCTGGCGTGGATCGGCTTACTGGATCATGTGAGCGGCTCGTTCGCCCCTGTTGCGCATGCCGGGCACGATGACGGCTATTTACAACAGATCAACATCAATCTGAACGACGTGCCCCGCAATCAAGGCCCAACCGGTATAGCACTGCGCACCGGCGAGATCGTGATCGTGGATGACATTCAGACGGATCCCCGCATAGGGCCCTGGCGAGAGGAGGCCCTAAAGCGTCACTACGTTTCGTCTGCGGCTGTTCCCTTTCGTCTGCGTAGCACGGTGATTGGAACGTTAAATTTATATAGTGGCGAACCAGGGCTATTTAGTGCCGATGAATCTTCCTTGCTTGAAGAGACCGGGCAAAACATCTCGTTTGCGCTCGATGCAATCGCCGCGGATGCTGAACGTAAACAGATGGAAGGTGCGCTTCGAGAAAGCGAAAATCAATATCGTCTCCTCTTCAATACTATGCGAGAGGGCCTTGCCTTTCATGAAATTGTGAAGGATGGGGCCGGCCGGCCGATCGACTATCGCTTTTTACAGGTGAACCCGGCCTTTGAGGAGCTTACCGGGCTACGCGGTGCGGAGATCATCGGCAAGACGGCACAGCAGGTGCTGCCAAACCTTGAGCCATTCTGGATCGACACGTATGGGCAGGTGGCCCTGACGGGGGTTCCTGCGCGCTTCGAAAATTACGCGCAGGCGTTGCAAAAATATTACCAGGTGACGGCCTACAGCCCGCAGGAAGGCCGCTTTGCAACGCTGTTCGAAGATATCACCGCGCGTAAGCAGACCGAGCAGGCCATCCGCGAGAGTGAACTCAAGTTCCGCACTTATATCGAGCATGCCCCGGTTGCCGTATTTGTTACCGATATTACGGGCCGCTATATCGATTGCAACCCCGCGGCTGGTGAATTGCTTGGCTATGATGTCGCCATGTTGATAGGGATGCAGGTTACGGATATTACCCTGCCTGAAGACCTTGCGAGAGTGATGCAAGACTTTCAATTCTTGATCAGCGAAGGGCAACTCGATCGCGAGTATCGCGTCAGGCGGGGCGATGGGCGGTTGATCTGGATTACGCTGCGTGCGGTCATGCTCGATAAGGAATTCGCGCTGGCCTTTTGCCGCGACATCACCGAACACAGGCAGGCCGAAGAGGCGCTGCGTGAAAGCGAAGAACGGTTCCGCAGCATCGCAGAGCAAATGGTGGACGTGCTGTTTGTGACTGCGACGAACGGGACCATCGATTACATTTCCCCTTCCGCCGCCCAGGTGTTTGGGTGGGCGCCCGAAGAAATGGTAGGCCAAAACTTCACGCGTTTCCTGGTGCCGTCGGAAATCCCGCGCGCCATGTCGAAGTTCCAGGTGGATATTGAGCACGGCCGGCCGGCCCGTGGCCTGGAATTGAGGATGAAGCGTAAGGATGGCGGCGTCTTTTGGGGCGAACTGAATGCAGCGGCGCGCCGGCGGGGTGGTCGCGCCATCGACGTGATCGGGCTGATTCGCGACATTAGCGAACGTAAGTCGGCGGAGCAGGCGATTCGCGAGAGCGAGGCGCGTTATCGCGCCATCGTGGAGGACCAGACGGAGTTGATTATCCGCTGGTTGCCCGATACCACGCTAACCTTCGTCAACGAGGCTTTTTGCCGCTTCCTCGGTCTGCAACGTGAGCAGTTGTTGGGTCGGCGCTTCCTGCCCAATGTTGCGCCGGAAGATCGTGAGTCCACGGAGGAACGCGTGGCTCTGCTGAACGAGAAACACGTGGAACAGAATTCGGAGCAACGTATCAGCCTGCCGAGTGGCGAGGTACGTTGGGTGCAATGGACCGACCGGGTGTTTTCTGATGAAGCGGGGCGGGTGGTGGAAATCCAATCCGTGGGTCGCGACATCACCGAGCGCAAACAGATGGATCTGGAGTTGCAGACGCGCACCAATGAGTTGGAGGCGCTTTTTGCGCTGTCCTCCGCCTTGAACATAGCGCAGACCGAAAGCGCCATGCTGCCGGCGGTGTTGACGGAGGTGAGCCGTGCGCTGAAAACGGATGCCAATGCGCTGGCCCTCTATAACCCCGAAAAGGCTGCGTTTAGCGTTGCCCTGGCCAGTGGCGAGCTGGCACCTTATGTGGGGCATGTGTTTAGTACGACGGCCTTTCACGAGTTGGATGTGCAACGCCTCATGAGCGGCCGGCCTTTCATCATGGACGAACTTGGCGAAGTGGGGGCGCGGATGGGCGCAATTGCCGGTGTAGAGAACCTGGGACCGGCCATATTCACCCCCGTGCAATCGCAAGAGCAATTCCTGGGCATTTTGACGGCGATGCGTAAAAAGGGTGCGCCCGGCTATGATGCATCTGCCATTCGCTTATTGGCCGCCGGCGGTGAGATGGTGGGCAATGCCTTACAGCGTGTGCGGCTGCATGATCAGGCGCTCGCGCGTTTGCAACATTTGCAGATATTGCAGCACATCGTGAGCGCTATCACGGGCAGCTTTGACCTGACGTTCACGCTCCCATTGCTCGCCGCCGAGATCACCTCGCAAACCCATGTGGATGCCGCTGCCGTCCTGCTGTTTAACCAGCACACGTTGATCCTGGAATATGTGGCTGGGCGCGGGTTCCTATCTAAGGGCGTTGAAAAAGCGCGCGTCCGCCTGGGGGAGGGATTTGCCGGGCGTGCCGCGCTGGAACGTGCGATTGTTACGAGCAATAACCTGAGCGTGGAAGCTGCCGGCAATGACGCATTTGTCCAAATGGTGCGGGTCGAGGGGTTCGTTGGGTATAACGGTGTGCCGCTCATCGTCAAAGGTCAGTTGAAAGGCGTGCTGGAACTCTATCAACGCAGCCCGTTGCCCTCCGATACAGAATGGTTTGATTTTCTCAAGACCCTGGCGTACCAGGCGGCCATCGCCATCAATAACGTGGAACTCTTTGACGGATTGCAGCATTCCAACCTCGACCTCGCGCTGGCCTATGACGCGACCATCGAGGGTTGGTCGCGCGCCATGGACCTGCGCGATAGGGATACCGAGGGCCACACTCAACGCGTGACCGAAATCACCGAGCGCCTGGCGCGGATGCTTGGGGTGGGCGAGGCGGAGATCGTTAACATTCGGCGAGGCGCGCTGCTGCATGATATCGGCAAGATGGGCGTCCCGGATGCCATTTTGCACAAGCCGGACAAACTCACGGAAGAGGAATGGAAGATCATGCGCATGCATCCGCAATATGCCTACGACATGTTGTGGCCTATTCCCTATCTGCGGCCTGCCATCGATATTCCCTATTGCCATCACGAAAGATGGGATGGCACGGGGTACCCGCGCGGGCTGAAAGGCGAGCAAATTCCACTGCCGGCGCGCATCTTTGCCGTGGTAGACGTGTGGGATGCACTACTCAATGACCGCCCCTATCACGCGGCCTGGCCTGCTGACCAGGTGCAGGCGCACATCCGTTCGGGAGCAGGCGCTCACTTTGACCCACGGGTCGTGGAGGCTTTTTTAAAACTAAAGCTCGATGGCCCCAACAGCAAGTAGAGGGGGTTGCAAGATGAATACACCGCAAATTCCAGATGTCGCCAATATGGACACAACAAGTAGACGCCTTTTAGTCCGCCTGGTCCTGTCATTTGTAGGCGGTGTATTCGCCTTGACTTTGTTTGAATTTGCGCAGGCGCTCCTATTGCCCGCGCCGGATGTGTGGCAGGCGCGTCTAGTCACGATCATCTTCAGTGCCTTGCTCGTGACTGCTTGCACCTATTTTGTCTCTCGGCGTGACTTTTCGTGCCCTTACGAGAGCAAGCGCCAGCCTCTGGCACAGGCGATACAAGCTGAGCACGAATTTACAAATATCCTGCTGGACAGCCTGGGAGATGGCGTGCTGGCTTGCGACGTGACGGGTAAATTGGTGCTCTTTAATCGCATGGCGCGAGAATGGCATGGCGTGGACGCGCGCCGCCTGACGCCACAAGAATGGATGAGGAATCAGGCCCTCTATGCTGCGGATGGCATCACTTTGTTGCCTTTTGAAGAGATGCCGTTATTGCGTGCCTGTAGAGGCGAAACGGTGCGTGATGCGGAGATTGTCATTCGCGCCAAAGGGCAACCCCCACGCCGTGTCGTCGTCAACGGCGGCCCATTCTTCGATAAACGGGGCAAAAAGTTGGGTGCCGTGCTCGCCCTGCACGACATTACCCAGCGTAAGCAGATGGAAGAAGCCCTGAGCGAAGAACAGCGCCTGGTGCGTGTATTGATGGAAAACATCCCCGATACGATCTACTTCAAAGACACGCAAGGACGCTTCCTGCGCATCAGCCAATCACAGGCGGAAATATTAGGCGTAAGCGATCCGCAACAGGCGATCGGCAAGACCGACTTTGACTTCTTTGGCCGGGAGCATGCCCAGGCAGCCTGTGAGGATGAACAGGAGATCATGCGCACCGGCCAGCCGAAAGTGGACTTAGAGGAGATGTTGAATTGGCCGGACCGCCCGCCGCGCTGGGTCTCGGCGACCAAGATGCCGCTGCGTGATAAGGCAGGCAACATCGTCGGCACGTTTGGTATTTCGCGCGATATCACCGAGCGCAAACAGACTGAACAGGCTTTGGCGTATGAGCAATACTTGGTGCAGTCGCTGATGGACAATATTCCCGATGCCATCTATTTCAAGGACCTGCAAAGCAGGTTCATCCGGGTGAACAAAGCTGCCGCTCACTTGGCGTCCATCAAGCCGGAAGATGTTGTCGGCAAGACGGACTTCGATTTTTTTGCGCCAGAGTATGCCCAGGTGACCTATGCGGTCGAACAAGAGATCATCCGTACCGGCCAGCCGAAGGTGGACGACGAGAGGTTGGAAACGGCGCCCGGCCAGCCGCCACGTTGGGTCTCGGCCACCAAGATGCCCTTGCACGATAAGACGGGCAAGATCATCGGCACGTTTGGCATTACGCGTGACGTTACCGCGCGCAAACGAGCGGAAGATCAATTGCTTTATCTGAGCACGCACGACGTACTGACGGGGCTCTACAATCGCACCTACTTCGAAGAGGTCATGGTGCACATCAGCCATGGGAACCCCTTCCCCGTCAGCATCATCATCGCCGATATCGATGGCATGAAGCGAATCAACGATACGCAAGGACACCCTGCCGGTGACGAGTTGCTGCGGCGCACCGCGGAGGTGCTCAGGTCTGCATGCCGCGGCGATGACATCGTCGCTCGGATCGGCGGGGATGAATTTGCGGTTCTGTTGCTGCAGACGGATCATGTGTCTGCTCAAGCTGTTCTGCGAAGGCTGAGGGGCTTGCTCGCCGAACACAACGGCACTTTTGACGGAACGCCATTGAACTTTTCGATGGGAGTAGCGACGGCTTACGAACATGCGTTGTTATCCCAAACCGTGAACGTTGCCGACCAGGAGATGTATCGGGAAAAACAGGAACACCATCGCCAGTTGGCTCAACCTGCACAGAAGAATACAAAGTAGCCGGAGGTTAGCGATGTCGCTGCGCCTAAAGATTCTTTCCATTACCGGGGCGATGATTTTGATCTTGATCGCCTGCGTAGATCTCATTTCGCGGAACATGGTCACAGATGTCTTTTCGCGGCTCGAGGAGCGACTCGTTCGGCATGACGTGCGACATGCGTTGAACGCACTGGCGGATAAGACCTCTACCTTGGAGAAAACAGCCGGGGACTATGCGGGATGGGATGATACCTATGCATATATGGCGAATGGCAACCCGGCCTACGTCACGAACAACATGGGAGATGACACGTTCGCAAACCTGGGGGTGGATGTTCTGGTGCTGATGCAGCCGTCCGGGGATATTGCCTTTTCCAAGGGGTATGACCCAAGTGAGGAGATGGCCGTGACCGTGCCGGCGGATTTCCTTTCGCGCCTTCGTACTGATCCAGTATTGTTCCAAAAGCTCGGCCAACAGGAGAGTGGGAGTGGCATTGTGATGTCGAGCAAGGGACCGCTCTTGATTGCTGCACGTGCAATCCTGACAAGCCAGGAGAAGGGGCCGCGTCGCGGAACCTTGATCATGGGATACTACCTTGATGCCAACTTCAGCCAACAATTAGCACATATCACCGACTTACAGCTTGACATTATCCCGTTGGATCAATTATCGGCCTCTGCCGATGTGGCTGCCGTTCAATCACTTCAGCAAAACATAGCGGCTGATAGCATTGCGATACAACCGCGAAGTGAAACCATGGTCGGTGGCTACACGTTGCTCACGGACATGACCGGCACGCCTGTTTTGCTGATGCGTGTCGGTGATACGCGAGACGTTTACCTTGAAGGCCAGGCAACGTTGCGCTACTTTCTCATCATGCTGAGTTGCGCGATTCTCATCTATGGCATCTTTACCCTGATCTTTCTGGAGCAGGCGATTTTAAGCCGGCTGGCGAAGCTCAGTGCCAGTGTGGTGCGGATAGGTGAGCGTGGTGATTTTTCGGCGCGCGTTCAGCAAAAGGTGTCGGACGAACTTGGCAAGCTCGCGGGCGCGATCAACAAGATGTTGGCAGCCCTGGGTGAATCGCACCGCGTGCTGATGCGTTACCAGTTGCTTTCGCAGTACACGCGTGAAATCGTGTTGTTTATACGCGCCAGGGATGGGACCATCCTGGAAGCGAATCATGCCGCCGTTGTGGCGTATGGCTATACGCATGAGGAACTGCTGCGTAAAACCGTCTATGACTTGCGCGCGCCGCAAGCCAGGGCAGATGCTGCTGCGCAGATGGCCCAGGCGGACACGAGAGGTATTTTGTTCGAGACGATCCATTGCCACAAAGGTGGCAGCACCTTCCCCGTGGAAGTAAGCTCGATCGGGGCCACGATTGAAAACGAGCGCATCTTATTAAGCGTCGTGCGCGACATCACGGAGCGCAAGCGGGCGGAGGAACAAATCAAACGCCAATTGGCTATTCTTACCACACTCTATGCCAGTGCGCAGAAGTTTGCCCAAAGCCTGGATTCGCTGGAACTGGCAAGGGAAGTGGCCCGCACCTGTATGGAGACGTTCGACTTGCAGTTGGCCTGGGTAGGGCGAACCGAGCCGGATGGACGGGTGCGTGTGATGGCGCAATCCCCTGCCGAATGTGAATATCCGCAGCAGGTGACTATCCGTTGGGATGATTCCGCTGAGGGAAATGGACCGATGGGGCAGGCGATCCGCACGCGCACGCCGGTGATTGTGAATGATCTGCTCAGCGAACCCACGACGATGCCCTGGCATGTCGCGATGGGGCAAAATAATCTGCATTCGGGGAGCGTGCTTCCACTCGTCAGCCGGCAACACGCATTTGGCGCGCTGGCGCTATATAGCGATCAGCCCGGTTATTTTACGCCAGAGCGCATCGCGTTTTTTCAGAGCTACGCGCTCCTGGCCGCTACCGTGCTGGAGAACGCACGGCTGTTTGAGGAAACGGAACGCCGTTTGCGCAACGTTCAGGCGTTGCATAAGATCGACACGGCCATCGCTTCCAGCCTTGACCTGCACACAACGCTGGATGTGATCCTGGCGCAGACGATAGCACAATTGAACGTGGATGCAGCCGATATTTTGCTGTATGACGCACAAGCGCATGTGCTTATCTATACTGCCGGGCGCGGGTTCCGGACGGGCGTCATCCCGAAGACATGCTTGCAGTTGGACGTGCGCTATGCTGGGATCGCAGCCGCTGAGCGACGTACCATCGTAAGCGATCGATGGCAGGTGAGTGATGTGCGTTGCTTCAGCCATGAGTACCTCAACTTACTCGATGGAGAGGGTTTCGCCGCGCACGTGGTGACGCCGCTGATTGTCAAAGACCAGGTGGTGGGCGTGTTGGAGGTATTTCACCGCGCACCCCTGGATACAAACACGGAATGGTTGGAATTACTGGAGACGCTGGCCGGACAAGCTGCTATTGCCATCGATAGTGCAACAGTGCTGGAAGGGTTGCAACGTTCAAACGCCGAACTGGAACAGGCCTACAACCTGACCCTGGAAGGCTGGTCACGCGCGCTGGACCTGCGCGATAAAAACACCGAAGGTCATACCTCGCGAGTGACCGAAGTGGTCGAGCAACTGGCGCGCGCGTTTGGCATGAGCGACGCGGAGATCGTTAACGTTCGCCGCGGCGCGCTATTGCACGATATTGGGAAACTCGGCGTGCCCGATAGCATTTTGCTAAAGCCGGGTAAATTAACCGAGCAAGAGTGGGAGATCATGCGCAGGCACCCGCAATATGCCTTCGAGATGCTCCTGCCGATCACCTATTTGCGGCCCGCACTGGATATTCCCTATTGCCACCACGAAAAATGGGATGGCACCGGCTATCCACGCGGGTTGAAAGGCGAACAAATCCCACTGGCGGCGCGCATCTTTGCCGTGGTGGATGTGTGGGATGCCCTGACCAGCGACCGACCCTATCGTCCGGCCTGGCCGGTTAACCGTGCCAGGGAACATATCCGCAAGCAGGCGGGCAGTCACTTTGACCCACAAGTGGTGAATGTCTTCTTTGAGTTGGGCATGGATCGCAGAAATTAAGGCCCCCCAATAGTGGATGAGCGAGTTGAAGCGCGGCATCTCGACGTCGTCCATGATGGCCGGGTTCCAGCCAATGTGAAGGATGTCGTGGTTGCGCAGGAAGAAGAGCACGTCGATCACGTTCATTGCGGCGTGAAGGAAGTGCTGGCCGTGTAACCGCCGATGGAGACGCTGATATTCACGGTATAACCGAGCGTGGCCGAGCCGATCTGGCGCGTGCATGCCGCCACACCGCCGGCATCAGTCACGCCGCTGTTGCACGTTGAAGTGGTGCTTTTGTATTTCCAGGTGCTGCTCATCGGAAGGCCGGCCTGATCCACGTCGTTGATCCGCAGCCGCCCATAAACGGTGATGATGCTGTTTGGGGCCGGGGTGGAGGCCGAGACGGCGGCGCACATCTGCGCGCCGCCGCTTTGTGTGCATTGCACGTTGTAGCCGGGCATTGGCGCAGGCGGCGCTGCGACGATGGGCAGGTAGACGGAATAGGTGTAGCCGGCGCGATCATGTAGCGTGATGGTGCCCGAAAGATCGGTGCGATACACCTGCGCCCCGCTGCTGGTCAGGCGCGCCAGCGTTTCCGCTGCGGGGTGCCCATAGGGGTTAGGCCCGACCGAGATCACAGCAAGCTTGGGTCGCGTAAGGGCCAGAAATGCGGCACTGGAGGCATAGGCGCTGCCGTGGTGGCTCACCTTCAGCACATCGATGGGCAGCAACGTTGTGCGTTGGGTGATGCTCACGTCCACGTCCGATGAGATGTCGCCGGTGAACAGGTAACGCGTGGCATCGTGTTGGGCCAGGATTACCACCGACATATCGTTATCGTTGTCGTAGGGCTCCAGGGGGCTGGGGTTCAACACCTGCGCCTGGATGGCGCACCAGGTGTACGCCATCGGCCAATGCGCCACCGTCAGCGTCAATCCCTTCGCCACGACGGCGTTCACGAAATCATTCCAGGTGTTGGAGGAAATATCGCCGCGGCCGTTATAGAGCACCTGCGTGACGGAGATGTTGCCGGCCTGCAACACGTTCACCAGCCCGCCGATGTGATCGCTATCGGCATGTGTGGCGATCATGGCGTCGATTTGGGTCACGCCCTGGCTGTTCAAGTAGCTCGACACCGCAGGCCCGGCGGATGGCTTGCCGCCGTCGATGAGCACGTCGCACCCGGTTGGGTCGTGCAAGAGCGCGGCATCGCCCTGGCCCACGTCGATGAAGGAGACCGTGAAGCCGGTCTCACCGGTGACGCCCGTGGCGATGAGCAAAAAGAGGCCCACCGCGAACAGGCAACAGATGAGCGCGCGTAGGATGCCGCGAGCCGGCGACATGGTGTTCCTCCTCTAAAGCACGATTTGAAAGAGAGATGTGAGCATAGATATCACTCACCGCAACTGAATAGCCTGGAAATAGCCGGATTCTCACCAGGTCGCAGGCTTGCTAAATGAGCCGTTAGCGTCAGTGAGCGTTTGTGGAAACTGGCATTTGGCCAGGGTGTTAGCGCGGATGCCTTTGAAAAATTGGCGACCTTGCGCAGATCCACACTGGGATGTTGCTTATAAGGACTGAGTACACCGACCAGTTTGCCTAACTCGTAACGAACCACTCGGATAGGTTCGCACAAGTCAGAATCATTGGATACAACGATGGCGACTTCATAGTCATTCTTGAACCCATCCGTGAGCAAGTGGGTGGCCAGATTCACGTCCGAGCCTTTCTCCTCGGTCTTAATGACGCGGGCAGTGCCACTGGCAGGCGGTGCGAGGTGCATATCAACCACGTGGGATAGGAAATGCCCATAATGGATGGATAAGTTGGGGATGGTTTGCAACGCGCGCAGAAAAGTCTTTTGGCGTGTGAGTTGATCAGGGTCATTTGGCCGCGGGTCTACCAGTGCGGTGAAGTACCGTATCCGATTTATATCGTCGTTGGGCAACATCATGTGGCACATATCCGCGACGTTGAGCCACTTATAAGGTGTCTTTCGCACTGCACCGTAATACAGGTTGAATCCGTCAACGTAGATGTTGGCCCTCAATGTGACCCCTTTTTAAACGCAGAAGCCGCCCTTACGAGCGGCTTCGCACCACGTTCACCATAGACGGTTACTAATGGGGAATATATGAAGTATATACACCTAGTCAAACGGTGTGTCAAGTTGTAAAGATGTTTAGTTGTTCACTTATGCACCGGGGCAATAAGTACACCGCCGGTGATGCCATTGGCGATCACACGCCTGGTGCGGTGCAGTTGCCCCTACGGCGGATCGGTATTCACACAGGAGCAATGTGATGCCGCATGATTGGTGGAGTAGCGTAGAAAGGGCTATTCGCGTGGATTCGCGGATGATTCCCTGCCTCAATGCCGGTGCCGGGTGTGATGAATCTGGTCGGCGTAGATCCACTGCGCCGTCGCCTGCCCTAATACGACCGGTTGTGGCTGGCCGTTGACTTCCAGCGCAATGGTTTCGTTGAATGGCATCACTTCGCGCACGACGATGTTCGCCCCCGGCATCAACCCATTCTTTTCCAAGAAGGCCATGAGTTCGGCGTTGTCCTCGGCGAACTCGTGAATGCGCCGGATCACGCCGCTCTCGTCGGGTTTCATTTCGGAAAGTTTCACCCAGTGCGCAATTAGCTTCTCTTCGCCGGGCAGCGGGTTGCCGTGCGGGCAGGTGCTGGGGTTTGCCAGGGTTTTCTGCATGCGCTGCAACGTATCCTCGGAGATGACGTGCTCCATGGCATGCGCTTCTTGATGCACCTGTGACCACGGCACGTCGAGCATCTGGCGCAGCATCGCCTCGATCAGGTAATGGCGACGCATCACCGAACGCGCTTTTTGGTTGCCGTCGGGCGTGAGATGAATCGTCTTCTTCTCATCCACGCTTACCCAACCATCACGTACCATGCGTTTCACTGTGGCGGTGGCGGTGGGCAGCGAGACGCCCAATTGCTCGGCCAGCCGGGTTGCGATGGCCGGGTGGCCATCTCGTTCAAACACATAAAGTAGGGCCAGATAATCTTCAACTGTCGCAGTTGGCTCCGCCTGCGACACACCGGATGTAACCGGGCTATGCATCACACACCTCTCTCGTCGTCCTCGTTTCCCGACGACATCCCTCAATTCTAGCGGGTCTAAAAATGAAGCCTCCTTCGCCTAAGTTTGCTCACCCTCTAGACTTGACAAGCTCAGGAACGAAGTGTACCATTATCTATAAGATTAGTATATACTAATATATGAGGATAGTTGGAGCATATTTCAAGAAGATGTTCGCCCTCCTCCTTATTTGAACCGCGCCGTGTCGCGCATGTTTGTCTACCTTTGTTTTTGCCTTGTAAGTGCACATCAAACCCATGGAACGATGACGAATGGCTGATACAACAATTAAGCTGAGTGAATTGAAGCTACATGAAAAAGGCACAGTCCGGCGAATCACCGGCGGCGGCGCAATCCGCCGGCGGATGATGGATATGGGCCTGACGACGGGAACGGAAGTTTCCGTGACGCGTATCGCCCCGCTGGGGGATCCGATTGAATTCGACGTGCGTGGTTACCATCTGTCGCTGCGCAAGAGCGAAGCCGCCAACATCGAAGTGGACACGGCGGCCGCAGTGGAGGAATCGTGATGATGCCGCTCAGCATGGCGACACCAGGCGCCGACGTGCGGCTGGTGGAGATTCATGGCGATAGCCAGTTCAAGCAACGCCTGGCCGATTTGGGCTTTAACATCGGCATGCAGGTGCGCGTCGTCAACGATAACGGGGATGGTCGTCTGATCGTCGCCGTCAAAGATTCGCGCCTGGCGCTGGGGCGCGGGGTTGCGCAGCGTGTCATTGTTTCAACGGAGTAGAAATGGCCCCTCACACTTTTTGCATTGCCCTGGCTGGTAACCCAAACTGCGGCAAGAGCACCATTTTTAACGCGCTCACCGGTTCGCGCCAACACGTTGGCAATTGGCCCGGCAAGACGGTGGAGAAGAAAGAAGGCGTCTTCAAGGAAGGCAGCCTGGAAATCAACATCGTGGACCTGCCGGGCACCTACAGCCTGACGGCATTCTCCATGGAGGAGATCATCGCGCGCGATTTTCTGATTGATGAACATCCCGACGCGGTGGTCGCCGTACTGGACGCTTCCAACCTGGAACGTAACCTGTACCTGGCCGTGCAGGTGCTTGAACTGGGCGTGCCCATGATCGTGGCGCTCAATATGAGCGATATCGCGGCGGCGCGCGGCATCAAGATCGACGTGGACAAGCTGAGCCAGGCGCTGCAATCGCCCGTCGTCCCCATGACGGCCAGCCGTGGCGAAGGCATCCGGCAACTCATCGACACCATTAAGGAACAAGTGACACACCATCGCACCCCTGAGCGGGCGTTGCAGGAGGCCCTATGAGCACCCACGCACTGGCATATACGCAGCGGCCGGCGTTCTCAATCGACTATGGCCGCGAGGTGGAGGAAGAGATCGTCCGGTTGCAACAGGCCATCGACCGATCCATCTCGATCAGGGAACGCTACGACAGCCGCTGGCTGGCGATCAAATTATTAGAGCAGGATAGTGACCTGCACGCCAAATTGGAAAGGCTGCCGGGCGGGGCGGAAGTATTGAAGCTCGCCGCTGCCAGTGCGGCTCACCTGCACAGTATTTGTAACGACGACGTGGACACCTTGATCGCCGACCGGCGCTACGGCTGGATTCACGGCCTGGTGAAGGAAACGATGCGCAAGACCGGCGGCGACCGTATGTTGCTGTCGGACCGCATCGACCAGATCGTGACGCACCGCTGGCTGGGCATCCCCATCTTCATGGCGGTGATGTGGATATTGTTCAAGTTCACCACCGACGTGGCCGCGCCCTTCCAGGATTGGGTGGATGCGCTGATCAGCGGCCCCATCTCGACCTGGGTGACCAGCCTGCTGGGTTGGGTTGGTCTGGGCGGCACATGGGTGGAGCGTCTGCTGGTCGATGGCGTGGTGACGGGCGTTGGGTCAGTGCTGGTGTTTGTGCCGGTGCTGATGGTGCTGTATATGATGCTAGGCCTGTTGGAAGACTCCGGCTATATGGCGCGTGCAGCGTTCGTGATGGACCGCCTGATGCACTCGCTGGGGCTGCACGGCAAGAGCTTCCTGCCCATGATCGTCGGCTTTGGTTGCACCGTGCCGGCCTTCTACGCCACGCGCACGCTGGAAAACCGGCGCGACCGGGTGCTCACCAGCCTGCTCGTGCCGTTTATGAGCTGCAGCGCGCGCCTGCCGGTGTACGTGTTGCTGGCGGCGGTCTTCTTCCCTCAAAATGCCGGGCTGATGATCTTCGCCATGTACATGATCGGCATCGTCATCGCCATTTTGCTGGGCATGTTGTTGAAGCACACGCTTTTGCGCACCAGCGACCCGGCGCCCTTCGTCATGGAGATGCCGCCCTATCGCCTGCCCACGCTCAAGGGCATGTGGCTGCAAACCTGGGAGCGCACGTCGGGCTTTTTGAAGAAGGCCGGCACCACGATCCTGGCGGCCAACGTGGTGATCTGGCTATTGCTGGCGATCCCGGTGACGGGCCAGGGCAGCTTCGCCGAGACGCCAGTGGACCAGAGTGCTTTCGCCGCCGCGGCACAGGTGATCTCACCGATTTATGCGCCGGCCGGGTTTGCCACCTGGCAGACCAGCGGCGCGATTGTGACCGGCTTCCTGGCCAAGGAAGTGGTGGTGAGCACCATGGG
Organism: Thermoflexales bacterium; assembly: GCA_034430115.1. Classification (GTDB taxonomy): domain Bacteria; phylum Chloroflexota; class Anaerolineae; order J036; family Brachytrichaceae; genus CAIXPS01. The sequence goes on along the minus strand of DAOUFG010000135.1, from coordinate 3,480 downwards.
CCAGGTGTATGGCGCGGATGAAGACGCCGGCGAAGCTGAAGAGGCCGAGGCGGTGCCGACGTTCCTGGAAGATATTCAGTCCACTGTCGTGGGCTTTGTGAATGCGACGTGGGATTCGATCCGCGCGATCCCGGGCGTCATCGGCATCAACTTGCTGGGCGAACAGGCAGAGGAAGAGCCGTCGGCGCTGATGACCGCCGTGCACAACGGCTTCGACGCTTCCAGCAGCGGGCTTGGTGCCCTGGCGGCAATTGGTTTCATGGTGTTCGTGCTGCTCTATACCCCATGCGTGGCTGCAATCGGCGCGGAACGGCAGGAGATCGGTGCGAGGTGGACCGCTTTTAGTGTGGTTGGGCAATTTGCCCTGGCGTGGGTCGCGGCGACGTTGATCTTCCAGGTGGGCAGATTGTTCGTACACTGATGAGCGTTGAGGATGAAACGGATATGTTGAGGCAAGTTCTCACGGAACTCCAGCAGGCGGATGGGCCGGTGAATATGGACGACCTGTGCCGCAAGCTGGATGTGGATCGCGGCGTGTTGGACGAGATGATTACGTTTTGGGTGCGCAAGGGCAAGCTGATCAATACGACCTTCGTGCCCGGCAGTGCGGGGGGATGCCCACACTGCGCCAGTAGTGATTGCACTGCGCAGGGGTGCCATACGGAAGACAAGATGCCGCGCACATTTGTCGTGCGGCGTTGATGGCGTAAATGATTTGCGTGTATCCTTAAGTGACCGCCGCAACCGACATCGTCGTGTTTGAAGCCAGGCGCTGAAGACCTTAAGATGGGCGGGAACATGCTGTGATGTGTTGGCGCAGGCGGGTTCGGCGCGTTGCCGGGCTCGCCTGCAAAAGAATTGGCCCGCAAACGCTGCACGCGTTGGGCGGTGCCGTTGGGTTTGGATGTGTTGGATTTAAAAATGATGTGTAATGTAATCGTTCGTGGAACCACGTTGACGCTGGGGGAGTGCAAAGATGACCACCGCTAATCCCCAGGCAATTATTGACGCCATTTCTGCACGTCGTAGCTTCTCTCTCAAACAACTCTCTCCTGAGCCGATTGATCTCAACGCCGTCCGGCAAATGCTGGAGGCGGCAAATTGGGCGCCTAATCATGGGCACACCGAGCCGTGGCGCTTCACCGTCTATGCCGGTGAAGGCCGGCGTGCGCTGGGCGAGGCGTTCGGCGTCGCCTATTGCGATATCACCCCGCCTGAGCGTTACGACCCGGCGGCCGAACAATTCCAGCGCGAACGCGTCTGGCTAGCGCCGGTGTGGATCAGCCTGGGGCTTGAGCCCATGCTGAACGAGCACGGCGAGCCGAAGATGCCCGAATGGGAAGACATGATCGCCGTTGGATGCGCCGTGCAAAACGCGCACCTGGTGGCCTCCGCGCTTGGGCTGGGCGCGAAGTGGACCAGCAGCGCCGTCGCCAGGCACCCGCACGTGGCGCAGTTCGTCGGCCTGAAAGCGCCTGCAAAACTGCTTGGTTTTCTGTATGTGGGACGTCCGGCCGTGCCCGGCACCCCCGGCACCCGCCGTCCCCTCTCGGAGAAAGTCCGTTGGGTCACTGATGAAGCGAACCCCAGCGGGCAAGTGAACATTTAATTCCCCAACCCTATATTAGGAGAGAGAAGATGCTCAAGAGAGTGTTAGCGATGCTTGCTGTCATTTCGCTAGCTGCCTGTGGCACGCCCGCTGCGACATCCACATCCGCGCCGGTGCCAACCGAAACAGCCCCCCCACAGCCTATGGCTACCGCCGCGTCTGCGTCCACCGAGACCACCGCCGGCGCTTCTGACGTGGACCTGAGCGGCATCAAGCAATATTTGCAGCAATATGGCAAAGACTATTTGAAAGCAGGCGCGGATACGTTGAAGGCCAACGCCGACCAGTATTACGAGGCGGTGAAGGCGGCTGATTTCGACTATCAACATGCCTGGGGCGATGGGACGGCGCTGCGCCCGATCATCATGAAGATGCGCGAGGCGTTCAACCAGGCTCACACGGGCTATGAAAGTGTGGAAGGCATCGTGGCGGGTGTGCCCAGCCTGAGCGAGTTCGATACGATCCTGGATGCCGGCTCGCCTGGCGCGGAAGGTGGTGATAACGTGGCGGATTACACGTTCACGCTGCCCGACGGCACGCAACTGGATAAGCCGGGCAACTTCTTCCACAACTTGCTGGAGCCGATGATTTACGGCACCGACAAGGCCCAGACCAGGCTGAGCGACATAGACGTGGATGGCGACGGCAAGGTCGGCCCCGGCGATGCGCTGCCCGATGCAAACCGGCTGAAGGGCGCCGCGGATGGCTTTGTCGAGTACGTCGATCAGACGATTGCCGCAATCGACGCCTGGGAACCCACCCCGGCGGATGCTTTTACGGCGCTGGTGACGATGACACCCACGATGGACGAATATTTCAACAACTGGAAGGAGTCGCGTTACGTGACGGGCGATAGCACCACCGAGACGCGCTTCGTGGCGCATAGCCGCCTGGTGGACGTGACGCAAATCCTGGCCAGCATCCGCACGATCTACGGCGGGGTACAACCGCTGGTGCAGACGAAGGACACCGCCGCCGCTGAACAGATCGACAAGAACTATACCGACCTGTCGTCATTCGTGCAGAGCCTGCTAAATAAGGAGAATAGCGGCACGCACTACACGCCCGACCAGGCCGACGTGCTTGGCAAGCAGGCCCAGGACCAGGCGCAGGCCATCACCGGCCAGGTGACCCAGGCTGCGGCGCTGGTAGGGATCAGGCTGGAATCGGAGTAGGTGCGCCAGGTCCAAGATGACATATTTTCATCGCATGGCATCGGCGCACCCATTACGAGTAAGCAGCACATTTTTGATCGCGCTTTTGTTGGCATTACTGGCCGGCCGTCCTGCGCAGGCGGCCGGCACGCCCGGCTGGCAGGTGGCCGATACGGTCCAGAAGGCAATGCAGAAAGCGCAGGTGACGTTCTTTGGGGGTGACCAGGCCGGTACCCAGGCGGCGCTGACTCAGGCGCTTGAGGTTTATACGACCCAATTTGCGCCGCTGGCGCGCGCGCGGGCCCCGGAGGCCGTGGCCGCAGGCGAAGCCGCCTTGCGCCAGGCGTTAGAAGCCGCGCAACGCAATGACCAACCCGGGCTGACGGCGGCCGGCGGCGCGTTGCAGACGGCGCTCTATCAGGTTGGTTACGAGCAGACGCTGGCGGCGCTTGATAAAGGCGACGCGGACGGCGCGAGCCAGTGGCTGTTGTTGCGCGCCTTCCGGCAAGCTTCGCGCTTTGAGCGGCTGAATAGCGACGCCACCCAGGCGCTGGCCGACCTGCGTGCCGGTAAGATCAGCCCCGCCGACGCAAAGCAAATCGTGCAGATTGACCTGTTGGATACCTACCAGGCCCGCCTGACCGTGGCGTTGCACGACGCGCGCACCACGGACACGCGCGCGCTCTCGGCGGGGCGCGCACAAAATGCCACCCTGGC
>DAOUFG010000134.1:0-3806 GCA_034430115.1 Thermoflexales bacterium | reverse complement strand
GTAGACCGCCGCGACCTTGCCGGAGGTTTCAAACGCAGCCGACATGACCGGCCCGAACAGGGCCAGCTCACCGTCGGCGGCCACCGTGGTAGTGCCCGTTACAACCCGTGTGGGTAACGCGGTGGGTGCAACGCGCGTAATGTTTGCCGGCACCCCCGACTCGCGCGTAGGATTATTTGATGTTGATTGATTGTTGCAAGCCGCTAATATCAATAGCGCCCCTACCCCTGCCATGAGTAGGCTAATTCGTTTCAGATTGTGTGTATGCATGTCCTTATTCTCTTTTTATCATGAAGCGAATAGGTCAAAACTACTTCTCACGCAAGATCGAGATGGCCTTTTGCTTGATAACTGGCTGAGTCGCAAGCGCCGCGCTAAAGATCGCCGCAGCCGACACCAATAGAAGGATCAATCCTGCAGTCTTAAAATCAAACGCTAACACGTAGGGCTGATCCACTTGCAGATATGAGGTAATGCTAAACGCATAACCGATCAGCGTGCCTGCAATGATGCCGGAAAGGCCCGCTGCCAGCGTCGTGATGAGCGCCTCACCAATGAACACTCCACGCAAAGCGCCTTTCGACGCCCCTATGGCCTTAAGCATACCAATTTCGATGCGCCGCCCCATAACCGCAGTGTACATCACAGCCAGCACACCGAAAATCGCCGTTAGCATGGATAGCCCCGTGAGCAATACGATGAAAACCCTGCTTTGGTCCATCGCCGATTGCGCCGTCGCCACCGATTCGGACGTCACAGTCAAGCTCATGCTGTTGTTGGTGCCCAGGTAACTGCGCAACTCTCTGACGAGGAACGTCTCATTCACGCCCTTACGGGTGGTCGCCAACAACTTGGTCAGCAGCGCTTCTGTTGGATCCGGGTCACCATTCGCCGGGTTATTGCGCAAATCGCGGTACGTTTCCTGGTTCACCAGGATACCACTGCCATTGGCTTCGCTCGTGTTGCGGGTGAAGTAATTGCTAAAGCCGGGGATGCGCGAGGCAACCGCCACGATGGTCATCAGCCTGGTATGGTCGATGCCAGTTCCCGTGACTAATAGCGGGTCTCCCACATGCAAATCCAGAGATTGGCTTAAGCCCACCGAAATGATCGCCGCATTCGTGTCCGTCACGATGCGCGTCAATGCAGAAACATCCCCTTCTGACCAACGATACAGGTCGCCATAGAGAACCTGCGACAGGTCGCCTTGCACGCCAACGATGCTCACCCGCGCAGAGCGCAACCCAATCCGATCACTCACCTGTATCCCGGACAGATTATCGGCAACACCGACGACTTTATCGATGCCAGGTTGTCCCTGAACGGCGGCGACATCGTCATTTGTCAAGTTCGCCTGCTGGCGGAACTCGCGGATGAAGATTGGAAAGCTAAAGGAGGTCGAGCGCGCCTGCGCAATCAACGGTGCACCGTTGCTGAATTCTGTAGAGCTGGCCACGTTAGCTTCTTGCACCGCCATCTGCGTCGCCAGCAAACATGGCAACACACCGCTCATGACGATCATGAGTGAGATGAGCGCGTTGCGCCCCTTGCCGCGCAAGGCATACCGCCCGGCAAAGAAAGCCGCTTTGGGGAATAGCAACCCGTAGATTTTGACTAGCAGCCGCTCCAACGGCGTGGTCGCAAAATAGAACAATAGCGATGCGCCAATCACCATCAAGATGAGCGAGCCGAAGTTCAAAATCACCTGACCATTGGCGTTACCCGCCGTAAAGATGGTGGGCAACACAATCAGGATGACTGCGCTGAAGGCCAGCAGCACCAGCCCCGCGATGAGCAGCCCCGTATCCGGCCGGCGCTCACGCAGCTTGGCTATGTCGTCCAACGTTGGCTGGTCGGCTGCGGCGGGGTTCAGCACCACCATCACCTTGGTATCGGCTGCCGTGTGCGCCGGGGAAATTGTCGCCAGGGCCAGCACCAAAACTGTGATGCCCGTAGGGATCAACACCGTGGATAGCGTCCACGACGCGCGCACCCCGGCCGGCAGGTTCAGGTTCGCCAGCATCACGGGCACGATGATGTAGTCGTTGATTGCTCGGCCCAGTAACAAGCCAAGCACAAGGCCAACGACGCCCAGCAGGGCCACCTCCAGGATGACGACTCTGAACAAAATTCCACGCGGCGAACCGATCACGCGCAACACGGCCAGATCCACTTTCTGCTCGGCGACGGTGGTCGTCATCAGCGCATTGATCATCAAGCCGATGATGCCCATGCTGAGCAAGCCATAGAGCGTGATGAAGGTCTGCGTGACAGTGTAACTTTGCGCAATGTTCTCCAGGCGCGTATATTTAGGCAGGCTAACCTCGTAATCGGGGCCCAATTGGGCCTGCAAAGCGTCCCGCGTTTCCTCACCAATGTCACGGGCCTGCGTTACAGTCGCATGGGCATCCGTCATGGCGGTGCTGCTGGAATCCCACACCAGTAACAAAGAACTGGCCGCGCCATCTTCCCCCAACCATTGCTGTGCGTCACTCAGGTTCATGATGATTGGGTCACTGACGTTGTTCCCTAAACCGTCAATCGTCCCAATCCCGGCCACGAGGAAAGTTCCTTCCACACGAGGGGTACTGGTGGTCGTGATGGCTGCTTTGCCAGGTTCACGAGGCGAAGGAATCGCATAGGAGATCATGATTTCATCTCCTACTCTCACCCCCAGGTCAGTTGCGGTGTTGGTATCGAGAAAAACCTGGCCGGTCTTGGGGGGATAAATGCCGGACTCCCTCTGCCCAAAGAAATTGCCATTAGAAGTGCGGCTTCCCTGCCCTCCTGCGCCGCCTGCCGTGAATCCTCTTCCACCACCGCCTGGCCCACCGCCGCCGCGAGGAGCCGTTCGAGCACTTGTAGCGCCAGTTGTGATTCTGATTCCCCCAGCGCCAACCGCTGTGGTCTCATTACTCGTTTGTAGTGAAACCAACGTATCGGAAACAGTATCCAGGGCAACCAGCGTTACCTCGGTGCCTTCCAATTCACCTGTCTTGCGACCTTCAACGCTGGCCTGGATGCGCGGATGTATGGAAGCAATCTGATTGTAGGTGGAAGATACAACAGATTCTACCTGGCTGATGTCGAAGAAGGCCGATTCCGCCAGGTCGCTCTTCGTGATGCTGAGGTCAAAGCCGCCCGTCTGCTCGCCAACTGATTGCGCGCTAAACTGGCGCTGTGTGTCCACCAGCGCGAGGAGCGCGCCAACCAATGCGACTCCCACCGTGAGCGCGAGGGCAATAATAAATGTACGTAGTTTGCGGCGCCCCAGGGATCTGAGGACATATTTCAAACTCATTTCGTTTCACCTGATCTGCTATGTCGGCTACAACTGGGTCTTCTCGCCATTCGACATTGCCTGTGCCAGCAAAGCAGAGAGATCCGTCCGCGTGTACGCCTCGTTCACCTGCTCTTCCGCCAGCTTGCCATCGTGCATGTGGATCACCCGGCTGGCAAAGTTGCTCATGCGCGGGTCGTGCGTCACGAACACAATCGTCGTCCCACGATCCTTGTTCAACTGCACCAGCAGGCTCATGATCTCGTATGAGGTCTGCGTGTCCAGGTCGCCCGTCATCTCGTCGCCGATGATCAACGTCGGGTCGTTCGCCAGCGCACGCGCAATGGCCACACGCTGCTGTTGCCCGCCCGATAGCTCGCTCGGGTAGTGGTTCATGCGGTCACCCAGCCCCACCAGCCGCAGCAAGTCTTGCGCGCGCCTGGTGTTGCGCTTGCCGATCAGGATCATCGGCACCTCCACGTTCTCCAACGCGCTGAAGCTGGTGAGCAGGTTGAAGTTCTGGAAG
>DAOUFG010000133.1:0-27744 GCA_034430115.1 Thermoflexales bacterium | reverse complement strand
CAGGAATTCGTCTTCCAGGTCTGCCAGGGCAAGCCAGCCATCGTCGCCATTCGCCCTGTGACGTAGCCAGACCCGGTTCTGCTCCGCCGGCCGGCGGGCGGATTCATAGGCGCCCTCGGTGCCCTGCAAAGCGTAGTTCAGCCCATAGGGGCGGTTGGAGAGCATGTCCACACGCACTTCCACCTGCCCGCCCGATTGCATCTTGCACAGCATCAAGCAAGAGTCTTCGTTGGCATAGGTCTCGCCGCGCGCATCGCGATAGTGATGCCCGCTGCCGCTGCAACACACCTGCGCCACGCGGTCGCCTGGCATCCATTGCAAAATAGGCCCCAGGCTGTGCGTGCCATAGGTGACGCCGTTGACACCCGTCTGCCATTTCCGGCGCCAGGGCGTGCGTTCGTTCAGTTCGCGTAATTCGTGCAGATATTCCCCTGCGGCATAGTAGGTTTGCCCAAATACGCCCCGGCGCACCATCTCAGTCACCATCAGGTTGGGCTTCATCAAGTTACAGTTCTCAGCCAGCAGATAACGCCCCTTGCTGACCCGGCAGGTCTGCACCAGGCGGCGACACTCCTCCAGCGAGATGGCCGGGGTGACCTCACACAGCACGTGCAAGTCGCGCTGCAAAGCCAGAATGGACTGCTCAGCGTGTAGATGCATCGGTGTGCCGATGATAACGGCATCCAGGACCGATTGATCGAGCATCTGCGCATAGTCGGCATACTTTTCTTCAGCATGCAATTGCGCCGCGCACGCCTCCAGGCGTTGCGGGTCGGTATCACACACGGCACGGATGTGCACGCCCAGCGCCTGGCACGCCGCCTGAAAGCTGCCTCCCCGGCCGCCGATTCCCGCGATGCCAATGTTAATCATGTATCACCACAGAATTAAGAAAGAGATTGGAGATTGGAGACTTGGGATAAGCGATTCGCTCGAATTCGCCCGCGAAGGAGGCACATGACACGAATTTGGCCTCATGAATCATATGAATCAGTGAAATCCGTGTCATCCGTGGTTAATTCCCAATCTCTCATCTCAAACCTCTAATCCCCAATCTCCCTTCATAGATCCAATCTCAGATACACACTCACCTCGTCGCGCACATATTCATGGAAACCGCAACTGGCATACAGCCCGATGGCATCAGGCCAATTGTTGTTGGTCTCCACCTGCACGCGCTTATCACCGCACTGGCGAGCCGCCTGCAGCAGTTGCATCACGATGCCACGCCCAATCCCGCGCCGGCGGCAAGCCGAGCGAACCGACACGCGCACCATCTGTGCCACTCCCGGCGCGACGCGCATGAGCGCGCCGGTGCCGACAAGTTGCCCGTCTTCTTCGGCCAACAAAAAGAGGTGCCCCAGGCGGAGGTAGTTCGCCTCGACGTCATCCATGTCGGGGTTCTTCGTCTCGTCGATACAGCCAAAATGCTCGCCCAACCCCTGCAAGACGAGCGCCCGCACGGCAGCCTGATCGGCAAGCTGGAACGGGCGAAACACGATCTCGCTCATGCGGCATCATCCGGCGCGGGTGGTTCGTCCTGGGCCGCCTGGGCTTGCCGGGCGCGCGCAATCAACTCGCTCACCTCGGCATCACTGAGCAATTCACCCGGCGTGAACGATACCGGCCCCAGCAACCGCAGCGGCAGGTCGCGCTTGGTCAGCCATTCCCACCCAACCTGCATCGTGCTGCGCGGGTGCATGTAAACGTCGTCTTCAGTGAGCGTCGCCTCCACCACATACAGATACCCCGGCTGGGTGCCGTTGTGCTGGATGAAGCCGGCATCGCTCACGCTCACGAGCGAAGGTTTGTGCGAGAACACCTCCGCCAGGTGACGGTTGGGTGTGATCGTGCTGCCCGCCTGCAAAATGGTCAGTTGCTGGGGCGAGCCGTGATACCAAGCATCCACATTCAATTGCATAGACGCAAAACTCCCTTCCGGCAATAGATGATGCGATCAGACCTCCGGGAGATCAAACGTCCCGGAGGTTTGTGTCTTCTATTCAGGCGACTGGATAACGACCGAAGTCTCGCACCGTCTCGTACATCGCCAGCACATTTTCCACGGGCGTTTGCGCCTGCACATTGTGGATTGGGTCAAAGATAAACCCGCCGCCGGGGCCAAAGATGCGGATGCGTTCGCGCACCTCGGTGCGCACTTCGTCGGGCGTGCCAAAGGGCAATGTGCGCTGAGTATCCACCCCGCCGCCCCAGAAGGTGATCTGGCGGCCAAACTCACGCTTCAAGTCTTCGGGCGCCATGTTGGCCGCGGAGCACTGCACCGGGTTCAAGATGTCAAACCCGGCGCTGATGAAATCGGGGATCAGCAGGCGCACCGAGCCGCATGAATGGATGAACGTCTTCCACTGCGTATGGGTGTGAACCCAATCGTTCACGCGCTTGTGGAAAGGCATATACAGGCTGCGGTAGGCCTTGGGCGAGATAAACGGCCCATTCTGCATGCCAAAGTCGGTGCCGGTGACAAAGGCAGCGTTCACTTTGTTGCCCACCACCTGGAAGATCTTCTCCAAGTTGGCAATGCCGATCTCGCACTGCCGCTCGAACACTTCGTAGACGTAGTCACGCCGGCTGACGGTGCTCATGTACCACTCGGCTACGTCGCGGATGCCGCGCGGATGCTTCAGATTCGGGGCAGGCACCAGCGCAATATCGCCAAAGGCCGTGCCGCCGAAGCTGCCCAGGATGGCCTTATCCGTCTGGGCATAGATGCGCTCCGCCTCCTGTTTGATATAGGCCAGTTCCTCGCCGGTGATCGGTGTGAACTCTTGCAGGTTATCTTCGACGTTCAGGTGATCGTCGTCAATCGGGTCCTGGCGAATGATCGTATCGAAATAGAACCCACCCTGCGGCATGCGCCCGCTAGCCGGCGCGCCCCTATCACCCTCGGGATACATCAGTATGTCGCCATTCGGCTCAGGGTCGGTATTGAAGCCATCCGGCACCAGCACCGGCACGCCCTGGGGCGTGGTCCAGGGCTTCCAGCCCTCGTTGCGGTAGCCGAACATATTCGCCGGCTTGCCCAGCCCCACCACGTCGATACCGAGCACTTCCATCAGGTCGGGCGCGACTTCGCCCAACATTTGATAGGGTTCCACCACCTTCACCGGCGTGCCGGGCGGATCCAGCTTCAGAGCCTGGCGCATGCCATAGATGGTATTCACGTGCATCCCGGTGACGGCGCTGCCGCCCAGGTCCACTGGCAAACGATCCGGCTCCTGATGGTTCAGGCTCAGGGTCACACGTTCTCTGGAGTTCATCTTCACACCTCTCAATGACTTGTCGTTTGATTCTTTGTTAGCGATAGAAGGAATGACCGAAGGTATCTATTTCATCGTTCATCGCTGCCAGCAGCGCCGGATCGTAGGGCACGCTATGGCTGGGCGCAGCGATGTATCCACCGCCCGGGGCCATCTCGGTGATGCGCTTGCGCACCTCGGCGCGCACATCTGCGGGCGTCACGCCTGGGCGGCCCAGCACAAACTGGCTATCGATGCCGCCACAAAAAGCAATGTGAGCGCCATAGCGCCGCTTCAGCGCGGCAAGGTCGTTGCATGGCTGGCAGGGGTTCCATATATCAGCGCCCATCGCCACTACATCGCCAAAGACGGCCTCGATGCAACCACACGAATGTTGATTGATGAGGATGCCGTGCGACTTCAGGCAGTCGTAGATACGTTGCGTAGGCGGCTTGATGGTGCGGCGCCATATCGCAGGCGGCAAGAAGGTTTGCGTCTGGGTGCCCCAATCGTCGCCATACCACAGCATATCCAGGTGCGCCGCGGCATGAAAACGCTCGATCAGCGCAATCTTGTAGTCGGCCAGTGCTCCTAATAGGTCGCACATCACATCCGTGTCGGTCAGGTAGGCCATGAGCGCCTCCTCCATTCCCAGCAGCAGGTAGGAGCGCTCAAACAGGCCCATCTCCACAAACCCTTGCACCAGGTACTGCCGGCGATCGATCTGCGCGGCCTGCGCCGTCACGCCAGACCAATCCAGCGCATCCACGTCGGGGATGTGAATCTGCTCACGCCAGCGGGAAAGATCACGAATCGGTTGCGCCTGATGCGTGGGGAACGTGCCGCCTTCCGCTTCTGCGCTATAGGACCATTGCACGCCAAAACAATCCAGCCCGGCGCGCTGGGGTCGTTCCACAATCGGCGGCATGAGCGTCACCACACATTGCAGATCGTTCGGCACCCAGGCCGGGTGATCACGCTGGATCGCTCGCAACAGGTTTTCTTTTACATCCATAGGAGGGGGACCGCTATTTCCTTTACGCGCTGAATTTGTTCCTGACTCAAGGTTACCTTGCCTGCCGCCGCGTTGCGCTCCAGTTGCTGTACCGACGAGACGGATGGAATCACCGGCCCCATGCCAGGCAAGATGAGCATATAGGCCAGCGCCAACTCGCTCAAGGGCATCTGCCACTCGCGCGCGAGCGCAGCTAACTGGTTCAGTTTGCCCATCACCTCGGGGGTGGCGACGCGCTCCAGCGTCCCTTCATCGTACAAGCGGTCGCCCTTGCCCACCTGTGCTCGTTCCAGGTAACGCTCGGAGAGCAACCCCAGCGCCAGCGGGCTATAGGCGATGAAGGCAATCCGCTCCAATGCACAATATTCCAACCCCCAGGGAATGGGCTGGCCGTTCAAAATATCAAACTGGTTTTGCAGAGCCACGATGCGGCAGCGGGCCGAAAGGCGTTGCTGCACGTCCTGGTAGGCGCGCAACTGCGCGATGGTGAAATTGGAGACGCCAAAATAACGTACCACGTCCTGGCGCACCAGATCCTCAATCGCCGCCAGGCTTTCGTCAATCGGCGTCGCGGGGTCGAAGGCGTGAAAGTAGAGCAGGTCAATCGTATCCACCTGCAGCCGTTCCAGGCAGGCATACACCGACTCCAGGATGTTCGTGCGCGACAGGCGGCTGTGGTTCGGCGTGACGCCGTCCATCCCGCCAAAGACCTTTGTGGCGATGACCACATTGCGGCGCTGATCCGGGTTGGCAGCTAACCAGCGACCGATCAGGCGCTCCGAATTGCCCGAGGCGGCGTTATAGCGGTTGGCGGTGTCCCAGAAGGTCACCCCTAATTCGACGGCGCGATCAAAAATCCGGTAGGCGGTTTGCTCGTCCACGCGCGCGCCATCGCCCGTCTCGGGGAAGCCGAATTTCCAGGTGCCCAACCCCACATTCGATGCGCGCAGCCCTGAGCGGCCCAGGGCACGATAGGGCATCCCATTGAATGAATCGACGATCCACGGTGCGTTATAGCGTTCTGGATGTGGTTGCAGGTGCTCCATACCACCTATTTAACCACCGCCTGGGGGTCAAAAGGCATGTTCATCAGCGCGACGACGCTCCGCGGGTGCTGTTCGACGCTCATCGTCTGTGGTTCAGCGCCAACAGAGCGGAAAAGCGCGACACGTTCATAGGGCGGCGCCGGCAAACGTGCGATTGGCTGGCGCATCCCCAGGTTAAGTAGCGCACGTTCTGCTCCCTCGCGGATCAGCATGCGTGCCCGCTCCGGCTGCCGGTGGATCGCGCCCACGTTGCGCTGCATATAGTGATCTGCATCCAACTCGTCGCCACTGCCGGCCGTCGTGCCACGCTTCACGCTCACCGTCTCGATGCCGGGGCACAGCGCCTGCGCTTCCAGGCAACCAGCAGCATCACCGGAGAAGAAGGCGCACGGGACGTCCAGTTCAGCAGCGCAAAGTGCAAGCTGGCCGAATTCGCCGATGGACACATCGTTCACCACTAAATCCAGATAGTTGAACCACTGCGTGTGTGCCAGGTGCGCATATTCCGTGCCGGCCTTGGCGTGCTGGCCTACCCAGGCCACCGCATCATAGCCCTGTTCCAGTAGGAATGGCCAGCCCATGCTGAACCCGCGCATCAACTCCGCGCGCGAATCGAGCAGTAGCGGGTTGATGCCGCCTGCGCCGTGTCCATCCACCACCAGCACCTCGGTCGCGCCGGCGGCAAAGAAGCCGTCCACGGCAGCATTCACCTCGCGGGTGAGCATCTCTTTGGCCGTCTCGTAATAGCGGCTCTCCGGCAGGCACCAGTCCGAGAAGTTCAATACCCCTGCCACACCTTCCAGGTCGGTCATCAGGTAGATTCGCATTTGGTTTCTCCAGAGGTTTTCTAACACAAAGGGTAGGGGCGAAGCATTGCCTCGAGGCTCTGGTTTACTTAGATGTTCTGGCAATGCTTCGCCCCTACGCCGCGTCATGTCGTGATGCACAAGCCCGCAATCCACGCTGATGATTCCAAATGCAATCGCCCTGGCGTCTTGTGTTATTTCCGCTTAGACATGCAACTGGATGACGGCCTTCACCATCTTGCGCGTGCGCAGGTCATCGAATGCGCGGTTGATCTCAGTGAGCTTATAGGGATGCTGTAAATCCAGCCAGTGTTCGGCCTTCAACTTTCCTTGCTGGATATAAGCCACCACCTGGGTATGCGTCTCCTCTTCGTCGTACCCGCCGTTATAGAACGTGAACGTGCCGCGAGCACGCGTGGGGTTCAAGGTGCATTGACCATAGTCGTCGATGCCATAGATGCCCACCATCCCGCCGTGCTTCGCCAGCGGCAACACCAGGTCCAGTTGGCCCGCCTTGCCCACGGCATCGATGACGAAATCGAACCCCTGCGGGTAGCGCGCTTGAAGCGTCTCCACCAGGCTGGCGGCGCGATAGTCGTAATAGTCATCGACGCCGACGGCGTGCGCCGTCTCAGCGCGCCCGGCGCTGCCGATCATCGCCACCACCGCAGCGCCCCGGTTGTGCCCGTGCGCCGCGAAGGATAGGCCGTTGCCGCCCGACCCAACCACCAGCAGCTTGGCGCCTTCGCCTACCCCCATGCGCGTCAGGTAGCTCAACGTCTCGCGCCAGGTGATGATCATCGTCGCAGCCGCCGGGTCAAAATCGGGCGGGAGCACCTGGTTCACGCGATAGGCCCCCCACTCGCTTTCCGGTAAACCGTCTTCACGCATGGCCCAATGGTCGCGCGCGATGCCATATTCGGCGTAGCCGCCCCAGTTGATATCCAGCCCGACATCCGGAAGTGCCGGCGCGCCCACGCGCGTCACCAGGTCGCCCACCTTAAAACGGTGCACGCGCTTGCCCACGGCAATCACCCGCCCGATGCTCTCGTGGCCCAGGATGGTTGGGTAATGCACCGGCCAGGGGAAACGCCCGGCGATGAGATGTTGATCGGTGCCGGTGCACGTCGCGCCATACAGCATCTCGCACAACACTTCGTAATCGCCTGGCTGTGGCTGCGGAATATCACTCACCACGAGCGTGCCCGGTTTCTGAACAATTGCTGCTTTCATTGACAACTCCATACGAACTAAACACAAAGAACACGAAGCCATACGCAGAATCTTTGTGTTCCTTGTGACTTCGTGTCTTCGTGTTTTTTCTAATCGACAATCCAAAACTAAAAAATCGTCAATCAAGCCATGCCGGGGCCCCAATACTCGCGCCCAAAGGGCAGCCCAAACGGCTCCTCGAAGGGGCGGAACGGCAGCATGGCTGCAATTTCATCCAGGCGCTGCAGCACGTCCGCCGGCAGGGGGCCCTTCTCCACCGCTGCAACGTTCTGCTCCACTTCCTGGCGCGAGCGCGCGCCCATGAGGGTGCAGGAGATGTCGGGGTTGGAGATGACGAAACGCAGGCCCACCTCAGAGATTGGCAGGCCCAGTTCATCCAGGAAGCTATATAGCGCAATGTATTGCGCGCGACGCGGCGAGCTGAGCCAACGGGCCCCATGCCGCACTTCGTCGTCATAACGGCGGGCCAGCGCGCCCTGCTGCAGCGGCGAACCGACGATGATGCCCATGCCCTGCTTCTTCGCTGCGGGCAGCACTTCGCGCGTCGCCTCACGCCACAATAAACTGTAGTTGAACGCCGTCAACACCACGTCAAAACGGCCGGTATTGATGATGTGCGGCAATTCGTAGGCCGTGGTGCCGCCCAGGCCGATGAAGCGGATGATGCCCTGGCGCTTCAAGTCGGCCAACACATCCATCACTGGGCCATCAAAATGCAGCGGATCGGCCCACCAGTTATATTGCCCCGGTCGGTCCGGCTCGTGAATCATCAGGATGTCGATGTGGTCGCGCTTCAGCAGGCGCAGGCTTTCTTCCACCGACTTCATCAAACCGCCCTTGTCCTGCGGGTTGAAGGGTTGCGGTCGCCCGCCCAGCTTTGTCGAAAGGACGTAAGGAGCCTGCACGCCCTCCAATGCCTTGCCCAACACTTCCTCGCTATTGCCATAGCCGGGCGCCGTATCGACGTAATTCACGCCCAATTCCAACGCGCGATCAATGGCAGCCTTAGCCTGCTCATATTCGCCGCCGTACGAAGACACAAACAACCCGCCCAGAGCGAGTTCCGTCACTTGCAATCCTGTCTTACCGAGTGGTCTTGTTTTCATGTGGCGTTCCTTATTAGCGGAATCAAATTGAACCAGACCTGCCGGTTCTAACGTGATTCTATCTATGCACGCGTGGCGGTGCAAACCGAATCGTTAACGTTTGGTAACGACCGGCTCACACGCCTTAAATGATGAACTCAGTCTTCTCTTAGTCTGCCCTACTAGGCTTGTATCTGGAAGTGGTTAGGAAGCGACAGAAAAAGGAAGGGATGGAGCTTACCATGAATATTCAGTTACTACGTCGCACAGGATTGCAAATCCTGGCAGCGACATCAATGGTCGCACTCATGACAGGGTGTGGACTAACGGCGAATTCACAAAGCCTCAACAGCGCGAGCACAACGATTCGCGCAGCGACCAGTACAAGCACAAATGTAAGTGCGGCCACAGCGGCGAACGGGACCAATACGAATATTAGCACCGCCACAAACACGGGGACGGGAGCAACGACAGTCAGTGAAACGGTGAGTGCGCCGCCAGTCGCAGGCGGAGATTTCACAACCGCAGTGCGCGATGTCTCTCAGAAAGTTCGCCCCGCGGTGGTGCAGATCACAAACCAGCAGGTGGAGTTCGATCAATACAACCAGACGTATAGTGTGCCGGCTGGCGTGGGGTCGGGCGTGATCTATGACGATCAGGGCCACATCCTCACCAACAACCACGTGGTCGAGGGCGCGCAACAATTGCTCGTTTCGCTGCCGGATGGTCGTTCGTTCACGGCCACACTCGTAGGCGCAGACCCGCAAACAGACCTGGCCGTGGTGCAAATCAAGGGCGATAACCTGCCCGTGGCAAGCCTGGGCGATAGCAGCCAGTTGCAAGTGGGCGACTGGGTCGTCGCGATCGGCAACGCGCTGGCGCTGCCCGGCGGGCCGACGGTCACAGCCGGTGTGGTCAGCGCATTGAATCGCACCGTGCAGGAACCCGGCAGCACCACAAGCAACGGCATGCAATCTACCAATGGGCCATTCCTGTTCGACGTGGTACAGACCAGCGCGCCAATCAACCCCGGTAACTCGGGTGGGCCACTTGTGGA
Source organism: Thermoflexales bacterium (assembly GCA_034430115.1). Classification (GTDB taxonomy): domain Bacteria; phylum Chloroflexota; class Anaerolineae; order J036; family Brachytrichaceae; genus CAIXPS01. Next base: position 18,245 of record DAOUFG010000133.1, on the reverse strand, counting down.
CCTGAACGGCAGGGTGATCGGCATTAACACGCTGGTGGCCGGCAGCACAGCGGATGGCGTGAGCGCACAGGGCATCGGGTTCGCCATCTCGATCAACGCGGCCAAGCCAATTGCCGATCAGTTGGTTGCAACGGGTCATGTGACGCACACCTACATGGGCATCAGCTACGTGGCACTGAACCCCAGCATCGCCGCACAACTAGGCATCGATACGCAGAAGAACGGCCTGGTGGTGATGACGGTGGTACAGGGATCGCCCGCAGCGCAGGCCGGATTGCAGCGCCGTGATGTGATCACCTCGGTAGATGGCACGGACATTACCGACGAATCCACCCTGGCTCAGGCGATGAGCACACACAAGCCGGGTGACACGATTAAGTTGACAGTCTTGAGTGGAACGAGCCAGAAGACAGTCAGCGTCACGTTGGGTGAGTTGTCCAGCCAGTAGCGTTCATCACTCTCCTACAGTGAGTGACCGAGCACAGGCCCGTAGCAGATTGCTACGGGCCTGTTGCGTTCCACTTGAAAAGACTAGAACACCTGGTGTTCGGTGCGCGCAATGATCTCATCTTGCAAGGCTTTGCCCAGGTCGCAGAAGTAATCGGAGTAGCCGGCCACGCGCACGATCAAGTTGCGATATTGTTCGGGCGCCTTTTGGGCGGCGCGCAACGTGGATGCATCCACCACGTTAAACTGGATGTGGTGCCCATCCAGCTTAAAGTAACCACGCACCAATTGCACCAGGCCGTCCAACCCGGCGTCATCTTGCAGCAAACTAGGGGCGAGCTTCTGATTCAACAACGTGCCGCCGGTGCGCACGTGATCCATCTTAGAGACCGAACGCACCGCCGCCGTGGGGCCGTGTCGATCCGCTCCTTGCACCGGCGAGACACCCTCCGAAACCGGGGCCCAGGCACGCCGCCCATCCGCCGATGCCCCGCATACCGAGCCGAAGTAGACGTGGCAGGTAGTGGGCAGCAGGTTGATGTGATACGTGCCGCCCCGCGTGTTTTTGCGCCCATCCACGGCCCTGAAGTAAATCTCAAACAGCGCGCGCATGATGTCGTCGGCGTAATCGTCGTCGTTGCCATATTTGGGCGTCTTGTTCAACAGCATCTGCCGGACGCGCTCATGGCCGTTGAAATCATCGCCCAATACATCCAGCAATGCGCGCATACCGATGGTGCGATGGTCGAACACGTGATATTTGATGGCCGCCATCTCATCGGTGATGGTGCCAAGCCCCACGCCCTGGATATAGCTGCTGTTATAGCGCGTGCCGCCGTCGTGATAGTCTTTGGCGGTGCTGATGCAATCATCCATCAGGAGCGAAAGGAACGGCGCGGGCATGTACGTGGCATACAGCCGCTCGATGACCTGGTTCCCGCGCACCTTGATCTCCACGAAGTGGCGCACCTGTCGCTCATAGGCCACCAGCAATGCCTCGAAGGAGTCGAACTGCGCCGGGTCGCCTGTTTGGGGGCCGATTTGTTTGCCCGTGCGCGGGTCCACGCCATTATTCAGCGTGATTTCCAGCACCTTGGGCATGTTGAAGTAACCGGTCAGGTTGTAGTTCTCTTTACCAAACGCGCCCACTTCCACGCAACCGCTGGACCCACCGTTGCGCGCATCAACCACGGATTTGCCCTGCCGCACCAGTTCTTGCACGATCACGTCGGTATTGAAGATGGAAGGTTGGCCAAAGCCCGTGCGGATGATCTTGCCGGCGCGCTTGATGAACAGGTCCGGGTTCTTCTTGCTCACCTGAATCGACGCGCTGGGCTGCAACAGGCGCATCGCTTCCACCACGTCCAGCAACAGATACGTCACCTCGTTGACGCCGTCGGAGCCGTCTTCCTTCACGCCGCCCATGTTGATCTGCGCGAAGTCGGTATAGGTGCCGCTTTCAGCCGCCGTCACGCCCACTTTGGGTGGCGCAGGCTGGTTATTGAACTTGATCCAGAAGCACTGCAATAACTCTTCGGCCTGCTCGCGCGTCAGCGAGCCATCGGCCAGGCCGCGCCGATAAAACGGATACAGGTGTTGATCCAGCCGGCCGGGGCAGAACGAATCCCAGGTGTTTAGCTCGGTCGTCACGCCCAGGTGCACGAACCAATAGTATTGCAACGCCTCCCAGAAGTCACGCGGGGCATGCGCCGGCACGTGCGTGCACACCTCGGCAACGCGCAGCAGTTCCGCCTTGCGCGCCGGGTCTGTCTCCTGCTCGGTCATCCGGCGCGCTTGCGCGGCGTGGCGTTGCGCAAAGTGGATCAATGCCTCCGCGCAGATGCGCATGGCGTTCAGTTCTTCCTGTTTGGCGTAACTGGCCGGATCGTTCAAATAGTCCAGCCCGGCCAAGCTGCGTTCGATCTCGTGGATGAAGTCCAGCATGCCCTTGTGATAGATTTTGTCATCCAGCACCGTGTGGCCGGGCGAACGTTGCTCCATAAACTCGGTGAAAATGCCGGCCTCGTAGGCAGCCTGCCATTCGGGCGTCATCTGGTGGAAGAGCATCTCGCGCATCGTCTTGCCCTGCCAGAATGGGATGATCTGCGCCGCATAGGTATGGCGCGCCGCCGGGTTGACGGCAAAAGGAATCTTCTCGCGCGAGTTCAAAATGTCCAGGTCTTGCAGGCTGTGGCAGCACAGTTCAGGATAGGTCGGGGTGGCCTTAGGCGCGGGGCCCTTCTCGCCCACGATTAGTTCGCCCTCGCCAATATAGATCGCCTTGTGCGCCAACAAATAGGCAAATGAGCGCGCGCGGCGCAACGGCGCAGACATGAGCGCATCGTCGTCACGATAAAACGCGGTCATCAATTCCGCACGCTCGGTGGAAATGGTGGGCGTTGCATCCAGGCTTTGTTGGCGCAAGCGATTGACTCGATCGGTGACCATCCCAATGTTCTCCTACGTAAGTTTCAGGCCCATTCTAAAACGGTTCCCATACGGGAGCCCGGCATGGACCAGCATCAGCCAGAGGCAGATGTCGGGCCTCCCCATCACCAATTACGCATCGAGCACACCAGAGACGCCACACTCACGGATAATAGAGAAAACGTCGTCTTGAGGAATCACAATGAGTAATCAACGCGTGCAATGGCTGCAGGATGCCCGTTTTGGGCTGTTCATCCACTGGGGTTTATATAGCGTGCTGGCCGGCGACTGGATGGGCAAGCGCATGAACTACCTGGGAGAATGGATCATGAGCAAATTCCGCATTCCCAATGCGGAATATAGCCAACTGGCTCGCCAGTTCAACCCGCAACGCTTCGACGCCGACGAATGGGTGCGCCTGGCGAAGGCAGCCGGGATGCGCTACCTGGTGTTCACCGCCAAACACCACGAAGGCTTTGCGATGTATCACTCCAAGTGCGATCCCTATAACATCGTCGATGCCACCCCCTTTGGGCGCGACCCGCTGAAAGAGCTATCCGAAGCCTGCCAACGTCACGGCCTGACGCTGGGCCTGTATTACTCGCAAGACCTGGATTGGCACGAACCCAACGGCGGCGACCCGGGCCCCAGCGTGGTGGACAACTTCGGCATGAGTTGGGGCAACGATTGGGACTTTCCCAACTACCCCGCCAAGGACTATGCCCAATACTTCAACGCCAAGGTGAAGCCGCAAGTGCGTGAGTTGCTCACCCAGTATGGCCCCATCGGGCTGATCTGGTTCGATTGCCCCTTCACCATCACGCCAGAACAATCTGATGAGCTATGGCAACTGGTACATGAATTGCAACCCGATTGCCTGGTGAACACGCGCATTGGCAACGGGCGCGGCGACTACGGCAGCATGGGCGATAACCAGGTTCCCGACGGACACGTGCAAGGCACATGGGAAACACCCGCCACGCTCAACGACACCTGGGGTTACAAAACGTTCGACCACAACTGGAAATCCGCCCCCGATACCCTGGGCGTGCTGGCTGGGCTGGCGAGCAAGAACGTGAATTATCTGCTCAACATCGGCCCACAGCCCGACGGCCAATTCCCACCCGCCGCGGTGAACATCCTGCGCGAGATTGCCGATTGGATGGCCGTCAATAGCGAGGCCATCCACGGCACACGCCAAAGCCCCTACCCCTATGACTTCGAATGGGGCGGCATCACCCAACGCGCAGCGACCAACACGGACCCGGCCAGGCTTTATTTGCTGTTCCGGCAGTGGCCCGGCACAGCCTTTGCCCTGAATGGATTGCGCAACCATGTGCGCAGCGCCAGGTTGATCAGCACGTCACAGGCTGTGCCATTTCAGCAAGATGGCGACACGTTGACGTTACGCCTGCCTGCCCAAAAGCCGGCCTCGGCTGTTCCGGTCGTCACACTGGAGATCGAAGGGCCCCCCAGCGTCGATCAACGCCTGATTGTCCAACAAGGCGTGCTGCGCCTGCCCGCCCAGTGCGCCACCGTGCACGCCGGGTCGCCCAAGCCACCGGCGTGCGATGAAACCGGCATCCTGCAAAACTGGCTGGACGCGCGCGACTGGGCCGACTGGGAAGTTCATTTCCCATCCGCCGGCGATTACGCCGTGGAAGTGGTCACCTCGGCGGTGCATCACAGCCGTAAATGGCTGGGCGGGCACGTAGTGCAAGTGCAGGCCGCCAATGCCTCGCTCGAAACCACGCTCAACGCCGACGTGATGGACACCCGCTACGAGACGCGTTGCTACGCGCAGGCCATCTCGCAGTGCGGCGTGTTGCACATCGAACATGCCGGGGATCAGCACCTGGCACTTCGACCGTCTCAAATCCAGGATAACCAGGGCGTTGGGCTGGCGTTGGTCGCCATCAAATTGCGCCCTCTTTCCGCTTAAAAAGCGTGAGCCAAACACTTTCACCGCAACCTGGCTGATAACGATTGCTAAGCCCTTTAGGGTCTCCGAGGAGCAAACCAATGAACAACGAACATGACGTTTTCGCTGATACGTGGGTCGCCACCGACGCACTGGGCCGCGAATTGCCCACCTATGAGCAGGTGGGCGCACCGCGCAAAGACAGGTTTGTCGGCATCTTCTATTTCATCTGCAACCTGGGGCTAGGCGACGAAGCGCCCCTGGACGTGACCAAGACGTTGGCGGCCAACCCCACCCACCCCGACTTCAAACCGCACAAACCTTACTACTGGGGCGAGCCGGAGATGGGTTATTACCGCTCCACCGACCGTTGGGCGATCCGCCGGCACGCCTATATGCTGGCCGACGCGGGCGTGGACACGCTGATCTTTGACACGACCAACGATTACACCTACCCGCCCACCTACTGCGCCGTTGGCGACGTGTTCCGCCAAATCCGCGCTGAAGGCGAGCCAACGCCCGATATCTGCTTCCTGGCCAGCGAGAAGTCGGTCTATAAGCTATGGGATGAGATTTATTCCAAGGGCCTGTACGAAGACCTGTGGTTCCAGTGGAAAGGCAAACCGCTACTGCTCTTCGGGCACCACGCCGAGTTGCACGGCGATATGAACACCATCGAGTTCCCCGCCCACATCCGCGACTTCTTCAGCATGCGCAAAAGCTGGGCCTGGGATTCGCTGGCCTGGTACGGCGAAAATGGCTATCACCGCTGGCCCTGGGTGGCGCACTACCCACAATGCGTCGGCTGGGATCAACCCGGCGTGGCCGAGCAAGTGCCGGTGGCCGTTGGACAGCACCCGCTCTCGGGCATCGGGCGAAGCTTCCATGATGGTGAGGAACCGCCCACCGATGAATACGACGTCACGCCCTATACCGCACAGGGGCTGCACTTCGCCGAGCAGTGGAAGCGCGCTTTGGCGGTGGACCCGGAGTTCGTGTTCGTCACCGGCTGGAACGAGTGGACCGCCGGCGCTGTGGAATGCGACGACCCCAGCTACGAAGCGCTGCAAGCCAAGTGGAGCTTCTTCCCCGGCGCGAAGCTGGGCAAGGCGAGCAAGCCGCTCAAGGTGGGCGATATTTACTTCATCGATCAATATAACCAGGAGTTCAGCCGCGACGCCGAGCCGATGCGCGGTGGGCATACCGATAACTACTACTATCAGTTGGTGGATGGCATCCGCCGATATAAGGGCACTCGCCCGCTGTCGCCTGCCTCCGCGCCCAAAACGATTGACCTGAATGGCGATTTTGCGCAATGGGACGACGTGCAACCGGAATACCGCGATCACCTATACGAGACGTTGCCGCGCAACGAGCCAGGCATCGGCAGTGCCGGGCCGTATGTCAACATCAGCGGGCGCAACGAATTCGTGAGCATGAAGGTGGCGCGTGATGCCGAGAACGTCTACTTCTATGCCTGCACGCGCGAGCCGCTCTCACCCTGCACCGACCGCAACTGGATGATGCTATTCATCAACGCCGATGGCCGCAAAGACAGTGGCTGGCAAGGCTATGACTACCTGGTGAACTGGCCGGTGATCGACCAGGCTCACAGCACCGTGCAACGCAACCTGGGCGGGTGGCATTGGCAGCCGGTGGGCGAGCTGCGCTATCGAGCGCAGGGCAATCAACTCATGATCGCCGTGCCGCGCGCGCTCCTGGGCATGTCACAGGGGCCGCTCGGGTTCGACTTCCACTGGGCCGACAACATCGAGGGCAGCGGCGAGATAGAGGACTTCTTCTTGCACGGCGATAGCGCCCCCAACCGGCGCTTCGATTACCGCTATCGAGGATAGAGAGATTCACCGTGAGGCCGCCGAGGAATAAAAGGAGAAGGGTGCTGTCATTCCGAGAGTTAGATCGTTGGGACAAAAGAGGTGCCCCATGACCCGCAGCCGTGTCATTCCGAGGCACGCGCCAACGAATGAAATCATGCAAGGGGCTAAAAGCGCGCGAGGAATCTGAGCGTTGTCCTGAACAGGCGCCTTACACAACCAAGATTCCTCCTCGCTGCGCTCGTCGGAATGACGATTCAAGCCCTGTCTCTCTGTGAAATGAATCACATGTCATGAGCAGGTGCGCGACCTGGGATTCACAGCATCGGGCGTCATACCGCGCGCCGAGGAATCTACGTCGCATGTGCAGGATGCTGTTGGGTGCGACCAAGATTCCTCAGCGCGCAACAAAAAGTGTACCGAACAGAAGCCTATGTGGCGCGCTTTGGAATGACAATGTACTGATTGTTACCCTCTGTGCCCTCTGCGGCTCTGTGGTGACGTCTTATGCGCGTGCCGCGAATTCCATATTGGCCTGGTTCACCAGCGCCTTGATGTAGGCGATGGAATAGGCCGTGCCGATGCGCGGGTCGTTGCCCATCATCGGGATATGGTCGGCAATGACTACGCCGTCGAAGTTCACCTCGCGCATAGCGCCCATCACCTTCGTCATGTCCATGTAACCGCCGTCGATGAACGTCTCCACGAAGTGCGGCAACGGTTGGGTCACGTTGCGGAAGTGCACCTTGAAGAGCTTGTTGGCCGTGCCAAAGTCGTGGATGGTGGTGAGCACGTCCTTGCCCATCAACGGGCCGCCCTCCAACCAGCAGCCCACGCACAGGCACATGCCGACGTTCGGGCTATCGGCGATCTCCAACGCGCGCTTGTAACCATCGTAGTTGCCAAAGATGCAGCGCGGGATGCCGGCCAGTTCGGGGACGGGCGGGTCATCGGGGTGAATGCCGATGCGCACACCGGCTTCCTCGGCCACCGGCGCTACCTCGCGGATGAACGAGGTGAAGTTGTCCCACAGCTCTTCCTGGGTATAGCGCCGGCCATGCGAATAGGTGCCTGAGTATTCCCGGCCGGCCCAATTGCCTGCCACAGCCTTATCCAGGTCAAACCCACGCGCGCTGGCGCCGCCGCGCGTCGCTTCACGCTCGGTGGACCAAATGCCGTTTGCCATGTGCGCATAGGTGGTGTATGGAATCCCGGCTTTGCCCAGATCGCGCAGGTGGCGCTTATATTGCTCCACCTTGGCATTGCGGTTTTCCAGGTTCAGCACAATGGCATCCTGATTGTGTACGTCGGAGTTCCCAAACCCATAGACGCGGATACCATGGCTCTCATAAAGCTTGCGGCGACTGGCGTAATATTCGTAGCTAGACTTCTTTTCGTTCGTCCACAGCACGACCCATTCCACGCCCATTTGCTGGATGAGCGCAATGTCTTCTTCGCTCGGTTCGGGCGATGCTTGAATGGCGACCTTTATGCCGGGTTCTATTGACGGCATCATAATCATTTACCTCCTCATAACTTGGTAATGGTCACTCTACACGAAATCAGAATTTATGCACGCAATCAGGTCCGGCAACCGCCCCAGGTTCGCCAGTCGATGGAAACGCGGCTGATTGACCAGGGGCTCATCGGCCAATTACGTTCTCCATCCATGCAAAGAGTTCGAGCCGGAATCATAATAGCCTACAGGATGGATGAATCAGTATGCAACTAACCGAACTACGCTATCAAGACCCGGCGACAAAGACATACCTGGGCAGCCCCAGCCTGGCGCAATTGCCCAACGGCGACTGGCTTGCGACGCATGATTACTTCGGCCCCGGCTGCCCGCGCAACCACGAGAACGAGGAACACCTCAGCAGCGTCTACCGTTCTAGTGACGGCGGCAAGACGTGGCGCAACGTGACGCACATCGCCAATGCCTACTGGAGTTCGCTGTTCGTCCTGCATGGCGACGTCTACCTGCTTGGCACTTCGCAGCAATATGGCGCTATCGTCATCCGGCGCAGCGAAGATGGCGGCAACACCTGGACGCACCCATCCGATGCGCATAGCGGGCGGTTGTTCGAGGGCGGGTTCTATCACACCCCGCCTAACTATCATTGCGCGCCGGTGCCGGTGCTCGCCAGCGGCGGGCGACTGTATCGCGCCTTTGAGGATTGCAGCCCCTGCGAATGGGGCAAGGGCTTCCAATCATGCGTGATTTCGAGCGACGAAAATGCGGATTTGCTGGACGCATCGCAATGGCGCATGAGCAATAAGCTGCGCTTCGACCCGGCCTGGGTGCCGGCGGACTGGGGTAAATTGAACAACCCCGGTTGGCTGGAGGGCAACTGCGTCGAAGCGCCGGACGGCGAGATATGGAACATCCTGCGCTTCAATTCCGACCCGTTGTCCGACAAGGCAGCCATCGTGACGGTGCATGACCAGGGGCGTGAGGTGCGCTTCGACGCGCAGCACGGCTTCATCAATTTCCCCGGTGGGATGACCAAGTTCACCATCCGGCGCGACCCATCCAGCGGGCGGTATCTGACGCTTTCCAACCCCAACACAAACCCGTCCACGGGAGCTTACCAGCGCAACGTGCTGGCGCTGTGCGCATCGCAAGACCTGCGCACGTGGCACAGTTGCACAACTCTGCTGGCCGACGATACGGGGCTATCGGAAGACGAATCGCGCCGCCTGACCGGCTTCCAATACGTGGACTGGCAGTTCGACGGCCCCGATATTGCCTACCTGGTGCGCACAGCCTACGCGGGCGCGCACAACTTCCACGACTCGAACCGCATCACGGCGCATCGACTGGTGAATTATCAGCGTTACCTTTAGAAGGCTGGAGACTCGTGTCCTTTGAACCTTTGTGTCCTGGTGGTAGCAAGCTTTCATACTGGTGTAGAAAGGGAGATGATCTTTGCCTCAATTCAGTCATGAACAGATCGAATATCTGATTCAATTCATCCACCCGGAGAAGGTCTACGCCGGCTTCCCGGGCCGGTTCAGCGAAGAGGCACTCGCCGGGTTATTCGGCGTCTCGCCGGACGACTATCGCCAGGTCAAGGCGCGCTTCGCCGCCAACGCCCTGCGCGCGGCGCACGAGCTGCTGGCCGAAGCCAGTTTTACGGAAATGCTGAACCGGCTGCCCTTCGCGCCCGGCGAAAAGATCATCGGCCTGGGCGACAGCCTGACCGACGACAGCCAGTCCTGGTTCGAAATCTTGCGCAACGTGCTCACGCTTCGCCGTCCCAATGACCGGCTCATCCTCGTCAACGCCGGCATTTCGGCCCAGACGACGACGGAAATCTTCAAGCGCTTTCTCGACGTGGTGCACGAACAGCCGGCCTGGATTTTGTGTCCGATGGGTGCCAACGACACGTGGTATTGGACCGGCGCGCCGCTTAAGCTCAGCGTCAGCCGGGAGGAAACCGAAAAGAACCTGCTGGCCATGCGCCAGGCCGCCGCCGCGTTGACGCACGCACGCTGGGTGTGGTTCACCCCGCCTTCCTTCATCCCCGAACTGGTGCTGGCACACTGGTATCAAGGGACATTTGAGATGTTCACTCGCAACGAGGACGTACAAGCCATTGCGCAGTTCATTGCGCGCCAGCCCGACCCACTGGTGGACTTGCAAGCGGTGTTTGGGCAACCAGCCAAACGCGAATTGCTGATGGATGACGGCCTGCACCCGAACTTGGAGGGCCACAAAGCCATCGTGCGCGCGCTGGTGCGCGTCTTGCACTCATGAGTGGTGAAGGGGAGTAATCCCAGTTTGGCGCTGGGAGTGCTCATTTGCGCATTGCCACTAATGGATCAAAAATCACAGCATGTCACAATCACTCCAACGCTTAGCCAACCTGGGTTCGCCGTGGAAGAGCGAAGACCCCACCATTCACATCATCCTGGTATCCGATCAACAATTCACCAATCTGGCGGATCATCCTGATCAGGCGCTTGAGAAAGCCTTTCCGCAAGACCCGGAGCCGATAAGCCTGCGCGAGCACTGCCGGCGCGGCGCGGAGCGAGGGGCCAGCAAGCTGCTGATTGCCTACGACTATTTCTTTGGCGGCAGCCAGCGCAGCCTGTACCCCGATACGCCCGCCTTCCAGGACACGTTGAAAAAGGTGGGCGATGTGGCGAGTGAATATAGCCTGGGGTTGGAGCCCAGCATTCTTTCGCCGCTGGAGCTGGGTGTGGGCTATCAGGCGCGCACAGGTGAAAGCGGGCAGTGGATGCACTATCGTGAAGGTCTGCGCGACCCGCAGACCGGTGACTATTCGGTCATGATGTGGCAGCACAAACGCTGGACCAACAACAAAGGCCCAACGCCCGTCAAATTGATCGGCGTGCGCGCCTTCGCCTACCGCGAAGAACGCATCCCGCACACGTCGTTCTTCGCCATCGACGCGGCCGGCATCATAGAGTTGCCCACGCCCAGCATCGAGTCGATGCCCGGCACCTCGGTCGATACGGGTGAACTGGCCGGCGCCGCCGCCAACCCCAATTCGATGTTCCAGGCCACCCGCGTGCGCGTGCACGGCACAGGCGGCCCGGCGGAACTGGACCGCGTGCTGGTGGTGCTGATTTACGAGACGGTGGAGATGGATTATTTCAGCCCGTCGGCACCGTCGTTCATGAACGAGTTGGCGCAGCAATATCACCAGCGCGGGATCAACCTGGCCGGCATCTATTCCGACGAGATGCACATCCAGCAGGACTGGTCGTATCACACGCATTTCGACATGGGCCAGTTCAACATGCGCTATGTGTCCCAGGGGCTTCAGCAGGCCTTCGCCGCACGATACGGCGCGCAATATGCAGATTTCGCGCCCTACATGGTGTACTTCACCTCGCACCAACACGACTTTCTGCCCAGCCACGAGCCCAAGCTGCCCAGCCAGCACGTCTTTGGCCCAAGCATCGAAGACATCCAGGCCACGCTGCGCTTCCGGCGCGACTATTTTCATTTCCTGGAAAGCGGCGTGGTGAACCTGGTCAACGACGCCCGCAAGAAGCTTGAATCGCTCAGCGGGCACGAGTTGGAGACCTATTACCACGCCACGTGGGCCGAATCCCCCACCTGCGACGCCTGGGCCCCTGGCGGCGTGCACGAAAGCTGGTCCGCGGTGGAGCATCGCAGCCGCTACGATTACACGCCCGACTTCGTGTGGTCCAACACCGTGCATCAGGCCTCGGCGGCATGTTCCAACTACTTCCTATGGAACGAGTACCTGACCGGCGGAAATAACGACGTGCCCGAAGGCGGCTATGCCGACCGCGATTATTACGCGCGCGCACTGGCCTGTTCCCTGGCCGCATTGAACCGCCGCCCGCTCGCCAGCGCCGGCATGTGGGGCATGCCACAGCCGGTCGGCGAACGCATGCTGGCCGTCAGCCAGGTGTATGGCGCTCTGGGGCACCCAGCTTTCCGCTCTGTGCAAGATTACGCCCCACGCAGCGTGGAAGTGCTATTCCTCTATCCTCAGGACCTGGTGAGCGTGGACGAGCGCTTCGGCAGTTGGATGGCGCAATATGGCTATGCCAACTACATCACCGCCGAGAAGCTGGTGGAATATGGCAGCGTCGGCGCGGACGGCCAACTGGCCGTGAAGGATGCGCGTTACCGCGCAGTGTGTGCGCTCTACGAGCCATTCCCCACCCCGGAACTCCTCGACCTACTGAAACAGTTCGTCGAGCGAGGCGGGACGGTGATCTGGTCCAGCGTGCCGCCGCAAAACGCGGCGGATGGCCGCGCATGGCTGGCAAATGTCTTCGGCGCACAGGTGGCCGACACGCCGGATCCACTTGGCCTGCCGCTGCCGGGCCGCCAAGTGACGTTCAGCGGGGCGCTACAGGGCGCGCAGCCGCAAACCATCCTGACCGATTTCATCGTGGATCGTGTCTTCCCGCTCCAGGCGGTAAACGGCGCTGAGCCGGTCGCCACGCTCAACACGGGCGGGCCGGATGGGCGCGTCTGCGTCGGCACGCGCAAAGCCCACCCTGGTGGCGGGCAGGCGATCTGCCTGGGCTTCCGCCCGCGCGATGACCAAGCCGGCTGCACCGGCACGGAGGCGCGCACATGGTTTGAGGTGCTACAGCGCAGCGGCGCCTACCCCGCCGGGGCCGCAAACGATAATCCAAGCGTCGTATCACGCACCAGCAACATGCTGGCCTGTGCCTTCGCCAACGGGGCACTGGCCGCTTGCCCGCACTTTAAGGATTACCCAGAAAATTGGCAGGGCGGGTTCTTCCGCAACATCGAAGACGACCAGCGCGTGATACGTGAGCACCCTCTGCCCCCTGACACGATCAACCTGCGCGATTGGCACATCGCCGGGCAAACCGTCAACTACCAGGGACGCCATGCACTTGCCTGGCGCACCGCCCACGACGCCCTCATCGGCTTCGCCGGGTATCAATGCACCAATATCACCATCAATGGCATAATCTATCAGTGGGCCTTGCAGCCGGTGGATATTGCCTGGCACCCGCTCTCTCCAACGCAGCGTAGCGAGCAATTCCTGCCGCTTTATCGCGTCTGGTGCAACACCACCGCCCAAATTCACCTGCCGCTAAACTTGACGGGGCAAAATGTACAGGTATGGCGTGGTGCCTATGTGCCCTGGGGCGAAAAGACACGTCGCGCGGCACAAGGGCGCGCCGGCTATGCAGACCAGCAGGTGCCCTTCCGTATCAACGCACAGGGGGACCTGGAGTTATGGATCGATGAGCAGACGTGCGGGCATTGGCTATACGTAGCACAACCGCTCGCACGCTAACCCGATTTAGATTGTGGAGGCGCTAGATGTCTGTCAATGTACCGGAACGATTGAGTAACCTATTGAAACCCGAAACGAAGGCGTTTGCCTACCTGGCGTTGGTGCGCAATGATGGCACCCCACACGTCACGCCGATCTGGTTCGACTTCGACGGCAAGTATTTCATCTTCAACACCCAGCGCGGGCGCGTGAAAGATAACATCATGCACAAGCACCCTGTCGTGTCGTTCGTCATCACCGACCCGCAAGACCCCTACCGCTACGTCCAGGTGAGCGGACCAATCGTAGAAGAAACGGAAGAAGGCGCGGCGGATAGCATTCGTGACTTGAACCAGAAGTATCATGGGAATCGCAACTACCCGCTTAAACTGGGCGACGTGCGCGTGATCTACAAAGTGGAGGCACAGCACATCACACCTGCGATGTAAGGGATTGGACGACATGTGCTGACCAGCAGGTTCGATTCGCCCAATGAATTTGCCAGCACCCTTACTCCATGACGAAGGGGGGTGCTGGCTGGAGCACATCATGCACTCTAGAATTGACCTTGAGCCATTGATCCCTGCAACGAGTGAGACATTCGATGTCATCGTTGCCGGTGGCGGGCCGGCTGGCATAGGCGCAGCCCTGGCAGCCAGTGCCCAGGGTGCGCGTACACTGATATTGGAGGCGCGCAGCTTCTTTGGCGGCGTCGCAGCCATCGCGTTGTGGATGCCGATGAATCGCCTGCTGCTCAACGGCGATAAACGCGGCGGCGTGCATGATGTGTTCGTTCAAAAGATCAAATCCTACGGCTCACTCGCCTGGCGCGAAGGCAAAACCAGCTTCGTGGACGGCGACGGGTTGCATATCCACCCCGACTATTTACGCCTGGCCTGCATGGAACTGCTGGAAGAATACGATTGCCACTACCGGTTATATAGCCCCGTGACGGGCGTGCTGATGAATGGCGCGCGATTGGATGGCGTGGAAGTCATCAGCAAGGAAGGGCCTCAGCAATTTAGGGCGCATGTCGTCGTGGATGCGACCGGCGATGGAGACGTCGCTTGCCTGGCCGGCGCGGAAATGGTGCAGGGACGCGAAGAAGACGGCCAATCGATGCCTGTCTCACTGGTGTTTGCGCTGGCAAACGTGGATGTCGAGCGCCTGTTCAACTTCGTACAAGATAAATCGCACTTCGACGCGCTGATCGACTCCGCCGCCGCCGAGGGATTTGCCACTGCCGCATGGTACAGCTTCGACCACACCACCATCCCCGACGCAGTAAGCGTGAACAATGGTGCACTGCGCGACATCGGCAATATCGACGGCACCTGCTCCAGCCAGTTGACCATCGCCGAACGTATGGGCATCCAGGTGGCGACTGACTTCGTCAAACTGGCTCACAAGAAGCGCATTCCCGGGCTGGAAAAGTGTTGCCTGATGCGCGTCGGGGCGACCGTCGGCGTGCGAGATACCCGCCGCCTGGTGGGTGAATACATCGTTACGCTGGAAGATGCCCGGCGTGGGGCCGAGTTCCCCGATACGATTGCGCGCAAATACGGCGCAGTGGATGCCAACCAGCTATACATCGGCGAGATGAAGTCGGGGTTCGCCTTCCCCTACCGCAGCCTGTTGCCTAAGACGGTGGAGAACCTGCTGGTGGCCGGGCGGTGCAGTTCTGCCACCTTCCTGGGCCATGCCGCCGGCAAGAGCATGGGCAACATGATGGAGTTGGGCCAGGCTGCCGGCGTTGCAGCCGCCCTGTGCGCCGCGCAAGGGGTCTCGCCCAGGCGACTGGACGTGCCACAGTTGCAATCGGTGCTACGCCAGATGGGCGTACACCTGTAACGTTTGTTTGCTTTCGAGATTGAATTTTTATATCCATTTGCCAGTTCAACACTCAATGAAGCACATCAACGAGTGAAACTAGATTCTCGGAGGTTCAATACACGATGGAGCGTACACAACGACCTAAGCCTCGCATTGGTTACTTCGGAAGCGGCTTGGCCGCCTATTGGCCGCAGTTCCCCAAGCTAAAGCCCGCGATCCAAGAAACGATGGACCGCCATGTGGCCAAGCTGGAGGCGCTTGGCTGCGAAGTCATCCGCGGCGGATTAGTAGATTGCGCCGAACGCAGCAATGAAGTGGGCGACCTGTTCGCCCGCGCCGGCGTGGACCTGATCATCGGCGAGATCATGACCTACACCGCCTCGCACGTGCTGGTGCCTATCGCTCAGCGCAACATCGCGCCCTATCTCACACTCGCGCTACAGATGGTGCGCACGGTGGATTACGAGCGCATCGGCACCGAAGACTTCACCCTCATCGGTGCCGCCATGACGGCCCCCGAAGTGTCGTGTGCCTTCCAACGCTGCGGCTTGCCCTTCAACTGCGTCGTCGGCGGAGATTTCCAGGACGAGGTGTGGGTGAAGGTGAAAGAGTGGATCGACGCCGCCGCCACCAAGCGCGCCCTGGTAAACAGCCGGTTGGGTTACCTGGGCCACTTCTACCCCGGCATGCTGGATATGTACACCGACTTCACCATGCACCAGGCCGATTTCGGCGCGCACATCGAACTGCTGGAAATGTGCGACCTGGCTCACCGGGTGCACCAGGTCACCGACGCGGAAATAGCCGCCAAGGAAGAGGAGACGCGCCAGACCTTCCTGATGCCCCCGCCTGGCTACGACACAATCACCGAACAGGTGAGCCCCGAAGAATTGCACTGGGCCGCCCGGGTGGCTTGCGCCGAAGACAAGCTGGTGAAAGACTTCGCACTGGACGGCCTGGCCTATTACTATCGCGGTTGGGCCGACAACGAGTACGAACGCATCGGCGCAGCAATGATCCTGGGCAATTCGCTGCTCACGGCGCACGGCATCCCTTGTGCCGGTGAAGCCGATCTGAAGACCTGCGTCGCCATGTTCATCCAGGAACACTTTGGCGCAGGCGGCTCGTTCTGCGAAATGTACCTGTTGGACTTCGAAGGCGGCTTCGTGGTAGCCGGACATGATGGGCCGGGCCATATCGCCATCGGCGACAAGAAGCCGATCCTGCGCGGGATGAAGCTGTTCCACGGCAAGGCCGGCCGCGGCGTTTCGGTGGAATTCAACGTGAAGAACGGCCCGGTGACCATGCTGGGCGTGACCCAAACGCGCGATGGGCGGTTCAAGTTCATCGCCGCGGAGGGCGAATCCATCCCCGGGCCTATCCTGCAAACCGGCAACACCAACACCCGCGTGCGCTTTGGCAATATGAAGCCCGATGAGTTCGGCCAGGCTTGGACCGAGACTGGCTCCACGCATCACTTCGCGTTAGGCGTCGGTCACCAACTGGGCAAGATCGAGAAACTGGCAAAGATGCTGAACATCGAGCTGGCGGTGGTGTGCCGCTAGGCAACGCAAGACATCCCCACGGCGTGCTCAACGTCAAGCCAATCGCCTCACCCCCCTGCCCCTCCTCGAATCGGGGAGGGACAGGGGAGAGGTGAGAGCCTATCTGCTTCATCTTGCTTCAACCTGCGAGTCATTATCCACGCGTGTCCCAACCGGTTGCACTATACTGTAGTCACACAGGTAACTACATTCAGGCTGGGAGATATGGCCGATATTGGAATTCGAGAGTTGAAAGCGAGAGCGTCGCAGGTGGTGGAGAACGTACGCCGCCGCCGCACGCGCTACGTCATCACGCATCGGGGCCGGCCCGTCGCGATGATTGTTCCACTCGATAACACGGTCGCCCAGACAGTCGCCACAGTTGAACGAGCGGACGAAGTGTGGTTGAAACTGACGCAATTGGGTGAATCCCTTGCACACGACTGGCCGACGGACAAAAGCAGCGCAGATACTTTATCCGAAATGCGCCGCTAATGATTTCTATGCCGTCCCCACAGCGCTATACAATCGATGCCAGCGTGTTCCTGAACGCCTTTAACCCGGCCGAAATCGGACATACCGAAAGCAACCAGTTTCTGTTGGCCGTCAAACAACAGGCCGTCCCGGTCATCGTCCCAACTTTGTTGTTTCCTGAAGTCGCGGCTACCATTAGCCGGGTACGCGGCGATGAGGCATTAGCACGTTCATTCACCAGCACGTTAAGGCTGTGGCCCTACATGATCGTGATTTCGCTTGATGAAATACTGGCTCAAGAAGCAGTGGAAGCGGCGATCAACCATCACCTGCGAGGGAGCGACGCCGTTTACGTCGCCGTGGCGGCGCGCTTCGCGACCACCCTCATCACCCTGGAGCGCGAACAATCCACCAGGGCCGCCGGCGCTATCGTGACCTGTAATCCAGGTGAAGCGCTGGCACAGATGCAAAAACGCCAGGCTTCTTGAGCACCAAATATGGTGCAGAAGTCTGGCGTTTTCAGTAATCCTAGTCTTGTGCCACCTGGCTGGTTTTACTGCTGCCAGGCATGATTTGAGAATGTGCCTGGACCACACACTCAAAGGCTCAATGGTCCTAGGAGGCCATCACGTGGCCGGTCATAGGCGGGAAGCTGGTCGGCCCAAACGACACATTCCCTTCCACCTGGAGTTGCAATTCATCCTTGCTGAAATGGAACGTAAACGTGGGGCAATATTCCGACTCGTAGAAGCACATGCGCAGTTCGTAGACGTCTTCCGAAGTCCACGCGCCACTGGCAACCACCGGCAATTCGCCGCCCCGCCCTAGCAAGTCCGTTTGCCCTTTCAACCACGTGCCATACCCAGCAGACAGCGCGTGCTCGCCGTGGTCATCCTTCACCAGCATGCGGCTGCCCGTTGGGCTAAGCGTGAGCGAGACCGTCTGCACCTTGAACTCGTTCTGAGCCAGCAGGTAGGTCTTGCCCGAGATTCCG
>DAOUFG010000132.1:0-13607 GCA_034430115.1 Thermoflexales bacterium | reverse complement strand
GCAGCACATCGGCTTCCAGCCCCCCGCCGATGGCGCGCTGGCGGTGGAAGCATCCATCCAGTTGCCCAACCTCACCGGGAGTGCCGCGCAGGGCTACTGGCCGGCTTTTTGGATGTTGGGCAGCCCGTATCGTGGCAACTACTACAACTGGCCGGAAGTGGGCGAGATCGACATCATGGAGAGCGTCAACGGCCAAAACCAGTGGTGGGGCACCTTTCACTGCGGCTACGAACCGGGTGGCCCGTGCAACGAGACCACCGGCTTGACGGGCACCGCGCTTGGCTTCAGCCCTTCTTTGCAGGCCGCCTTCCACACCTATCGCATGGAGTTCGATAAGAGCGTCTCGCCGCAAGAGATTCGCTGGTACGTGGACGGCGTGCAATATCACGTCGTGACTGCCGACGACGTGGACGCGCAGACCTGGGCCGATGCGACCGACCACGGGTTCTTCATCCTCTTGAACGTGGCGATTGGCGGCATCTGGCCAGGCCCCCCGGGTACGTTAACTGCCTCGGGTGGCACCATGCGGGTGGATTATGTGCGCGTCTATCAGTGGCCGGTGCACGCCACCTATCTGCCGATGCTTCGTGAGTAGCGAGCGGTGAAAAACGTTTGACAATCTGCCCTTAGTCCGTTAAAATCCAAAAGCTCAAATGGGCCTGTAGCGCAGTTGGGAGCGCGTCTCAATGGCATTGAGAAGGTCAGGGGTTCGAATCCCCTCAGGTCCATTTTTGTATTTATAAGGCTGTGAGCGGAAGTAGTAGGCCATCCTCGCAGCGAGCCAGGAGAGAGAGGTGTGAGCCTGGCAATGCGCCCACGAGGTGCGCATCCCGGTGTGCCGGGGTCATCAAGGTCGAACTCGTCCGTGAGCCGCAACCGTGAAAGGCACACCCAGGCGTGCAGATAGCGGTTGCCGGGTTGCGCCCGTTATTGCGAGAAAGAGGTAGGGGGTTGTCCCTTACGAATCAGGGTGGTACCACGAGCCCACTCGTCCCTGCAAAGGACGGGTGGGCTTTTTGTTGTGAGGAGAAGCTCAAATGGCTGACAAGTACATACCGCAGGAAATTGAGCCAAAGTGGCAAGCCCGCTGGGAGCAGGATGCGCTATATAAGTCCGGCCCGGCCGGGGACAAGCCCAAATATTACATCCTTGACTTTTACCCGTACCCCTCAGGGGAAGGAATGTCGGTAGGGCACGCGCGCAACTACGTGCCGACCGACGTGATTGCGCGCTATTACCGCATGAAAGGGTACAACGTGTTGCACCCGATGGGGTTCGACGCCTTCGGCCTGCCCACCGAAAACGCGGCGATCAAGCTCAAGACCAATCCTCACCTGTTGAACGAGCGTTACTCGGCCAACTACGTGCGGCAATATAAGCTGATGGGCCTGAGCTACGACTGGTCGCGCTTGCTCAATAGCGCCCACGACGACTATTACCGTTGGACGCAGTGGATCTTCGTGCAAATCTTCAAGTCGTGGTATGACCCGCGCAAAGATAAGGCTGCTCCGATTGTGGACCTGGAACAGGAACTGTCACAGCAGGGCGCGCAAGCCATCTTCGATTACATCGACACGCACCCGCAACATATCGGCGTGGTGACGAAGGGCACGCCCATCATCAGCGCCCAACAATGGAACGCCTTCAACCGGCGCGAGAAGAACGCCTACCTGATGAACTTCCGCCTGGCCTTCCGTGCCGAGAGCGTGGTGAACTGGGACCCGGTGGATAAGGTGGTGGTGGCCGACGAAGAGGTGGAGAACGGGCGCGCCTGGCGCAGCGGCGCGCTGGTGGAAAAGAAGATCATCCGCCAGTGGTTCTTCCGCATCACCGCTTATGCCGACCGGCTGGCCGACGATCTGTCCACGGTGGATTGGCCGGAGAAGATCGTCAAGATGCAGCGCAATTGGATCGGCAAGAGCGAAGGCGCCGAGGTGGATTTTGAGATTGCCGATTTTGGATTGCCGATTTCGGATTCGACCGCAAGTGAAGGCAGCCAATCGAAAATCCGTGTCTTTACCACTCGCCCCGACACGCTGTGGGGTGCGTCGTTCATGGTGCTCTCGCCCGAGCACGCGCTGGTGAGCCAGATCACCACGCCCGAACAACGCGAGGCCGTGGACGCTTACATCGCCTTTGCGCACAGCGAGACGGAGGAACAGCGCACCGCCGAGCAGAAGGAGAAGACGGGCGTGTTCACCGGCGCGTATGCCATCAACCCCGTAAATGGCAAGCGCATCCCGATTTGGATCGCCGATTACGTGTTGAGCGGCTACGGCACCGGCGCGATCATGGCTGTGCCTGCGCACGATGAGCGCGACTTCGCCTTTGCGTTGAAGTTCGGCCTGCCCATCATCCCGGTCATCGACCGGCAGGACGGCCTGGCCAAGAGCCTGGTGTTCCCCGGCTCGGTGCGCGAGGGCTTCCGGGCCGAACTGGAAAAGACGGGCATCGAGTTCATCGCCGGGCCGGTGGGCAACGTGGGCGAAGGATTGTTCGTCACGCTGCACGGCGACGCGCAGATCGATCAATACATCGCGCTGATGCGCCAATATTTGCAGCCGAACAACTGGAATGAAATCGTCGGCGCGCGCTGGAGCTTCGTCTTCGACGATGGCGTGCAAGAACTGGATTCCATCGAGGCCGATCAGCGCATCCTGGCGCGCTGCAAGGCCATCTATGCGCCGGTGAAGGACAATCGCACCTGCATGGAGATGCTGAACCATCTGCCGTTCTACCAGGACGTGCTGTTCCATTCGGACTATGGCCCGCTGATTCACTCCGAAGCGTTCACCGGCACGCCGGGCGACGTCGCCAAGCGCAAGGTCACGGCCTGGCTGGCGGAGCGTGGGGTGGGCAAGGCGCGCGTGAACTATAAGATCCGCTCGTGGCTGATCAGCCGCCAGCGCTATTGGGGCACGCCGATCCCGATCATTCACACCGCCGATGGCGAAGTGGCCGTGGACGAGAGCGAATTGCCCGTGTGCCTGCCCGACGTGGAGAATTACGAACCGACGGCCACCGGCGAATCGCCGCTGGCGAACATCCCGCAATTCGTCGAGACGTCCCAGGGTCGCCGCGAGACGGATACGATGGCCACCTGGGCCTGCTCGTCGTGGTATTACATGCGCTTTGCCGACCCGCATAACGACCAGGCGCTCTTTGGGCAGAAGGAAATTGCCTACTGGCTGCCGGTGGATATGTACGTCGGCGGGGCGGAACATGCCGTGCTGCACCTGCTGTATGCGCGCATGTGGACCAAGGTGCTGTATGACCTGGGCTGCGTGCCGTTCATCGAGCCGTTCAAGGCGCTGCGCAACCAGGGGCTGATCCTGTCGCCGCAGAAGAAGGTGGACGAGAAGGGCCGCGAGTACTTCGAGAAGATGAGCAAGTCCAAGGGCAACGTGATCACCCCCGATGAGGTGGTGGCCGAGCATGGCGCGGATGCGTTGCGCGGGTACGAAATGTTCATCAGCGATTTTGCGCAGACGGTGCCGTGGAGCACCTCGGGTGTGCCGGGCGTGCGGCGCTGGCTGGAGCGCGTGTGGCGCATCGTGCTGTCGCCCGAAGAAGATAAGGGCCAGCCGGCCAAGTTCACCGCGCGCGAGCTGCGCCGTGTGACGCACCAGACGATCCAGAAGTATGAGCGCGACCTGTTGAACTTCAGCTTCAATACCGTGGTGGCGGCGATGATGGAATTCACCAACGACCTGTATCACGCGCGCGATGCCGGGCTGAGCGGCACGCCGGAGTGGAACGAGGCGATCGACATCCTGCTGCGCCTGGTGGCGCCTATCGCGCCGCACATGGCCGAGGAACTGTGGATGCGCACGGGGCATGCTTATAGTATTCACCAGCAATCCTTCCCCGTGGCCGACGCGGCGGCGGCGAAGGAAGATGAGATCACCATCGTGGTGCAGGTGAACGGCAAGGTGCGCGACCGCATCGTGGTGCCGGCCAGCGCCGCCGAGGCGACGGTGCGTGAAGTTGCGCTGGCTTCGGAGGGCGCGCAACGCTTCATGAACGGCGCTCAGCCCAAGCAGGTGCGCTATGTGCCTGGCAGGCTCGTGAACATCGTTGTGTAGGGATTGACGATTGTCGATTGAGCGAAGACACCCGATTTCTGAAGTGCGGTACTCGGCGCAGAAATCGGGTGTCTTGTTCTATTCACCACTGTCATTCCGAGAGTTAGATCGTTGGGACAAAAGAGGTACCCCATGGCCCGCAGCCCTGTCATTCCGAAGCGCGCGCCAACGAATGAAATCGTGCAAGGGGTTCATAGCGCGCGAGGAATCTGAGCGTTGTCCCGAGCAGGCACCTTACACAACCAAGATTCCTCCTCGCCGCGCTCGTCGGAATGACAGCTCAAGCCCTGCCCCTCAAAATGAATCACATGTCATGAGCAGCGGAGCGAGGAATCTTGGCCGCCGATGACAGATAGGTCATTCAACGCAGGCGTGAAGCCTGCGCCTACCTGTACCACGAGAGCCCCAATTTCTCGAGCAGAAATCGGGTCTCTTCCCTTTGTGCCTCCTTCTATCTGTGTTTATCTGCGTGCATCTGTGGTTAATAAAAATCCCCTATTTCTGCGACAATAGCACATATGATCGATGACTTCTGGGACGACGCGCCCGCCCAGCCCGCCTCAAAGCAGGAACCGGTGGCATGCACCGGCGACTTGACGATGGCGGAGGTGATCCTGGATCAGTTGCGCCAGGCGGTGCTCGAGCGCGCCGGGCGCATCGAGCACATCCCCGACTTGTTGCGCCAGTTGAACGAGACGGATTGGGTGGCCTGGCTCAACGACGCCGGCGCGCGCGTCGGCGTGTGCCAGGGCTGCAACTGCTACGTGCGCGTGTCCGACGCGACGACGCTTTCTGATCTGCCCTGGTTGGGCGATGGCCTGTATTGCCAGCCGTGCAGCGAGCGCATCCTGGCGGAGCACACCTTCGTGTGCGACGTGTGCGGGCACGAATTCTTTGCCAAGGCCCCGCCTTCGCCGTTCAACGTGTGCCCCGAGTGTGATACACCTGGCGTGACGGTGGCGCTGTCCAGCCTGGCGACCCAGTTGGCTCGCGCGCGCAAGCTGGGCCTACCGGCCACGCTCACCCCGCGCGAGTGGCTGGATACGCTGGATTACTTTAGCTGGCGCTGCGCCTACTGCCTGCGTGCCGATTTCACCTGTATGGATCACTACGTGCCGGTGGTGCAAGGCGGCGGCACCACCCGGGGTAACTGCGTGCCGGCCTGCACCTCGTGCAACTCGGCCAAGGGCGGTCGCGCGCCGCAGGGGTATCTGATCAAGGCCAGTGCTTTTTCGCGTGTGGCGGAATACCTGGCCCAGTTCAGGCCGGACGACCCTACAATTGAGGTGGATTCACCCGGCTTGAGCGATGCCGGCGGCGATTAAGCGCCAGTTGTGTATTTTGGAGGGCATACACGATGAAGGTTTCCGAAATGTTCCCTGCGCGGTTTATGCGCGGCCAAGACCTATCTGCACCCATCCTGGTTCAGCTCACAGCCATCGAACGCGAAGAGGTGCATCCTCGCCCCGGCGTGAGCGAACAGAAATACGTGTTGCGCTTCGAACGCATCGACCCGCGTAGCGCGAAGCCTGCGCCCATGCCCAACGTGGCGCGTGCTCATAATGGTTATGGCGTGATTTTGCGCAAGTCGCTGGCCCAGCAAATTGCCGCCGCCCTGGGGACTGACGAGACGGACGAGTGGGTGGGCAAGCGCATCGTGCTGGAATCGAGCCAGACCCGCGCCGCCGGGCATGACGTGCTCACCGTTGCCGCTCGTGCGCCAAAGACGAAACCTGCCACAGAGCCGCCCCCGCCATCCGAACCACTGGCGACATCTGCGCAGACGGCCAGCTAGCTGGAGGAAGGTTCTATCCAGCGGGCTGCGCTGCGGTGCCTTCAATGATCGGGAAGCAGCCGGTTGGGCTATCTTCGTTGTTACTCTTTGAGGAGGCTGTTTTCAAGCAGAACATGTGACAAGCTCTGCCTGAAACGGCATAGGGCTAAACAGCGAATTTGGGGCATTTCAGAGGAGCCCGATGGGTAGGTAAATCCGGCTCCCGGAAGAATGCCGAAGGAGGGAATCGAACCCTCACTCCTTGCGGAACACGATTTTGAGTCGTGCGCGTCTGCCAGTTCCGCCACTTCGGCACGTGCGGATTTCTAGTATATTGATTTCTCGTCGCGCGTCAATGGGTAGAAAAGAATGTCGCCCAGGTTGTCCACGTCCAGTTGCCACGCGCCTTCCAGGGCCTGGGATTCGTAGCCCCGGGCCTTCATAAAGGCGGAGATGTTCTGCCAGATGCTGCCGCCGCGGATTTCTGCTACGATCACCGGGCGGGCTTCCTCGATCAGCCGGGCGGCGCCCATAAAGACGCGCTCCTCGCCGCCCTCCACGTCGATCTTGATGAAGCCGGGCCTGGGGGCCTGGTCGGTGTAGACGAAGCTGTCCAGGCTGATGACCGGCACCTGGACCAACTGCGCGCTGGCCGGTATTTTCCCGTCAGCCACGATATGACTGATGAGCGAATAGTCATAGGTCGCCAGGCTGATCGTCCCGCACTCGTTGCTGACCGCTTTGGGGATGATTTCTACGTTGCTCAGGTGGTTATCCGCAACGTTGGCACGCAAGGCCTGGATGTTCTTGGGGTCCGGCTCAAAGCTATAGACGTGGCCTTGCGGGCCGGCCAGCCTGGACATGATCAGCGAGAGATACCCGGCGTTTGCGCCCACATCGTAGGCCACCATGCCCGGCTTGATGTGCGCCTGTAATACTTGCACCACGTGAGGTTCATAGCTGCCCAATGCAAAGGAAGCGCGTTCCAGGCGCGAGGTGGAAAAATTCATTCCCCGCAATGGGCCGCCCCAGATGCTGGTGCGATAGAGCCCTTTGGTTTGTGGAGTGCCTGTCAACGTGGCATTCAACCAGCAGAATCCCCGCAGCAGTGTCTTCTCAATGCCAGCGCGTCTCATGGTTTTCCTCAGCTTGTCTGCAATGACGTGTTATCTCATGGATGCGGTCGTGACGAGAGTATAGCCCAGTTCAGCTTGCCGACATGATGATAATAGTTGTATGTATATCCGTTATCAAGGGGTGTTTGTAATATCGGTCGTGATGATTTTATTGTCGGCCTGTGCGCGCCCGGCGGGTGGCGTTGTGCCCACCGCGACGTCTGCCGCGTGTGACATCGGTGTGAATGGGCGCTGGATCGTGGATGGATCGGGGGAGCCGCTGATTTTGTACGGGGCAAACTTGCCATCGCTCACCGAAATGGAGGCCAGCACCTATCCGGCGGCGGATCGCCTGCATGACCTGGCGGCGGCCGGTGCGACGCTGGTGCGCTTACGGGTGGATTTCAGGGAGGTGTCGCCCACGTTCGTCCCGGCCAAGGTGGTGCCGTTTGTGCAACAGGCCAACCAGCTTGGGATGTTGGTGATACTGGGGTGGAGCACGGTCATCAGCGGTTCCGTGGACGATGCCGTGGATGATGCCGAAGATTGGGTGCGCCAGGAGTTTACCTATCTGAGCAACAACCCCGGCGTATGGTTTGACTTATATGCAGGGGTGGCGGCGCAAGACGTATCGCCTACCCGCCAGCGTAATATTACGCAACGACTCGTGGACGTGGCGCGCGGTTACCGGGCTAATAACGTCATCGTGGTGAACGACCCGGCCTGGCTGCTCGACCAGGACCCGGCGATCAACCGGCCACTGTCGGATAGCAGAATCGTCTACGGGCTGGACGGGCGCGCGGGGGCCACAGCCGGTTTGCAGCAGGCCGGCACGGCAGGCGGCTATGACGTCACCAAATATCCTTTCATCGTGACGCGCTGGGATGGCGACCAGGCGGATTTGGCGTCGCTCCACTCGTTACAGGTGGGGGCGTTGGTCAACACAGTGGCAAGCCCAATTCCGGCAGCGCTATCGGATTTCTGGAAGGCCAACCACGTTGATTTGGAGACATGCCATCCAAAATGAGACACACTAGAATAGTGTTTAAGGATGGTGAAATGAAAACGAATATTCGATTGGCAATCGGGTCGGCATTCGCAATGTTGTTGTTAGCGGCCTGTAACTCGGCGACGCCGGCGGCCCCGGCTGCCACAGCGGCCCCGCAACAGGCCCCAGCCGCCACCGACGTCGTTCCTCCCACGCCCGAAGTACAGAGCACGCAGGCTGAAACAACCAGCGAAACGATCAGTGACACTGAAATCGGCGCCGCGTTGACCAAATATGCCTCAGTGAGCGCCTATCGCGCAGAGATGGAGATGAAGGGCCAGGGGGCGCTTGGGCTCTCCACCGACGAAAATAACCCCAATAGCCCAGAGACGTCGCTCTTCACCCTCAATGGCGATTTCAAAGGCACCGATAGTCATTACACGCTGAAGGGCTTCCTAAGTTCGCTGCTGGGCGTGGAACCGGATGCCGGCGTGGAGGCGATGATTGCAGGCGGCAAATATTACGTGAAGGGGCCCATCAGCATGTTGGGGGCCACCGACGACAAGTGGTACGTCTTGCAGGCTGACCAGAGTGAAGCGATTGCCCCGCCGTTCCAGGTCTCAGATTTTATGAGCGCGCTGAGTAATTCTGACGTGCAATTGGGCAGTTTCCAGTCGTCCGGCAGCGAAACGCTGGACGGTAAAACGTGTAACGTCTTCAGCGCCGATAAAACGGAGGCCGTAAAGACGCTGACGGCGTTGAATGCCGGCTCCATGCCCGGCGTTGCAGATATGACCAGCGTAAACAATGCCACGGCCAAGTTCTCGGTCTGCGATGACGGCTACATTCACCGCATGGAGATGACCCTGGATGCGGCGTCGAGCGACGATGCCAGCCAGAAGGCCAGCTTCACGATCAACATTCACCTCTACGATTACAACGCCGACGTCACCATTACCCCACCCACGGATGCGACACCGCTGGATGCTTCTAACTTCATGAACGATACGACGACGCCCAGCAACTGACGCATGTCGGTTGCTAGCTTACCAATGCCATAAAAAGGTGCGGCTTCGATAAGAGGGGCGGGCGAACATCGGGGGTCTCGCAGCCCCCGATGTTTATGCTTCGCCATGATGACGCGTCAATCGCCGGCGTACAGCCGGTGGTAGATCGCGTAGTTGGCTGTCACGGTGCGGATGTAGACCTGCGTCTCGCGGTAGCCGCTGCCGTCCAGCGGCATGGTCATGTAAAGCGCGTCCGGGTCGCCGCCGGTGCGTTCGCGCCAGCGCATCGCCATGCCCGGCCCGCCGTTATAGGCCGCCAACGCCGCGTAAAGGTCGCCCTGCAAAGCATCGGAATCCCGCTGGCGGGCCAGGTAAAAGGTGCCGAAGCGGATGCTCACGTAAGGTCGCGTCAGGTCGCGGTCGCTGTAGTTCGGCGGCCAATCCAACGCAGTGACGATGCCGCTTGCTGTGGAGGGGATCACCTGCATCAACCCGAACGCCGACGCGCCAGACTCGGCGAATGCTTCGAACAGGCTTTCTTGCCGGATCAGCCCGGCCACCAGCAGCGGGTCCAACCCATATTCGCTGGCGTTTGCGGCGATCAGGTCGGCATAGTAGATCGGATAGACCAGCTTGGCGATGAAGGCGGGTGTCTCGGCGACGGTGTTGGCCGAGGTCAGGTGCATCAGCGCGTCGGCGCAGCCGATGGATAGCCGGTAGATGCCGATGTCGCGGAAATAGAGTGCAAGCTGATACATCACGAGGGCGTTATCGGTATAAGCGGTGCGCAACGCGTCGAACTCGTCATTTGCTTCAGCTTGCAGGCCCATCTGCCAGAGCATGTCGCCGCGCAACTTGCGCGCATCGCTGCTCACCTCCGGCTGGAGCGTGCGCACGTCCACCGTGTCGCTGATGTTCAGCCGCGCGCGCAGCCACTTTTCAGCTTCCTCTTGCTCGGTATTTTCTGCTTCCAGCGTCGGGGTGATGATCTGGGCGATTGGCTTGGAGAGCGGCGCGCGCGAAGCGTCGGCGGCCAACTCTGCGGCGCGCGTGCCCTCATAGCTGTCGGGCTGGCGTTGGGTGAGATCGTTCAGTGTGGCTTGCCCGCTCATCACCTGCCCGGCGGCGATTTGTGTCTTGCCCAGCCAGAGCTGCACCAGCGCCGCTTGGGCGTTGCCTGGGTCGTTAACCAGGAGCGCCTGCGTCTGGCTGATGGCTTGCTGGTCCTGGTTCAGGCGGTGCAGGGCAATCACGCCGCGCACGAGTGCCTCGGTCGCGCCGTCAGCCTGCGGGTAGGCGGTATAGGCTTCCACGTCGGCTTGCGCCGTCTGGTCGATCTGCGAGGCGCGCTCGTAGATGCGCCCCACGCGCTGTAGCGCAACCGGCGCCTGTGGGTCGTTCGGGGCGCTGGAGGCGAGCAGGCGGTAGGTGGCGACGGCGTTGTCCGTATCGCCGCCGGCGGCCAGCAGGTCGCCTTTTTCGATCAGCGCGTCGCCATAGCGGGCCGATTCAGGCCCGCTGCCGATGATCTCGTTCAGGTTGCGGTAAGCGTCTTCGGCGCTGTTCAATTCCACGTAGTTCAAAGCCGCCCAATAGCGCACTTCATCCGGGTCGCTGCCGCTGGAGATGGCGCGCTTGAAGGCCTGCTGTGCGGCGGTATAGGAGTCGTTGTAATAGTCGATGATGCCGCGTTGAAGTTCGTCCACCGTCTGGCCGGCCGCCACCAGGGCTTGCAGCGCCGCGAAGGCCGAGGCCGAGCTGGGCGCCGTGGTCATCACGTCGCGCATGCGCTGATAGGCCGTGTCGGTCTGGCCCATCGCCACCAGCACCTGGGCCGCTTGCCACTGGATGCGCGCGCGGTAGGCCGCGATCTTGGAGACGGCTAGGATCGCGTCGTATTGATCCAGCGCCGAGCTATATTGGCCGGCCATTTGATAGGCCAGGGCGAGCTTTTCGCGGCGCGTCACTTGCAATGAGAGCGTCGGGGCGCCGTCCACGGCTTGCTGATAGGGCAGCACGGCGCTCAATGGCTGATTGGCGGCGATGTAGGCATCGCCGATCCAGAGCGCCAGGTAGGGCGAGATGGGCGTATCGGCGCTTAGGGCTGTCTCGAATTGGCTGATGGCCTGCGCCTGGTCGCCCAAGTCGGCGGCGGCTTTGCCCAGCAGCACGCGCGCGTCGAGCGCGATGGTGCCGCTGAGCGAATCCGAGACGATTGTGGTGAACGTGCTCAGCGCGCCGCTGTCATCCCCCGCGCCGGCCTGGCTTTTGCCGAGGGCAAAGCGCGCCTCTTGCGCCTGCTCGCTGCGCGGGTCGGGCATCATCGCAAGCGCCTGTTGGTATAGCGTGATGGCCTGCGCGTCATCGCCGTTATGCGCGGCAAGTTGAGCTTGTTGGACCAACGTCTGCGGGTCGGGCGTGGGGGTTGCTGTAGGTTCGGGGGTTGGTGTCGGAGGGTCAGTGGGAAGAACCGTTGGAGAGGTGAAAATGATCGTGGATACGAAGGTGGGCGAAGGGCCGGCGGCGGAATTATTTCCGATCGTCGGGTCGCGCTCCAGCGCACAGGCAGCCAGTGTGCCGGCAACGCATAGTAAGAGCAGTAACGCCAAACCGCGAACCCGTGTCACATGTTTATGTCGTAATACGGCTGGCAACTTCATCATGTCTATGCCAGTGTAACACTTTTGCACCCCGCTCTTTTGAGGGCAAGTGAACTATGAAGCGTGAAGGATGAAGAATGAAACGTGAAACGTAAGGGCGCTTATCACGTCTCATTCTTCACGCTTCACTTTACCCGTGCTCCAGGTATCGTGCCTGCTCCGGCGTGAGCGTCACGTCGGCGGCGCTGAGGCTATCGCGCAGTTGCTCGTGCGTGTGGCAGCCCACGATTGGGATGCACGCAAAGGGCTGCGCCAGCAGGTACCCCAACGTCACCTGTGTCAGCGTCAGGTTCAGTTCGGCAACTAGACGTTGTGCGCGCGCCAGGCGCTCGGCGTTCGCTTGCGCGGGGTACATCGGTGGGGCGTCTTTCAGCTTGCCCTGTGCCATTTTCTGGAACAACCCGCCCGCCTGCGAGGAATAGGGGATGGCCGCCATCTGGCTCCGGGTGTGGAACGCCTTCAACGTGTCGTCCATTGCCACCAGCGTCTGATCGGCGATGCGGGCAGGGTCCACAGCGGCAAAGCTCCACATCATTTGGTCGCCGGCGAAGCCCTGCAAGCCGTGCGCGGCAGCATATTCCTGCGCCGCCCGGATGCGCTCGGCGCGCCAGTTGGAGCACCCGAAGTAGCGGATGCGCCCGGCCTTCACCTGCTCGTTGAGCGTCTCGACGATCTCGCTCACCGGGCGGGCCGGGTCGTCACGGTGCAGCCAATACAGGTCGATTGTGTCCACCTGCAAGTGTGACAGGCTGGCCAGCAGGTCCGAGATGATTTCCTCTTGCGACATGCGCGCGATGTGCATGGTCGCCAGGTCGGGGTGCGCGCCCTTGGTGGCCAGGATGATCTTGTCGCGCTTGCCGCGCGCCTTCAACCAGCGCCCGATGGTGCGCTCGCTGGCGCTGCGCTCGATGGGCAGCCAGTCGGCATACACTTTGGCCGAGTCGAGGAAGGTACCGCCCTGGTCAACGAAGGCGTCTAGCAGGGCAAAGGATTCGTCGCGGCTCAGGCTGCTGCCCAGCCCGCCCGTGCCTAGGCAGATGGTCGATGTTTGCAGATTCGTGAAAGGAATTTGGATATAGCGCATTTAGATTTTCTAACACAAACGCACCAAGGCACAAAGGACACTAAGAAGACTTTGTGTCCTTAGTGTCTTGGTGTTATTTCTAATACGTGTATGTGAGTGCCATACGTCAAATTGGTAATGGCTCTGAACGAATGGTGATTGGAAGTGCCGTCCCTATAGTGCCCGCGGGTTCCGTAGTATCAGATAACGGGACCCGTGGGCTATTTTCGTGTGCAATCGCCAGTAGCAGCTTTGTGTTCTTCGTTGCTTGGTTACTTTGTGTGAGTCTTCAGCCGATCAGCGTGAGCGTTGCGCGGGCGCGGATGTCGCGCGAGGAACTGCCGGCCAGCAATTCGAACTTGCCTGGCTCGGTCACCCACTGCCGGCGGTCGGGATCGTAGAACGAGAATGCCCGGGCATCCAGCGCGAAGCTCACCGTCTTCGATTCGCCCGCGGCAAGCGCCACTTTGGCGAACGCCTTTAGCTCTTTGGGCGGGCGCGGCAACGACGATTGCGCGTCGCGCACGTAAATCTGTACCACTTCCTTGCCCGCGCGCGTGCCGGTGTTCTTCAGTGTGAGCGAGACGTGCACCGTTTCGCCGATGGGTGCCTGCGCCGGGGCTTGCAGTGCGCCGTATCCAAAGGTGGTGTACGACAGGCCGTGCCCGAAGGGGAACAGCGGCGCGATGTCGCGCTGGTCGTAGTGCCGGTAGCCGACGAAGATGCCCTCCCCATACAGCACGTTCTTCATCCCAGGATAGTTGTTGAAAGCGGGCGTATCCTCCAGGCGCTTGGGGAAGGTGACCGGCAGCTTGCCGGAGGGGTTCACCTCGCCCAGCAGCACGTTGGCGATGGCCTCGCCGCCGGCCATGCCGGGGTAGTAGGCTTCCACCACGGCGGGTACCTCGGCCAGCC
>DAOUFG010000131.1:0-11970 GCA_034430115.1 Thermoflexales bacterium | reverse complement strand
TGCGCGATTTCGATGCCCTGTTGCAAGGCTTGTTCGGCCTGCTGGGGCGTCATGGCCGGGCCGACGCTGAAGTCGGCGGTGCTGGGCGCAATTTTGCGGATCAGCAAGTCCGCGTGTGGGGCGACGGTCTCGGCCATGCCGGCATCGACGATGGTGACGCGCGCGTTCATCTGGCGTGACAGCACGTTGATCGCTGCGCCGCCGCGCAAAAAGTTCAACACCATTTGGGCCGTCACGGCCTGTGGATAGGCGCTCACGCCCTGCGCGACCACGCCGTGATCTGCTGCGCAGACGACCACGGCGCGCCGGTTGGGCAACCAGTCTAGCCGGCCGGTCATGCCGGCTAAGCGGACGGAGAGATGTTCCAGCGTGCCAAGCGCCCCGGCCGGTTTGGTCAAAATGGCCTGGCGCGCCAGGGCCTGTTGCTGTGCTGTGGCGTTCAAGGGTGGAATTGTGATGTTCAGGTTCGACATGTTTTCAGTGCCTTCTTAGGAATTGAATTTGCTGGCCTAGCGGTGGCACCTGGCAGAAAAAATCGCGCTCGCGGGGTGGCGCGCGCAGGAGTGTGATTGGCTTGTGCAATGCATGTTAACCATCTCCTTTCTGCGAGGTGATTGGTTGATGCAACCAAGGCGGGCGACCTGGCTTGCCAGGGATGCTGGCTTACAGTTGCGCGACAGCGCCGGACTTACACCGGCTTCGCCGTTAACGCCCTGACCATCCGGGGTGCAGGGCACCTTGTTGCCTGTTTTTCGAACGGCGTGAGGGTATCACAGGGGCTGGAGGGTGTCAAGAAGCATGCAACGCCGCCCTGGCCGCGTGAAACCCGCACATGCCATGCACCCCACCGCCGGGTGGGGTGGCGGCGGAGCATAAGTACAGCCCCGGCACCGGCGTGGCATAGGGGGTTGGGCTCAGGGTTGGCCGCGCGAACAGTTGCCACAGCGTAGGGGCGCCGCCGGAGATGTCGCCGCCGGCGTTGTTGGGGTTATAGGCAGCCATCTGTGTGGCGTTGCGCACGTGGCGGGCCAGGATGCACGCCTTGAAGCCGGGAGCGAAGCGCTCGACCTGATCCTCAATCTCGGCATGGTAATCGCGCTCGCTGTTCAGCGGCACGTGACAATAGGCCCACGCGGTGTGCAGCCCATCCGGCGCGCGCGAGGGGTCAAACAGGCTGGGTTGCACCAGCAGCACAAAGGGACGCGCCCTATATTCTCCGTTCCAGGCGGCCTGCTCCGAGGCGGCAATCTCTGATAGGCTGCCGCCCAGATGCACGGTGGCCGCGCGGGTGCAGGCGGAGGCCCGCCAGGGGATCGGCGCATGGAGTGCCCAGTCCACCTTGCATACGCCCATGCCGCGGCGATAGCGCTCCAGGTGGCGGGCATATCCGTCGGGCAGGTGGCCCTGGCCGATTTGTAAAAGCTGGCGCGGCGTGACGTCCAGCAAAGTCGCGCGCGCACGGGGCAGTTCGCCCAGGTGGCGCACCTGCCAGCCGGTGTGCAACGTCCCGCCCAGTGAACGGAAGTGGTTGACCAGCGCATCTGTGATGGCCTGCGAACCACCCCGCGCCAGCGGCCAGCCCACGGCGTGTGCGCTGGCGCCCAGCACAAGGCCAAACGCCGCGCTGCCGGCGGAGTGCAATGGCAAGGTGCTATGCGCGGATAGCCCGGCGAAGAGCGCCCGCGTGCGTTCCTCGCGGAACCAGCCCTGCGCGAACGTCTGCGCGGGTAACACCGCCGGTGCGCCAAAGCGCGCCATCAGTAGGGGGTGCGCTGGGAACTTCAGCAGCGGCGCCAGGATGTCGTCGCTCAGCGCTTCCCAACCTGTCACGAAGGGTTGCATCAATTGCTGATAGGCTGGCCCGTCACGGCCGAGTTGTTCGGCGCTGGCGGCGAGGCTGCGTTCCAGCGTGATCGCCGTGCCGTCGTCGAAGGGGTGCGCCAGCGGTGCAGCGGGATGAACCCAATCCAGGCCAAGCTCGGTGAGTGGAAGCGTGCGAAAGAAGGGCGACGTGAGCGCGAGGGGATGAACCGCTGAACACACGTCGTGCGCGAAGCCGGGAAGGGTGAGTGCCTGAGTGCGGCAACCCCCGCCTGGTGTCTCGTGCCCCTCGATCAGAAATACGTGCCAGCCGGCCTGCGCCAGCACGATTGCTGCCGCCAGCCCATTTGGCCCGCTACCTACCACCACGCCATCCACACCCATATAGCCATTATGGCTTAGAAAAAGTGCACGGGGCGAACACTGTTTCCGTTCGCCCCGCCACGTCACAGGAGCACCAAACTCTGGAGGTTAGTCAGAGGTATGGATTCAATTTAAGCCGGAAGCATCTTCCACGTCGCAACTGGAGAAGCTCCGGGGGAAAGTCAGGCCATGTTCGTTCGCTTGTTTGGGCGCGTATGGCGCAGATGATGCTGATCCAGGAAAGATGCCAATGTGGCTTGTAAATGATTGATTCGAGCGGCCCTCACCGCCTGACGCTGACGCAATAAACGGCCAATTTTGCTCTCGTAGAGAGATTCTTCTAGAATCGCCTCATTACGTGTAAAGACCACGTTCTGGCTGATAAAGTCTTGCATCTTGCACCTCACTCCTGTGTTGTGTGCAGCAACATTGTTATAGACTGGGCGCTGGTGGAAAAGTTGCCTGATCTTGACACATTCTTGACATCTTGCTAAGCGCAGTACAATCACAATTGCCATCCAAGACGATCAGGGGAGAAAGGTTCAAGCTACTGTGGATTCGTTCGCAACGTTCGGTGATCTGCTCAGGTATTTGCGTCGCAGAGCCCGGCTTACACAGCGCGAGCTCGGCATCGCCGTCCGTTATTCCGAGTCGCAAATAGCCCGCCTGGAAGCAAATCAGCGGTTGCCCGATGTAACAGCCGTGCAGTCGCTATTTATCGACGCGTTACAACTTCGAGATGAGCCAGAAACCGTGAGTCGGCTGGTCGAACTGGCCGAATCCGCCCACGACGAAGGGTTCACCCCCGCTACACCGAGTGGCTTGCGACCTTCGTCAGCGCGCCTGACGCGCTTCATCGGGCGCGAGCGCGACGTGAGTGAGGTCAATCGCCTGTTGAGCGCGAATCGGCTGGTCACGTTGACGGGTACGGGCGGCGTCGGCAAGACGCGCCTGGCCGTGGAAGTTGCCGTGGCTTTTATGGAGCGTCAGCCCGGCGCCACGACATCCTTCTCCGACGGCGTATGGATTGCCGAACTGGCTTCGATCACCGATCAGGCCGCCGTGGTGCGCAGCGTGGCAGCCGTATTCGACCTGGCCGGCCGGCCTGGGCGCACGGGCATCCACGCATTGATCACCTACCTGCGAGATAAACACCTGTTACTGGTGTTGGACAATTGCGAACACCTCGTCGCTGCGTGTGCAGAACTGGTGGAGACGCTCTTGGGCGCCTGCCCTTCCCTCTATATCCTGGCGACCAGCCGTGAGCCTTTGCGTGCCGCCGGGGAGGTGGTGTGGCGATTGTCACCATTGGCGACCCCAGCGTTGGACGAGTTGCCGGATGCGCAGGATATTCTGTCTTACGACGCCGTGCAACTGTTTATCGAAAATGCGTCGGCGGCTCAACCGGGCTTTCACCCCACGCCCGATGAGTTGCCCACTGTGGCAAGAATATGCTGCATGCTGGATGGCATCCCACTGGCGTTGGAGATGGCAGCGGCGCAGGTGCCGGCGCTTTCCGTTAGCGATATTGCTGCCAGCCTGGAGAAGACCTTTTCGCTGCTCACCAGCGGCCGCCGGACGGCCCTTCCGCGCCAACAGACCTTGCGCGCCACGTTAGACTGGAGTTATGCACTGCTGAGCAACTCCGAGCAGGTTTTGCTCGCTCGCCTCTCCGTATTTGCGGGCAATTTAACCGCCGAGGCCGCGCGCATCGTCTGTGCAGATGACGTGGCACCCTCCGCGCAGCTCACTCACCCCG
This sequence comes from Thermoflexales bacterium, assembly GCA_034430115.1. Lineage (GTDB taxonomy): Bacteria > Chloroflexota > Anaerolineae > J036 > Brachytrichaceae > CAIXPS01. Next base: position 8,027 of record DAOUFG010000131.1, on the reverse strand, counting down.
GGCACAAAGTGCACGCGGTACCGGCCACCCCCTTGGCGATACGGCCGGACGATGTCGCGCCGTTGCTCGCGCAATTGGTGCATAAGTCGGTGGTGACGACGGCGGAAATAGATGGCGAGAAGCGCTACCGGCTGTTGCAGACGGTTCGCCAGTATGCGATGGAGCAGTTGGAAGCCTTCGGTGAGGCAAATCATGTCCGCCTACGGCATGCCGCCTACCTGGTGCAGAAGTATGAGAAGGCGGACACGCACTGGCCAGCCCTGGAGGAGATTCGCTGGTATCGCCGGTTGGAGGCGGATTATAACGATCTGCGCGCAACGTTGGCCTGGTGCCTTTCGCCGGCCGGGGATGCCGTATTGGGGCTGCGCCTGGCGGTTGCGCTGGCAGGTTTCTGGCAGTATCGCGGTTGGCTGTGGCGTGCACCGGGCTGGCTTGGAGAAGGCCGCGACTTGATGGAGGCAGCACTTTCCAACGCCCTGGAGGCGCCATTTGAACTCAAGGCAGTTGCCATGCTATGCCTTTCGTTTATGCAAGACACCTGCGAGAGCGCGAAATCCATGGCCGAGGAATGCCTGGTGTTGTGTCGCCAGATGGAGGATGAGTCTTATATCGCGGCGGCACTATCCAACCTAGGGCAGATTGAGGCGTGGGCACATGACTATGGCCGCGCCGAATGGTTGATGCAAGAGGCGCTGGCGCTCTATCGCGAATTGAAGCTGGATGCGCACGTCGCGGGGGTGCTTACCTACCTGGGACATGCTTACCTGGATCATGGCAAGTTTGAGAGCGCCGCGCAGGTGCTTGAAGAATCGCTTCAGATTTGGCGCAGCAAGAATGTCGCCTGGAGTAACCTGGGCGGTATTGCGCGCTCGCTGCTGTGGCTGGGCCGCTCGATACAACTGCTGGGCGACGATCAACGCGCCATGCAACTCCATAACGAGAGCCTGGGGCTGTATCGTGAGGCCGGCGACCGCAATGGCGCGGGGTATGATCTGGTGTACCTAGGCGAAGCCTATATCAACCTGGGCACCCCAAGGCAGGCGGTGAGCTATTTCCGCGAGGCACTGGGCCTATTCGCCCAAAGCGAGGATGCGACCGGGCTGGCCGTATCCCTGGCGGGCCTGGCCGCCATTATGGACACACAAGGACATGTGTTGATCGCCACGCGCCTGGCGGGTGCCGCCGCCGTGTTTGGCGAACGGCAGGCCGTGCAATGGCAATTGGGGTTGAGCGAGCGCGTTCACTATGATCGGGTACTCGCCGCCGCCAGGTCACGCTTTGATGTGCCGGATCTGGCCGCCGCTTGGGCCGAAGGGCAGCACATGTCGTTGAAGCAGGTACTGGAAGAGGCCAGTTCGGTAACGGATATTTGAAACGCAGGCCTATCTCATGTGTAGTCGTGTGACGGATGTGATATTGGAGGCGGATGATGCAGTTGGCGATGGCGTCAATGGGAGAGGTGTGCAAACGCCGACCTGTGCGTGGAATGTGTGAAGGGGGAATGCATGAATCGCGGTGACGAAGGATCGGTCACAATTGCATCTGCGACTCCTATCCAAAGTGGCGGCCGGCTGCGCGAAGTGGCCGGCGTATTCTTGCGCCTGGGGTTCACCGCCTTCGGCGGCCCGGCAGCGCACATTGCCATGATGCGTGAAGAGATGGTGGTGCGCCGCAAGTGGGTCAGCCCAGAGCGGTTCGTGGATTTGATTGGCTTTGTGAACCTGATCCCTGGTCCCACCTCCACCGAACTGGCAATTTACCTGAGCTATTTACGCGCGGGGTTGGCCGGGCTCCTATTGGGCGGCCTGTGCTTCATCGTGCCGGCCATGTTCATCGTGCTGGCCCTGGCCTGGGCCTATGTAACGTATGGCAGCCTGCCACAGGTCAATGGATTTTTCTACGGCATTCAACCGGTGGTGGTGGCGATTGTTGCGTATGCCATTTGGGCGCTTGGTCAGACGATCTTGAAGGCGCGCTGGACGCTCCTGCCCGGCGCAGCAGTTGTGCTGCTCTATCTGTTGGGCGTGAACGTGTTGGTTTTGCTGCTTGGCGCGGGCATCGTCGTTGGGGCGGCGCAATTATGGGCGTCCAGGGACAAATTGAAGGATCACGTTGCCGGTCTGTTCGTGTTTTTGCCCGCGAGCCTGGCGCCGGGCGCGGGGACGCTGGCGGCGGCCGTGCCATTCAGCCTGGGCACGTTGTTCCTGGTCTTTCTCAAGTTCGGTGCGCTCATCTATGGCAGCGGCTACGTCTTGTTGGCTTTCCTGCGGGCCGACCTGGTGCAAAACCTGGGCTGGCTGACGGATCGCCAGCTTCTGGATGCGGTTGCGGTGGGCCAGTTCACGCCGGGGCCGCTATTTACCACCGCCACATTCATCGGCTATCTGGTAGGCGGGTTGCCGGGTGCACTCCTTGCAACATTGGGCATCTTCCTGCCTTCGTTTGGCTTTGTGGTATTGATTCATCGTCTTGCGCCGCGGTTGCGACGCTCGCCGGTGACGTCGGCGCTGCTCGATGGGGTCAATGTCGCTGCGTTGGGCCTGATGGCCGGGGTGCTGTTGCAACTGGCGCAGAAGGCGTTGGTGGACCCGTTGGCGTGGGTCATCGCGCTGGCATCGTTAGGGGCGTTAATTCGCTTCAAGGTGAACTCAGTCTGGCTGATCCTCGCCGGGGCATTGATCGGCCTGGCGCGTTTTGCGCTCTTCGCGCCGATATAGTAACGAAGCGTCGCGAAGATTTGAAACCGCAAAGGGCACGAAGCTTTATATTCCTTTGCGCCCTTTGCGTGCTTTGTGGTTGATTCAGGTTCACACGCGGTTCTATTCGTCCTGAATATGCGCCATCTGTGCCAGCGCCTGCTCGGCCGCACGCAGGGTTGCCTGGACCTCGGCGTCACTGTGCATAGCCGACATGAAGCCGGCCTCGAACTGCGAAGGCGCCAGGTACACGCCTTGCTCCAGCATGGCGCGGAAGAAGGCGGCATAGCGCTGCGTATCGGCCCGTTTGGCGCTGGCCCAGGCAGTGACCGGCCGGTTGGTGAAGAAGGTGGTGAACATCGTCCCGACGTGATTCGCCACCACGCTCACCCCAGCCGCGCGCGCCGCCTGCGCCATGCCAGCCACCAAGGTTGCCGTGTGGCCGGCCATCTGGTCCCATACGCCTGGGCGTTGCAACGCCCGCAAAGTAGCCACCCCGGTGCTCATGGCCAGCGGGTTGCCCGAGAGCGTCCCGGCCTGGTACATCGGGCCGGCCGGCGCGACCACTTGCATCACATCTCGCCGCCCGCCATAGGCCCCTACGGGCAGCCCGCCGCCGATCACCTTGCCCAGCGCCGTCAGGTCGGGCTTGACCTGATACAGTGCCTGCGCGCCGCCCGGATGCACGCGGAAGCCGGTCATCACCTCGTCAAAAATCAAGAGCGCGCCATCGCCGGCGGTGAGCGCGCGCAACCCCGCCAGGAACCCCTCGGCAGGTGGCACCACCCCCATATTGCCGGCCACCGGCTCCACGATGACGGCGGCAATCTGATGCGGGTGTTGCTCAAACAGCCGCGCCACCGCCGCCAGGTCGTTATAGGGCGCCGTCAACGTATCGCTCACCGCGGAAGGCGGCACGCCAGGGGAATCGGGCAGGCCCAACGTGGCGACGCCCGAGCCGGCTTGCACCAGCAGCATATCCGCGTGACCGTGATAACAGCCTTCGAACTTGACGATTTTGTTGCGGCCGGTGAACGCGCGCGCCACGCGCAAGGCGCTCATGGTCGCCTCGGTGCCGGAATTCACGAAGCGCAACATCTCAATGTTCGGCATCGCCTGTTGAATCAGGCGCGCCAGTTCCAGTTCGCGCGGGTTTGGCGCGCCGAAGCTGGTGCCACAGGCGGCGGCCTGGGCAATCGCGTTCACCACCTCGGGATGCGCATGGCCCAACACCAGGGGCCCCCACGAAAGCACGTAATCGATGAAGCGATTGCCGTCCACGTCATAGAGATAGGCCCCCGCTCCACGCTCGATGAATAACGGGTTTCCACCCACCGCGCGGAATGCGCGCACCGGCGAATTCACCCCACCCGGAAAACGATCCAACGCTTCTGCAAATAGTTCAGCCGACCGTTGCGTGTTCATAGTCACCCTGTTGTAACTCCTGCTTGTTCAAAAATGCGCTCACGCGCTCGGCAGCCGCCTCTGCCGAGGCGATGCAATCGGGGATGCCAACCCCGCGATAGGCATTGCCGGCCATATAAAGGCCGGGATGCGCGGCCAGGCGTTGCTCGATCTGCGCCATGCGCCCCAGGTGGCCCAGGGTATATTGCGGCATGCCCTGCGGCCAGCGATAGACGCGCGAAAGCACCGGGAACGCGCTGATGCCCAACGTCCGGCGCAGCTCGGCCCGCACCAGCGCCAGCAAATCTTCATCCGACCCGTTGAGAACGTCCTCTTGCCCGGCGCGCCCCACGAAGGCGCGGATGAGCATAAACCCCTCCGGCGCGCGCTGCGCGAACTTGAGCGAGGTGAACGTACACGCTAGCAGCGGCCGGCCCTCCGCGCGCGGGATGAGGTAACCATGCGAGTCCGGCGCGCGCGGGATTTGCGCCAGCGGATAGGCCAGCGACACAGTCGCCGTGGAGACGTAGGGGATGCCGCGCAAAGCCGCCGCCAGTTCTGCATCAAACCCGGCCACCAGTTCCGCATTGACGAAGGCGGGCGTCGCCAGGATCAGCGCATCCGCATGAAGCGCCTCGCCGCCTGCCAGGCGCACCTGGTAGCCGTTCGCCAGCGGCGAGGCCAGCGCGACGCGCGCCCCCAGCCGAATATCCACCCGACCCAACTCGGCTTGCAACGCCTGCACCAACTCCGCCAGGCCGTTCGCCGGCGTCAGGAACCCGCTGCGATGCTTCACGCCCGGGGCACGGCCCGGCTTGCCCGCCAGCACGCCGCGAATCAGGCTGCCATGCTCGCGCTCGGCCTGGCGCAACTGCGGGAAAGTGGCGGCCAGGCTCAACTGTTCCCCATCACCGGCGTAGATGCCGCTCATCAGCGGCTCCACCAGGCGTTCGTATGCTTCGCGCCCCAGCCGCCGGCGGGTGAAAACCGCCAGTGATTCATCTCCCATCCCAGGCTGGGGCGGCAGGAACAAATCCAGCGCCAGGCGGACCTTGCCGAAGGGCGATAACAGGCCGCTGCGCACGACCGGCCCCAGGCGCGTGGGGATCAGGCCGGTGAGGCCATCGGGTAGCTCATATAACTTCTGCCCGTGCATCACGGAGGCACGCCGCGCGCTGCCGCACACGCCATTCAGGCGCGGCTCCAGCCCCAATTCACGGCACAGCCCCAACCCGCGCGGCTTGGCGGCCAGGAAGCTATCCGGCCCGCCCTCCACCACGAAGCCATCCACGCGCTCGGTGATGATTTTCCCGCCCAGCCGGGTATCGCCCTCCAGCAAGATCACCTGCGCGTTGGGTTGGCGCTGATGCAGGCGATGGGCCGCTGCCAGGCCCGTGATGCCCCCGCCGACGATTACGACGCGCTGTCGCTCCGACATGTCCAACCTCTTTGTGCGGCGGCACCTCGCACGAGCGTTGCCAGGTCATGGATCATCTCGGGTGCGCTGTTCAACATCTCGATGCGCTCCAGGTGAACGCCGCACTCACGCGCCAGGCGTTGATATTCGATGTCGATGTCGTACAAAATCTCCACGTGCTCCGAGACGAACCCAATGGGCGCAAGCAGCACGTATTGGTGCCCCTCGCTTGCCAGTTGGCGGATGATCTGGCCCGCGTCGGGGCCCAACCACGGGTCGTGCGTTAGCGCCGCGGACTGGTAGGCAAACCCATGCGGGCGCGGCCCCAGGCGCGTCATCACCGCATCCACCGTGGCTTGTAATTCCACGGGGTAAGGGTCGCGCCAATCGAGGATGCGTTGCGGCAGGCTATGCGCCGTGAACAAGATCGGCACTTGCTCGCGCACCTGGGCCGGGAAGCGCGCCAGCCCGTCCTGCACCAGGCGTACCAGCGCCGCCACGTAACCGGGCAGCAGATGCCAGCGCTCAATCGGCATAATCCCGATCTGCGTCTGGGCCTGTTCCACCCGCTTGTAATATTCGGCGATGCTCATGCGCGAGTAGTGCGGCGCCATCACCAGCCCCACGGCGCGCCGGACGCCCATCGACGCCATCCAGCCCAGCGTATCGGCAATATAAGGGTGCCAGTGGCGCATGCCCACGAAGGTTTGAAATTCCGCAGCGTCTTGCGCATCCAACGCCGCTTGCAGGGCCTGCGCCTGCGCCTGGGTGCGCTGCAAGATCGGCGAACAGCCACCGATTTGGCGATAGCGCTCGCGCACCTCGTCGATGACTGCCGGTGGCACCGCTCGCCCCCCACGCACGTCCTTTAAATAAGCTTCCACATCCTCCAGGCTTCCCGGCCCCCCATAGGCCATCACAAGGACGCCGATACGTTCGCCAGACATAGGTTGTTCCTCCCTGTCTCACTCGATAGTTCATGCACCATTTCAACCACCGCACGCACATTCCCAACCGGCGTCTCGGGCAACAGGCCATGGCCGGTATTGAAGATATGCCCAGACCGATCACCCGCCTGGGCCAGGATATGCCGCACACGACGTTCCAACTCCGGCAGCGGCGCAAACAGCGCCACCGGGTCCAGGTTGCCCTGCACGGCGCATCGCTCACCCACCAGCCGGCGGCCCTCCGCCAGGGCGATGCGCCAATCGAGCCCGATCACCGTGCCGCCTGCTTCGGCCATCGCCGGCAACAGGGTCGCCGTGTCCGCGCCGAAATGAATCACCGGCACATTCAGCGCAGCCACTTCTTGCAACACTTGGCGCGAATAGGGCAGCACATAGCGCCGGTAATCGTCCGGCGCCAGGCAGCCCACCCAACTGTCAAAAAGCTGAAGGGCTTGCGCCCCGGCACGCACCTGGGCGACCAGGTAATCGGCCACCAGGCGCGCCAGCTTCTGCATCAGCGCGTGCCAGGTCGCCGGCTCATTCAGCATGAGCTGCTTGGTGCGCAGGTAATTACGCGAGCCGCCGCCTTCGATGAGGTAGCTGGCAAGCGTAAAAGGCGCGCCGGCGAAGCCGATCAACGGCACACAGCCCTCCAGTTCGTGCCGCGCCAGGCGCACTGCTTGTAGCACAAACGCCAGCGACTCTTCCACCTGCACTGGGCGCAGCGCGTTCACGTCGCTTTGGCTGCGCAGGGGGTTGTGAATCACAGGCCCTTCGCCCGCGGCGAACTCCAATTGCGCGCCGAGCGGGATCAACGGCAGCAGAATGTCGGCAAACAAAATCGCCGCGTCCACACCAAGCGCCTGCACCGGTTGGAGCGTCACTTCGGCGGCCAGCTCGGGCTGGCGACAGATTTCCAGCAGCGAATGTCTGGCCCGCACGGCGCGATATTCCGGCATGTAACGCCCGGCCTGGCGCATGAACCACACCGGCGTGCAATCCACCGGCTCGCGCCGGCAGGCGCGCAAAAAGCGATCATTCATCGCCATAGCGCCAGCGTCTCCTCGGCCGGGTGATAGATGGCCGTGTGCAGCGGCGTGTCGCGCAGGGTGTAACGGCGAGCTTCCGTGTTGCGCAACTCGTTTACCAGGTCCGAGAAGCGCGTCAGGTCGTCCGTCTCATAGACCACCACGAACTCCTGGTCTTGCAGGCCGAAGGAGTAGAGCAACAACTGGCGAATCTCTTCATACTGCTTGCCGATGCGGATGTGCTCATTCATCATGCCCTGGCGCGCCTCGCGGCTCATCAGGTACCAGTCGGTCGTCTTCGAGAACGGGTAAATCACCAGGTAGGGCTTGCGTGTGGCGCTAAACGGGTCGATCTCCTGCGCCGAGCGCACCTTGGTGTATTGCGACTGGCGGGTATGGCCCCACAGCGCGGTGCTGACCGATAGATAGGGCCGCTGCGCGTTCATCGCGCGCGCGAAGCACTCAAAGAACTCAGCCGCGGCGGCGGGCGATTCACACGCGACGGCGCTCCACACCAATAGATCGGCCTGCGCCT
>DAOUFG010000130.1:0-23356 GCA_034430115.1 Thermoflexales bacterium | reverse complement strand
ATACATCTCCGCCAGGCAGTCCAGATCGGCCGTCGCCTGCACCACCACGCGTTGCGCCTTCACTGGGGCAAGATGAATCACTCGTTGCGCCAGAGTCGAGGTGTATTCCAACGCCGTATCACTCGGCCGTGCCTGCACATTCAACTTGCGTCCCTGCACATACACTCTCCCTAGCAGGAGCCCCGCCACTTCGTGGGGCGGCTTTCGAGAAAGACGCCAGTAATCAAACAAGTTAAACCCACCCACGATCAACACTGCAAGCAACCCAAGCGCTAGCGGGATGACCCAATCCAGCTCGTCCAGCAGCGTAATGCGCGGTTGTAACGGCGGCAGGAATTGCGTCGAGCTACCTGCCACCAGGGGGGAGGTCGTATCGCGCACGATAGGAGCGCGCCCGCTGGTCGGTTCAAACTCGATCCACCCATACTCATTAAAATAGATTTCGGGCCACGAATGCGCGTCAGCCTGGCTGACAACATACTCAGCGCGCATTGGGTCATACGACCCCGCCGCGTACCCCACCACCATGCGCGCAGGCAGCCCCGAAGCCCTGGCCAGCACCACCATCGCAGTGGCGTAGTAATCACAATAGCCACGTTTCAAGTCAAACAGGAAATAATCCGCCACATCCCGGCCTAGCGGCGGCGCGGGCAAATCCAGGGTATAGGAGTAGGTGCGCAGGTAGGACTCAATGGCCGCCGCGCGATCGTAAGGCGTTGGGGCAGTGGCCGTCAAATCTCGCGCCAGGCTCAGCACGCGTTGCGGCACGCTATCGGGCAACTGCAAATAGCGCGTGCGGATCCAGTCGGGGTAATCCGCCTTCACCGACCGCAACTGCTCGACGGTGGCGGTCGAAACCAGCGAGTCCGCCTTATAAGCATCGGTGGTTCGAACGAACGCGCTGCTAAAGACATCCTTATTGGTGCGATAGTAGACTTTCACGTCCCTATCCGCCGCCATAAGCGTGCCTGCCTGATAGACCAGCCCCCCCAAGTCCGTCTTAACCTGTACATCCTGGCGCACCAGCCGCGTGGCTTGAACGGTGCTGGAAACGACATCCTCCCCCGCCGGGTAATCTGTGGACTGCGTATCACTGGTGGCCCAACCGCCCCCGGTATACCGATCATAGATGGCATTCCGCCAGTAGTAGCGCGGCGGGATCTGATACATCTCGCTGACGCTCTGTGGCATCGGGGGTAAATCGCCTGTGCTCACCAGCATCACCGTCTCGTGCGATAGCTCCGAGCCGGAGCCGAGTAAGTGACTGCGCGGTAGACCGGCCGCCGTCGGCGCAACGACAACAGGGGCCGGCAGCGGCTTTGGCTTTAGGCCCAATGAATCCGGCAACGGTTTCGCTTGCTGTGCCGGGGCACGCACTGCTTCTTGCGCTGCATTAGCCAGGTCTTGAATGGAAACCGAGGGCACCAGGTAGGCTGCGCCGACCAGCGCAACCGAAATAGGCGTGACGATCAGCGCAATATCAAACCGAATGTCTTCCGAATAGTCGATGCCCCTGGCCTGCCAGCGCTTCTCCAACGAATGATGCGATACAAGCGCCAAAAGGATCACCAACACAAACGCAGGCCACACAAGCAGCGACATCTCCGCGCCCGTATAAGCGTAGAGGCCCGTCTGGAACAAGATCAGCGGCGACATTGCCCATAGGGCATTCCCATTGCGACGAATTGCCCAGATAGCCCAGCAAGCGATGCCCCACAACAGTGCGCACCAGACAATCGACGAAGCTACCGGGTCGAATGTGGAGCGCCCGGTGGTCATGTTCACCCCCCAGGCGGACGTTCGACTCACCATCACGCCCAGGCTTGTGCCCAGGTCGCTCAGTGCACCAATCAAAGGTTGCACCGTGATCTCAACGCCCGGGTCCCAATATTTGATGTGTTCTACCAAGCCGTTCAATGCCTGAAAGAGCGCCCCCAACTTTCCATAGAGTTGGCCGATGTCAATCACGATGTAGGATAAGCCGCACAATGCTATCAACGGCAACGCCAGCCAACCGCGCATCTTTGAGCGCGCACAAAGCCACGTGATGAGCATTCCAACCAGCATCACTCGCAACAACAGGGCCACATCCAACTCGCGCACCAGGCTGTTGATGCCTTGCGCGATGACGGCCAAAGTCGCACATAGCAATGCAAAAACAATCAACGTGCGCACGCCGATGACCTTCAGCATCGCGCGTAACAGGCCGATCATGACAACGGCCTCCACACATCATTCTGCATCTGCTTGATGGGGACGACCCTTCCATTGGGAAGCTCCACCCAGTTCCACTCACCCTGGTGCCCCGGCGTCGCCTCTGGCTGAACAAACACTTCGGGGCCAATCACGTAACAGGCGATCCCCAGGTTCCGCAGCAGCGCCAGGACAGCTTCGGGGTCTGCCTGTGTGGCATGCCCTGAGCCGGCATTTGCATTTAGCAAAAGCACCGTCGGGGCTGCTCCACGCCTCATCATGAGCGTTAACGTCTGCACCCAGCGCTCATCCACTACGGGCGTAATGACGATGACGCTGGCTCGCTGGCCCATCGCCGGTCGCATGCGTTCCATCAACTCCGCCAGGTCCATTTTGCCCGCATCCAGCACAGCCATCGCGCGCAAGATGGACCAGCGTTGTTCATCGCTGGCTGCGGGAGGCAGCCAGACAAGCTCATCGCCATAGGCGATCAACCCAACCGATCTTCCGTCGCGCAAACCCTGATCCGCCAACGATGCAGCCAGCGTCACAGAATGTTCAAGTGTTGACTGATTCCCCTCTCCGGTGTGTACCTGCTCGTTCACGTCCAGCACGATCCACCAGTCGCTGGAAGGGGTGCTCTCAAACTGGCGCACGTACAACGATTGCCGGTGCGCCGTCGTCGGCCAGTGAATCCAACGCACACTATCCCCTATCACATACTCGCGCACGCCGGAGACACTGACGGTTCGCTCGATCGCGTTCGGCTGGGGGCGTCCCTCACCTACCCGTCCACCCGGCGCAACCTCGATATTGGGGAGTGGAATGATGGGTGGCAATACCATCAAGCTCTGCGTGGATGCTACGTCCTGGCTTACCTGGTACAGGCCGAACGGATCGCCTGTGATGATGCGCGTGGGTCCCAGGGTATATACACCCCGATGCGAACAAACACCCTGGGTACGCCATTCGTTGGAACTGACGCCGCTGATGCCTGTGCCCCGGCTGGTGTCGTAATCGGGCATATCTGATAGATCCTGTATCTCCACCCATACGGCAGGGGCGTTCGAGTTATTGGTGAGGGTGAATCGTTCTTCCAAATGATCGCCAACTTGCGTCCACCCAAAACGCATCTCGCGCTGCAAGCTCAATCCATCTCGCAGCGCTCTGGCCCAGAAAAAGCAGAGCGCCCACAGGCCGCCGACGACCACCAGCAGCATCAACCAACCACGATAGGGGAATGTCAATTGAAGGACAATAAGCAACCCGACCAGCACAGGTACAAGCCGGGATTTCAAGGTCAGCTTTGCTTTTGGACAAGCACCCACGCAGTCAGTATAGCATCGCGAAGGCTAAAGCGATCTTGTCCGAATGACTTGCCGCAGTGTTTCTACTTCCAATTTGAGGCGGTTGTAAAGGTTCTGCTGCATTCGATTTTCCGCCCGCCGCAGCGTTTGCTCGGCTGCGACGCGCTCCCCTCGCTTCAAATACAGCTTGGTCAGCCACAGGTCTATGAGTGTCTGCACATACGGCACCTGCAAATCCTCAACCGCTTGCCACGCCGACTCCAGCAATAGCAGTGCATTATCAAGGTCGCCCTTGCCCAGTGCCACCAGGCCCAGGTTTGCGCGCGAGTTTGCCGCCTGCACGGCGTTGCCCGTCCTCTCGGCTTCCACGATCGCCTGCTTGAACCATTGCTCTGCCTCCTCCCACTGCTCTTCAGCAAGCGCAATCTCGCCGCGCGTACTGCAAAGATACTGGCGCGGAATCACGATGGTGTTGGCCTCTGCTAATGCAAACGCAGCATCAATGTGCTCATGTGCGGCACCCAACTTTCCCAGCAGCATTGCATGATAGGCATAATTGTTATGCGCCAGAATCTCCTGCGTCTGGTTGCCCAAATGCCTGGCGATGTCGATGGAGTCTTGATATGCTCCCAACGCCTGAGTTAACTCGCCGCGTTGCGCATACAAGTTCCCCAGTTCAAACCGGCCCTGGCCGATCATATCGTCGTACTGATGCTCCCTGGCAAGTTGCGTCGCTCGTAGCAGATGAGCTTCCGCTTCGCCCAACATACCGCCCCCCTGGAGCGTCCCTGCCCCCAGCAGAAATTCCTGCTGAGCATACAGGCGCGAGTCGGACTGGCTATCAAGATACGTGCCGGCTTCCTTCGCCCATCGTAGCGTGTCATCAAAACGACCGCTCACCAAGCTCAAGCGAGCCAATTCCAGGCATACTTGCCCGGCAATGTGAAGCTGACCCGCCTGCACGCTCTCATGGAGCGCCATGTGAAGCGTACTGCGCGCGTCGTTGACATTTCCCGCGCGTTGCAGCGCCAGACCAAGCTTGAATCGCCTTTCGGGTGACGGGTCAAGCGCCAGCACCTGTTGATAACGTTTCACGGCCTCGGCAGGCGCTGCCAGCGCTAATGCTTGCTCAGCCGCCAGTTCGGCATACTGCGCGGCGTGGGTCGGGTCGTCGGCCTCAGCATAATGCTGCGCCAATTGAGATGGGATGGGGCCACCCAACATGCGTGAGGTTGCCAAAATAGCTTCGGCAGCCCGCCGATGCAGAAACACCTTGCGCGCAGAACTAAGCCCGTCCCGAACGACCTGCGCCACCAGAGGATGAGTGAAACGATAAAGCCCTCCTTGCTCGGTCAATATCGTTGCATCCAGCAGCGCATCCAGCGCATCAAGCGTTTCCTCTTCGCCACGCCCGCTGGCGCGGCGCAACGTCGCAAAGTCAAACTCCGGCTCCAGGATTGCCGCTGCTTGTAAGACCTGGCGTGCCGACCCCGGCAACCGGTTCAGCTTACCGCGGATGAGGTCAGATAGCGCAACCGGGAGATGATCTTCTGGCCAGCCCCGGCCCAGTTCCACGATGAACAATGGGTTCCCGGCACTACCGGCCTGTATGCGTTGAGTCAGACGAAGGTCGGCACCTAACGCGACTAAAAGCTGAGTCGATTCCTGGTCGGTCAGACGTGCCAACGGAACCCTCACCAGGTCCTTTTCACGCCCCCACCCGGCGATCAACCGCACCAACGCCGTAGGTGCGTCTTCTGGTCGATAGGTCAGCACGAGTAACGCCCCCCATTCTCTTACGCGGTTGACCAAATAGGACAACCAATCCATCAATGCATCGTCCGCCCAGTGCACATCATCTATAAATAGGATGAGCGTTTCACTTTGTGCAGCAAACAGCACCTGGACAAATGCCTCGAAGAGCCTGCGGCGCTCCTCCTCAAATGGAAGCACAGCGGAAGGCGGCAAATGCGGCATGGCAGCCTGTATGCCCGGAACCACGCGCGCCAATTCCGACAACCAAATCGGCGAAATGACCGATGGCTGACTGGTCAGGTGGCGCAGGCAAATACCGCTCTCGAACAAACTCGTGAGCGGCGCAAATGGCAAGGCTTGAGTGGCCTCCAGGCAACGCGTCTCCATCACATTGACCGTCAGCGGTAGTTTCGTTGCCCACTCTTGCCACAGGCGCGACTTGCCGATGCCCATTTCGCCGGTGATCGTCACGATTTGCACCTGGCCCATCTGCGCGCGTTGATAGGCTTGATCCAGCAACGACAGTTCTGCTTCTCGCCCCACGAACGGCGCGTGGGGTGCCTCTCCCAACACGGGTTGGCGGCGCATTCTGCGCACCACACGAGCTTTCTCTGCTAAAAGGCCATCAGGTGCATGAAGTGCCCCCGCTTGCACCGCTTTCCATAGTGCCTCCGTCTCTGGCAACGGGTCCACGCCCAGTTCATCATGTAATACCTGGCGGAGCTTTTCGTAAGTGTGGTGTACCTCTGCACGCTGTCCAAGTTGGGTCTGCGCTCGCATCAGCAAGCGATACATGGGCTCTTGCAAGTTGTCGATTCGCAATGCCTGCGTCGCAAGGGCTATCACCTGCGCCCATTCCCCGCGTGCCTCATGTTGCCCGGCAAGCACGCCCAGAGTGTGTAGATAGGCCTGGCTAAGGCGTTCACGCGTAGCCGACAACCATATTTCAAAATCAGGCGCCTCAGACAGGTTCACACCGGCCAGGAATGGCCCTACCTCCCAGGTCATGAGCGGCGGGTCAAGCCTGTCGGGGGTGTCGGCGTTATCTTCCAATTCGTTTGCATCACACCACACCTGATGCGTAAGAGCGAGATGATCTCCTTCCACATCGATGACGTCCTCGCCAAGCACCCGGCGAACCGCCCACAGCGTATTGCGCAGATTCTTGCGCGCCGCTTCGTTGACGCTTTCCGGCCACAGCAACGCCAGGATTCGCTCACGTGGCTGTGGTGTACGGGCGACCGCCAGATAAGCCAACAATGCAATTGCCTTACTGGAAGTAAGTTCTATTGGCCGATCATCTCGCGTAAAATGTGGCTTGCCCAACAGGTGGAAGCGCAATGACATGCCGCGATGTTATACCATATGCGCGCCTCGTGCCACGCCACATCGAGACATGCGATTCGTGGATCACAGTTCATCATTCGGTTCATACGGTTTGCTCAACCGGGCCAGGAACTGCCTGGATCGTATCAGCCCGGAGTTGCAAATTGCGCCCGCGCCAAAGCATCTGCCCGCCCGGCTCATGCCGCCTATCCCAATATATTTCCAAGCCGTTGCCATCCGGATCGGCAAAGTACATCGCCCAACTGATTAGGTGATCCACCGTGACGACCTCAACGCCGGCACTTACGAGCGCACGATATGCTTCAGCAAACGCCGATTGATCCGGCGCTTCAAATGCGACGTGATATAACCCGGTTGCATGTGGGGATGGCATCGGTGCATACATCCCCACATTCTGCAGCGCAATCTCGTGATGCAATTCGCCCCCACTCAGAAAAGCATACTGACCACCTATACGCTCAACCACCTGTAGCCCCAGGAAATGTGTATAAAAAGCAATCGCAGCGTCCAGGTCACGCACCTTCAGGTGCACATGCCCCAACTTCATGTGACACATAAGCCCTCACACAAAACAAGCCCGCGATAGTTCGCAGTGGGCCTGGGTCATGTGCCCTGGCGCCAGCGATATCGCGGGCTTGGTGTCAATAATCTCTTCTCTAATAATGACTCGCCACTCAGGCCTTCGCAGTCTCCGCTGGCGCAGGCTGTGCCGCCTGGACCACCTCAAGATCAATGCTCACCTTCACCTGCTCGTGCACCAGCCATCCGCCGGTCTCCAATGCCACGTTCCAGCTCAGCCCGAAATCCTTACGGTTAAGCGCCAGTTGCCCGGTGAAGCCGATGCGCTGCCCACCCCACGGGTCTTTACCTCGCCCCTCTTCGGTGACGGCAAAAGTCACCTCATGCGTCACACCCTTAATGGTGAGGTTGCCCGTGACGTCATAAAGGTCTTCGCCTTTCTTCGTAATGCGCGTGCTCACAAAAGTCATCGCCGGGAATTTCTCCGCGTCAAAGAAATCCGCCGATTTCAAGTGCGCGTCACGATTTTGATCCTGCGTATCAACGCTCGCGACCTGCACTGTCCCTTCCAGATACGAATGGGTCAGATCAGTATCATCGATCTCCGCCTTCCCATCAAAATCCTTAAACTGCCCGTGCACCGTGGAAATCATCATGTGCTTTACAGAGAAACCAATTCGAGAGTGCGACTTATCAATTGTCCAAGCCATTTTCAAACTCCTCGTTACTAAGCTCTAGATTTTTTATCAACTGTGGACAGGATAAGCGCGACGTGTCCCAATCGGCGTCCTCTCCAACGTCCCCGGCGTTGTCCTTCATATCATCTATCGGCGTTCCCTCTACAATGAGCAGCATCATGAATGAGTACGATGACATTTCCACCCTATACGACAGCTATTTCACCGGCGTGGAAGGTGACGTTCACTTCTACCTGGCAGAGGCGCTCAATAACAATCGCGGCTCTGTGCTGGAGCTTGGCTGCGGCAACGGGCGCATCACGATTCCATTGGCAGAAGCCGGCCTGCGCGTGACGGGGTTGGACATCTCCGAGAAGATGCTTGGGCTTGCGCGCGCCAAGACGCTCACACTGGATGATCCCATCCGCCGGCGCATCCGGCTGGAACAGGCCGACATGCGCGACTTCCAGCTCAACCGCCGCTTCAGCACCATCATGGCGCCCTATCGCACATTCATGCACTTGCTTACGCCGCAAGACCAGGTCCAGGCGCTGGTGAACATCCGGGCTCATCTATCAAGGCATGGGCGCTTGTTACTCAACGTGTTTGACCCCACGGAAGAACTTGCCGCCCATCACACGCCGGATGCAACGCTGCACTACGACATGGAATTCCAGCACCCACAATCGGGCCACCGCATCATCGCCTGGTACACGCGCCGATATGACATCGTCCAGCAGGTAATTCACCAGCAAATGATTTTTGACGAGTTGGATGACGCCGGCAACATGATACAGCGCACCTATCATCCACTCACGCTCCGCTATAGCCACCGCTACGAGCTGCACTACTTGCTCGAGTTGTGTGGCTATGAGGTTGAAGCCCTCTATGGCGGCTTCAGCTACGAGCCATACCAGGGCGGCGAACAGGTGTGGGTCGCTAAGCTCAGTGATTCGGATTGAAGTTATTGCTCAGCACCATCTCCCCACCGCCGGCTTCATCACTTTCAGGGATCGGCCGCAGGCTGCGGCCATACATCCCCGTTAAGGCTACTTTAATCATTGAGGCGTATACCTTCACACTGGAGAAACGAGGCTATCTCTAGAATGCGACATCATCATCTGTATACAACTTACTTAGCAGTAATGATGAGCACGTAGAGCGTTCGCTTCGTCTCGACGTGACCCTCGCGCCATCGCAACAACACGCCGTCACATGCGTTGGGGGAACAAGTGCGCTGTATCTTTTCGTCTGATAATGCTGCTACGTTAGCAACTGTGACCGTGATGGTCACACGACCACTCAGAGATCGTTCCACAGGTTCATCAGCCGACAACCTCGTCCAACGTGACCTAGAGGGTAACGCACGCCTTCAGACAGGAACAGAAAGGAGTAAAAGCGAATTTACGAGGAATATCTTTTTCTTATCACAGATCAGTTAGCTAGATTCAGTTTAGTAATGAGGAGAAAGTATGATTTCGAATAAATCTAGACTTTTGCCAGTGTTCGGCGCCCTGGTTGCTGGCTCGTTAGTGCTTGCCGCCTGTGGCCAACCGCCCACACCCACGGTAACGCCAACGACAGCAGCGACGGAAGCGCCTGCTGCAACTGATACTGAAACGGCCACTGAAACCGAAACACCAATGGCCACGGAAATGGTCACTGCAACGGAAGAAACGACTCCGACGGAAGAAGCAACAACAACATCTTCCACGACTGAGACGGTAACCGGCACAGAGATGATGACGGGAACAGAAACTGTAACAGCGACGATGGAAATGACCGGCACGGAAGAAGTACTTCCGACCGACATGATGACAGCCACCGAGTCTATGACTGTGACAGAGACTGCTACGCCTTAAGCAATCGTTTCGGTTTCAAAGAGGAGGAGATATGTCCTCCTCTTTGTTGCCAACTTGCGCGAAAACAAGCGATGCGCACGAATACTCTCCCGGACTTACGCCAGGTACAGTTTGAACGTCTTGATTTCGTGGGGTGCAACCTCAAGATCAAACCCACCTTCCCCAACTTCGACTGTCCTTAACACCTGCTCATTCAAGTCTACTTCTTCCACACGGCTGACCGGCCATTGAACATGTAACGTTCCTTTCCACTCGTTGCCATGAGCCTCATAAGCCCTGATGATGAGTGCTTTGCCAGGCTGTGGTTGATCTTCTGCGTATTTCAGCGCCGAGACAATCACATTACTTCCGCAACAACTGATCATGTCCTGAGCAGCCCCCAACGCCCCCGCGTGCCGGTCTGTCACCATGACTTGCAAAGGCTGATTCAGTGCCGCCCCCTGACGCTCAACACCAGCCTGCATCCATGTACCAGTATGCGGATAGAGTGAATAGGTAAATCGGTGCAAGCCTTCATCTGGGTTGTTATCGGGCTCATAAGAAGCACGCACCAACGTAAGCCCAAGCGTATTGCCATGCGCCTGGTATCCATACTTGCAGTTGTTCAGGAGCGCCAGCCCATAGCCTTCTTCGCTCAGGTCTGCCCACCGCAAAGCAGGAACCTCACGCCCATCGGCGGCACGAGTGATGCCTGCATAAGCAACTTCAAAGCTGGCCTGCGTCTTATCCATGAAGGGAGCAAAAGTTGCGCGCAGCATGGGCGCATCCTGGTGGGCACTTCCTTTTTCGTGCCAATCAACCTGCGTCTCGAAGTCGATCCGGCGCATTTCGCGGTACATGACGATGCGTTGAACGATCTCGGAGTGCAACACCGAGCGACGAACTTCGATAATGCCACATACCGGACCTTGCTCGATGATGCGCACCTGCGCTCCGGTGATAAGGTGATCGACGTGCGTGATGTCGCCAATGTTCCAGGCGGACATCGGATGAGGTTGCTCCCACAGCACCTGCATCCGATTGAGCATGCCCGAATTTACTTTTGCTTCGGGCCCCCAACCTGCCCATGGGCCTGCCAGGTCACGCTGCGTTTCGCAATCCAACAGCGAATCGATGGAGCCCGAATCGGCATTCACGTGCAGACGCAAGATGCCGTTGTCCAGCGTGTTCTCATGCGCTTGTACCACCGCTGCATCCTGCAAGGGTTCCTGGCTTACCTGGTACACCCGCATACCCAACGCGGGGACATCCCTGGCGATAAAGATCAGGCTGTCGCCGCTCACCTGTACGGCATGTTGCTTTCCCGCGTCATCGATCAACGACGTTGGCAGCGTGCCGCCCAACGAACTCGATGGGATGCGCACCACATCTGTACGCTTCCAGGCCAATGGGTTGACGACCACCAGCCGTGCGCCTTCGCCAGGGGTTTCGGTGTTCGCCTGCGCCGCCAGCTTTTGCATAGCCTGCTCAGTGATGGAATGGGTCGTCTGCATTACCTGTTCCATGCGTTCGTGCGCTTCGCGATACGTGACGCCGATCGCGCAGCCACATAAAATGTCGTGGAATTGGTGGAAACAAAGCGTGCGCCACGCTTCAGCCAATTCATCCAGTGGGTAACTGTAATCGGACGCCTGCGCCGCGAGCGTGGCGATTGTTTCGGCAGTTAACAGGCTATTTTCTGCGTCTCGGTTCAGCCGTTTGATGTCAGCGTGGCTCGTGTAACACCCCTCAAACACAGTGTTCAACTCGCCCCTGACCACCGGAAGCCGCGGGGATTCCGCAAGCGCGCGCTCATAGAACGCCACACTGCTGCTTGGCTTTGCGTGCGGCACGAACGGCGCGGCATCTATCTTGCGTGCCATTTCGATGTCACAGGCAGTAGCGCCACCGCCGTGATCCCCCGCGCCATAGACGTATAGGCCACGGTGAATGCCATACCGCCCGGCGAAGTCGATCACGCTGCCGACCACCTCTGAGGGGTTATTCACGCCACCATAGCCGCGCGGGTCTTGCACAGCCAATACGCGGGAGCCGTCGATCCCTTCCCACCAAAATAAGGGATGTCGCACGCCGGCCCGGCAAAAGTAGTAATACTGAATGCCGCTCTTGCTCAATATCTGCGGCAAGTTGGCCGTATGCCCAAAGGTATCCGGCTCCCAACAGATCGTCGGCTGTATGCCAAAGTGGGCCGCGATATATCGGCGTGTATGCAGGATCTGGCGCACCAGGGTTTCACCGGCCGCCATGTTCAGGTCGCCTTCCACCCACGTATTCGCCGTCACATCCCAGCGGCCTTCCTTCACCCGCTCTTTGATGCGCTCAAAGAGCTTGGGCTGCTGCTCCTCCATCGCTGCATACGTGGAGGCCATGCTTTGCGAGAAGAAAAACTCCGGGTAAGCCGTCATCAGCTTATCCACGGAAGTGAAGTCGCGCCGGCAGACCTCCACGGTCTCATGCCAGGGCCATAACCAGTTCATATCCACATGGCTATGTGCGATCAGGTCCGCCTGATACTTTTTAGCCTCTTCTGCAAAAGGCGCCAACGCCGCGCGCATGGCCGTCACGCTGGCTTGCCACCTGGGCCAATCATTCTGGGCTAGCGCGGTCATGTCCAGTGCGTTTGCGGCACGGCCCCACGCCGCTTCCCAATCCGCGCCGGCGTGCCCGCTTGTGATGATGAAGTTCGTGAAGTTCAACTGCGAGCGGATCAGGTCCAGTTCAAACACTGCATCAGAAATGACGCTGAAGCGCAGGCCTGCTTGCAGGAAAATCCCGAACCCATCCCCTGCATTGCAGCGCACAGCCAGTGTCAGGGGTTCACCCGGCTGATAGTCTTCTGTGAGTCTCAATAACACAGCGCGGCTATCCGTCCAGAAATCCTCGTGGAACCGTTCTACGCCATTGACGTACACCGTCGCGCCGATAGCGAGGAAAATCTCCAGGTCCAATTGCGAACCCGCAAGCGGGATGCCTTCGATCTGATCTGGGAGATGCACAACGGTGCGGAACCAGGCCGCGCCATCTGCAGAAGACCACGTCTTCATCAGTGTCACAGTTTCCCATTCGCGATCATCGTAGTCTACTTTTTGGGCATCCTCATTCGGCGGGTTAATCGCAAACCGCCAATTGGGAATGGCCGTCACCGCAGATATGGCGGCGATCTTTGCCTGTATGGCCTGATGAATACTTTCCGCTTGCTGTGCCCGTTGCATAGGTTCATTACCTCCACTTCTCGATCGATATCACTGCATGTTCCAATCATTCGCCATGTTGCGCAAGTAAACCAGCACATCCTCTGGAAGGGGAATACCATTTACTAACGCATCGTCCCGCCGATCCCACTCCATCTCGCCAGGCAAATAAATGCGCGAAGCCCCTGGCGCGGTGGGGGTCGCCTTAATACGCTGGATCAAATCATCCATGCGCCCCTTGAACATGTCGATTGGCATCATGATGGCCGGGTCAATCACCAAAAACGCATGTCCCTGGTTGATCTGCGCATCCGTATCAATGATCCACGTCTTCAGGTCGGTGGTAAATGCAGCTCCTGTGAGCACGCCCGCCAGAATCTCGATGAGCAATGCGATGCCATAGCCTTTATACCCGGCCATCGGTTGCATTGCCCCACCCTTCAGCAACTCAGCAGGGTCGGTGGACGGTCTGCCATCTCGATCGACGATCCATGTGTCGGGAATCGGCTTGCCGAGCGTCTCAGCGGCAAATACCTTGCTGGCGGCGACGGTGCTGGTCGCCATATCCAGGAAGACGGGCCGTTCCACGCCGCTGGGGATCGCGTAGGTGATGGGATTCGTGCCCAACACGCGCCCTTTTGCACCGGGCACCGTCATGAATGGGTCAACGTTCGTCATCGCTAACCCAATCATGTCGTGTTGCGCCGCCATCATGGCATAATACCCAGCCGCCCCGAAGTGACTGCTGTGCATGACGCCGGCGAACCCAATCCCGCTCAATTTGGCTTTGTCGATGGCCGCGCGCATCGCCATTACGGCAGATACGGGAGGCATGGCGTAGTGACCATCCACATGGACCCAACTCGGTCCCTCATCAACGATTTCGGGCGTGGCAGTTGGGTTCAGGCCGCCGTCGCGCATGTGAATGAGCAGTGGGCGGAGTTGTTTGGTGCCATGCGTATACACGCCCCACGTGTCGCTCGTCACCAGGACGTGGGCCGTGGTACGCGCATCTGTCTCACGCATCCCTGCCATTAGCATAGCCTCGACACAATATGCTTCAAGATCAACAACAGATACACGGCCATTGATAACGTTAAGCATGACTTGGGTACTCCTATTTGGGGGTAAGCAATCTACTTGCTACCTGCTGGATGAATTCAGGCACTCATCAATCCAATGCACCTTTGCAGCTATCATGTCCATACAATGCGATAAATAGCGGCCTTCGGGAGAGAACCTATGGTAAATGACACGCTGTGCAGTGTATCTGCCCCTATTCGCCGGCAATGACGGGTAACTCAAACTGGATATCACCTTTTGGTTGTTCCCAGCGAATGGTCAGCCCGTCGCTACCGATGTGACCGCCATCCACCGGACCCGCTGCCTGAACATGCAAATGCGCCGGCAACCGCATGTGCGCGATCAACGCGCCGGGGAGCGGCTTTGTGGGCAGATTGATTCGCCCCTTGAAGAGGTCATGTTCAGTATCAAAGCGGAATTCGTACGAAACCTCACCAAAATGAGTCGGTGCGTTCTTCACGCCGACCGGTTCCCCGCTTGCGAGCCAGGCTCGCGGGATGCCCAACCCAAGCGCCAGGTCATTTCCACGCTCAAAGAGCATACAATCACGCAAAGCGCGCACCACCGCAACCGGGGTCCACAGGTGTTGTCGGTCGCCAGACGTCTTCTGGGTATAAGGCTCTTGCCCACGCTCCTCGCACCATGTATACAGTGGCGTACCATGATTCAACACTGCGTAGAGATACTCCGCCACAGGATCTCCTTCGCCGCGCGCCAGGTGCGCTTCTGCGATGTTATCTAGCGTGATCGCCACCCACATGCCATCGGTCATCCACCCCGTATTCACGGGAATTCCTCCCGGGCTCTGATGTGATTCAATGTAGCGCAACGTTCCACTGATGAGTTCGTGGTCGGCCGGCAAAAGTGCTGCCGGGAAGAGCGCATTCAGCACTCCCCAGCGGCTGCCGCTGGTCTTGCCAGGCACGCCCGGGATCCAACGATACCCATCCTCCTGGATCGCGCCACGCTCCATCGCGCACAATAGATCCACCTTTGCCGTCTTATAGATGTGCTCCAGTTCCGGCAGATCGTCGTTGCGCCCAAGAATCCGCGCCGCCTCCACGCTTAGCTTGTCGGCATACACCGCCCAAATATTGTGCGGGATGAACACGCCATAGAGGTCGTCGCCATCTTTCAACCCGCAATCGCCCATTCCCCGCGGCATCAGCCCATAGGTCAGATCATCTTTGGAGCGCCGCGTCTTCGCGCGCATATTTTCTTGCCAGTGAGAACTGGCGCGCATACGCGGATAGAGCCTCTCCAAGAATGCGCGGTCACCCGTCAACCGGTAATGTTCCATGGCCACCCAGGATTTGAACCCCGCCCCACCCCACATGAAGTGGGCCCATCCCTTTGGCTCCGTCCAATCGCCATTGGGCTCTTGCAGTGAGAGGGGAAGTTCAAACCCGCGTTCTGATTCATCGTGCAGACGCACCTGGTCCAACGCCACGGCCACGATGCCTGCTTCGTAAGAGTTCGGCGCCCGATATACTTCTGTCCCCGGCGTCCCAACAATGTGGCCGTCGCCGAGTGGTTCACGCATCACAAAGAGATCGCTCAAACAGGCATAGAAAGCATTCTGCACGCCTGGGTCAGGGATACGAAAGCTAGTAGCCTGGTTCAAGAGGTCTCGCCAGGCCATTAGCGCATTTTCATATTCCGCGTCCCAATCATGGGTGCGCAGCCCGGCGACATCTTCCCCATAAGCGCGATAAGGGCGCACCACCCAGGCCGTCCTGACCTCTCCGGCTGGGATGTCCCACGTCATGCACACAGTGGTCGCGCCGGTGGCGGGACAGGCATCAGCACCGCATCCCAGCACCAAGATGCGATCCGCCCGATCCATCCAGCCGGCCATCAATAAATCGCCTTTCTCGCCCGGGTCTATCCAGGCGGGGTTCATTCCTGCCCAAGCGCCCGGCTTTTCAATGCCAAGGCTAAACTGGTGCGCCACGTCGCCCGTATTGGTTAATGTGATGCGCGTGATTGCCGCCTGCGAAGCACCTACTACTTCGAGCTTGACACTCCCGCGCCCATCCAGGTAGGTATTGTCCAACGCAGGCAAAAACCCCTCGATGCGCGCCCACGTATTGTGCGCAAATGGCTGCCCATCGATCTTGGGGGTCAATGTCAATTCCCAGCGCGTGGTGGGCGTCAGAAAAGCGAAAGTCGGCATGTGCGACAGGTCTTCGTATGTCCACGCCATGCGCAAAAAGCCGGGTTGGCAGTCCAGCAACGTCTTGTCGGCGCTATTGGGCAACGCCGCCGTCAGGCGATGCGGAGGGGCAAATGAATAGGCGAAATCGACGAACGACCGGGATGGCGCTTTTTGATGTGCGCTCATTGTGTATTCGTGCTCCTGTTGAAAGAGATCGCGGCGCCCAACTCGCGCAGCGTGCGTAAATATCCCGCCCGGCAAACTGAACTGCACAAGCCAAACACAGCGGTAGTGAAATTGTACGCCTGCGCCGTATTTTCACGAACTATGACAGGCGCCTGATCTTCCTCAACTTGATTCTATTGGCATCTTTGCGCTGTCTATCGGCCTGGCTTTTATTGATGACAACCTGGCAAAGCTCGCATGGCTATTGATCCTCCCCGCATCCGCGTTATCGCGATAGCTGTATCATCGACAAAACAATCAAAGATCCAATCTCCACATATAACAAGGGATATGACATGGCAGGCTTACTGTATCGCGAAGACATGGACGAGGTGCGTGCTCGCCTGAAGATTTGGTGGGAAGGCGGCGATATCGGGCGCCCGGCGATGGCGCTGACCGCACCGCGTGAGACGCCAATTGAAGACGTCCCCCTAATGCCGCAACCCGACGGATGGGTCACGGACTATTCCACATCCAACTTCGACTACCGCGTCAACCTGGCTGCGCGCCAGTGCACCAACACCTACTACCTGGCCGAGGCAGCGCCTTTCGTATCACCCGACCTGGCACCCAACTGCCTCGCCTTGTACCTGGGTTGCAAGGGCGTAGACATGCCAGGCACCGTTTGGTGCGAGCCTATCAGCGATAACATCGACGACTTGCATTTCGACTATGACCCCAATAACTTCTACTGGCGTTTTACCCAACGCCTCGCGCTCGAACAACGACGCATTGGGCAAGGGAAATTCCTCCTGCAATTCCCCGACCTGATCGAAGGGCTTGACACGTTGGCAGCCATGCGCGGCACCGAACAACTGCTGATGGACTTGATCGAGCGGCCCGACTGGGTCCACCGCTGCCTGCGAGAGATCACCGACCGGTATTTCCATTACTACGACATGCTGTACGACATGTTGCGCGATGAGATAGGCGGGTCTATCTACTGGCTGTGGGCACCCGGGCGAATGAGCAAGTTCCAGTGTGATTTCTCCGCGATGATCTCGCCGGCCATGTACAAGGAATTCATGCTGCCGCTGCTCACCGAAATGTGTGAGCGCGTGTCATATTGCATATACCACTGGGATGGGCCAGGCGCAATTCCGCACCACGATCACTTGCTATCAATCCCTCATCTAAAGATGATCCAGTGGACGCCCGGTTCCGGCGTAGAAACAACCGGCAATAAGCGCTGGTACCCGCTCTATCACAAGACAATTGAAGCCGGCAAGAAGATGTTCCTCTACCTGGAAACCAGTGAGGAATTGGAAGCGCTTGCACGTGAGTTCGGCCCTCAGTTGAAGCAGTTCTTCCTCATCGTCAATGCGCCCACGTTACAAGAGGCGGAGCGACTGCTCGCCCTCGTCAGTGATTAATTGGAGCAGAAAACCCAACAGGCAGCACCAATCGTCATGAATCGTCGCCGCGCTCTTAACGGAACGCTGAAGTCGTTGTAGAATTAGGCTGCTGCCGCGGAGAGATGCCAGAGTGGTTGAATGGGACGGTCTCGAAAACCGTTGTGGGGATTTTTCCTCACCGTGAGTTCGAATCTCACTCTCTCCGCCTTTTTCTTTTCAAGCTTATGTCTGTACGATGTGCAGAATGCCTGAATGAAGCCATCGAACGGTGTGAAGTCACTGGTGTGCCTTTGTGTGCCGGGCACCTCTGGTATACCGATGATGGCCGCCGCGTCAGCGAACGCGTTGCCAGTCAGATGTCTCGCCAGGGGATCACCGTCTATTCACCCGACACTTACCTGAACCAGCTCGGCATCGCGGCGAAGCTCCCCGGCTTGCCAGAAACGCCGCTCATGAGCAGTGATCACCGCAATGGCAACGACCTGATCGCATTCCTTGCGGGCGCGGGTGGCATTCTCTCGATCATCACCGGCTACGGCGTTGGGCTTGCGTTGTGCATTCCGCCGCTCGCATTGTTGCCGCTCTTGTTGGGGGGTGTAGGGCTATTCGGCGCGAACTCGGCCGGCAAGCCCGAAGAAGCGCGCCTGCTATCTTGGATCGGCATCGCCAGCGGCATTGGGTTTATCGTCATAGCCCTGTTACTCGCTATTGCCTCGCTTATCCTGGGTGTCTCCAGTTTACCAATGGCGATCCTCAACGCCCATACCATCCCCACTCCTAACCCATAAAGTCACAACGACCAGCCGGTCCAACGTGCCACTCACGGACAACGTTTTAAGGCTTAAGGCCCCCTAATCCATGCTTGCCATGCGATAATGCTGCTGGGTAATAAAATGCGCGTCCTTATCACTGGCATGAACGGCTTCGCAGGAAAAGCACTGTGTGAATTCCTGCTCCACGAAACACACTGGTCTATCATCGGCGTCTCCAGCACCACCAGCGGTGACCGCCCAAGTGCCCGCGTACAGTGGTGGCAGATAGATCTGCGCGACCCAGACCCCATTCAGCGACTCGTGAAATATGAACGGCCCGATCTGATCTTTCACCTGGCAGCGCAGGCGAACGTCCCACTCGCGTGGCATGACCCCTGGGCTACCTATGAAACAAACCTGCGTGGCACATTGAATCTATTCGATGCACTTGTCATCAACAAGGTCACGCCAAGAGTGTTGTTCGTCGGCTCAAACGAGGTATATGGTGCCCCCCTCTCACCGAAAGATGTTCCGTTTACGGAAGACCACCCACTCCGGCCCAATAACCCCTACGGCGTCAGCAAGTTGGCGGCTGAAAAACTGGCGATGCAATATCGTTACAGCCATGGGTTGGACGTGTTGGCCGTCCGGCCATTTAATCATATCGGCCCAGGCCAAAACGCCAATTACGTGCTCCCCGGCTTCGCCCGCCAGATCGCTCTCATAGAGGCGGGCCGTCAGGAACCAGTGATCGGCCTGGGGAACATGGCTGCACAACGTGATTTCACGGACGTGCGAGATGTCGTGCGCGCCTACTACCAGGTCATACGTCTGGCAGATGGTGGGGGTATCTATAACGTTTGCAGCGGAGTGCCGCGCTCGATCCAAAGCATCTTCGATTTACTGCTCAGCATGACGCGTGTGCCGATCAAGACGCACAGCGACCCCAGCAAATTCCGCGTCGTCGATACGCCGATAAGCTATGGCGATCATAGCCGGCTGAGCAAAGACACCGGCTGGCAGACGCAAATACCATTTGAGCAAACCATTGCAGACACATTGAATTATTGGCGTGAACGCGTGGCGGAAGGGGAACCTAATAACGCCTGAAATGATCACTTAAGGCACTGAATACCATGAGTAAGAAGACAGCTCTCATTACGGGGATTACGGGACAGGACGGCAGCTATTTAGCAGAATTTCTACTCCAACAGGGGTATCGCGTCGTCGGCATGGTTCGCCGCACCAGCACGGTCAATTTTGACCGTATTGCGCATATCCAGGATGACCTTGAAATAATCCAGGGCGACCTGCTGGATCAATCCTCCCTCACCGACACCATCCGTGAGCATCAGCCGGATGAGGTATATAACCTTGCGGCCCAGTCGTTCGTGCCGACGTCGTTCAATCAGCCCGTCTTGACGGGAGAGTTTACGGCGCTGGGCGTCACGCGTATGCTGGAAGCCGTTCGCCAGGTAAAGCCCGATACGCGCTTCTATCAGGCCAGCTCCAGCGAGATGTTTGGCAAGGTGGTTGAGGTTCCCCAACGTGAGTCAACCGCGTTCCACCCGCGCAGCCCCTATGGCGTCGCCAAGGTGTACGGCTATTGGATCACCATCAACTATCGTGAAAGCTATAACTTGTTTGCCTGTAATGGCATCCTTTTTAACCACGAAAGCCCGCGCCGTGGGTTGGAATTTGTGACGCGCAAGGTGACTCACGCCGCCGCGCGCATCAAGTTGGGCCAGCAACACGATTTACATTTAGGCAACCTGGACGCCCGCCGAGATTGGGGATTTGCGGGAGATTATGTGCGCGGCATGTGGCTCATGCTGCAGCAAGACAAGCCGGACGATTATGTGCTCGCCACCGGCGAAACACATTCGGTTCGCGAACTCTGCGAAGTCGCCTTTCGACGCCTGGGCCTGAACTGGCAGGATCACGTCGTCACAGACACGCGCCACTATCGCCCGGCGGAAGTAGATCTATTGATCGGCGATGCAACAAAAGCGCACACAAAGTTGGGCTGGAAGCCTAACGTGGCCTTTCAGGAATTGATCGAAATGATGACCGATGCAGACATGGAAGCACTTTCACATGCGTAGCTGAGAAGTGACGTCTTTACAACAGAACAAACACGAAAACATCTTCGGAGGGGTAATAACATGAGTGACATCGTTTTTGGGACGGATGGCTGGCGTGGCCGGATTGCAGAAGACTATACATTTGGAAATGTGCGGCGATGCACAGAAGGGTTTGCGCGCTACATGGAATCGCAGGGGCGGGCCAGGTTCTCCATCGTCGTTGGCTACGATAAGCGATTCCAATCTGAGGATTTCGCGGCGGCGGCAGCAGAAGTGCTCGCGGCGCACGGCATCAAAGTATGGCTGACAAATGGCCCCACGCCAACCCCGGTCATCGCCTACGCCGTGCCGGCACATCAGTCGCTTGGAGCCATCAATATCACCGCCAGCCACAATCCACCCTTCGACAACGGCTTTAAGGTGCGCGGCAACACTGGCGGCGCGATCGATCCAAAGGGCCTAAAACAGATCGAAGCCCAGATTCCACCCGAAAACGAAGTTAAAAGGATTGCCTTCGACAAGGCGATTGCGCAAGGACTCATCGAGATATTCGACCCGGCCCCTGCCTACCTGGAAAACCTGGCCAAACTGATCGACGTCACACCCATTCGCCAGGCCGGGCTGAAGGTCGTCTACGACGCAATGTGGGGCAACGGCGCGGGATGGCTATCGAATATCCTGAATGGGGATAAGACACAAGTCATTGAGATTCACAATACGCGGAACCCCATCTTCCCAGAAATGAGCCGTCCCGAACCAATTCCACCCAATGTCAACGTGGGCCTGGCCAAGACATTGGAGTTGGGCGCCAGTTGCTGTTGCATCACCGACGGAGATGCGGATCGATGTGGCTTTGGCGACGAGCATGGCAAGTTTGTGGATCAACTGCGCGTTTTCGCCTTGCAGGCGCTCTACCTCCTGGAAGTGCGTGGCCTGCGTGGCCCCATTGTAAAGACGCTTAGCACCACGTCCATGCTGGACAAACTTGGCAAGCTATATGGCGTGCCGGTTTATGAAACAGGGGTCGGCTTCAAATATGTCGCCCCCAAGATCACCGAAACAAACGCGCTGATTGGCGGCGAGGAAAGCGGCGGCTACGCATTTCGCGGCAACGTGCCGGAACGAGATGGCATCTTAGCCAACCTGTACCTGCTTGATTTCATGGTCCGCTCCGGGAAAACGCCCTCCCAACTGATCGACTATCTGTTCGGCAAAGTCGGGCCGCACTACTATGACCGCATCGACACGCGTTGCTCAGTCGAACAACGTGACGCCGTTCGGGCACGCTTGCTTTCTGCTCAGCCGGCAGAATTGGGTGGGCTCAAAGTGACCTCTAAAAATACGCAAGATGGCTTCAAGTTTGGTCTGGAAGATGGCGGCTGGCTCCTGGTGCGCTTGAGCGGCACCGAACCGATCGTTCGTGTGTACACCGAAACGACACACGAAACGTCGGTCCAGCCAATCCTACAAGCGGGCAAGCAACTGGCTGGAATCTAAATCATACGATTCTGGGCTATCACTTCATACACGACGCACCATCCGCCCAGAATCAACCAGAACCATGTTTTTTGATACGCATTGTCATCTCGACGTACATGAATTTGACGTCGATAGAGTTGCCATCTTTGAACGCGCCAAAGCCGCGCATGTAACACGTTTCCTGAACCCGGCCTACGACATCGAAAGCAGTCATCGCGCGTATGAACTGGCCCAACGACACGACCAGGTCGTCGCCGCAGTAGGAATCCACCCAGACAACCTGGCAGATTTTAGCGACGCAAGCCTGGCGGCGTTACGAACCCTGGCAAAGCAAGCCAAGGTCGTCGCCATCGGCGAAATTGGGCTGGATTATCACTGGAACACCTTCCCCCCTGACGTACAACGCGCCGGGTTCCTACAACAGCTACAATTGGCCGAATCTGTGAACCTGCCCGTGATCATTCACTGCCGCGATGCTTATGAAGATATGCTGGACATTCTCGCCAGCGCGCATCCCAAAGTAGGCGTGCTGCTCCACGCGTTTGCAGGTAGCGCGGCTCAAGCACAACGCGCACTTGAGTTGGGCTGCATGTTTGGGATTGGAGGGCCGGTCACATACAAGAACGCAAACGAGTTGCGCAGGGCGGTTGCACAAATGCCTTTAGATCATCTCGTCTTAGAAACGGATGCGCCCTATTTGCCGCCACATCCTCATCGAGGGAAGCGGAATGAACCCGCCTACCTGCCGCTCACCGCGCACCGCGTCGCTGCGCTACACGGGGTGAGCCTTGAGGAAATAGCGCGGGCGACGACGGCAAATGGAATGCGCTTCTTCGGGTTAACATAGTGGTTTGTAAAAGGGTGAAGTTGGGATGGATAGTGAAATGACTTGTGCAACAATGGCACATCAACAAGAAATCTATGGAAGGCAGGATTTGATGGAATCGACAAAAGAACGCAGTCGCAGTGCGTCTGCCCAGCACAACGCACGAGCCCTGGTGAAGCCTCAACTTGACCAGGTTGAAGAGACGTTGCTAGACCTGCCCGACATTGAACCACCTGATTTGCGTAATGCCGTCGAGACGATCGTTCGAAGTGGAGGGAAACGCCTGCGCCCAACGATCATTTTATTAATCGCGGCGATGTTTAATAAGCTTGAGCGCCGCGCGGTGGACCTGGCCAGTGCCATTGAGATGCTTCATACGGCCACGTTGGTACACGATGACCTGATCGACGGGTCCTTAATGCGCCGAGGCACTGCCACGTTAAATGCGGTGTGGACACCCGCCGCCACAGTGCTCACAGGCGATTACCTGTTTGCTATCGCCGCCGGGCTGGCAGCACGCACAAATAACGTGCGCGTCATCCG
>DAOUFG010000129.1:0-10140 GCA_034430115.1 Thermoflexales bacterium | reverse complement strand
AACGACTGGTGGCTTGGTGTCATGCTGCTCGACTTCGCCAATTTCCGCCCGCTCTCGGTGCTGATCATGCGTATGGTGAACAACGCTCAGGCGATCATGACGGCAATGAAGCAGCCCGGAGTGACCATCACAGCCGGCTCAATTCCAGACCTGGGCATTCGCATGGCCACTGCAGTCATCACCATCGGACCGATCATCCTAGTCTACCCGTTCGTCCAACGTTATTTCGTGCAAGGCCTGACGCTCGGTGCAATAAAAGGTTGATGGCGTCTCGACTGCTCCAATGACCTGGCATGGCTTTATTCAGCCATCAGGAGGAGTAACTATCGATTAAGCGGATATGTAACATGATTACCCGGGTTCGAATTCTCCGATGAACAAATGACAACCACGTTCGTTTCACTAGATTAGTAAGGAGACTGAGATGAAGAAGTTATCCCGCCGCGAGATGTTACGGATTATGGGAATCAGCGCCGCCGGCGTCGGACTGGCAGCGTGTGGAGCTGCTACGCCAACTGCGGCCCCGCAAGCGACGACAGCGCCGGAAGCCACCACAGCAGCGACTGAGCCAGCTGCAGCCGAAGCCACTGCTACAACTGCAGAGGCTGCGCCTACGACGGCTCCCGCCCAGGGCGCTCCGGTGAAGATCACTATGGTCGAGTCCTGGTTCGGTATTCCGCAATACATTGACAGCATCAATCCTGTCACACAGGCAATCACTCAGAAGATGCAGTCGGAGGGCGTGAATATCGAGATTCAGTCAATGATCCTTGACGACTGGAACAACAAGTATCCTCTCTTGTACTCATCTGGCGCGGACTTCACGATGGCTTTCGATGCGCCGTGGGTCAAGATGACAAGCTTGCGTGACCAGGGCGCACTGGCTCCAATCGAAAATTTGGTTGAAGAATTTGGCCAGAACCTGAAGAAAGAAACCACCGAAAAAATCTACAACGCCAACTTCATGAATGGCCACCTGTACGGTATCCCGGCGTGTTACTACTATCGCGGCACCACCGGTGTAATAATGCGCGAGGACCTGCGTAAGAAGTACAACGCGGCAGAGCCAGACTCAGGAACAGGTATCTCCAGTCTGCGGCCGTTCCTCGAAGCAATTCATACGAACTTGCCCGACTTCATCCCGTTTGTAGATGCCGCAACCTGGTCCATCACCTCACTGTATTCGACCAATACGTGGCTGGGACAGCCGGGCCTTGTCATCGCAGATTGGACAAAGGGCTACGAGGTGGTTGATCTTGAATCCGTGCCGGAATACATCGCCGCCGCCAAGGAATTGCGGGCATGGTGGTCTGACGGGCTTGTCAACAAGACTGACTTGCCGCAATCGGCTACGTCACAGAACTTCGAAGTCGACTACATCTATCCGAACAAAGCTGGCTCTTGTATCGAGAATGAACCCGACTACAAGTACGTCGATATGGACAGGCAGATGAAGGCCTCACTTTCGGACGCTGAGTTGAAGGGCTACGACCTGACTGGTCAGCGCGCAGGCAAGAAAGGCACTGGCTCTCTCGTCGCAGGCAACTTCATCGTCTTCAACGCCAATGCGCCTAAGGAACAACAGCAGGCTGGCATTCAGTACTTTGACTGGTTGACCACTAGCCAGGACAACATGGATCTGTGGTTGATGGGCATCGACGGCACGAACTACAAGAAGGAAGACAACCTGACATTCTCTGAAATCTCGGGCACAGACGCGACGCGCAACTACCGGCGTCAGTGGTATGTTTCCGGTCTGAGCGGCAAGTACCAGCGCCAGCCGAACGACCTGCCACAGTATGCTAAAGATTCGCTGGCATTCTTCAGCACAGAATCCAACTTCAACTTCAACCCTTATGAGACGTTCACCGTCGACACGAAGGCGATCGAGGCAGAACTGGCGCAACTCAATGCAGTCTTGCTCGAGGCTTATCATGGCCTAGATACCGGCCAGATGGACACCGATGAGGCTATCGCCAAGGCGAAGTCGATGATGGATGGCGCGGGACGCCAGGCCGTAAAGGCGAAGTTGCAGAAGCAACTGGACGATTACATCGCTGCGCACCCTGCTAAGTAGCTTTTCTCCGTGTAGTCCTCTTGCGAGAGCGTGGCGCTTGATCTTTCAAGCGCCACGCTTTTATTTGCCGGCAATTTGTCAATGCGGGCGGGGCTAGATAAACTAAGCACAATACTATCTGAATGAAGGATGGTTCACACATGGCTTCGCATGCACAAAGGCGACCAATCTGGCCGGTATTGCGTGAGTACGATCAACAGCATCTCTGGCATATCGCGCTTCCGCTGGGCGGCATCGGCACCGGGAGTGTTTCATTAGGTGGGCGCGGCGATCTGCGCGACTGGGAGATCGTCAATCGCCCCGCTAAAGGGTTCAAGCCACACAATGCGTTCTTTGCCTTGTGGGCAAAGCCCAGTGGCGGGCAAGCGGTCACGCGTGCTCTGGAAGGCCAGATCGACCCGCATGACTACGAAGGGGCATTTGGGTGCACTGTGCCCAATCATGGCTTACCGCGTTTCAAATTGTGCACTTTTCGTGCGGCATATCCCTTTGGACAGGTGTGCCTGTCGGACCCCGCCGTTCCACTTGATGTGCGCATCGAAGGCTTTAACCCGCTGATCCCCGCCGATTCTGAGCGGAGTGGCATTCCGATCGCCATATTGCGCTTTGTGTTGACGAATAAGACTGCGCAGGCAGTGCAGGCATCGGTGTGCGGCAACTTGGGGAACTTTATCGGGAGTGATGGTTCCGCTGGAAAGCCGGAGAAAAATGTCAATAGTTTCATTGCCGAGGAGAATCTCCGCGGCATTCTGCTGCGCTCACAGGGCGTCAACATTTGCGCAGAACAATGGGGAACGGTCGCTCTGGCCACGTCCACTCAAGGGGACGTTACCTATCGTACCGCCTGGGCCGACCTGAGCTGGGGCGATACGCTGTTGGATTACTGGGACGACTTCAGCGCTGATGGCAAGCTGGATGAGCGCGCGTCGTCTGCGGATAACCCTACCGCTTCACTGGCGGTCAGTATCCGGGTTCCGGCGCATGCCACGCGTGAAGTGACCTTCCTGCTGGCATGGCACTTCCCCAACCGGCAAGTGTGGGCGCCAAAGCCTGAGCAGAGCGCGGGATGTTGTGCGGATGGGAACTGCCGCAATGACCCGAACCGGGTGGGCAATTACTATGCCACGCAATATGCGGATGCCTGGGATGTCGCCGTGCGAACCGCGCCGCAACTGCCCGCGTTGGAGGCTGCCACGTTTGCCTTTGTGAATGCTTTTTGCGGGAGTGATTTACCCGCGGTGGTGAAAGAAGCGGCTTTGTTTAACCTCAGTACCTTGCGCACGCAGACGGCTTTTCGCACCGAAGATGGTCGTATGTATGGCTGGGAGGGCTGCGGCGATAAGGCAGGCTGCTGTCATGGTTCCTGCACGCACGTCTGGAATTATGAGCAGTCCACTGCCTTTCTATTCGGCGACCTCGCAAAGACGATGCGTGAGGTGGAGTTCCTCGACACCACGCAGCAAAATGGCTTGATGATTTTCCGCGCGCCCATTCCTTTTGGCCGCCCGAGTGATTGGTTTGGCGCAGCCGCGGATGGGCAGATGGGCTGCTTGATGAAGCTATATCGCGACTGGCAGTTATCGGGCGACGATGAAATGTTGCGTAGGCTCTGGCCCCACGCGCGCAGGGCGTTGGAGTTCTGCTGGGTTCCAGGTGGTTGGGATGCCGATCGTGACGGGGTGATGGAAGGTTGCCAGCACAACACGATGGACGTGGAATATTACGGGCCGAACCCGCAAATGGGGGCCTGGTATCTTGGCGCGCTGGCCGCGTCCGCCGAAATGGCGCGTTACCTGGGCGAAGATGAGTTTGCCGGCATCTGCGAGCGTCTGTTCCAGAATGGCCGCCAGTGGATGGACGCGCACCTGTTCAATGGTGAGTACTATGAACACGAGATCAGGCCGCCACAGGATGAGTCGCAAATTGCACAGGGACTGCGGGTTGGGATGGGTGCTGCAAACCTGGCTGATCCCGATTTGCAACTTGGCGCTGGTTGCCTGGTGGATCAGTTGGTTGGCCAGTTCATGGCGCACGTCTGCAACCTGGGCTATCTGCTGGACCGGGCTCACGTGCAAACGACGCTGCGCTCGGTCATGAAATATAACTACAAGACGGATTTCTCCGCCCATTTCAATCATCTGCGCAGTTTTGTGCTGAATGATGAAGCGGCGATCGTGATGGCCACCTACCCACGCGGCCGGCGCCCACGTCGCCCGTTCCCCTACTATAACGAAGTTATGACCGGCTTTGAGTATGCCGCCGCCGTGCACATGCTGTATGAGGGGCAAATCAGTGCAGGACTGAAGGCGATCAAGTCCATTCGTAATCGCTATGACGGCTTGAAGCGCAATCCTTTCGATGAGGCCGAGTGTGGGCATCACTATGCGCGTGCCATGGCGGCCTGGGGCGCGGTGCTGGCGCTGACTGGTTTTCATTACTCCGGGGTGCATCAGTCGATGGCGTTTGCGGCGAAGGAGGGGAAGCATTTCTGGTCCACAGGCTATGCGTGGGGCACTTGCGAGCAGACGATGATCCCGGGAGGGATGCAGGTGAAGCTAAACGTCCTGGGTGGGACGCTTAAGTTACAGCACTTCAACTTGCTGAAGCTGGGGATGGTTTCGCTACCTGCGCCAAAGACTATCCGGGCAGGAGAGTCGCTCAGGCTGCGTGTGCGTAGCAACTAATCTATACGACCGACAAGGCGCGTCGTTTGGTGCGTGTGGGTTATCGTGACCCGCAAAATAGGCAGATCGCCGGGCAGAGCCTGGGGCGTCCGGGGTTGATGGTGCGTGGTTATCGTGATCGCCAGGATGGCCAGCAGTTGTTCCCGACTGAGTAGCGTTTCCCTACCCACAATTGCTCTGGTCGGGGATGATCTCTTCATGAGGCATCCCCGGCTTGCTTTTCAGGTGCGCGTACCGGGCTATACTTGCCATGACTACTCGCGTCAGTTAACTGTGGCGGCAAGTATTAGTATGATCCAACATCCAATTACCGTCTATATCAATTGGGCTGCATACGATGAACTGTCGGATAACGTTGAACTTACCGAGGCATTGGCGATGCGCCAGCTCGATGAGTTGTTGCGTTTGCGTAAGTCCGGTGTGCGTTTCGACTATTACCTCATGGATGCCTTCTGGTATGCACGTGATGGTGGATACCGCACCTGGCGCAAACCCCACTGGCCGAATGGCCCCGACGCCTGGCTCGAAAAGTGCCTGGCAAACGACGTGAAGCCTGGCTTGTGGGTCGCAGGCAACTCCACCCATAGCCACGACCCAGTCGCTGCCTGGCGTGACTCGCTGGCGGCCGACCACAATGCTTTGTGCATGTTCAGTGGTGGCTTCCTCAACCATTTTCTAGAGAGCCTTCACATCTGGTATGAGCGGGGCGTGCGCATGTTCAAGTTCGACTTTATGAACTTCAACGCGGTCACCCCGGCGTTGGAACGCACAATGTTGCCCTCGGAAATTCGCGCGCAGAATGGCGCGGCGTTGCTTAGTGGGCTGAAAGCGTTTTGCCAGTCTCACCCGGAAGTGGTTCTATTGGCCTACAACGGCTTTGAGGAGTTGCCGACGCAGAACATCACCAATGCCCCCTACCGTAAGACGGTGGATACGAAGTGGCTGGAGGTGTTCGACTCGCTTTACTGTGGTGACCCGCGTCCGGCGGATGTCCCAACCATGAATTTCTGGCGTTCGAAGGATATCTATTCGGACCACATGGTGCGTATCTATGAGTTGAATGGCTTTCCACTGTCGCGCATTGATAACAGCGCGTTCATGGTTGGCACCACTGGCACTTGTTACTATCGCAAGACGGCCGCCTGGAAGGGCATGTTGCTTCTCTCGCTGGCTCGTGGCGGGTGGGTCAACACTTACTATGGCAATCTCGATTTATTGGGCACCGAGCAGGCAATCTGGTTTGCCAAGTTGCAGTCGCTCTATTTGGGCTTGCAGGCTCACGCGCACTTCTTCACCTTTGGTGAGTTGCCTGGCAATGTCGCGCCCTATGGTTTTGCTGTGGAAGATGGCTTTGGGGCTCTCTATGCGGTGGTAAACCCAACTCAGATGGTGGCCAGTGTTGCGCTTCCCTCGCTGGCAGGGATGGAAGGTTCGCGGGTTTTGTTCTCTGACGTGGGTTATACCCCCCAGTTGTCTGCCGGTTACGTCACTTTGGGGCCAGAGCAGGTGGCGTTGGTGGGTGTTGGGAAGTATGCCAGTGTCTACTATGGCCTGGGTGTTCAGGAGGATGTGTCGATTCCTTCGTCGATTGAGCCATTGGTGCCTGCGCATATTCAGCGGGAAGAGAAAGTGCTTATGGCGTTGGTGAAGGCCCCTTCAGAGGGGTCATTACGCATTGTTTTTACGCAGCAGGATGCTTTTGGTGTTTCCAGGCGTACAACAGGGGGTGCCCCGCCGGCAGGGGTGTCACTGGGAAAAATGCTGAGCCTTTCTGCATGGCAGAATGAACATCCTGTAGATGTGGCTATTAACTATGATAAAGCGGTGTGGAGTGGTCTGTCGTGGGCGGTTGGAGAGGTTACGCTGGCTGGTCTGGTGCCGGGAGGCGACATTGTGGTTCGTTGTTCCACTGTGGAGCAGTTGCCTGTGGAGCTAAAGGTCGCGTTCTATCATGTGACTTATGAGGGTGAGGTGGAATAGGATGGGACATTGGAAGGTTTCGTCCGCTGATGCGGCGGTGTTGCGCCGTATGACGGAGTCTCTGATTGATGCGTCCACGGTGCGGCCAGGTCAGGTTATTTCCAGTGGCCAAAACATCACTGGGCGCTCGCTATTGACGCCAGGCAATAACAGACCTGGGATGTCTACCTACCCGGCGTTCTGGGTGCGTGATCCGGGTTGGGTTGCCGAGTCTGGCATGATCCCTGCGGACGATGTGTGGGGCTGGATCACATTGATGGTGCAGACGATGCAGGGGCATCAGGGGCGTCATCTTTCGAGCGGTGGTGTGATTTTGCCCTACTCCATCGCGGATCATATCAATGTGGATGGGCGGCCTGTTTTTTATCCGGGGACGTATCGGAGTGATGATACGCAGGGGCCGCCGTTTGGTATGTTTCCGCCGCATGACGATCAGTATTGGCTCTCTCTTAATATCTATGCCTATGCGAAATCAACTCAAAAAAAAGCATTTATCGCACCCATCTCATCTCCAATAGGCGACCTGCCGCTTTGGCAGATATGCGAACTTGCGCACAATGCATTCCCCGTCGATACGCACACTCAACTTTGCATCGCCGCGGATGACCTGCATGAGCACATCGTGGACTGGGGCTATAACGACACGATCAGCAAAACAGGCAAGCTGATGTTCCCCTCCCTGCTGCGCTATGAATCGGCCCTCAAGCTGTCTCACCTATTCGCGGACGTCGATATGCGCGAAGAAGCACTCACCTACCAGCAGCAAGCATCGCTGCTGCGGCGCTCCATCATCGAAACGTTCTACCAGGAGAACGAAGCCCACGAGGGATGGCTATTCTCGGCGACCGGGATTGGGCACAAGCCTGATGTATGGGGATCGGCATACGCCGTCTACCTGGGCCTGTTGCCCGAAGAGCTATCAACGGCAACAGCAAAATGGCTGCTGCGCCTCTATCGCACCGGCGATGCCGTCTTACACGGCCAGGTGCGCCATCTGCCATGTAACGCCGGGGATTGGGAAGTCGCCCAATGCACATCTGGCACCTACCAAAATGGCGGCTATTGGGGCTACCCGGCAGGTTGGTACATCTACGCGCTATCGCTGATCGACGACGCCGCCGCTGAGCAGATGTTTACCGAATTCCTAAACTACCAGCGCGATACGTGGGATGAGCAGTTGCAATCATGCGCCTGGGAGTGCATCAACCCCGCATTGAATCATTATCAGAACCCCGGCTATCTCACGACAATTGCGCTACCATACGTAACCTTACGCAACAAGAAACTCATAGACTAACCCTGAATTGGAGAAACGCATGTCACAAACATTG
The DNA here is from genome assembly GCA_034430115.1 of Thermoflexales bacterium. Classification (GTDB taxonomy): domain Bacteria; phylum Chloroflexota; class Anaerolineae; order J036; family Brachytrichaceae; genus CAIXPS01. The sequence goes on along the minus strand of DAOUFG010000129.1, from coordinate 2,068 downwards.
AAAGTGGTCCTGGCCGGCTGCGGCGGGATGAGCGGCGTTTGGATGAAAACCGTCAAGGAACTACCCGGCGTTGAAATGGTCGGCCTGGTGGACATCAACCCGGAAGCAGCGCACAAACGCAAAGAGGAGTTCGCGTTTGAACAGGCAGTGATCGATACGGATATGTCGCATGTGCTTGATCAGACCCACCCCGACGTCGTTTTTGATTGCACCATTCCCGAAGCGCACGTCGGCGTCACGTTGACGGCGCTTGCGCACGGCTGTCACGTATTGGGCGAGAAGCCCATGGCGGACTCAATGGACAACGCGCGCAAGATGGTCGCCGCATCGCAACAGGCCGACAAGTTGTATGCCGTGATTCAAAATCGCCGCTATCTGCCCTCAGCCAGGCGCGTACAGCACTTCTTGCGCACAGATGAGATCGGCCAACTGACCACCGTCAACTGTGACTTCTACATCGGCGCACACTTCGGCGGTTTTCGCGACCATATGCAACATGTCTTGCTGTTGGATATGGCCATTCACACCTTCGACGCAGCCCGCTTCTTGACCGGCGCAGACCCGATCGCTGTCTACTGTAAGGAATGGAACCCGGCAGGCTCCTGGTACGATCACGATGCCTCCGCAATTGCCATCTTTGAGCTTTCCAATGGCATCGTCTACACCTATCGGGGTAGCTGGTGCGCCGAAGGGTTAAACACCTCCTGGGAATGTGACTGGCGTTTCATCGGCGATAAGGGCAGCGTTAAATGGGATGGCGGTGATGGCTTCCAGGCTCAGGCTGTGAGCGAGACGGGAAACTTCTTCTCTAAGCATCATGACCTGGCACTTCCCGAAGTGGACACCTCCGGCAAGGTGGATGGCCACGCCGGGCTGATCCGTGAATTCATTCACTGCGTCCGCACCGGCAGCACGCCGGAGACGATTTGCACCGATAACATCAAAAGCCTATCCATGGTATTCGGCGCTATCGAGAGCGTAAAGACGGGCCAACGCGTCGAAATTTCGCGCATATAAGATGTTACGTAGATTCGCCTGGCTACTCCTGTGTGCTCTGTTACTGGCGCCGGTATGGCAACCGGCGCCAGCCTCTGCTCAGGTTGAGCACAGCTATCCCTACTCCTATTCATCTTCCGCTCGGTCGCCCCAATCCCTCACCCTCCGCGTCTCCCCGGCGTCACCCCGCCAGGGGGACGTCATCATCGCACGTGCCTACTTCCCAGACGCCATCCAGGTCGTCGGACAATTTGGGCCCTATCTATTTCAATTTCACCCGGAGGCGATGCTCACAAACACATTGGCGATCAGCCGCAGCTACGTTGGCCTGATCGGCCTGGATGCCTTCTTCCCGATCGGCACTTACACCCTCACGGTCACTGCCTCCGACGCACAAGGTGGTTACGACCAAACGGCACAGTCGGTCCGTGTCTTGCGACGCAGTAGCGTCACCGAGTCCATAAAGCTATCCCAAACGCTCTCCCCCACCCTGGACCCGGCTGCCAATGCTGACGAAGCCGCGCAGTTCGCGCAGATTTATAGCGGCTACACAGAGCAGAAAATGTGGGATGGGCCGTTCCACTGGCCCATCAAGAGCAAACTCTCGGCTGTATACGGGAATCACCGCGTCTACAACGGCATCGACCTGGGGACTTATCATAGTGGTTACGACATCGTCGCGGGCGTCGGGACGCCTGTCAAACCCGCCGCCCCCGGGCAGGTAGTGGCCGTCAAGCGCTTCCTGGTGCACGGGCTCACCGTCGTGCTGGATCATGGCTATGGCGTCTATACCGCCTATAGCCACCTCTCCAAAGCCAATGTATCCGTCGGCGATTTGATCACCTCCACAGCCCAAACCATCGCGCTGGTGGGGACCACCGGTCGCAGCCAGGGGCCGCATCTTTACTTTGAAATCGCCGTCGGGGGCGTGCCGGTGGATCCTGGCCCCTGGTTACAACCGAACGCCGTGCTGCCCTAGCTGAGCGTGCAGCTTCCACACCCACGCCTGCCACAAACGCAGGCGAACTCGCTGCCATGCGCCTAACGCCAGGTAGCGGTCAAAGGCGCTAAT
>DAOUFG010000128.1:0-14440 GCA_034430115.1 Thermoflexales bacterium | reverse complement strand
CTTGGCCAGGATGTCGGTGAGGTTCTTGATGTTGCCGTTGCCGGTGTCCCAGTACCAGGTGAAGTCGTAGCCGACGGCGGGATCGGCCATGTGCTGCATAGTGGCGACGAAGTCATCGGCGTTGCAGTTGCCGCTGCCATCGGACCAGGGCAGGTCGTCACGCAGTTTGAACGTCCAGCTCAGGCCGTCGTCGGAGACTTTCCACTCGGTGGCAGCGCCCTGGATCAGCTCAAAGTCGTGGTTGATGCAGGTCAGCGGAATGGCATATACATCGGCGATACCGGAGCGGTTGTAGACGCTGCCGGTGATCTGGCCGTCGGTGCCGGGGTTCCCTTGGCCGGAGACTAGATAAACTTGTTGATCGGAAGGAGCTGCGTCGGCGGGCAACTCCTTGCCACCGCTTGTCTTCAGCGCAGCGGCGGTCGTAGCAGTCGGTTCCGCTGTTGCGGTGGCGGCCGGTGCTTCGGTAGCGGCCGTGGTAGCGGTTGCGGCGGTGGCCTCGGTGGCCTCAGGCGCGGTTGTTGGGGCGGTGGTAGGTGCAGCGGTCGGCGTTGCGCCACCACAGGCCACCAATGCGGCGGTGGCCCCGGTCGCGCCCATCAACTTGAGCATCTGCCGGCGGGTCAAAACGGACGTGCTATTCTTGCGAACATCGGACGAACTCATCTGTGTCTTCTCCTATTGGAATGCAATGTATGCGATGGAACGATGTGCATAACATTGTTTACCGAACAGCCTTATGACAATCGGGCATTGTAAAACTATTTTTCAAGTTGGCAATCGCGAAAATGGCTAGATTGGCGTTTCATTTTATGCCGGTTGAGGAATGTTGGGGGAGTGCATCGCCGATAAACCCTGATAAGATACGCGCATGCCGAAACGAACGGACATTAAAACTATACTGATCATCGGATCAGGCCCCATTGTCATTGGTCAGGCATGTGAATTTGATTACGCAGGTGTGCAGGCATGTAAGGTGTTGCGCAGGGAGGGGTATCGGGTCATCCTCGTGAATTCCAATCCTGCAACCATCATGACCGACCCTGATTTTGCAGATGCCACGTATATTGAACCTTTGACGCCTGAACTGGTGGAGAAAATAATAGAGAAAGAGAAGCCCGATGCGCTGTTGCCCACGGTGGGTGGACAGACCGGGTTGAACCTTGCGACGGAGATGGAAGAAGCAGGCATCTTACGTAAATATGGCGTGCAGTTGATCGGCGCGAAGGTCGATTCCATCAAGATCGCGGAGGATCGCCAACTTTTTAAGAATGCGATGCTGGCGCACGGGTTAAAGGTTCCCAGCGGTGACGCAGTGACCAGCGTGGAGGCCGCACTGGAACTGGCAGGCAAGTTGGGCTACCCGGTTTTGATTCGCCCTTCCTTTACTTTGGGCGGTAGTGGCGGAGGCATCGCCTACGACCCGGAGGATTTGCGTGCCAAATGCACCAAGGGGTTGCACGAGAGCCCCGTGCACCAGGTGTTGATTGAGCAAAGCGTTTTGGGTTGGAAAGAGTATGAACTGGAAGTGATGCGCGACCATAAAGACAACTTTGTGGTGGTGTGCTCCATTGAAAACCTGGACCCGATGGGGATTCACACCGGCGATAGTGTCACGATTGCGCCGGTGCAGACGCTGACCGACAAGGAATTGCAGCGCTTGCGCGATATGGCGCGTGTGGTGATGCACGCCGTGGGCGTGGAAACGGGCGGCAGCAACGTTCAATTTGCGGTGAACCCCAAAACGGGTGAACCGCTGGTGATCGAGATGAACCCGCGTGTATCGCGCTCGTCTGCATTGGCATCGAAAGCCACCGGCTTCCCAATCGCCAAGATTGCGGCGTTGCTGGCGGTGGGCTATTCACTGGATGAGATCCCCAACGACATCACCAAGAAAACCCCGGCTTCGTTCGAGCCATCGCTTGACTATGTGGTGGTGAAAATCCCACGTTGGACCTTTGAGAAGTTTCCCGGCGCAGATCCCACGCTTGGCCCGCAAATGAAGTCGGTGGGCGAAGTGATGGCGATTGGCCGCACGTTCAAAGAGGCTTTGAACAAGGCGGTGCAGGAATTGGAAATTGGCAAGCTGGGGTTGGAGGGGCCGGCCGGCGCTCACGTCAAGGACGGTTTGGATTACCAGACGCCCACTGCCCAGCGTCTGTTTTGTGTAGTGCAGGCACTGCGCGAGGGGGCCACGCCGGAAGAGGTGCACCGCGCCACCGGCTTCGACGAGTGGTTCATTTATCAAATTATGAGCTTGCTGGACACGGAACGGGAGATCAGCCAGTACACGCTGGAAACGCTCCCCTCGGACTTGTTCCGCTGTGCCAAGTCCGAGGGCTTTGGCGATGCCTTTATCGCCAAGCTCCTGACGGCCAATAAGCCCGGCACCTCCCCCGTGACGCCGGCGCGCGTGCGAGCGCGCCGTAAGTCATTGGGTATTGTGCCATCCTACTATCGGGTGGATACGTGCGCGGCGGAGTTCGAATCGAACACGCCCTACCTGTATAGCAACTACGACGGTTTTGACGAGTCCGAGCCGACCGACAAACCCAAAGTCATCATCCTGGGTAGCGGGCCGAACCGCATCGGGCAGGGCATCGAGTTCGACTACTGCTGTGTGCACGCCTGCTTCGCCTTGAAGGCGCTGGGGTATGAGACCATCATGGTCAATTGCAACCCCGAGACGGTCAGCACAGACTATGACACTGCCGACCGGCTGTACTTTGAGCCTTTGACGTTGGAACACGTGCTGAACATTTGGGAGAACGAGAACCGCGGCCTGGCGGGCAAGGGAACCGTGCCCGTGCTGGTGCAGTTCGGCGGCCAGACGCCGCTGAACCTGTCGCGCGCGTTGCAGGCTGCCGGCGTGCCTATCTGGGGCACTTCGCCGGAGGCGATTGCCCTGGCGGAAGATCGCAAGCTGTTCTCGGGCATCCTGGAGGAACTGGACATCCCGCAGCCGGAGAATGGCACCGCAATGTCGTTGAGCGAAGCGCACGAGGTGGCAAAGCGCATTGGTTATCCAGTGTTGGTGCGGCCTTCGTATGTGTTGGGCGGGCGCGCGATGGGCATCGTCTATGACGACGAGGACCTGGCCACATACATTCTGGAGGCGACCAAGGTGTCGCCGGATGCGCCGGTGTTGATCGACCGCTATCTGGAAGATGCTTACGAAATCGACGTGGACGCGGTCGCCGATGGCGAGCAGCTGGTAATCGGCGGAATCATGCAGCACATCGAGGAAGCAGGAGTGCATAGTGGCGATAGCGCCTGTGTGTTGCCGCCGTTCAAGATCAGCGAATATCATCTGAATACGATTCGTGACTACGTGGAGCGCATCGGTTTGCGCATCGACGTGCGCGGGTTGATGAACGTTCAGTTGGCGATCAAGGATGACATCGTCTATGTGCTGGAGGTGAACCCGCGCGCTAGCCGCACGACGCCGTTCGTGAGCAAGGCAACGGGAGCGCCGCTGGCCAAAATCGCAGCGCGCATCGCCGCCGGGCAGACACTGCACGAGATCGGTTTTACAAAGGAGCCGAAGTTGGACGGCTTCTTCGTGAAAGAGGTCGTGCTGCCGTTCAACAAGTTCCCGGGCGCCTTTGTGCGGTTGGGGCCGGAGATGCGCAGCACCGGCGAAGTGATGGGCCATGCCTCCAACTTCGGGCATGCGTTTGCCAAGGCGGAAATGGCCGCCAGCGGCACGCTGCCTACCAGCGGCAACGTGCTCATCACGGTACACGACTTTGACAAAGGTGCCGTGACGAAGATCGCGCGCGACCTGTACCGATTGGGATTTCACATCATGGCGACGCACGGCACGGCGGAATGGTTGAACAAAGCAGGCGTGCCGGCGCAGAAGGTGAATAAGCTGAGCGAAGGGTCACCGCACGTAGTGGACCTGATCGCGCAAGATCAGGTGGCGATGGTCATCAGCACGCCACTGGGACGGCAATCGTATACGGATGGGCAAGCCATTCGCGCGGCGGCCACGATGAACCGCGTGCCGTTACTTACCACGCTGAGCGCGGCGGCCGCCGCCGTCAACGGCATTCGTGCCGTGCGCGATAAGGAACTCAAGGTGCGCAGCTTGCAGATGCACCATCATCTGCATCAGATGTAACAAAAAGGGCGAGCTGTCAGCTCGCCCTTTTTGTTACTTGCAAATTGCTCCGGTAAAGGGCGACTTAACAATTCGCCCACATGGTTACAGCGTCTTGGCGATGCTGAGCGCAATTGCCTCGGTCTCGGGCTTCTGGATGTTGTTGCGCAGTTGCCAGGTCTCCACGTGTGTCACGCTGGCGTTGGGTTGAAGCAGCGTGATCGGCCCGAGCGTTTCCACCTCCACGAATCGGTCGTTGCAGTAACACTCGTTGTTGCAGCCGTAGTCGGGGTGCTCGGCGTTTAATTGTGGATCGAAGTGCTTGGTGAAGAGCGTCCCGTCCAGCCAGTAGCCGGTCCAACCATCGTGGTTGCGATAGCCCAGTTTGGTGGGCGGCGCGGCTTTCGCGTGCAATAGCGTCATCGCGCGTCCAAACACGATGCGGCCATCGCTGAAATCCGTGTAGGGCCAGAAGCTGTAGCGCTTGTTGGCGAGCAACCCTTCGGGGTCCGCGGGTGCCACAGGTTGTGGCAGGAGCACGATGCCCCCCAGCCGGCACTGGGTGATGGCCCACGGCGCAAGCGTGACCGGCCACAAACCGTTATTGAGCAACGTATGGGTTACCGTCACGACGGGCTTGTCGGCGTCCATGACGAAGTCCATCGATTTCTCGATCCCGCTGCCATCGGTTGGGAGCGTCACTTTTATGCCATCGGCGCGTTCTTCAACTTGAATCGTCTGCGTTTCGGGCCAGTAAGTGCGGGTGCTCCATTCCGGCGAGTGCCAGATGCGATGCCCGCCCAGCAAGTAGTAGGGGCCATTCACCGAGGGGATGGTGACGTCCGGCAGTTCGGCGAACAGGTTTTGCCCATCTTGCCAGCCAAAGAAGATCGCGCGGGGGCCTTGCTTAGTCGTCACTGCTACCTTGATTTGGCCGTTGCTGACCCACGTACACGCCATGCCGGCGTGTTCGCCATGCTCTAGCTTAACCATAAAAATGCTCCTTTGTTGCACTCCAGATTCCGTTTTGGTCAAAGAACGTGTTAGGATATGCGAAGATATTGAACTTTAAGTGTAATCGAGTATTTCAGCAAGACATCCATCATTGCAACAACGCAGCGATAACTCCAGCGTGTTTTAGGACGTCAAGTCCCCATCCGCGGGGCAACTGCGAAATGACATCGATATTATTAGAGGAATTCGCATGAAACTAGCTAATCGTTTGAAGAATCTTGGAACAGAGACGGCGTTTGCGGTTTCGGAGGCGGCTGCTGCATGGGCGGCGCGTGGGCACAAAGTATTTCCCTTCCACCTTGGCGACATCGGTATTCCAACTCCGGCTAACATCGTCGAAGCGCAGCAGCGCGCGATTCGTGATGGCAAGACCGGTTATGCCCCCGGCGCGGGCATCCCGCAGTTACGTGAAGCCCTGGCGGCGGATGTGAGCGCGCGGCGTGGCATCACCTATCACGCGGAGAATGTGGTTGTCCAACCAGGTGGCAAGCCCGTGGTGACCAAATTCATCCAGGCCGTGATGAACCCCGGTGATGAAGTTCTCTATCCGAACCCAGGTTACCCCATTTATGAGTCGCAAATCGAGTATCAGGGTGGCGTTGCGAAGCCCTATCGCTTCGTGCAGACGGATAAGGGATTCCAGATCGACTTGGACTACCTGGCCAGCCAGATCACACCGCGCACGCGCGTGTTGATCTATAACAACATGCAGAACCCGCTGGGCGCGGAGTCTGACCCTGCCGAGATGGCGCGCCTGGCGGACCTGGCGATCCAGCACAACTTGCTCGTCCTTTCGGACGAGGCTTACTTTGACATTCGCTATTCCGGCGCCAGCGCCAGCATTGCCAGTTTGCCTGGTATGCAGGAGCGCACCGTCATCCTATATACCTTCTCCAAGAAGTACGCCATGACCGGCTGGCGTCTGGGCGCGGCGATTGGGCCAAAGGATGTAGCGCAGGTCATCGGCAAGCTGAACACCAATGATGAATCGTGCACGGCGCACTTCGTGCAGTGGGCCGGCGTGGAGGCTTTGCAGGGAGATCAATCCGGCGCGGCATACATCTTAGAGAACCTGCGCAAGCGGCGTGATGCCGCAGCGGAAGTGCTGCAATCCATCGACGGCGTGACGCTTTTCAGGCCCGAGACGACATTCTATCTATTCCCCAATGTCACGCGCGCGATGGAGCGGATGGGCTACACCGACGTGGCCGACTTCGCCGATGCCGCGCTGAAGAATGCCTGCGTTTCGTTCTGTACGCGCAAGCATTTCGGGCGCCCGCAGCCTGGCGAGAAAGAGCAATACATCCGCCTGGCCTATGGTGGAATTGACGAAAATGAGATCCGCGCGGGGCTGGGCCAGCTCAAGGCGTGGATAGACGATGCGACGCGCAATGGTGCCAAGAAGCAAGCAGTTCCTTCTGCTGCGTAGGTGTTTACAGGAGGGTGATTAAAACATGTCAAAACCAAAGGTATTTGTGACGCGCGTGATTCCTGATCGAGGCTTGCAGAAGATATTGGCGGCAACGGATGCCGAGGTGTGGCAGGATGAATTGCCGCCATCACGCGCCATTTTGTTGCAGAAGGCGCACGATTGTGACGGCCTGGTGACGCTCTTAACGGATAAGGTGGATGACGAGCTGTTCGACGCTGCGCCACACCTGAAGGTGGTGGCGAACTACGCCGTTGGGTTCGATAACATCGACGTGCCCGCCGCGACCCGGCGCGGCATCCCGGTGACGAACACGCCCGGCGTGTTGACCGAAACGACCGCCGACCTGGCCTTTACGTTGCTTGTTTCCAGCGCCCGGCGCATTGCCGAAGGGCGCGACTACGCCAAGCAAGGTAAGTGGAAGACCTGGGGCCCCATGTTGCTGCAAGGGCAGGACATCTATGGCGCGACGCTGGGCATCGCCGGCATCGGGCGAATTGGTGCGGCGGTGGCACGCCGTGGAAAGGGCTTCAACATGAAGATCCTTTACTACGATGCGGTGCGCAACGAGCAGGCTGAGAAGGAATTGGGTGCTCAGTTTGTCTCGAAGGAAGAGTTGCTGCGCCAGTCCGATTTCGTGTCATTGCACGTGCCACTCACGCCGCAGACGCGCCATTTCATCAATGCCGAAGCGCTGAACATGATGAAGCCGACCGCCGTGCTGGTGAATACCTCGCGCGGGCCGGTGGTGGACACGATGGCGCTGTATGAGGCGCTAAGAGATCAACGCATCTTCGCGGCCGGCCTGGATGTGACCGACCCCGAGCCGCTGCCGGCGGATCACCCGTTGTATACGCTCGATAATGCCTTGATCGTGCCTCACATCGCCAGCGCCAGCTTTGAAACGCGCAGCCGTATGGCGGAGATGGCGGCAGAGAACTTGTTCGCAGGTCTGGAGGGTAGGCTCCCCCCTAATTGCCTGAACCCCGAGGTCATGAAGGCTGCCTGACGCTCCCTAACTCAAAGGCGCTGAATCACCAAAGACACAAAGTTTTGTTTGTGTCGGTGGTTTCCAGGTTTTTGCGAAGGCGCACGTTTATGTCGTGCGCCTTTTTTGTTGCCCGTCAGATGTGGGGCGATTTGTTAAATTACCGAGCAGGGGCGAGATAACATCTCGCCCTACATGATCGACGTAAAAGCGACGACAAGAACTTCGAGTGGCCGGCTTGTTATGTTGAAATTACCCTATTACGCTGATGCGCGTGCGCTAAAATATAACTCCGTAAGAATCTGTTAATAGGTGTTTTAGTGTCTACTTAGTTGTTGTCTATAGACTGGGAAGTGTTTGGAGGCGTTGTAATGGTAAAAATACGATCATCTGAGATAACCCCGGAGCACGTTTATCTGTCTCGTCGTAAGTTTATGAAGGGAATTGGAGCGTTGGCGTTGAGTTCTGCGGCGCTGGCCGCTTGCGGCACAAACGCCACCGATCCCAAGGCGAACTTGCCCACTTCCACTTTCTCGCCCGATAGCTTCATGGCGGACCCGACCGCCGACCCCAATGCCCCGCCAGATACGCCCACTTCACTGGACGACATCACGCATTACAACAACTACTACGAGTTTAGCCAGGCGAAGGAGCCCGTGGCGGATATGGCGAAGAATTTCAAGACCACGCCCTGGACGGTGCAGGTGGGCGGCTTCGTGCAAAACCCAAAGACGTATGGGGTGGAAGACCTTCTAAAGAAGTTTCCCCAAGAAGAGCGCATCTATCGGCTGCGCTGTGTTGAGGGCTGGTCGATGGTAATTCCCTGGACAGGCTTCCCGCTGGCTTCCATCTTGAAGGAAGTGCAGCCCACCTCGCAAGGGAAGTATGTGCGTTTCACCTCTGTTTACGCGCCCGATCAGATGCCGGGGCAGAATGATAGTTACTTCCAGTGGCCCTATATCGAGGGGTTGCGCCTGGACGAGGCGATGAACGACCTGACGCTGGTCGTGACGGGGCTATATGGCAAATCATTGCCGAATCAGAGCGGTGCGCCGTTGCGGATGGCCGTGCCATGGAAGTATGGTTTTAAGAGTGCCAAGGCGATTGTGAAGATCGACCTGGTGGCGGACCAGCCCACCTCGCTATGGATGGCCGCCGCGCCAGATGAGTATGGCTTCTACTCAAACGTGAATCCCGAGCGCCCGCATCCGCGCTGGAGCCAGGAGACGGAACGCCGAATCGGTGAACTGGGACGTCGCAAGACGCTCAAGTTCAATGGTTATGCCGATGAAGTGGCGCACCTGTACGATGGAATGGACTTGATCCAGAACTACTAACCCTATGACGCGTACAACAATCCTGACTCGCAGCGCCACCCGGTCTCGTTTTGCCTGGTGGCAAATTGCAGCTCATATTGGCGCGCTGATCCCCCTGGCGGTGTTGATTTGGGATACCCTGCACGACCAACTGACCGCCAACCCTATCCAGGCGCTGGAAGACCGCACCGGCGTCACCGCGCTGGTCATCCTGGTGTTGTCGCTGGCGTGTACGCCGGTCATGTCGCTGCTGGGGATCAAGCAGGTGGTGAAATTGCGCCGTCCCCTGGGGCTATATGGCTTCATGTATGCCGCACTGCACGTCTCGATCTTCCTTGTGCTGGATTATGGCCTGGACTTGCAGTTGATCCTGGGCGACCTCGCGCAGAAGCCGTATATCCTGGTGGGCAGCCTGGCGATTCTGTTGCTGATCCCGCTGGCAATCACTTCCACCAAGGGCTGGATGAAGCGGCTGGGCAAGAGGTGGCGCCAGTTGCACATGCTGGTATACCTGATCGTGCCGCTCGTGGTTGCGCACTACTATTGGGTGGTGAAGGCGGATGTGCGCGTGCCATTGCAGTATGCAACAGTGGTGGGGTTGCTGCTGGTGGTGCGCATCCCCAATGTGCGGCGCTTCTTCGTGAACTTGCGCTATCGGCTCACGGCGCAGAAGAGGCGTTAGTTGAGATTAGAGAATTGAGATTGGGGATTGAGTGACTTCACGCCACTTCCCAATCTCAATTCTCCGGCCTCTTCATTGGTTGTGTTTCCTCTCTCAACGCCACTCACAGAGCGTTTCGATGTAAGCAGCAGAACCGTCGCGCAACCAGCCGTCCAGTTGCGCCTGATCTTTAAGCTGTTGGCCGCGCCGGCGTGGAACAACCACGAAGCGGCTTTCGATCTCGGGTAGGGCAGTCATATCGCCCCACAGCTTCTCAAATTGCACCACGGGGAACACGTCTTCCTGCCCATGCCCCCAACGCTTCTTGACGTCTTTGAGCGTGATGTAGGTGGGCATGCGCGCCGCCAGGGCACGGATGCCGGCCAATATCTTGTCCTGGTCGTCCAGGTCGTTGCGTCCTAACCCAAATGCCGCCAGGAGTTTGTCAATGTCGATCCAGGTGGTCATCGTGTTGTAATAGGAGAGCCCGAACTCGGTTTCTTCGCGTGGCATGGCGAGCCCTTCCACCAGGCGTACCCGGCCATCCACGCGCGCCAGCCCGCCGCCGCGGTCGTCGATGCGACGCGTGATGACCTCATAGGTCAACCCGGCGCCGCTCAAGATGTGCCGGCCCAACAGAGCCGGGTTCACATCGGCACCGAGCGTATCGATGTTGTGCAGCAGCAAGTATTTGAGTTGTGGCCTTTCTTCTAAAAGCCCTTTCAGCACGCCGTTGCGCAACAGGTTGGGAATCTCATACCAATGTCCCACCGGGTGCAGACATTGCTGTGGCACGTTGTCGGTATAGTCGTTGCCCTCGCCGGACTTGGCGGCCCACTCGATCAGCGCGTGGTGCAGGCTTTCGCGCACTTTCTGAGCCTGCTCATCCAGCAATTGTTGCGGCATCTCTTCCCAGGCAAAGCGCAGGTCGCGCACCATGGGGATCATGCGCAGGCCGATGGCTCGCCCAGGGGAAAGGCGCAACGGGCCTTGGTAGGCGTAGTTGTCTTGTGCCGCCAGCGTCTGTTCGATCGGCGCGTGTGTGAGGTAGCTGGTGGTGATGATGTGCGGGATGGCCATGCCGCACAGGTTGCCGATGCGGCGGCTCTTGGCCAGGTGGACTTCGATGAAGCTGCGGTGTTTGCCACCCAGCTTGCAGAATGGGTGCAGGGCCTTTACCACGCCGGCGCCCTGTGTCCAGCGGCTGCCGGCCCCGGCCGCCAGCGACACGACGGCCACTTCGCCGTTGGCCAGCGATTGCATCCCGGCGTCGAAGAACTCGCGCGGCAATTCGCCCGTTTGCGCGTCATAGACATCTGCTGCGGTCACGTCGTGAATGGAGGCGTTGGAAGGCAACCGGTTTTGGGCCAGCCCAATCCGTCCGCTGCGCAACTCGTTGCGGATGTACTCGTGTTGCGCGTGGTCAAACCCCGACTGTTCCAGCAAATCTGCCAGGCTTTGGCCGCTGCCTTTGCCGTCGGCGTTGCGCGGGAGTAGCCGGTCAAACAAAGCCTGGACCATCCCGCTCAGTTCGGGCTTGGTGCGGCAGGCTGCCGCAAAACGGTCCAGCTCGTCGCGTTGTACCTGGCTCAGCTTACGTTGATCCAGGCGCAGCAGCCCCGGCACGATCATCGTGTAGTAGCCGGCCGGTAGCAGCGCTTCATTGTCGGTGAGCAAGTCGGCGTAGGTGCCGTGTTGATTGATCGCGAAGTCATATACCACCGGTTCCATCGCGAAGGGGAGGGCCTGTTCCATTTCGCGCTTGGCGGCACTCATGATCTCTCGCAGCCCGGATTGCGCTTTTTGCTTGGCCTCGGGCGCAAACATGAAGCCCATGCCGCCGCCCGACATGCCGCCCAACATCCAGAAGCCCCAGAATTTGTCCTGGTAGGTGTTGCGCACGCGGCTGATCAACGTCTCGGTATACAGGTTCGTCGTCCAGGGGATGATGGTCTGGATGGGGCCGAAGAAGTTGCGCGTGGTGGCTGCGCCGATGGTGCGCACGGGGTTCGCCATGTCGCCCTTTGGTGCGCCGGCGGGCGCGTGCAACGCGGACAGTATCTCTTCGAGGATGCGGATGGCCTGTTGGCGGCCTTGCCATTCGGCTTCGGAGCGCAACAGGTATTTCTCGGTCACCATTTCCAGGATCGGCCCCACGTTCTGAGCCATGCCGCCATGCACCAGCACCAGGCTATCTTGCAGCTTTTGGCGCACGTCGGGCGGTGCATCGTGCTCATCCAAAATTCGGTGCGAAGGTAGTAATCGGCCGCGGCTGATCCCATATTCCGGGTCGCCTTCGCCGGCCAGCTCGCCCTGGATCAACTTCATGCCGGGCCACAGCCCGCCCGAATCCTGCCAGCCGCCTCCCGAGCCGCCCAGCCACTCGCCCAGGATGGCGCGTGCCGCCACCAGGCGCCGTTCGTGTTCCTCAAGCGGGCCGGTGAGTGACTTGGCCTGCCCGGTGGCGCGCATACACACGCTGATGAGCGACCCCAGCAAACTGGTGGAGACTGCCAGGCGTGAGCCCTTGGGGATGTTGTTCACGTTGCTGACGATTTCTAACCCCAACCCAGGGCCGACGACTTCTTCCAACAAGTGGGCCAGGCTTTGCCCCGAACCTTCGATGCCGGGGGGCACAATCCCGGCTGCGATGATGGCGGCCTTCAGCAGCCCCAGGTAGTCCTTGGCGAAGTCGAACACCTCGGCCAGGTCGGTGATGGTAGCGGTCGCGCCCAGGTCCACGCTGGCCAGTTTCAACACCGGCTCGTCGATGACGCGCAGGTAGGCTTCCACAGGCGGCTTGGGTCTGGCGTCGCGACCGATCACGGCCAGGTCGATGGACACGTTCAAGACGCGCGCCCCTTCGGGGAAATCCATGCCCAGGAAGAAGATGTCGCTCCAACCGCTATGTGAAAGGTCCATCCGCACCGGCGTGCGTTCGCGCAGGATTGGGAAGGCCTGGCGCGATGTTTGGGTCGTGTTGGAGCGCAGCAGCTCCGGGCGGATGCGCAACGGATGGTCGTCGGGGTGGCCCATGCGGAACATCCATTGATTCCCGCGCACCGAGCGCACGCTCCGGCGCACCTGGTTCGCCAACGTCTGGAAGCCCAGGCTGTGATAGGCGCTTGCCAACGCGCTGGAAATAGCGTCGCTGGGGCCATCAGCCTCCTGTATGGCCAGGAAGACCTCGACCGCTTCTTCAAAACGCCGGTTCAACAGGTGCGCGTAACCTTCAAATGGCACCAGCGCATGCGTGGAAACGCCCGGCTTCGTGGGCACGTGGAAGCGGTGGATGGCATACAGAAAGAACAACGCGCGCACGCGCTCGTACAGGTTATCGCACTTGCGGCGGAAAGCTTCCAGTGCCGCGCACTCGGCCTGCAAATCGGCCAGCGTTGCCGGACGGCAAAAGGCATCCAGCGATTGATTGCGAATCGCCGGGTCGGATGCAGTGATGATGTCTATCAGATGGCTCATGGGTATCTCGTCTGCCGCTCTTCTAGTACCGCGTTCTATTTCTGTGCCCCGCCGGCCAGTTCACGCGCGGCCAATAATTCAACCAGCAGCGCCAGCACCTCTTCACGATCGTGCCCATTCAGGGCCAGGGCCAGTTGTGCGTTCAGCAGTCCATAATGCACGCCGATGTCGTAGCGCTGACCATACACTTCAAAGGCCAGGTAGCGTTCAACGCTCGCTAACTGGGCCAGCGCCGGAGAGAGTTGGATGTTTCCGCTCCCGCCCGAACGTGCCACCTGCTGCTCCAGGATGGACATGATTGCCGGCGTGAGGACGTGCATCCCGAAGAAGCTAAGGTAAAACCCCGCACGCAGCCCAGGGACGATCAACTGCTGTTCGGCCTCGGTGGGGGTGGGTTTTTCGATCACGTTTTCGATCGTATAGAGGTTGTGCCTGCCCGGCACACGCCGTCCGCCGATGGTGCCATAGAAGGGCAGCTTGCTTTCGCGGGTCGCCTGCACCGCCGAGACGGAGCAATCCTCCGCCTGGGCCACTTCGATGAGTTGTTGAGCGCAGGTCTTTTGTTGGCCGTTGGATTTGGCGTGACTGATATAGAGGTGATCGCTCACCAGGTGCAGGAAGGGCTCATTCCCGGTGAACTGGCGCGCACAGTAAACGCCATAGCCATAGCCCAGCGGCACGGGTTGTTCGATGAAATGCAAGCGCGCCGTATGGCAGTTCGCGGCGGCCATGTAAGCGTTCTCATCCCCAGGGCAGGTGATGATGCAAATCTCCTCGATGCCGGCGCTCAGGGCTTCTTCGATGATGACGCATAGGGCGACCTTTTGCTGGCCGTCGCTGTCGATAAGGGTTTGCAAAGGCAGATTTCGTTGCGCCTGGCTGGCTGCCGTGATGACGGCTTTACGGATCTTCACGCTTCATCCTCCTATGTCGAGTGCACTGCCTGAATTGTACGCGCCATCAGCGCGGCGTTTCTGCAAGCGTCGCCTGTATCTTCATGATGATCGGCGCCAGGTGAGCCAATATTTCCTCCGCAGACCGATGCGTGGAGTCGATGATGATGGCATCGGAGGCAGGCTTCAGCGGTGAGTCTTCGCGCGAAGAGTCCAGCCGGTCACGCTGGCGCATCGCTTCGAGCACTTGCTGGTAGTTTGCCGGTTGGCCCCGCGCGATCAGTTCGTGATAGCGGCGCTGGGCGCGCTCTTCCACCGTCGCGTCCAGGTAGACCTTCAAGTCCGCTTCCGGCAACACCACCGTGCCGATGTCGCGCCCGACCATGACCACGTTGCCGCGCCCGGCAATCCGGCGTTGCTGGCGAACCATCTCGCGCCGTACGGCAGGATAAGCGGAAGGGATGGACACGTTCTTTTCCACGTCGGGTTGGCGGATTCGCCAGGTGACGTCGGCGCCATCCAGCCACACGGTGTACTGGCGGGTGTCGGGCGCATGA
>DAOUFG010000127.1:0-40601 GCA_034430115.1 Thermoflexales bacterium | reverse complement strand
GGACGGCCATCCCCGCCGCACGCGTAACGGAGGTTATGCGTATGGCCCTGGAATAACAATGGCCGGATCGGTGTGGCTTCTTCGAATAAGGCCAATCGTGTTAAAGTTTGACTAACGCCTGCTGGGCGGACCCGGCGGCGCAACTTATGACAGGAGTTATTAGAATGGCTATCGCGAATGCGTCCAAACAACTCAGCCCGGAACTGCTTAGCGGCTTTCAACAGTCTTTTGAAGCCGACCCTAAGAACCGGCTGGCGCTGAATGCGGTCACCAAGAACCCGGTGAATGCTGTGGTGCTGAACCACAATGTGGTGGCCAACACCAACCATGTCTTTTCTCACATGCTGAAGAGCAACGACATCACCGCGCAGATGCGCAGTGGGCGTTGTTGGTTATTTGCAGGGTTGAACACCTTCCGCGTGGAAGCGATGAAGCACCTGAACGTGGAAAAGTTCGAACTCTCACAGAACTACATGATGTTCTGGGATAAGTTGGAGAAGGCCAACTACTTCCTGGAAAGCATTATTGCCACGCTTGATGAACCGACTGATGGTCGTCTGATCATGTTCCTGCTGCAAAGCCCCCTGGGAGACGGCGGACAGTGGGATATGTTTGGCAACCTGATCGCGAAGTACGGCGTGCTGCCCAAGAGCTTCATGCCCGAGACGGACAGCAGCAGCAACACGTGGCCTATGGTCATGATGCTCACCGCCAAGCTGCGTGAGGACGCCGCCGAATTGCGCCGTATGCACGCACAGGGAGCCGGCGAGCAGGCATTGCGCGATTGCAAGACCGAGATGATGAACGTCATCTACCGGATGCTGGTGATTCACCTGGGCGAGCCGCCGCGCGAGTTCTTCTGGCAGTGGCGCGATAAGGACAACGTGTTCCATCGCGACGGGATAATCACCCCCCAGGAGTTCTATAAGCGCTATGTGCAGGTGGACTTGGATGACCTGATTTGCCTGATCAACTGTCCCACCGCCGACAAGCCCTACAACAAGCTGTATACCATCCAATACCTGGGCAACGTGGTGGAAGGCAACATCATACGCTATGTCAACGTAGACATTCAGACATTCAAAAAGGCAGCCCTGGAACAGGTCGTCGGCGGGAAGCCGGTGTGGTTTGGCTGCGATGTGGGCAAGATGCTGGATCGCGACCTGGGCATCCTGGACATGAACCTGTTCAACTACTCGCTTGCCTATAATACCGACTTCAAGTCCGATAAGGCGGAGCGCGTGGAGTATGGCCAGAGCGTGATGACGCACGCGATGGTCTTCACCGGCGTGGACGTGGATGCCGACGGCAAGCCTACCAAGTGGCGCGTGGAGAATAGCTGGGGCGAGCAAGTTGGAGACAAGGGCTTCCTGGTGATGGACGATGGCTGGTTCGACCAGTACATGTACGAAGTGGTGGTGGACAAGCGCTACGTCGCCCCCGAAATTCTCGCCATCCTGGAAACCGAACCCGTCAAACTCAAGCCGTGGGACCCAATGGGCTCACTGGCAATTGCGAAGTAGAGATTAGAGATTAAGTTTTGGATTTCCGATTTTAGATTGCCGATTGGCCGTTGACAGCGCCGAGGTTTAGTCTGCTTCGGAAATCCAAAATCGGAAATCGGAAATCTAAAATCAGAAGATCGTTATGCGTTTTCTCACAGCCGGTGAATCACATGGCCCGGAACTCACGGCCATCCTGGAAGGAATACCCGCCGGGTTGCCGTTGACCAGCGAGCAAATCGATCACGATTTGGCGCGCCGCCAGCAGGGCTTTGGCAGTGGCGGCCGGATGAAGATTGAGCGAGATCATGCTCGCATTACCTCGGGCGTGATGGCCGGCCATACCACCGGTGCGCCCATTGCGTTGACGGTGGTCAACCTGGATCACGCTAAGTGGCGCGAGCGGGATGTCGCGCCGATGACCATCCCGCGACCAGGACACGCCGACCTCACCGGCGCTGTGAAATATGGTTATCGTGAATTGCGCCTGGCCCTGGAACGCGCTTCGGCCCGCGAAACTACCATGCGGGTGGCCGTGGGCGCCGTCTGTCGCGCGTTCCTGGCGCAGTTCGGCATCGTTATCGGCGGATACGTGACGAGCATCGGCGCCATCAGCATCCCAGAGATTGGTAGTTCGAGATTAGGGATTGACACACGACCGGCGGCAGAGGGTGACCCAACCTTCAATCCCCAATCCCCGATCTCTGATCTCCAATCCCTCATCTCCACCTATGAGTCTCGCTTCGCCGCCGCTGAGGCCAGCGACGTGCGTTGTTATGACCTTGCTGTGGCGGAGCAGATGCGCGCGGCGATTCGCCAGACGATGCAAGACAAGGACACGCTGGGTGGCGTGGTGGAGTGTGTGGCCTTGAACGTGCCGCCCGGCCTGGGCAGCCACGTGCATTGGGATCGCAAGCTTTCCACCAGCATCGCCGCTGCCGTGATGAGCATCCATGCCGTGAAAGGCGTGGAAATCGGCGATGGATTTGGCGAAACGGTGCGCCCCGGCACGCAGGTGCAGGACGAATTGAGCGTGGACGATGCCGGCAACCTGGTGCGGCGCACCAACCATGCTGGCGGGCTGGAAGGCGGCATCAGCAACGGCGCGCCCATCGTGGTGCGCGTCGCATTCAAACCGATTGCCACTACGCTGAACCCGCTTGAATCGGTGGACCTGGCAACCGGCCAGCTCGTGCGCACACAATATGAGCGCTCCGATTTTTGCCAGGTGCCGCGTGCAGTGCCGATTGTGGAATCGACGCTGGCCTTTGTCCTGGCGGATGCGCTGGTCGAAAAGCTGGGCGGCGACTCGCTGGATGAGATGCGCCCGCGCTTTGAAGCGTTGCGCAAACTGCGCCTGGATCAACTCAATATGAACAACGTGCCATGGAGGTTCGGCTATGAGTGAGTTATTGATTTTGGCCGGCTTCATGGGCACGGGCAAGACCACCGTGGGCCAACGATGCGCCAATGAATTGGGCTATGCGTTTATCGACGCTGATGCTGAGATTGAGCAACGTTACGGCATGAGCATCCCGCAGTTCTTCACTGAAAAAGGAGAAGCTGCCTTTCGTGAGGTGGAAGCGGCGCTGGTGCAGGAATTGATCGCGCGCAAGCGCGCGGTCATCGCTACCGGCGGCGGCATGATCGTGGACCCCGCCAACCGCCAGGCATTATTGAACGCAGGTGTGTGTATTGGTCTGACGGCTACGCCCGGCGCGATCCTGGGCCGGGTGGATGCCGCCACGCGCCCCATGTTGCGCGGCAGCGATGTGCAGGCCCGCGTGGCCGAGTTATTAAAGGCGCGCGCCCCAGCCTACCGCGAGTTGCACTATAGCGTGGATACGACCACGCGCAGCCCGGAGGAAGTTGCCTCAGTAGTATTGGGAATTTACCGCGCCCAGCATACGCGCATCCCCGTGAAGGTGTCGGCGGCCTTTTCCGGCATCAGCGAAGCCACGCATTACGACATTATTTTGGGCGATGGCCTGCTCGATCAGCTTGGCTTTGCGCTGGCGGGACGCGGCTGGAACGCGCCTTTTGCCATCGTCACCGACGACGTCGTCGGCCCGCTCTATGCCGAGCGTGTTCGCGCGGCGCTGGGCTGCGCCGGCATCGATGCCTTTATTCACGTCATGCCGAGTGGCGAAAGCAATAAGACGCTCGCCACCGTGGAAGGCATCTACCGCGCGCTCTCGGCGCATGGCATGGAGCGCAGTAACCCCGTGATTGCCGTCGGCGGCGGGGTGGTGGGTGACGTCGCCGGCTTTGCAGCCGCCACCTATATGCGCGGCGTCCCATTCGTCCAGGTGCCTACGACTCTGTTATCCATGGCCGATTCGAGCATCGGCGGCAAAGTCGGCGTGGATACGTCCTTTGGTAAGAACCTGGTGGGGGCGTTCAAGCAGCCGGAACTGGTGGTCATCGATATCGCCTGCCTGCGCTCGCTGCCGGCGGATGAAGTGCGCTGTGGTTATGCCGAGATCGTCAAAGCGGCGCTGATCGACGGGGGCGTTGCATATGAGCGTGTGTGTGCCCACCCGCTGAGCGCAGATGCGCACGTGAACCTTGAACTGATCCAGTCACTGCTAGATGCAATCGACCTGAAGCGGCGTGTGGTGGAAGAGGACCCTTTCGAGAAGGGCCGCCGGGCGCTGTTGAACCTGGGCCACACCTTCGGGCATGGCGTGGAAGCCTGGAGCCATTTTGCCATCAAGCATGGTCAGGGTGTGGCGTTGGGGATGGTGTGCGCGGTACGATTGTCGCAGGCGTTAGGCTTGTGCGACGAAGCGTTGGCCGAACAGGTCGTGAGCTTGTTGGCTACGTCGGGGTTGCCGGTGCAGTTGCCGGGTGTCGATGCAGATCACATCTGGCGCTTGATGCAGAGCGATAAGAAGAAACGCGCCGGCAAACTGCGTTTCGTGCTGTTTCGTGCGCCGGGTGAGTGTATCATCACCGACGCTGTAACGGAGGAACAGGCCCGTTGGGCGTTGTCAACGTTAAGTAACGTCAAATGATGCATGGAAGCTGGTAGCATCTTCACCAGCAGTCATGCGCGTGTTCAAGGAGACAAGATGGGTAAGATCGCAATTTGTATGAACAAACATACTGTCGCGTCGGCACTGCTGGCTATGATGCTGGCCCTCAGTGCGTGTAATGGCGCAGGCAGCACAAAGGCACCCACGGCGGTCATTACGTCGCCCACTGCGAATAGTGAGGTCATGGCAGGCAGCGAGATGACGATTCAGGGCCAGGCGGACGGCCAGAATATCATTCGCGTGGATGTGGTGATCGATTCTGCTGTGCAGGGCAGTGTTGCAGCCTCCAATACGAGTGAAGGCGTGGACACGCTCCCGGTGGTCATTACCTGGACTACCCAAATGGTAGGGGCGCATTTTGTGCAGTTGAACGTCTATGGGAAGGATAACAAGGTTATTGCCAAGTCTGACGCGGTAATTTTTAACACCAAAGCCCCGGCAGCGACAGCCACGCCAACCGCGCCGCTGGCGACACCGACTCAGGCGGTTGTGCCAACCGTGGCCCCTACGGCTGTCGTTACTTCGGCAACTACCATCACGGAGACGGCCGGCACCACCGGCACAACATCCGCCGCGAGTTTGACCATTAATAATGACAGCGGCTATGCCAACATCCGCAGCGGTCCCGATACCACCTATGACCTGGTGGGCAAGCTGAACCAGGGCGAGAGCGCGCCGATCAAAGGCAAGAACGAGGACGGCACGTGGTGGCAAATTGCATTTGCCGCCGGAACAGGTGGTGTTGGTTGGGTGCGTGGGGATCTGGTCAAGGCGAATGACGCCGCGACGAATGTCCCGGTGGTCGCTGCGCCACCCAAGCCTACTGCTCAGCCGGCACCCCCAACGTCGTCTGCGCCAACAGCCACACCGCCGAGTGTGGCGGTGGAGACCATTGCACCGGCTGCCACAGCGACGCCTTCCGGCCCGGTGTGTGACGCCAGCTCGCCTAATTGGCGCGGTTCCAACCCCAACTATCCGTTCTGTTCCAACATGGATTTCAACTGGGGACAAAGCGAGTGGGAGTACACCGTGTTTGATAATGGGCGCGATGGTGCGATCTGGCTGCAATGGAACCTGTATGGTTCGAATGTCAGCCAGGTTTGGATTCACTTTGTCCACGACGCCACCATTTGTGGCTTCGACCGCACCGCGCAACGGCAGGTGAGTGAGCAATTGTCGCCATCGACCGGGCGCTATGACTTCAACATCACGCAATTTCCTTATGGCGGCACCTACAGGGTCTACCTGGACATCGTGCTCACCGATGGGCGTAGCGTGCAGTGGGGCGAAAAGAAGTTGTGTATCCGCTGATGATTGATTGAGCTACTAAGGTTCAATCCCCAATAAACCGATTCAACCTGGCTGGGACCCTGTGCAGGAGCACCAGCCAGGTTCTGTTTTTCTGGGGGAAAGGTTGGTGCGCTTGCATAATGGGCCTTTGTAATGTCGCCGCGTGTTTCATGTTTAGATATTCCTGAATGTATCAGGACTTGCTTCATCCTCTTATGCCTGCTGCTACGCCGATTGGTAAATAGAATCGCGTGTTTACGAAGTTGCACACATTTGTATTTTTGAACGGGCTAAACTTTATGGATAGCACAAACATGTAGAATACAGTGTGTGATTTCGATGGGGGGCGTCATCTTAACAATTTGAAAGCCGGTTTGCCGGCTCTTGTATAATCAAACGACGGGGTGTAACTTATGCAATGGCAAGCCACAATTGATGATTTCCTCAAGTTCCTTGAATCAGAACGTAGTTCTTCGGCGAACACGGTATTGGCGTATCGCAACGACCTGAGCCAATTCGCGGAGTATATTTCACAGACATTGCCCGCGGATAGTGAATGGCCGGCGATTACCCAAGAAACGATCGTCAACTATGTCGACTCGCTGACTCAGCGAGGTTATACCAAATCAACAATTGCTCGCAAAATTGCCGCATTAAAGACGTTGTTTCATTGGTTGAGCCAGCAGGGGCAGATGCCTGATGATCCTACGTTGCGATTGAAGTCGCCACGCGTGGATAAGCGCACACCGCGCTTGCTGGCCCAGGACGAAGTGAACACGTTGATTGATGCGACATCCACTGTCTCGCAGCCGCGTTCATCACGTGATCGAGCATTGCTGGAAGTGGTCTATTCGACCGGCATGCGCGTGTCCGAGGCGATCAATCTGCACATGGAAGACGTTGATTTGCAGGCCAATGAGGTGCGTTGCATGGGGCGGGGCAACCGGCAGCGCAAGGCGCCTTTGTTGCCGCGCGCTGTGGATGCGCTACGTGAATACCTGGCGAATGCGCGCATGGAATTAATGGGCAATGTTTCTACGGATTACGTGTTCCTGAACCCGCAGGGGACACGTCTGACGCGCCAGGCCGTCTGGCTGATGACGCGCCAATATGCAAAAGTGGCCGGGATAGAAGGGGACGTAACGCCGCATACGTTGCGCCACTCGCGCGCGGCGCACATGTTGGGGAACGGCGAAGACGTGCGCCGGGTGCAGGAATGGCTGGGCCATGCAAACCTGGCCACCACTCAGATGTACCAACCGCATCCACCTGCAAAAGTGGAGAACCAGTCGCGCGATTTGGAGATTTCCCCGGCGCAGCCGCAGTCTTAATTGTTGCGTCCGGCCGCGATGCCCCGTACGGATGTGTAAAATCCATAATGTATGGAGAGGATGATTGTTGCTAGTTGCAGGCGCAGGTGTGCGTCATTAATTAGCTTCCGTTGATGCGATATGGCTGATGCTGTTCAACATCCTGATCTTTCGCTTGGAGCCCTGAAATCGGGCGATAGGGCGGAATTCGGCCGCCTGGTGGAGGCCTATTCCGCGCCGATTTATCGGTTGGCCCTGAAGATTCTCGGCAACCAGCAAGATGCGGAAGATGTGTTGCAGGAGACGTTTATCAAAGCCTACCGGCACTTAAAAGAGTTTGAGGGAAGAAGTAGTTTCTCCACCTGGCTCTACCGCATCGCTTCGAATGAAGCGTTGATGTTGTTGCGACGCAGGCATCCCGACGCAGTCTCGGTGGATGAACCGGTGCAAACAGCCGACGGCGATATGGAACCGGTGGAGATCGTGGACTGGTGTTGTTTGCCGGAGGAGGAGTTGCTAAGCGCTGAATCGCGCACTTACCTGGATCACGCCATCGATGAGCTTACGCCGAACCTGAAGGTGGTCTTCATTTTGCGCGACATCGAGGGATTATCGGTGCGTGACACGGCGGAGGCATTGCGCATCAGCGAGGCTGCTGTAAAGACGCGGTTGTTGCGGGCGCGTTTGCAATTGCGCGAGAAGCTTTCGTATTACTATGCCGAACGGCTGCAGGAGGTGAAACGGGTATGACCGAGCACCAATACGATGAAGAGCATCGGATCGACGAAGAGCCGCATCAGTGTCATGATTTGCTCAGGTCGCTTTCGGATTATGTGGATGGCACATTGGATGAATCGATCTGTGCCGAGATCGAGAAGCACATGGCGGGCTGTGATCGTTGCCATATCGTGGTCAACACGTTGCGGAAGACGGTGGAACTGTATCGCACCTTGCCGGCGCCGCCCCTCCCCGATGATGTGCGCGAGCGGTTACTGTTGCGGTTGAACCTGGACGACTTCACGCTTGAAAATGAGCGCCCGCCGGCGAAATGACCGATGGGCAAGTAAGAGGCATTGAGGTCCGTGCGCTTGCCGGTTGATGTGATCGTGTGATGTATGGCGGCACATAGACGAAAGGAGAAGCATAATGGACGTGACGGTTACGTGGAAGGCCGAGATGGCTTTTAGTGGCGTTGGTGCAGGCACGAATTTCCCGATCCCGATTGGCAGCAAGCCCACCCCGGAGGAGCCGGCCCAGGGTGCCAGCCCGATGGAATTGATCCTGATGGGGCTGGCCGGTTGTACAGGGATGGACGTCATCTCCATTTTGAAGAAGAAGCGCCAGGACGTGACGGCGTTTGAGATTCGCGTGCACGCCGATCGTGGAGAGGAATATCCACGCCCATTCACGTATGCCAGGTTGGAATACGTGGTCACCGGGCATCATGTGGACCCCGACGCTGTGTCGCGCGCGGTTGAACTATCGCTGGAGAAGTATTGCGGCGCACACGCTACGCTCCGTAAAGCCATGCCCATCGAGCACACTGTCACGATCGTCGAAGCCGATTCGGTCACGGCGTAAAGCGAGAAGCACCGATGTCGCCGTTGCCTTGATCGTGTAGGGCGAGATGTTATCTCGCCCCGGCAAGCACCTACATCGGCCAGAGGCCGACGCTTGGATGAGCCAAAACCTGCTGCGCAGGTTGGCGTTGCTTGAATGCCATAGGAACACACACAGTTCCCTCTATTCCGTACATGTCGCGAAAGGCCGACGAACGAAAGCTCGATCTGTGTGCGTTTCCCCCGGCAAGCTGCTGATCTCAGCGGATGAAAGGGGTGAGGTGATTCGCCAGCGCATCCTGGATGCGCTGTTTATGTGAGAGCAGAAGTGGCTGTGGCAATGCTCCCGGCGCGAAGAATTTCACTTCCTGCCCTTCTTCGGAGCCGCGCAGTTCCCCGCCCATGATGATTCCCTCAAAGCACAGGTTTACATAGTGTACGATGCGGTCATTGGCATAGGTGGCGATCGCATAATTGGCAGGGTCCGAATAGACCCCAATCAACCGTCCTACGGCGATTGAAAGCCCGGTTTCCTCGGCAACCTCGCGCATGACGGCTTGCGTCACCGATTCGCCGATCTCTATGTTGCCGCCCGGGATGCCCCAGTGCGCGTTATCGGCGCGGTGCATCAAAAGTAAATATCCTTGTGCGTCAAAGATACAAGCGCTGACGCTGGCGTCAAGTTGGTCGGGGATGCGGGTGACCGGCGCACCCGTCCAATCAGTCCAGTTTGTCTGTATGGTCATTCTGTCATTCCAACGTGGTTACATAGGCGGGACCGCCTATGCCACTTTGTAGCACGTCCACGATGCCGTCGATCTGTCGCAGGGCCTGCTTCACCGGCTTTAAGGCGTGCGGTTCGCAGATGCAATGAACATTCGGCCCGGCGTCGATGGTGAAAGCCACCGGCACCCCGCCGGCGCGCAACTGGCGCACGGCGTTGATGATGGTTAGCGTGATGGGTTCCCAATAGACGGTAGATGGTTGCGAGGTCATGATCACGGCGTGCATCATCAGCGCATCTTGCTCGATGATGTCGGCCAGCGCGGCGAAGTTGCGCTCCAAGATGGCATGCTGGCATAGCTCATACCGGCGTTGCGTGTCCGCCACGCGGGCGGCCTGCAAGGGCGATGTGTCTGCCAGGGCGTGGCCTTCCGTGGAGCCGACGCTTTTGTGCCGTTCGCTGATGATCGCAATCACATCCACCAGGTTCCAACTGTCGGGGGGCGCAATGCTCACCGCGTGTGAAACATGCCAGGCCACGAATCCGCCCGGCACGCTGCGGCAGGCCGAGCCGCTCCCCAGTCGTGCCAGGCTGGATAGCTCCGCCTCGGTCTTATGTAGGCCAAGCGCGGCGCAAGCTGCCAGCGTGAGCGCTGCAAAGCCTGATGCCGACGAAGCGATGCCAACGCCCATGGGGAACGTATTGGATGAGATCACGCGTGCATGGCTACGTGCGCGTGCATAGGCGTGTTGATCGGCACATTCCGAGTCGGCGATGCGGTCCAGGTGGCGGCAAACGCGCTCATAAGCCTGGTCACCGGCGGCGTGTCCATCGATGGACACTTCGTCGCGCGCAAGTTGCGTGTCGAATTGCACCATCGTGGTGGTGCGTAGATCGCCCAGGTTGAAGGAAATGGAGTCGTTGGAGGGCAGTCGTAGCATCTGGTCCTGGTTACCCCAATACTTGATCAGTGCGATATTGGGATGTGCTTCCGCCGTAGCAGCATGAACGGACATACGCAATTCCTCTGAGAGAGAGTGTACCACGCCTGAATTGCGGTTTATCAACCCCAAAGAATGAACGGCTCGGGGCCGCTGCATGAAACTCGGGAGATCCCGCAACGATAGCCTGCGTGGTTCAGAACGTAATGATGGCGTGCCTCGATGGATGGTCAATGGCAGTGACCATAAAAACCGGCGACCAGCTTTTACCGTAAATAGAATACAATCGCCGCTGCAAAAACAACCTGGAAGGCAGCGAGTAATAAATGGCGATTCTCCTTGGCATTGATACGGGCGGCACATATACCGACGCAGTCCTCTTTGACGATAGCGCTCCCCACACTGGCAATGGCGTGCTCAGCGCGGCCAAAGCACTCACCACCAAATATGACTTGGCGGAAGGCATCCGCAACGCGATCAACGCCGTGCTGCCCACCTCCGGGCCGCTCCCCGATATCCGGCTCGTGTCGCTATCCACCACCCTGGCGACCAACGCGATTGTGGAAGGCCAGGGCACGCCGGTGGGCCTGATCCTGATCGGTTACCCGGCCGACGCGCTGGAACTGGCGAATTTGCGCCAGGCGCTTGGGCGAGACCCGGTGGTGTTCGTGGACGGCGGGCACACTGTCAGCGGCGAAGAGCAGATGCCATTGGACGTGGCGGGCGCGCGGCAGGCTATCCTGGAGATGGCGCCGAAGGTAACGGCCTTTGCCGTATCGGGTTATTTTGCCGTGCGCAACCCGCAGCACGAACAGATTGTGCGCGAGATGGTGCGCGAACTGACCGGCCTGCCCGTGAGTTGCGGGCATGAATTGACCAGTTCGCTGGACGCGCCGCGCCGCGCGCTGACCACGGTGATCAACGCGCGCCTGATCCCGCTCTTGCAACAGCTCATCCTGGCCGTGCGCGCCACGTTGGAAGAGAAGGGCATTCATGCTTCGTTGATGGTGGTAAAGGGCGACGGCTCGCTCATCGACGCTGAGATGGCGTTGCGCCAACCGGTGCAGACCATCCTCTCTGGCCCGGCGGCCAGCGTGGTGGGTGCGCGACATCTTTCGGGCGAAGATGACGTGCTGGTCGTGGATATGGGCGGCACCACCAGCGACATTGCGCTGCTGCAAGGCGGCCGGCCGGTGTTGAACCTGGACGGCGCGACGGTGGGCGGCTGGTGCACGATGGTGGAAGCCGTGGCGGTGCATACCTTTGGGTTGGGCGGCGATAGTGAGGTGCGCCTGGATGAGGCGGAGCAACTGGTGGTGGGCCCGCGCCGCGTGGTGCCGCTTAGCTTGCTCGCGCATCAGCATCCGCAGGCGCTGGAAGTGCTACGCGCACAACTCGCCAGGCCGGTGAGCGGCCTCGACGACGGCTTGTTTGCGCTGCGCCAGCGCCCGATGGACGCGAACACCCTTTCGGGCGAAGAGGCGCAGGTGTGGGAGATGCTCGCGGACGGTATTTTGCCGCTGGCCGAATTGTTCAACCAGCCGCGCGTGGTCTATTTCCGGCGCAAGGCGCTGGCTCAACTGGTGGATCGCGGCGCGGTGGTGATCAGCGGGTTCACCCCCACCGATGCGTCGCACGTGCTGGGGCACCAGGCCGATTGGAGCGTCGAAGCCGCGCAACTGGGAGCCCAGTTGTGGGCGCGCCGGCTGGCCGACGTGGCCGGCGATGCCGATCCGCTGAGCGTGCAGGACTTTAGCCGCCAGGTGGTGCGGCAGGTGGTGGTGCAGTCGGGGCGGGCGCTGGTGACGGCGGCGCTGGCCGAGGCGCATGGGTTGATGCTGGATGAGCATGACGCGGTGCAACGACTGTTCATCGATAAGCCGTTGGCGGCCTTGCCCGATTCTGACGCCGTGCTGGACGTGTCGCTCGGGTTGCGGCGGCCCATCGTAGCAATTGGCGCGCCCGTGGCGACCTATTACCCCACCGTGGCCGAGCGCCTGCACACGCGATTGTGCATCCCGCCGCATGCGGGCATTGCCAATGCCGTGGGCGCGGTGGCCGGCGGCGTGATGCAGACGGTGCGCGCGCAGATCAAGCTATTGGACGGCGAGCAGGGCTTCCGGGTGCACTTGTCCTCCGGCAATCGCGATTTCCTCAGCCTGGAAGAAGCCGCCGAGTATGCCGTGCAGGAGGCCGGGCGATTGGTGGAGGCGCTGGCGCACGAAGCCGGCGCGGCCGATGTACAGGTGCAGTGCAACCGGCAGGATCACATCGCGCGCATCCGCAAAGAGGAAGTGTACGAGGATATGTACATCGACACCGAGGTGACGGCGATTGCCTTTGGCCGCCCGCGCCTGGCCGGAGAGTAGAGAGATTGGAGATTGGGGAATAGAGATTAACCACGGATTGCACGGATTTATTCGTTTGAAGGGTCTATCCGTGCGGTCTGTGTCACCTGTGGTTGAGCACATTCCTAATCTCTCATCTCCAACCTCCAACCCCTAGAAGACTGTTTCAAAAGGTCGTCTGCTCTGGTCCAACGGCGCTGTCATTCCGACGAGCGCAGCGAGGAGGAATCTTGGTTGTGTAAGGTGCCTGCTTGGGACAACGCTCAGATTCCTCGCGCGCTATGAACCCCTTGCACGATCTCATTCGTTGGCGCGCGCTTCGGAATGACGGGGCTGCGGGTCATGGGGCACCTCTTTTGTCCCAACGATCTATCTCTTGGAATGACACCGCAGCGAGTGATGCGCGCGATATGCACGTCCGGGATGAGGTTGGCGCAACGCTGTGATCGATGCGCTACGTGTGGGAAATGCCCAACGCACTTCCCCTTTCAAAACACTTTCTAACCTCGTTCCGCAATCGTCAATCTAAAATCGTCAATCGTCAATCGCATCAGCGTGACGACGCGAAGCTGGTTTTCACGTCGTTGACGGCAACGCCAAGCACCTTGATGTCCGCGAGCTTGTTGGTACCCAGGCCCTTCTCGGCGGCCAGCGCAAATTGATTGTCCGCGCCGTTGAAGGGCTGATCGCTGGAGGATGCGGTGGCATCGTAACCCATCACCGTCGTGCCCACGGTATCCGTCGCCAGGGCGTTCGTCCCGGCGATCAATACGTTGGCCACCTTGGCCTGCATCTTGTTGATCCACGGCCCCTCGCCGCCTTCGGCTGTCTTGATGCCGTCGATCAGCGCGAAGTGAATCGGGCGCGCGCGGTTCAGGTCCACCACGATGTGCGGGATGCGATGCGGCGCTTCCGAAGCATCGCCGTGGAAGGCTGTGCGCGTGTTGTCGCGCTCGCTGGTGCGGTAGAAGCGCGCCGGCACCAGGCCGATCAAGTTCTTCATGGAGAGCGTGATGCCCGCGGTGTTGTGACACTTCATCTTGGGCACCGACATGAACACGTCCACTTCTTGTAAGACGCGGTTCAACTTGAATTGATCGTAGAAGTAGGGAGCATCCCCCACCGGCATCTCTACGTATTCGTTGTAGGGCGACGTCCTGTTCAAATCCACCAGCGTGGCGCCGAGGGCTTTGGCTACATCCTTATAGCCCCACTCTGCCCAACTGGCATCTTCGTAGACCGACTCGACGATGAAAAGTTCCTTCGCCCCTGCGTCGAGCACCGCTTCACCCAGCGCGTGCACCACCTCGGGATGCGTGATGTAGCTTTCGATGGCCGGCACGCCCGGCAACGGCGCTGTGCCGACGCCGCCGGTCAGGTTCGTCTTGATGGCCACCCGGTCACCGCTGTGGACCACGTTCTTCAACCCGCCCAACAGGTCGAGCAGGTTGCGCACCTGCTGGCGGATGTGCGTGGGGTCATAATCGGTGGCCTGTACGATTGCGACGCTGGGCGTGCCGCTAAAGGTGGGTTGCGCGGCCGGTGCAGACGTCGCGCTGGGGGCGCCGGCGCCCTGGCATCCGGCTGCCGCCAGGCTGGCAGCGGCCATTCCCATGACACCCAGGAATTGACGACGCGTAAGGGGAGTGTGGTTTTGAGTAGGGTGTGTCATTCAGCATGCCTCCAAACAAAGCTGGCTCTATGACAACTTCTCTGCAATTCGAACGAGGAAAGCGATCATTGGTGAGTGACCTCATTCCGACACGCCTATTGTATGCCAGGCGCAAATATGTGTACTTGCCTCATCTCTGGTAGACTGCGAGCGTGTCAAACGATGTGGCGGATCAAATTGCGGCAGTGACCTTTGTATCGGGCCGCATGGAGGCGCAACGGGATGCTTTCACCGCCTTGATGCACGATTATCGTGAGGCATGGGGTTTCTCGTGCGTGCTGGTGGATATCCAGGGCACCGTCGTGGCGGGCAGCGTGCCCTGCGCGCCGAGTTGTATTTGCGCGCAAGATTGCGCCGCAGCACGCCGGCGCGCCGTGGAGGAGTCGGTACGTTGGGGCGAGCCATCTATCTTGCTTTGCCCGCATGAAAACCTGATCTGGGCCGTGCCGGTGATGGAGAACGCGCACGTCTTGGGCGGCATCGTCGCGGCGCGCGCAGACGCGAGTACCTTGCAACGCAAGGATACCTCTATTGCCACCGAGCCGCGCCTGCAAGAGATTCACTTTGCTGCGCTGGATTTGCTGGCCCGCGCGACGGCGGCCAACCTGACGAACGCGGCGCTGCTGGCGTTGCAACGCGCCAGCGCGCAACGCGAAAGCGAACGCGCCAGGGCGATCCACGAACTGAAGGGCCAGAGCTACGAATCCATCCGCGATATTTACCTGACCGAGGAACCCGCGCTGATCTCGGC
This sequence comes from Thermoflexales bacterium, assembly GCA_034430115.1. Taxonomy (GTDB): domain Bacteria; phylum Chloroflexota; class Anaerolineae; order J036; family Brachytrichaceae; genus CAIXPS01. Next base: position 25,466 of record DAOUFG010000127.1, on the reverse strand, counting down.
GATCAAGCAAGGCGACCGGCGCCAGGCGCGCGGTATCATCAACCGCGTGCTGGTGGGCATCTATTACCTGGGCCGCGAGCGCCCGTTGCTGTTGAAAAGCTTCCTCTTGGAATTGGTGGTGATGATGTCGCGCAGCGCAGTGGAGGCCGGTGCGGACCCTTCGGAGCTATTGGGGGCGAATTTCTCGTCGTTGGCGGACCTCGCGGCGATCGACGACGAAGAGGCCCTCAGCGCGTGGCTGGTGACGATCTTGGAGCGCATCATGGACGCGATTCGGGCCAACCAGCACTACCCGATTGGCGTGATGATCGGCAGCGCGATACGCTACATGCAGGCGCACCTCCAGGAAGACCTCTCGCGCGACGACGTAGCGGCGGTGGCGTGCCTTTCGCCCTCTCATTTCAGCCGGGTGGTGAAGCAGATGTACGGCCAGTCGTTCACCGACCTTCTGGCGCAGATGCGCGTGGACCGCGCCAGGGAGATGCTGGTGCGCACCGAGAAAAGCCTGATCCAGATTTGCCTGGATTGCGGCTTTAGCGATCAGAGCTACTTTAGCAAGGTGTTCCAAAAGCACACCGGCCACCCGCCGGGAGAGTATCGCCGCATCAACCGCCTGCTCAGATGATTTGTGTTTCACCGCAAAGGAGCGGAGAAGCAAAGAATACAAATAAAATCTCTGCGTGCTCTGCGGTGAGTCATCTCAACCGCAAAGGAGCAAAGAAACAGAGAAGCAAAGAACACAAAGAGACATAGAGATTCTTCGTGATCTTTGTCGCTTGGTTACTTTGTGTTTTGTTCTATTCCCTTCGTGGTTGCATTACGAAAATAAATCGCACAGGAATACAAACCCGCACCAGATTACCAAAACGTGAGCGCACGCGCCAACACTTGCGCACCAGAATGCCAGAATTGCCTTGCCCCGATTCCTAGAATCACCTTCGACGAAACAAGCCAATAGGAGCAAGCTGTGAGCAATTTCACTGAACTGGCGATCAAAGATCTTGATCATTTCGTGTATGGCAAAGCATTGCATCCGCTGACGACCAAGAGCGGCATGCTGATCGGTGGCGGCACCGTGTACCCCGAATTGAACTTCACCCTGCCGCCGATGGAGATCACCGCCGAGACGATGCCTGAGGTCTGCGCGCAATATACGCAGATGATCGAAGGCGCATGCGCACGCGCGGTGGAACTGCACGCGCCGGGGCTGGTGGTGGAATTTGAATTGTTGCCCCCCATGACGCTGGAGCCGGCGTGGGGCGCGCAGATCACCAGCATCTTGCGCACGACGCTGGATAAATATGCCGGGAGCGACGGCTTGAAGAGCGCCCTGCGCGTCACCCCCAATGACATTCGCGAGCACGAGCGCCCTCCCATTCAGCGCAGCGGCCATCTATGGGACAAGATGGTGAAGAGCTTCGAACTGAACGCGCAGGCCGGCGCGGATTTCCTGTCCATCGAATCGACCGGCGGCAAGGAAGTGCACGACGACGCCATCATCAACGCCGACCTGCCCGCGGCGACCTTCGCGCTGGGCGTGCTGGCCAGCCGCGACATGGCCTTCCTGTGGGACATGATCGTGGACGTGAGCCATCGCAACGGCGTGGTGCCGGCGGGCGATACGGCGTGCGGCTTTGGCAACACGGCCATGGTGCTGGCCGAGAAGCGTTACATCCCGCGCGTATGGGCCGCCACGATTCGCGTGATGACCGTCGCGCGTTCGCTCGTGGCACATGAGCGCGGCGCGGTGGGCCCTGGCAAAGACTGCGCCTACGAGAACCCCTACCTGAAAGCCATTACCGGGTTCCCCATGTCGGGCGAAGGTGCTGAGGCCACCTGCGCGCACCTTTCCCCGGTGGGCAATATTGCGCGCGTCGCCACCGATCTGTGGAGCAACGAGTCGGTCCAGAACGTGAAGTTGCTGGGCGGCATGGCTCCCACCATCTCGCTGGAGCAACTGGTCTACTCCACCCGTTTGCTGAACAACGCCACCAGGCACGGCCCGCAGGCGGCGCTGGCCCTGCGCGATTGGTTCGCCGAGACGGACGTGCCCTATGACCCGCAGGCTTATGTGTTGCGCCCCGACGTGGTGTTGAAGCTGGCCGCCGAGATCATCGCCGAGCCGACCCCCTATCGCCGAGTGCGCCGCGCCGCTATCGTGACGCTGGAAGCGCTGCGCAAGGCGTATGCGAGCAAGGAGTTCAGCCTCTTTGGGCGTGAAGCGGCCTGGCTGAATTCGCTTTCGGCCCAGGCCGACGAGTTGCCCGAGCAGGAAGAACAGATCATCGCACAAATCCTGCCGCAAATCGACCGCGAGAAGGTGCGCCTGGATCAGTACGACATCAAGTAGGATATCGGGATTAGAGATTGGAGATGAGAACGACCACGGATGAAGGCGACTCTGCGCGATGTGTGAAAGATGTATAAGCGGGTAACCAAGTGACATCGCCATCGGGTCACCTGTTGAATGCGTCTTGGCGCATTCCGTCTTAACCAGCTTGGAAATTGCATTCCCGGGTTGGCTTTGGCACGGATGACAGTGATGCCAGGCTTGACGAGTGCAATCTCCAATTTCTATTCTCCAATCTCCACTGTATTGGGGTCTGCCACGTAGGCCCACCAGTTGTTGCGGATGCCGTTGTTGCTGCCGGCCATGCCGGGCAGGTGGTGTAGCCACCACTTGTGATGAGCGCGGATGTTGCCGTCGCCCCACTCGCTGCAATTGACCATCCGGTGCAGGCCGGTGAAGTTCGGGTAGTTGTACCAATCGTCGCAGCGGCTGGGCACGATGCGCGGGTTGCCCCAATCGTAATCGCGCGCGCTATTAGGCGCGAAGTGTACGTTGCCCACCTCGGCCTGCCCGGGCGCGATTTTGTCGTAGCGCGTGAAACGCTCCCACATGTTCGCGTCGCTGTGCGTGCGCTCGTATACCTTGCGCATGATGGATTCCACGCGGTGGCCGAAACTTTCTAGCATCTCGCCCACGCCGCGCTCATAGTTGAAGCCCATGATGACGAACCGGCGCGGGCAGCGGGCGGAGTTTTCGAGCGGCGGCGCATTGCAAAAGAATGCGTCCATCCCCGCCATGCGCGATTCGTAGAACCCCGCGTATGGAAAGCCGAACAGCCATACTTCGTCGATCTCATCATTTGCCACGCGCTCGTACAGGTTGAAGTCCGCAACGATGCGTTGATAGTCCACCCAGTCGGGCATGTGCGGGCGGATGCGGCCTTCAAGCACACCCAGGTATTGTTGCGGCGCATAGTTGAAGCCGTCGGCCTTGACCGGGAATGTGTCCACCTGCCGGCGCCCCAACACCTGGTATTGCACGATGCCCCGGCTGCATTCCTTCAGGTCGGAGATGTAGCCGTCGATCAGCTCGTCCACGCGGTTCCAACGCCTGTGCGACGAAAGCGCCTGGCGCGTAGCAGGCTCGACGATGGGGTCGATGTTGATCAGCAGCACGCGCGGCGTGAAGCTGGCGGAGTCGATCGGGCGCAGGGGAGCTTGCGCCTGGGTTGAGGCGGGGGGCGTAGGGTCGGCCTGCCCGCGCAGACGGCGCAATAACCTGGATAGTCGATTCGTCACTCGGAATACGGATTGACTTTGCATGGTACGCCCTCCTGAGACGCGCTGTCACCCCTTATTGTCTTATACTCTATCGTAACGTCTTTGAGTCGTGGTTGATTTGTTGTTCAAGGAGCATCATGAAAGTTCTACGGGTGATTGGCGTTCTCGTTTTGGTCGCGTTGGGGCTCTTCATTCTCATTCAATTCATCCCCTATGGGCGTAACCATACCAACCCCGCTGTGGCGCAAGAGCCGGCCTGGGATAGCGCGCAGACGCGCGCGTTGGCTCAGCGCGCCTGCTTTGATTGCCACAGCAACGAAACCGTCTGGCCGTGGTATAGCAATGTCGCGCCGGTGTCGTGGTTGCTTCAGCACGATGTGGATGACGGCCGGAGGCGCTTGAACTTCTCGGAGTGGAACAATCGGCAGCGTGGCGCGCGCGAAGCCGCCGAGACGGTGCAGAATGGCAGTATGCCGCGCTGGTTCTATGTGCCGCTTCACCCGCAGGCCAACCTCTCCGCCGACGAGAAAGCCGCGCTGATCAAGGGCTTGCAGGCGACCTTCGGGTCGGGGCGTTAACTACTTGTAGGCGGGTAGACGCAGGCTTTACGCCTGCGTTGTGTGTCGATCTTGGCAGTGCGCTGTACGAAGCCTGCTCGAAGCAGGCTCTTAGTCGCAATCACCTCGGCTTCAACCGTCAGGCGATTGACCGCTATATAACACTCTCTATAGTGATTTGTAGTTGAAAGCAAGGTGGGATGATGCAAAAACCTTTGGGGTCTCGCAGACCCCAAAGGTTTCATATCTCCTACTGTTGATCCTGGAAAATGATATGGAAGGCTACAATTTACCGAACCTGATCGGATTGACATGATATATGGAGGCAATGCTTGTCCATCCAACTTTCGCAGACGGACTTTGATACCCTGGTAAATATCCTCGACAGTTTGCCAGATTGGCGCACCGAGCAGGCGCGCATTGACCTGATGGATGAAGTCTTCGCTGGCTCGCCGCGCAAGCGCGACGTATTGAACGTGAGCCTGAGTGGGACCGCTCACCAGGCCGCCGTACGGGTGATCCAGCATCTGGCGCGGTTCGGCCAGGATGCGCCTGGGCAAGAGACGCTATGGGCCCTCACCGGGCGCTGTTGCCGGTCACTGGGTGAAGGTCCCGAGGCTGCGTTTTTGAGCGGCTTGCCGGGCCGTTATGCGTCGCCAGGGCAAGTTGCTGATCCATTAAAACCTCCGCCAACAATACCGGATTCGCGCACGCTCTATGAAGCTCTTATCAGGCGCTTCAACCTGGAGGAACTGCACGATCTGTGTTTTCAGCTCAAGCTCGATCATGAAGAGATCGGCGGCGGGACCAAAACCGCCTTTGCGCGCGAACTGGTGACGTACCTGGAGCGTCGCGGGCGATTAGATGAACTGGTGGAAGCCGTCCGGCATACGCGCGGCGATGTGATTTGACTTCACGATGGCTACACTCCCAACCGACCTGTTTGATGCGCTCCGCAATACGCTTGCGCCACATTTTGAGACACATGACGAGCGCAAGGAGATTCTCGCGCCGCTGTTCAACTGGCAGCCGGTTTACCTGCATATTGATTGGGCAGGCGATGCGAGCGAGTTCACCACGCGGTTGATCGAATTGCTCACTGTGCGGCAACTGAGCGCCGTGGTGCAACGCTTGCCGGTGGGTGATGAACAGCAGCAAGTGCTAGCCGATCTATGCCACGGGCTTGAAACTTATATGCCCGGCGCGTCGCCGGACGCACTTGAGCCGGGCTTTGGCGCCTATCAGCAATCCTTGATCGACCGGCACCAGAGAGACCGGCGCTGGCAGATCGATGCGCGCTTCGTGCGTCTGACGTTGATCAAAGACCTGGGCATGCAGACGCAGGGGGAGCGCTACCAGGAGCAGACTCGTAAATATGATGACCTGCGCTTGCTACTAGCAGATACGCCCTACCGGGTATTGGTGCTTTTGGGCGTGCCCGGCTGCGGCAAGACCACGCTGTTGCGCCGGCTGCAACTGGATGACGCGCGAGATCGCCTGGCTGACGGTGCGTTGCGTGTGTCATTTTTATTACCATTGAACCGTTACCCGCTCAATGCAACGGATCCGCGCCAATGGCTGGCGGAGGAATGGCAGAAAGAAGCCCCGCATCTGCCACTGTTTGCAGAACTGGTCCGGCAGGGGCGTGTGTTATTGCTGCTGGATGCCTTGAATGAACTAAAGCACCGTGACCGGGACGACCTGGCGGAGCGCATCGCCGGCTGGCGGGATTTTCTGTGCGAGTTCGGTGAACGTGGCAACCGGGCGGTGGTCACCTGCCGCAGCATCGACTATAGCGAGCCGCTGGGCAGCAACGATGCGCCCGTGCAGAATGCCAACGTCAAGCCGCTCACACCGGAGCAAGTGAAATTGTTTCTGCAAGTTCATCTGCCGGAGCAGGCCGAGCAGGTGGGGCAAGCGTTAGAACACGAGCCCAAACAATTGGAACTCTTCAGCACGCCCTATTTCCTGAAATTACTCTGCGAGAACGATGAGGTCAGGCGTACAGGTAACCTACCCACCGGCCACGCGGCGCTATTCACAGGGCTGGTGCGCCAGGCGCTGCGGCGTGAGTGCGATGCGCAGAACCCCCTGTTGCGTGAAGGTGAATTGCTGAAGCGCGGTGATCGTTGGCAGGTACTCAATAACCACTGGGCCGACCCACACCAGTTACCTGAGCAGGGCACGCTCATCCCCGGCTTGGCCCGCCTGGCCTACCATATGCAACGTGCGGAGCAGGGCGAAGGCGCACAGGTGCGCGCAGGTAAGGACGAGGCGCAGCGACTGATCGACCAACCGCGCGCGGAAGAGGTGCTACAGGCCGGCGCGTCGTTGAACGTGCTGGACGATGACGTGGCGCACGGCGAGGTGCTGTTCTTTCACCAGTTGCTGCAGGAATATTTCGCGGCGCGCTGCTTTGCGCGGCAACCCGATTATGACCTGACGCGCAGCGAATGGCGTGTGGAATCCATCCGGCCCAGCCTGGCGGAAGTGTTGAAGGATCTGCCAGATAGTGAGCCGCTGCCGCCCATCCCCAGCACCGGTTGGGAGGAGACGGCCCAACTGGCGGCGGCTATAACCAGCGCCCCGGAAGCCTTTGTGAAAGAGTTGCAACGGGTGAACCTCTTGCTGGCGGCGCGCTGCGCGGCGGCGCCGGGCGTTCGTGTTTCAGCGGCTCTCAAAACGGAAATCCAGCAGGCGCTGATCGGCCACACGCAAGACCCCAAGGCAGACCTGCGCGCGCGCATCGCAGCCGGGCTGGCGCTGGGTGAACTGGGCGACCCGCGTTTTGAACGACGCACGGGGCTTCATGGCGACTATCTCTTGCCACCGCTATTGCCGGTGCAAGGCGGAACTTATACGATTGGTGATGAGGATAGCTCTAAGAAGGATGAAAAGCCGGCGCATCACATAAAAGTGCCCCCCTTCGAGATGAGCCGCTTCCCAATAACCAATGCAGAGTTCGCGCTGTTCATCCAGGCCGGTGGCTATGAGGATGAGCAGTGGTGGAAAACCGAAGCCGCTAAGGCCTGGCGGCGTGGCGAAGGACAAGTGGAGGGGCAGCGTGAAAGTTGGCGAGATACACGTCGCTTACTGATGCAATGGACAGAAGATGACCTGCGCAAGCTTGTTCAACAGAATCGTGCAACCTCTCAACAGGTTGACGATTGGCTCACTATACGCGCTTGGACGGATGACGAGTTTGAGGCATGGTTACAACGAACATTCCCTATGGGTGAGGTGTATCATTTACCACGCTATTGGGACGACCCGGCGTTTAATAACCCGGCCCAGCCGGTAGTCGGTGTATGCTGGCACGAGGTGCGCGCCTACTGTGCCTGGCTGTCGACCCAGAGTAAGACACCATTTCGATTGCCGACCGAAGCGGAATGGGAGGCCGCCGCACGTGGAAAGCAGGGCAGGCGTTATGCCTATGGTCCCACCTTCGACGCCGCGAAGTGCAATACGTTTGAGAGCCATATCAGGCGTACCACGCCGGTGGGCATCTTCCCAGGGGGTGAAACACTCGAAGGCATCGCTGATCTATGCGGCAACGTGTGGGAGTGGACCAGCAGCGCTTACCTTGACTATCCCTATGCAGGGTCTCCTGAACGAGAAGACCCTGCGAGGATGGATGTGCAGCACCGCGTGCTGCGCGGCGGCTCTTGGTACGTCGATCGAGGCAACGCGCGTGCGGCGTACCGTGGCTGGTTCGACCCGGATGTTCGCTACTACAGCTTTGGTTTTCGCGTTGTGTCCGCCCCTGTATCGTCGCTCTGACCTCTGCACACTCTGCGCTCTGATGGAGGGGAGTGCGAGGGGAGGTTGTACCTCCCCTCGTGGGTGCGTCAGGCAGAGATGGACCTCACGCGATGGTCGCCCAGGATATGCTCGCGCAGGCCCCACGTGTCCGCATATCGTACGTGGTTGATCCAGCCCTGCACGTTGGCATCCAATTCAGCAAACGTGATTGCGCCGGCTTGATGAGGAATTGGGAAGTCTCCCCCACACACCCTCTAGAGGACAGAGGATGCAGAGGTCAGAGTTTCGGAACAGGGGCGGACACAACGCGAAAACCATTGAAGATGAAGTTGCGAAGATTCGGGAAGTTCCTGTTACGGAACGCTGCACGCGCGAGGTCAGGAAGGTCGTTCCAAGAGCCGCCGCGCAGCACCCGTGTGGCAGCACCAGTAACTTCTACTTTGCTAGGATTCTTATATTTATTCAGGCACCACTCCCATACGTTGCCGCTCAGATCCAGCACCCCATAGGGTGAAGCGCCCTGTGGGCAGTACATTCCCACTGGGGATGTCGATCGAAGGTAATAGGATCCAATCTTGCCTGCCGTTTCGTCGATATTGGCATAGCCGGGGATATATTCATTCCCCCACGGATAGCCACGCCCATCCATCCCGCGTGCAGCCTTCTCCCACTCCCACTCGGTGGGCAGCCTCACGTTCAGGCCCAATTTCTTGCTCAGCCAGCGGCAGAAAGCGACTGCATCATACCAACTTACATTGTCGCGTGGGTGGTTGGCGAATTTGAATGCCTGATTACCAGGGGCTTGCCTATCGTCACTGGATGCTGAAAGCCTTTGCCACCATTCGGGGTTATGGAAGCCGTCTGGCGCATCGATGAAGGCTTGAAACTGGGCGTAGGTGATCGGGTAGCGTGCAATCTTGAACGGCGGCAGGGGCAACCTGCGTTGTGAATTGCCTTCGCCATAAAGGAACGTACCTTCATCCGGGATGAGCACCCAATCGATGTCGGGAATCAACGCTTCGCTTCCGTCTGATGCAGGGGCGAGGCCAACACCAGGCCGCGGGTCGCCCAACGTTGCCAGTTCATCGCCTGCTTTCAGGCGTTCCGCGGGTTCTAACATCAATGGCGTTTTGAGTAGCTCGGTCAGTAGCGCGATCCGCTCGCGTTTGCTCAGGCTTGTGTCCGCTAACGCGTGGCGCCACTCATCAACTGTCCGGGGCACGATGGTGGGTCGCGTCGCTGGTGCTGTGGAGTTCGCATCCTTTGGCTGAGCCAGCGTGGAAGCGCGTGCAGTAGATGGGTTAGCATCTGGGGTGGTCGTTTTAGCCGGGGCATATCCTTCCAGGGCTTTCACCAATTTCGCCAACCCGCTTTCGTACGATTCGAGGAAAGATATGCGTTGATAGACACGCAGCAATGGTGATGGATTGCAGGGGTGGTGCAATAGAGGGACAAATTGCAAGGTGCCTTCATGTTGTAATTCGATTGCAACGTCCGTTTCACTCGTCACCCAGTGGGAGGTCAGCGCAGCCGGCGTAAGAATGACAACAAACAGGCCACTCTCCTCCAATCCACGATTGATGGCTGTTACCCACTTCTCCCCCGGCCGGATGCTATCGGGTGCGATCCATATCGGCCAGCCGCGCCGCTGCAAATCGGCAGCCAGCCGGTGTGCAAAGGCGGCATCTGCATGGGCGTGGCTGACGAAAATTTGCCGCGGGTTCCGCATTGTTCCAGGTGTGGCATCCTGTTGGGCTGCACTTTGGTTGGCGGTGACAGGAACAGAATAGGGTTCAACAAGTTTCTGCTCGAACTGCTGAGGCCGAGCCCTGGATAAAGCTGCCAGTAGTTGCGGCCATGCATCTCGCCGCTGGCAGTGGCCCAGTAACATTTGGATTTTTTGTCCTTTGGGCATTCCAGAAGCGAAATCCTCGTACACCTCGTGGAAGCTGTCGAAGCATAACGCCGTCAACTCTTCGTCGCTGAATACCTTGGTGATGAACTGGCGTAATTCGGCGGAGTGCGAGTCACCCAGGATGCTGGCGAGTCGGTCAAAGTCGTCCTGTGAGAGTTGAATGCTCATGCTGTGAAGACCCCTTTGTGTTGTGATTATAGAATAGCGCAACATTTTGCGGGGCGTTTCATCGGGGACCACTATTGCCATGGACGATCCGCCTGGCGACTCAAAATCATGGCTATTTACGCAAGGCTCACTTGCGCGGGCCCAATATCAGCCAGCGCAGGCTGGCTTCGTTCGCCGAGCGCGCCACATTGAGTGGCTCGGAATTCTTAAGACACCCTCTCAGGGTTGCTTCACCGCCCGCGTAGCGATGTACTGCGGGCAATACTCGCTGATGCCGCCGCTCCTGTCACGGTCCTCGTACAGGTCTGTGAGCCTGAACCCGGCTTTCAGTTGCCCGCCAATCTGCTCTTCCAGCGTGTGACTGAACTGGAAACTGCCGTCAATTGCCGCGGATTTCTTGTACTGGTCCTCATTTTTGAGCGGGTTATAGGGCAATTTGTTGACCACGACCAGTGGCTCACCCGGTTTCACGTCGTCGAACAAATAGTCGATGCCGTTGCTCATGCCCGCGAGCAGCACGCCGCCCTTCTTCAAGACGCGGAAACACTCGTTCCACACGTGATAGACGTCCTCCACGTAGCAATTGGACACCGGGTGCACGATCAGGTCAAAGCTCGCGTCGTCAAAAGGCAAGCGCTTCGCCATGTCGGCCTTGACGATGTTGATGGCGTACCCTTCGCGCTGCGCGACCAGCCTTTCGCTTTCGAGTTGCCTGGTCGAATAATCGAGCACGCTGCATGACGCGCCCAACGCCGCGAGCACCGGCATTTGCTGGCCGCCGCCGCTGGCGAGCCCGAGCACCTTCACGCCGCGTAGCCTGCCCTCTTTGAGGAACGGGGCGAACCATTCCGCGGGAACGGTCTTGGTCGGCGTCAGGAAGATGCCCCGTTTACCCTCTTGAGCTTCCACATAGTCCGCGTGTGAAATGGGGATGCCCCACTCCCAGCCCCCGGCGATCCATTTGTCGATCGTCTGCGCGTTGACGGCGGCGTAATTCGTTTGATCCATTGAGTTTCCCCTGCGTGTCCTCGGCACAACCCGTTGCAGCGTGCCGGGCGAATGCGTATTACTTTTGTGTGATGGTCAGCGGCAGCGCATCATCCTTCATTCGCTCGCCCGTTTCGGCGCGCACCGCCGGCAAGCGCTGGCCGCTGGCGCTGTCGTACATGCCGGCGTTGAGCGTCAGCGCGTCGAGCGAGGCCCCTTCGGGCAGCGTCACCTGGAAGGCGTCGTCGATCACGTCGCCCTTTTGCCAGTATTGGGTGGGGAACCAGTCGCCGTCGGGGCGATGATCGCTCTGCGCCACGATGTTCCCTGCGCCGTCCAGCACGTGCAGAAAGATTTTGTCGTCTTGCGCCGGCGAGCCGAGCGCGACCCAGCGCAACGTGACGCTGAGCGTGTTGCCGGGAGCAAGCGCCGCCTGCGCGCTGACCAGGCCGATTGCATCGCCCAACGTATAGAGCGGGGCGGAGGTCGTGAGCGTCTGCGTGGGCCCCACGCGCACCTGCCCAATCTGCGCCACTTGCAGCGGCGTGTCGTTGGCGTCGCGCGCGGCCAGCGGCACGGCGGTGTGCGTGTCGTAGTCAAACAGGCTCACCACCACGCGATAGGCGCGCGGCTGCTGCACATCGCCGGTGATCTTGAGCGAGGTCACGTCGCAGAATTGCTCGTTCGGTTGCCAGTGCGAGAGCGGATAGGTGCCCAGGCCGTGATAGCTGTTGCGTGCGCCGATCACCGTATCGTCGGGGCCGACGAATTGCAACGCATAGGGAAAGCTGCGCTGCGTGTAGCCCAGCGATTGCCAGCACAGGTAGCCGGTGGCGATGTCGCCCGTGCTGAGGGGCTGGGTGTCGATGCGATAGCCGATTAGCGCCGCCACGGGCGTGCCTTTTGTATCGTAGAAGGTCACGCGCGTGCGCGTCACGTCGTCGGGCACCTGGTTCAGGATCATTGGGTGCCGATTGAAGGCGATGGACGTATAGGTCACGCCGATCACGGCGCCGGCCAGCAGCGCGGCACCATACATCACCCGCAGCCCAACACGTATTCGTTGTCCTGTTATTCGTTGACTTACTATTCGTTGACCCCAGTCCAGCCCATAGGCGCCGAAGAGGGCGATGCCCATCAGCCCGGTGGGGTAGAACAGTCGCCCCAAGCCCCACAGCGTGGTCAATATCCAGTAGACCGAACCGGCCAGCGCAACCAACGAACATACCAGCACGCAACTAAGTTGGGCCGCAAGCATGGGCGAGAGGGATTCGCGCCGCCGAATGAACTCGGCGAGCTTTGCCAGCGCACAGACAAAGGCGACCCCGTACGTCACGCGCAGGAGCGTGGCAAACCAATCGGGCGGGCGCAGCAGGGCGATGCCGGGCGAATACCAGAAGGTGCGCTCCAGGTCGGGAAGGTAGGTGTCGAATAGATGCGTGACGGCCTGCGGGTAGATGCCGCCTGACTCGCCCGTGTGCGTGCTCAGTTCCAGCACGTGCCCGAAGGTAAGCCAGTTGCGGGCGAACCACCATCCGCCGACCACCAGGATCACGACGCCCGTGACGACGGCAAAGGGGAGCGCCTTTTTGAATAGCCCGCCCAGGTTGTGCGGTTCACGATGCACCCAGGCAGCCAGCAAGATTGCCACCCCGTACACCGGCAAGATCAGCAGGCCGTTGACCTTGCTCATCACCGCCAGCCCGGCGAAGGCACCGCCGATCAACGCGCGCGGCAGCGTCGGCCCCAGCCGGATCAGCCGCAGCGACCACCACAGCGTGAGCATGCAAAACATGGCCACGCCGATGTCTGAATTGACGGTGCTGCTGATGTGCGCGAATTGCGGCACGCCCGCGGCCAGCGCGCTTGCCAATAGCGGAAATAGCCGGTTGGCCGGGTTCAGTTCGCGTGCAGCCAGGAAGACCGCCAGCACGGCGATGACCCCCATTAGCACCGAGACCATGCGCCCCACACGAATGCCCAGCACGTAGCCCTTCCAGGGGAACGCATTCTCGCGGTTGGGGCCAATCTCGTTGATCGTGGTGATCTTGTTGTCGAAGGGCAGCCCCAGCGGGTCCAGCCCGTAATAGGCGAAGTTGTCGCGCGTCATGCCGGTGGCGTCGTCGGCATCCGGCACCCAGGCCGTTACCAGCGCGACGAAGAAGTAATATGCCGGGGGCTGGGTCGTTTCTTGCCACGGGTCGAACCCGACGATGGGTTCGGGGCTCTTGCCCTGGCGGATTTGTTCGAAGGTGCGCGGCAACGGCACGGCGCGCTTATTGACCAGGTAACGCGCATAACCGTAGTGCAGCGCTTCGTCGGAGCCTTCGAGCACCGGGAAGGTGACCACTTGCACCGTGCAGATGACGAGGAAGATGAGCAAGATGCCCAGGAGAGCGCTGCGTTGTGCAGACCGTGTTGCGGGCCAGTGAGGGAGTTGAGTTTCAGTCATACGATGGCAACCGGTTGCATCAGTGGTGCGCGTCTCCTTGCGGGCTGATTATAGCCCGCTCAACCGCAAAGGACGGGAACAAAACAGGGACCCTTTGCTGTGAGGGTTTCTTAACCACGAAGACACAAAAACACGAAGCGCACAAAGGATAAGAACAAGACACAAAGCAACCAAGCAACAAAGATCACGAAGAATCTCTATATCACTTTGCTGTAGAAGCTCCTCGACTGTGATACTTCCGTCTCTGTCCGAACTTACAGGTGGTAGGGCAACTGCATTTGAACCGTCGTGCCGGCCTGTGGCGTAGAGGTGATCGTCACGTTGCCACCTACCAGCGCGGCACGCTCGTACATCCCGGCGATACCCAGGTGCCCTTGGCGCAGCAGCACCTGCGGATCAGTGACGCTGAAGCCGGGGCCGTCATCTTGTACGCTGGCGAACAGGTGACTGTGATTGAAACGCAGGCTGAAGTGCACGTTGCGCGCGCCGGGCGCATGCGAGCGCACGTTGCGCGCCGCTTGCTGCATGATGCGAAAGGCGGTCAACTCCACGTCGGGGTCCAGCCGGCGCAAGGTTCCCTGAATATCGTAATGCACCTTGCAGTGAGGCATCTGCTGCGCCAGTTCATCGCCGACTGCTTGCACGGCTGCGACGATGCCTTGTTCCTCCAACACGGAGGGGCGTAGGGCGTTGCACACGTCACGCAGCTTGCCGATCGTCGCGAGTGTCATTTTTTGTAACTCATCCAGGCGCGGGGCAAGCGTCTCCGGGCCGCGCGGCAACGCGCCGCGTGCCAGTTCCACGCGTTGTGAAAGCGCCACCAGGTCTTGCAGTGGGTCATCGTGCAGTTCATGCGAAAGGCGGTAGCGTTCTTCCTCCTGGCTGCGCAGCAGTTGGTGGGCGTAGTCGCGCAGCACTTCCTGCTGCTCGGTCACCTTGCAGTCCAGCGTTTTGCGCTCGGTGATGTCTTGCACAAACCCCTCCATGCAAGGGGATGTGCCGGGGCCGTTGGGGCGGAACAAAATGCTCACCAGCGCATCAATATTGCCGCCGTCCCTGCGCTGGTACTGGCGTTCATAGGTGCTCACTTTGCCGGGGTTTGAAAGAACTGTGGGGTCATACCCGCCCGGCGGCTTATCCTCAAGGCCGATCATCTCTTGTGTAGAGGCGTAGCCAAGCATCTGCGCGAAGCTGGAGTTCACTTCCTGGTAGCGCTCATCCAGTGACGCGCAGAAAATGCCCACGGGTGCCGTTTCGAAGATCGCACGGTAGTTGTGTTCCGCCAGGCGCAAAGCCTCGGAGGCGGCCCGGTTGGCACGCTCGTCGGAGCGGCGTTCAAAATAGAGCAATGCCGCCATCACGACGACAAACAGAAAGCCCTTGATGGAGGAAAGGCTGACCAGCAAGGCTTCATCATGCACCACCAGTGCCCCCAACAACTGGTCCGACACGAATACCCATGTCCCGGCAATGGCCAGGTAAAGCAAACTGATCCTGACCGCGGGATGCAATAATAATCGTCTCATCGCAACGCTCGTTTTGATCTCAAGCGACACAGATGGTCGCTTCAGTCCAGGCTGATCCAGTGCATGCGGACGGCATAGGTCACAGCTTCCGTCCTGTCACGGACTCCCAGTTTGCCGAAGATATTGCGGAGATGTACTTGCACAGTATTGGTTGTGATGTTGAGCAACTCGCCGATTTCTTTGTTGCTTTTACCCTTCGCGACGGCTTGCAGTACCTCGATTTCGCGTTCGGAAGGGTTATCTGATAATCCGCAGGTGCGGCGTGGTTGAGACAATCGGTTGCGCACCCTTTCGGAAATGTGGTGGTCGAGCACAATGCCACCCTGGCTTACGGCACGAATGGCGTTGGCCAAATCTTCACTACCGGCGGTCTTGAGTAAGTATCCCAACGCGCCCGCCTCAAGTGATGGAAAAACGTAACGGTCATCATCGTAACCCGATAGTATGACGACCTGGATGTTTGGATGGAGCGCACGAATGATGCGAGTCGCTTCCAGGCCGGTCATGCCAGGCATGTGAATGTCCATGACCACGACTTGTGGCTTATATTCATCGCATAGGCGCACCGCCTCTTCGCCATTGGATGTTTCTGCGACAACAACAAGATCATCAAATTGTCCCAGCAGTTGTCGCGTCCCCTGGCGCACAATCTTATGATCGTCCACTAACAGGATATGGATAGCCATGTAAACCCCCTCCCCTAAGGGTTTCTGTTTCCTCACCCACCTCTATTTTACCGCTAAGAGCGAATACCTGTATACAGGTATATAGAATTACCGTATCCAGGGATGCGACAGTGTTTCCGCAACTGTATCCTAATTGCAAGCACAAACGCACGCGTCTTAGCACATCGCGAACACTTGAACTTCACTGTAATGATGGCGTGGATAGTTGTGTAATATGGCGGCATCAACGCAGTAGCCACTTGAAACAGTGCATTGATGCATCACCACCAACCTTGCGGCTCATCTTTGCTCAGTGGGTTTGTGCCGGTGACCGTGGTGACACATGGTCGCCGTTCGTAACAGCGTTGTTTGGGGGGCGTTCTGTCAGGAACCTCAGACAGCGTGACAAAGGGCGCCGGTTGCCAACCTCTCTCCCCATGGGCACCGGCGCTTTTTTGTGTCTTGCCCGGTGCGGGCAATTGGGTGCATACTACCGGAACATATTGCCCGTAGGAGGAGTTGAATCATGGCCGCATCTGATGCCCCCGCAAGTCAAGGAAAGTCCAGCCTTCGCAGTTTGCCCCGCAATGTGTGGGCCGTCAGCTTTACCAGCTTTTTTATGGATATGTCCAGCGAGATGGTGATCAATCTGTTACCACTGTTTCTCGCTAACGTGTTGGGCGTCAAAACCAACGTGATTGGCTTGATCGAAGGCATCGCAGAGACAATCGCCAGTATCTTAAAACTATTCTCTGGTTGGATGTCGGACCGGCTGCAAGGGCGCAAGTGGCTGGCGGTTGCCGGGTATGGGTTGTCGGCGCTGTCGAAACCCTTCTTTTACTTCGTCGCCAGTTGGGAGGCCGTCGCAGCGGTGCGCTGGGTCGACCGCTCGGGCAAGGGCATCCGCACGGCCCCGCGCGATGCACTGGTGGCCGACTCGGTCGATTCACATCAACGCGGGATTGCCTTCGGATTCCATCGCGCCGCCGACACCGCCGGTGAGATGATGGCGCTGTTGATCGCGCTGGGTGTGGTGCTGCTGGTGCAGGCCGGTGCGCAGGAACTGTCGCGCAACACCTTCCAGGTCGTGGTGCTGGTGAGCATCGTTCCGGCCATCCTCTCGGTGCTGTCCCTGGCGATCGGTGCCCAGGATGTGCCCGTGAAAACGAAGCGCGCCGCGCCGAAGTTCGCCTTCCGCAGCCTGGGCAAGCCGTTCGTGACTTTTATGATCATCGTCGGCATTTTCACGCTGGGCAATTCGTCCGACGCATTTCTGGTATTGCGCGCGCAGGATCGCGGGTTGAATGTGGCGGAGGTGTTGGGCATGGTGGCTACTTTCAGCCTGATCTACGCGCTGGTCTCCACGCCGGCGGGCTCGCTGTCGGATCGCATCGGCCGGCGCCGGCTGATTATTGGCGGTTGGCTGGTCTATGCGTTGATCTACCTGGGCTTTGGCCTGGCCCAAACGGGCTGGCAGGTGTGGACGCTTTATGCCGTGTACGGCATTTATTACGGCATGGCTTTTGGCACCAGTAACGCGCTGATTGCCGACCTTGTGCCCCCGGAACTGCGCGGCACGGCGTATGGCACCTATAACTTCATGCTTGGCATCCTGGCCTTCCCCGCCTCTGCCATCGCCGGCGTGCTGTGGCAGGGTATCGGTACGTGGAGTGGGTTTGGCCCGTCTGCGCCGTTCCTGTTCGGCGCAGCCCTGTCGTTGATTGCGGCGGTGATGATGCTTGTGTGGAAGCCGGCGCAGAAAGGGCAAGCTTCGTGATGAGAAAGAATAAGGAAAACACAAAGTAACGAAGCAACAAAGATCACGAAGAATCCTTATATTCTTTTGTGTTCTTTGTTTCTCTGCTTCTTTGCTGTAAGAGCTTCTTAACCACCGGGTGTAAAACGTATGACGATGAATAATACATTGCATGCTTTCAGGATCGATGATGCGCAATTGCGGCGTTTCGAGGCGTTGTATCGGCGTTATCAGCAGTTGTTCCTGGACCCAGAGCACTGCTCGCCGATGTTCATCATCAGTGTGCCGCCGGTGGACCCGATTCCCTGGGAAGAGCGGCTGGCCGACCCAATGGTGATGTTGCGCGCCTGCCTGGCGGAGCTTGAGCCGCACCTGGCGATTGAAGATGATCACGTGCCCACCGTGCGCGTGGAATTTGGCACCGGCCAGGTGGCGGCGGCGTTTGGGTGTGAGTTGGTGGTGCCGCCGAACAGCCTGCCGGCCTCCAAAGGGCCCATCATGCACACTGCACAAGATGTGTACCGGATGCGCAAACCGGCCCTGACGGCGGGCTGGTATGGCAAGCTGGCCGAGTGGACAGCGCTGTGGCAGCGCGTGTTGCCGCCGGGCATCCAGATTCAGCATCCCGATATTCAAAGCGCCTTCAACACGGCTCATCTGGTGCGCGGGAACGACATCCTGACCGATTTTTATGATGACCCCGTGGCGCTGGATGCACTGCTCGACCTGGTGACGGACACGATGATCGACCTGACGCGCCACTTGAAGGCCATGATTAGCAATGATGCGGATTGGTTCTTCGATTGGGGCGGGTTGTGGAAGGGCTATGCGCGCATCAGCAATTGTTCGATGCACATGATCAGCCCGCGCTTCTACCGCGAGCATGTGGCTGCGCGGGATGCGCGCTTCTTCAACGCCGTCGGCGGTGGCCGGATGCACTATTGCGGCACGTATGGCGAGGTGATCCGCGAGTTCTTCAAGACCCCCAGCATCACCGGGCTGGATTTCGACGCCAAGTATCACGACCTGTTCGCACTCTCTGAAATCGCGCCGAAGAACGTGACGCTGTTGACCGACGTGGCGGAGAACTCGGAACTGGGCCGGCGCTTGCTGAGCGGCGACTGGCCGGCCAAGCGCAACCTGATCATCACCTCCAGTGCCCCGACGCTCTCTGCCGCGCGCGACCTGCTGGCGCGTTTTCGCCGCTCCGTGGAAAGAGGGGATTAGAGACTGGAGATTTCGTTAACCACGGATGACACGGATTTCCACGGATTGGTACGAAAGCTGTTTTCGTCCGTGTCATCTGTGTAATCCGTGGTTTCATTCATTTACAATCTCTAATCCCCAATCTCTACTCTCCAATCTCTTTTTCTCTGTGCCCCTGTAGTGAGATCAATATCAAAACACTTCTTGGGCGAGCTTGCGTCCGCCGCGCATCACGAGGCCCAGGCGGATCAGCCAATCAAGGGCGAAGAAGGTGTGCGCCTGGTAGTGTTTGCGATAGAAGAGCCACATGGCGCGGTTGAACTCATACTGTGCCTTGGCGCTGTGCCGGCTGGAAGCACGTTTGACGTGTTGGATGGTAGCGCCGGGGTAATACATCACGCGATAGGGAGCGCCCTGCTCGTTACGCTGTTGCTTGATGCGCAGGCACCAGTCCAGGTCTTCGCCATACATGAAGAACTGCTCGTCCAGCAGCCCGGCCTTACGCATGGCCTCGGCGCGCACCAACATGCACGCCCCCACCACCGAATCCACCTCGGCCTCGGCGTCGATGTCCAGGTAGGTCAGGTTGTAGCTGCCAAAGCGCCGGCTGCGCGGGAAGAGCTTGCTCAGGCCGATGAAGCGATAGAACGACCGTTGTGGCGTGGGAAAGCTGCGCCGGCAGGCGGCATCCAGTGTGCCGTCCATCAGCATGAGCTTCGGCCCCACCACACCGGTGTCGGGATGCGCGTCGGCGTATGCCACCATCTGCGCCGGGGCGCCGGGGGGCGTGAGCGTGTCGGGGTTCAGCAGCATAGCGTAGCGCGCCTGGCCGTCCTCTGGGAAGCCATAGGCGCGCAGCCCCAGGTTATTCCCGGCGGCATAACCGTCGTTGGCGGTGCTGCGGATGAGCATCACATTGGGGAAGCGCTCGGCCACCATATCGGCGCTGCCGTCGTTGGAGCAGTTGTCCACCACGCACACGCTGATCTCGATGCCCGGCTGGTTCTGTAACGACGCCAGGCACTCCGCCAGCAGTTCGCGCGTGTTGTAATTCAGGATGATGATCGCAAGGTCACGCATGGGGTTAATTGTAAATTGGAGATTAGGGAATGATGGATGAAACGTGAAACGTGAGGGGGGCTCTTTCACGTTTCACGGTTAATCTCTAATCCCCAATCCCTACCCGGTACAGCGCCACCTTGCGGTTTTCGGAGCCGCTGCCGGGAAAGTAGTAGGGCATGTCCAGCCGGGCCACCTGGGTGAGTTGGAAGTGCGCCCGCAAGGTGTTGAGCGAGGGCAACACCTCGTCGCCATCTTCCAGCATATACACCGGCTTGCTTTCGGCGTGCAACGCCCGGACGAATGCCAGCAACTGGTCGGGCGTCCAGGTGGCCGGGCGGAAGGCCAACCGGCCTGCGTGCAAATCCACCGCGCCGCTATTCAATGAGCAACCGATCACGGCGTCCGTTGGAGTGAGTTCACCCAGGCGCGTGAATGAGGCGCGCTGCTCGCGCACCAGGTAGCCGAACACCGCGAAGCCGTGCGTGATGGGGATTGCCAGCGTCTGTTGCGAACGCACGATGAAGATGAAGGCGAGCGTGATGAGCACGAGCGCGCGTGCCCCCATGACCAGGAGCGTCTGGCGGGCCTGCCAGAGCCTGCGCATCAGCCACACGATGCCGATCACTGCCAGGCCGCCCAGGATGGGGAAGAGAAAGAGGATGTCACGTGGGCGCAGGTAGGCATAGGCGATGTGAAAGAGGAACAGCGGCACAAAGTAGAGCCCAAGTGCGGTGCAGGCGCGCCGGTTGCGCCGCCACAGCACCACCAGCCCGGCGGCGATTAGCGGCAGCAGCAGGCCAAATTCGCGTAGCGAGATCAGTTCCCCTGTGATGCGGCCCAGCGTCTCGGGCAGGCGCGCCAGCGAGAAGTTCGCCAGTTCCTCCGATCCGGTGTAGAACGGGTTGCCAAAGGCCAGCATGTGATAGACCAGCGTGGGCGTGACGGCCACCCACGCCGCCGCACCGCAGACCAGCAGCGGCTTCAGGCGTTGGGCAAAGGGGCGCATGGATTGGCCTCCAGGCGTATAGAGCGCGTAGACAAGCGCCGGCGCGAGCAACACCTGGGTATAACGAATGTCGAACGCGATGCCCAGCGCCAGCCCGCTCACCAGCGCGCCGATCCATAGCCCACGGCGGGTGCGTGGGCGCAGCACGGCGTACAGCGCCAGCAGCGAAAAGCATTGCGTGGCGATGTCGGCCATCGGGATGAGTTGCCATTCGATTTGCTGGTACGAGGTCGCCGTCAGGAACACAGCTAATGCCGCGGCAGCGCACGATCCGTCGCCCAAGCCGGCGTCGCGCGCAAGCAAATTGCTCAGCAGCCATACCACACACAGCGACAGGAGCGAGAACAAAGGCGTGACGAGATAAAGCCCCTGTTCGCCGGCCAGCTTGTAGCCAAGCGCCGTGACGACGGCATAGCCCGGCGGCCAGACGGTTGTGGCTGTGCGCGCCACATCCTGCGGCAGCTTATAGCCCACGTGGATGATCGGCTCGGAAGGAATGTCGAGCGCATAGGTCAACTGGATGAGCGGGAAGCTGTGCGCCACGCTGCCATGCTCGGCCAGGTCCACGCCCATCTGCGCATAGGCGTAGGGGTCGCTGCCCGTCACGCCCTGGGTGTGCATGGTGAGTGCGTTCCAGCAGGCCCAGGCGATCACCCCTGCGACCAGCGCCAGCGACCCAACCCGCACGAACAGTGAGCGAGGTTGCGCCGGAGATTGGAGATTAGAGATTGGAAATAGGGGCTTTGAGATGGCCTGGTAGATGGAACCTACCAGCGCGTAGGCGCTCAGCACGGCCAGGCTGAGCGGCAGATCCAGCAGCATGCCAAAGGGCTCCACCACGCGGAACTGGCCGAGTGTAAGGCGCGCTGCGGCTCCCACGATCAGGCGTAGCCCCAGCACAAGGTAGACCAGCAGCAATGGCGAAAGGACGGCGGTACGGGAGAACAGGGATTGGAGATTGGAAATGAGAGATTTGTCGGGCGCATGAGCACGTTGAAGCAATGCCGCGACAGCCTGCGGCGCGAGGATGAGCCCGATCAAGACGAAGGCAAGCCATACCGGCAGCTTGATGATGCTGAGCACGGCCATGCTGCCCAACAGGTGCAACCCCAGCCAGGCGAGCGTGGTCAAGGGGTGCCAGGCGCGCGGTTCGGGCCGCGCAAAGGCGGCTGCGCGCAATCCATCGAGGGGTAACCCATCGCGAACAGCCTGGCGCAAGAGGCGCGGTACGAAAGGAAGTGCGGCCAGGCCCAGGGCGATCAGCCAGCCAACCCGCAGCCCCAACACCGGCACGCTATATAGCCGCCCAAGTGCCACAGCGCCAAAGAGCGCGCCGGCAAACGCCTGCGCAAGGGCAATATCCGGCCAGTGCCGCCGCGAAACAAGCACGATGCCTGCCGCACACCATAACGCGCCAAACGCCACGCCAAGCCACATGGCGTGGCCGGCTGGTTGTGCCAGCACGGACGAATCCAACCAGTAGGAGAGGTGAAAGAAATTGCCAATGCGCATGATCTGACAGTTTACCGCGTCGTGGCTGTCCTTTGATCTTTGCGCAACACGTAACTCACGATGATATCGAGCACCGCCTGAACAGCCTCCGGCTGAATGTGCGCTACCGTATCTTCTAAGGTGTGATATACCAGCCCGCGCGGGATCAATGTGGTAGGGATGCCGATGATCGTCGTAGCCTCTATCCCGCGCCGCGCAAAAGCGGCTGCGTCGGTGCTCCCGCCGCCGAATGGCAGCGCAATCGCGCGGAGCGAATAGCCCAGCGCTTGCGCGATTTGGCAGCATTCTTGTGCCATCAGGGAGGAGAGCGGGCAGGTGCCGTTTCGATCTCGCGTCAGTGCAACGAGGTCCTGGCGTTTATAAACACTGTCGATATTGATCACAAAGCTTGGGATGGATGATAGCTCGGCCACGTGACGTTTGACGTATGCGATCGCGCCGCGTTGGCCGACTTCCTCGCCGTCGGTGCTGAGGAGCACCAGCCGGGTATGCTGAAGGGGCGTGTCCGTCTGCTTGCGCGTGGCAAAGTGCTGCGCCACTTGGATGGCGATTGCGCTGGCGTTCAGGTTGTCGCCCGCGCCGGGGGAGGGCGTTCGGGCGATGACGAAATAGAGTGGGCCAACAAATGCCAGCCCAACGAGCGCGAATATCAGCCCGGTGGTGTGAAGCATCCCGCCATCGGCGCCGGAGAGGTATGCGACCGTCGCCGCGACGCATACGAATGTGTACAGCACGTAAAAGCCGATTGCCAGAAGTAATCGGATACTGGCAAGCGCCTGGAACCGCTGTAAGAAGCGCAGCACATAAGGAGCGTCGTGATGGCCCACGACGAAAACCTGTTGCTGCACCTGCCCGGCGGGTTCTATCGTCCCGACGACGTTGCAGCCCCCGGCGGGTGGGAAAAACCGGTCGAACAGGTTCCTGCAGACGACGTAATGCGTCCTGCCATAGACCAGCCCAAGCAGGCACACCACTGTTGCGGCGAGGATGAAGCCGCCGCCCGCGGCAAATAGCACGACGGATAGCAGGTAGGAAAGCGCCATCACTTTCCCTACGTTCCACAGCGATCCTGGATGCAGTTCGAACGGTTCCTCAGAGACGTCGTCGCAAGATTGGCGGAGCAATTGGGCGATTGCATGGCCGGCCGCCAGACACCCCTGGGTGCCGCTGATGCGCAAGGGATGCTCGCTGAGTAGCGTATTGGTGAGCGCAAGCGCGGCGCTTGCAGTCGCACGGTCAACTTGATGATTTTCAGATAGTTGCATAAGCGTGAGCGGATCGGTTCAACGGGATGTGCGCACGTCCCAGGCTTATTGGCTTATGATACGTCGCTCTTGCCTGATGCGTAGGATGATGTCGAATGCGTGTCCGACTTTGGTTCGAGAAGGTTTCAGACGATAGTAGGTGGCGTAGAAGGCAAACAGGGCGCATCCTTTCTGCGAGAGGAGGACACCATGACGAACAAAGTAACCGGCAGACTAAGTACCAACGTGAGCGCGATGAGCCTGATGATGAGCGCGCTTCTGGTATTTGCCGTCGCGCTCCTCATTGGTGGTGCCATCGTGGTGATGGGGCTGGAGTAGGCGGATATTGAACCACAGATAAACACGGATGAACACAGATATCTCAACGATGTTCTTATCTGCGTTTATCTGTGTTCATCTGCGGTTGACACTCATCTCCAATTGCCAATCTCTAATCTCTAATTTCTTACCCGGTGCGCCGTTTCTCCAACGCCTCTTTCAACAGACCCTGCACCATTTGTGGGTTGGCCTTGCCGCGCGTGGCTTTCATCACCTGGCCTACGAAGAACTGGAACAGCTTCTCTTGCCCGGCCAGGTAGCCTTTCACCTGTGATGGGTTGGCATTCAGCGCATCTTGCACGGCCTTGTCGAGCGCGCCGGTGTCGCTGATTTGCGCCAATCCCTTCGCGTCTACGATTGCCCTGGCGCTCTTGCCAGTGGCGAACATCTCTTCAAACACGCTCTTGGCGGTGTTGATGTTGATAGTCTTGTCCTCCACCAGTTGCATCAGTTCAGCCAATTGCCCCGGCTGCACCTTCACGGCGTCGATCTCCTGCCCTGCGCCGCTCATCAGGCGGAACAATTCGCCCGTCACCCAGTTTGCGGCGGCTTTGGCGTGCGCAGGCTGATCGCCTACCACGCTTTCGAAATACTCGGCCACCGCGCGATCTTTTGTCAGCACCATTGCGTCGTAGCTGCTCAGACCATAAGCATGTGTGAAGCGGTCCTGCTTGGCAGTTGGCAGTTCGGGCATCCGCGCACGGATGCTTTCCAGCCATTCGGGGGTCACGTCCAATGGCGGCAGGTCCGGCTCGGGGAAGTAGCGATAGTCGTGCGCCTCTTCCTTCTCGCGCTGCAACACCGTCACGCCGCGAGCGTCGTCCCAGCCCATCGTCACCTGGTGCACCTTGCCGCCGCTGTTCAAGACTTCCGTCTGGCGTTTCACTTCGTAGTCGATTGAGTCACGCACGGCGCGCAACGAGTTCAGGTTCTTGATCTCCACCTTAGTGCCAAACGCCGTCTGCCCAACAGGGCGCAGGCTCATGTTCGGTTCGCCGCGCATGGCGCCCTTTTCCATATCGCCGCTGCTGATCCCCAGGTAGCGCACGATGTCGCGTAGGGCATTCAGATAGGCATAGGCTTCGTCTGCGGTGTAAATGTCCGGCTCGGTGACGATTTCGATCAGCGGCACGCCGCAGCGGTTGAAGTCGGCAAAGGTTTCGCCGCCGATGTGGGTGAGCTTGGCCGTGTCTTCTTCCAGGTGCGCGCGACGGATATGAATGCGCTTGCGGTAGCTCGCTTCCGACCAACTCCCGCTGGAACTATCGCGCACATCCACGTCGATGTAGCCATCGTAGGCAATCGGATACTGATACTGCGAAATTTGGTAGCCCTTGGGCAGATCGGGATACCAGTAGGACTTGCGCTCCCAGAACGTATGTGTGGCGATCTTGCAGTTCAGCGCCAGCCCTACCATGATGCAATTTTCGACGGCGCGCTGGTTGATCACCGGCAACGCGCCCGGCATGGCCAGGCAGACGGGGCACACATGCGTGTTGGGCTCTGCGCCGAAGAAATCGGTGGAGCACTGGCAGAACATTTTGCTGGCGGTGTTTTGTTCGACATGCGTTTCCATGCCGATGATGACTTCATACATGGGTCTCGGTTGCGGTCTCTCCAATTTTTAGATCTGGTAGCACATCCATGTCTAATTCGTCGCGCACGCCGCGCAGGTAGGCGAAGTGCCCCGCTGCGCCAATCATGGCGGCGTTATCGGTACAGAATTTTAGCGGCGGGAA
>DAOUFG010000126.1:0-73254 GCA_034430115.1 Thermoflexales bacterium | reverse complement strand
GGTATTGATTGCCCCCCTCTGCACCGCCGATGCCCCCACCGGCCAGCCGCTTTCGCCCGCCGCCCAACATGAGCACTGGCAGTGGCAACTGGGCGAGCAGCCCTATCAATTCCGCCGCCAGGAGGATGCGCGCATGGTGGCCGTGCTCGGCGCGCAGCCGGTGCACCTGGGCCTGTTGGACGCCATCTACCGGCACGACGACAACGGCGTGCCGCTCTATGAGGGCAAGCAGTTCATGGGCGGGCAGGTGCACCCTTGGGATGCGGCGCATCAATTGCCCGCCGTGTTGAAGGCGCTGCAAGGCGTGCTGGATGACTACCACCCGCAGCGCGTGTTCTGCCCGCTCACGGCGGGTGGGCACGTCGATCACATCATCGCCCGCCAGGCGGTGGAGCAACTGTGCGACGTGCGCACACTAGCCTATTACGAAGATTACCCCTACGCGCAGAAGGATACAACGGCGCTGGCCGGCCTTTTGCGCCAGGATCAGAACTGGCGCCCGATGCTGATCCAACTCAGCGAAGAAGAGATCGAGACGCGCATCGCGGCGATTCATTGTTACCAATCACAGCTTTTTGCCGTTTTTGGCGATGCAAGTACAATGCCCGCTCGTGTGAGAGAATACATTGCCTCCACTGGTGGCGAACGTTATTGGGAGCGCATGTAAGTGATTCATCGAACTAAACGTGCGGGTGTGGCATGCCTGGTCGCTATGCTCGCCCTGTCATTCACGATACAGCACCTGGCCCCGGCCAACGCACAGGATCAGACGCCTCCCGCCGATTCCTACGAGCCGACCGTGCAGGTGGTTGCGACGTCGGTCCCCACGCCTTCCCCCGAAACGGAGCAGCAGGCGGAGAATGCGCTGGTACACACGGTGGCGGTGGGCGAGTCGCTCAATAGCCTGGCGGCGCAGTCGGGCTTCTTGGTGAGCGACCTGGCCCAGCGTAACAACCTTACCCAGCCCTACCTATTGGTGGCGGGGCAAAAGGTGAACCTGCCCGCGCCCATCTCGGAAC
The DNA here is from genome assembly GCA_034430115.1 of Thermoflexales bacterium. GTDB lineage: Bacteria > Chloroflexota > Anaerolineae > J036 > Brachytrichaceae > CAIXPS01. The sequence goes on along the minus strand of DAOUFG010000126.1, from coordinate 72,235 downwards.
ACATTCGCTTGCACCGGGTGGCCAGCGGCGAGACGCTCAGCATGCTGGCTGCGCAGTATGGCATCTCGCCCTATCTGCTGCGCATGACCAACAAGCTTTCGTGTGCCGATTGCCTGGTGGTGGGCCAGCTTTTGCGCATCCCGCAGTCCAGCGTCACCACCAACCTGCCGGAGCCGTTCGACAACATCGATATTTCGCCATCCGTGCCGCGCCAGGGCGACGTGGTGGTGGTGCGCGTGACCACCTCCAACCCGCTGGAAGCGATCGCCGGCACGTTGGCCGGGCGCACGCTACATTTTGTGGCCATGGACGGTGTGTACGAGGCGCTGACCGGGGTGGATGCCTTGCAGGACCCGGGCGTCTATTCCATGACGCTCCGGGCGGTCGCTTCCACCGGCGCAGCCTCCGAGGTGAGCGGGCGCATCAACGTACAGTCCGCCGGGTATGGGTTCGAGAACGTGACGATCGCCCAACGCCTGGTGCCGTTGCTGGACCCGCAGGTGAACCAGGACGAGCACGAGCAACTGGAGACGATCTTCAGCCAGTGGACGTCCACCCAATATTGGAGCGGCCCTTTGCAATATCCCGCTGCGGGCAATATCGCCTCCTACTTTGGCACGCGGCGCAGCTTCAATAGCGGGCTGCTGTATACCTTCCACAGTGGCGCGGACGTGGTAGCGCCGGCGGGCACGCCGGTGCATGCCTCCGCCGCCGGGCGCGTGGCGGCGGTGATGCCGTTGAAGGTGCGCGGGACGGTGGTCATCATCGATCACGGGCGCGGCGTGTTCACCATGTACTGCCACCTTTCGCGGACGTTGGTGGAAGTGGGACAGATGGTGGAGGCCGGAGAGCTGGTGGCCTATTCTGGCAACACCGGCCGCACCGAAGGCCCGCACGTGCACTGGGAACTGGCCGTCGGCGGCGTCACGGTGGACCCACTGAACTGGACCAGCCAGGCAATTCCCTGATTTTGGATTTGCGATTTTAGGTTTCCGATTCAAGGGGCAATCCGCGAGTCTGCGCGAATCATCACGAAATGCTTTGCAGGTCGTCCGGGGCGAGATGTTCTCTCGCCCTACATGGCTTACAGGATGCCGCGCCGGTGAGCCTCTTCCACGGCGGCGGCGCGCGAATCCACGCCCAGCTTGTTATAGATGCTGTCCAGGTGCGCCTTTACCGTCCGCTCGGTGATGTTGAACTGTGCGGCGATCTCTTTGGAACGCTCGCCGCGCGCCACGGCCTGCAATACCTCTTGTTCGCGTTGGGTCAGCTTCAGTCCGGTGGGCTCTTGCGTTTGTTGCGCCGCCTGCCGGTAGGCCAGCACGCGCGCCAGGATATCGGGTTGCAAGAGCGTCTCGCCGCGCTGGGCGGAGCGGATGGTGTTGAACAGCGTGTCGCGGTCCACGTCTTTGAGCAGGTAGGAGCGCGCGCCCAGCGAAAGGCCGCGCACCATCAGGTCGTCTTCGTTGTAATTTGTCAGGATCACCACCGCGCTGCCGGGCGATTGGGCGCTGATTTGTTGGAGCGCCTCCAGGCCATCCAGGTTGGGCATGCGCAGATCCATCAGGATCACGTCGGGCTTCAATTGCCGCGCCAGTTGCACGGCGATGGCGCCGTCTTCGGCTTCGCCCACCAGTTCAAATTCGTCGCTGGTGTCGAGAATCAGGCGTAACCCTTCGCGCACGATCAGATGGTCATCTGCAATGAGGATGCGTGTTTTTTGCATGTCTTTTGCCTAGTCTCGTCAATCTCAAGGGTGTTCCGTGGGCAGCTTCAGGCGCAGCAACGTCCCTGCGCCAGGCTGGCTCTGCACCTCAAGGCTGCCACCGGCTGCGCGCGTTCGCTCGCGCATGCCCAATAGCCCATAATGCCCCTGTGGGGCGACGGCGGCTGGGTCGAACCCGCAGCCGTTATCTTGAATCTCCATCCATACGCCGTCATTGGTCGTTGTTAGCGTAATCGTCATCTGGGTGGCGTGCGCGTGACGGGCAATGTTGGCAAGCCCCTCGCGCGCGAAGAGCCACAGATGCGTGCTCGTCTGCGCCGGCAAGCTTAGCTCGGGCGGCACGTGCAGTTCGTAGCGCAGGCCGGAGGTGCTGCTCAGGCGTTCGGCTTCCTCGCGGATCAGCCGCAGCAGCGAGGCTGGGTCGGTCGGGAATGCGCGCAGGTCGGTGATGGCGTTGCGCGCCTCTTGCAGTGAGGCGCGGGCGCGCGACTTGGCTTGCACCGTGATGGCCGTGGCCTTCTCCAGGTTGTGCTGGGCCAGGTTCGCTTCCAGCGCCTCCAGTTGCAGCACCAGCCCGGCTAATCCCTGGGCCAACGTGTCGTGTAATTCACGCGCCATGCGCTGGCGTTCATTTTGCAGGGTCAGTGTTTCCACCTCTTCGGCATACTCGGCCAGCTTCTGATGCGCCTGTTCCAGTTCGACCAGCAACGTTTGGGCCTGTTGAGTGGCCTTCAATTCATTGACAAACACCCGCACCGCGAGCATGACGAACAGGGCCCAGGGCGCGATTGTGCCGAGCGTGTCCAGCCCGTGGGGCCAATCGCCGATCAGTGCCACGCCGCCCAGGCTCGTCGCTACGTAAAACAGCACCGCCAGCGCCAGGTGTCGCAAGTCCTCTAGCATGCCGGCCGCCTCGGCCAGCAAGCCGACCATCAGCGAGGCTTCCAATGACAGGCGCGAGACGAGCATGATGCTGAGTGTAAGCAGGCCCTGCACGACGAAGTAGGCCCGGCGCAAGCGCGCTGCTGTCGCGGATGTGCCGTTCAGATACAGGCTGGCCCAGTGCAACCCGGTGTGCAGGGCGAACAACCCGCAGTAAAGCGCCAGGGCCCCCGGGTTTTGCGAGAGCGCGGAAGGCGTGAGCAGGCCGTTGATAAAAAAGACGAGCACCGCCGCGAACATAAACGCGTAAAAAGCGCGCAGATTGGGTTGGAGCTGAGCGCTGTCATGAAAATCAGTCCTTAGTTGTGCGCGCATACGTTGCCAGGCAGAAGCGTCTTGCATGAAGGTAATGGTAGCCCAAACAGGCAGGCGTAACACCCGCGCGCGGACATTGTCCGAACGGACAATCCGGCTTGTTGCTTGTGGGCGATGCTGCTTCGCGCGCCGTTTTGCACAATCTTGCGCAAAGAGAAAACGGAGGATTGCAAATGAACGACCATACACAAGCGAAGCGTAAGATTCCCTGGGTGGCGTGGCTCCCGGCCACGCTTGCGCCATTTATCCTGTACTTTGTCCTGGCGGGTTCCGGCCAACTAGTGGCAGGCATCCTGGCGGGGCTTTTGGCGGCGCTGGCGCTGAACGGTGCGCGCCTGATCCGCCGGCAAACTAAGCTCCTGGAACTGGTGCTGGTGCCATTCTTTCTGATCCACTTGTTGGTGACGGTGGGGTTCCAGGCGACCTTCTTCCGCCAATATGACGGCGTGATCCTGGAAGGCGTGATGGCGCTGGTGGCATGGGGTGGGCTATTGATCGGTTCGCCCTTCACGCTGGAATATGCGCGTGACGATTACCCGCGTGAGCTGTGGCACAACCCTCAATTCGTGCTCACCAACCAGATCATCACCATCGTGTGGGCTTGCGTGTTCACGCTGATCACGCTGGTCGGGCTGGCCTCTGCGTCAGGGGCGGCGCTGCCCGCGCTGGTCACTAACTGGCTGCCGGCGTTACTCACCGTGCTTGGCTTTGCGGGCACCCTGGCGCTTCCGAAATGGCTCCCGCGCCTCTTGCTGGCCCGCGACCTGCAGAAGCGCGACCCCTACCCCTGGCCAGCGCCGGTGTTCCACCCCGCTGCTCGCCGCCCTGGCGGCAACCAGCACGACGCCATCATCATCGGTTCCGGCCTCGGCGGCCTGAGCGCAGGCGCGCTATTGGCGCAGCGTGGGTTGAAGGTGCTGGTCGCTGAACAGCATTTTGAGCCGGGCGGTTACTGCACCTCCTGGGAACGCGGCGTGCGACGCGGGAATGAGCGCCTGCGCTACGTCTTCGACGCTGGTGTGCACGACATCAGCGGCCTGGGGCCGCACGGCCCGGTGCGCAACCTGCTGCGCCAGCTAAACCTGGAAGGGCGCCTGGACATGCGCCGGATGGGCCACGAGTATATCTTGCCCGACATGCAGTTGAAGGTGCCTGAAGACGCCGCGCAATACGTCGCCGAGTTACAGCGTCACTTCCCCGCCGAGGCGGGAAACATCGCCGCCTTCTTCGACGAGATGCAGGCGGTCTATCGCGAGCTATATGCGGATGTGGATAAGATGGGCGGCGTGCCCGGCGCGCCGCAAACAGTGGATGCCATGCTGGCCTACCCGGCGGAGCACCCGCACGTGATGAGGTGGATGGAGCGCTCGTTCCCCGCCATGCTGGATACTTTCTTCCAGACGGAGCGTCTCAAGGAAGTGCTGTCGATGTTGACGGGCTACCTGACGGATGACCCTGCCAACCTGGGGGCGGTGTCCATGGCGCCAATCTTCGGTTACTACTTTGACGGCGGTTACTATCCCGCGGGCGGTTCGCAGGCGCTGTCGAACGCGCTGGTTGACGTGATAAACGCCAATGGCGGCGAGGTGCGCTTGCGCACGCCGGTGCAGCGCATCCTGGTGGAGCAGGGCCGCGCGGTGGGCGTTGAACTGGGCAAGGGCGAGACGCATTGCGCCGAGGCGGTGATCTCTAACGCCGACGTGCAACGCACGCTGCTGGACATGGTGGGACGCGCGCATTTGCCGGCCGATTATGCGCAGCAGGTGGCGGCACTCAAACCGGCTACATCGGCGTTCATGGTTTTCCTGGGTGTGGATATCGTGCCCGATCGGCAGCCGTTGGTCAGTTACTGGGCCGAAAATGAAGACGACTCGATCGGCATGATGATTCCCTCGCTGGTCGATCCCAGCCTGGCCCCGCCTGGCCATGCCAGCCTCACGCTGATGAACTTTATCCACCAGCCGGAAGCGACCGATTGGGATCGCCAGGCGCCCGGCTATCTACGACGCAAACGCGCCTATGGCGACAGGATGATTGAGTCTGCCGAGCGGCTCATCCCCAATTTGCGCGAGCATATCATCTATCGCCAGGATGCGACGCCGGCCACTTTCGCCCGCTACACCGGTGCGACGGCCGGGTCGATCTATGGTTTCGCCAGGCATGCGACGTTGGGCGGGACCGCCAAAACCCCCGTCGAACGGTTATATCTGACCGGCTCCGGCGTGATGGGGGCCGGTGTCGAGGCAGTCGTCATCTCGGGGATGCAAGTGGCCAACGAGATTTATCGCGCTTAGCCTTCTCCCGGCTTTTATAGGCAGGGAATAGAACCTGCGGGGGGTGCACGAATGTCAGACTTCTCAAGCGCCGTACCCGGCGCAGAAGTCTGACATTGCGCAATTTACCGGCTGGTTGCCACTTTTCTGAAATGCACCCTTGTGGGTAAAATTCTTGCGCTCGTTATGCGCATCCGCTATAATCCGCCTGTTTGTGAAGTCCGTCGCAAATGACCCCAGTGAAACGCCCATCTGCCCTACTGGGATGGGTAGAGGGCTTAGTGGTGTAGGTGGTATGGATGAGAAGTGATTTTGCATTTGTCGGTGTAATGCTCGTTGCTGCGATCCTGTTAATGGGCGTAGCCCTGGTTGGAGCCGCGCTACTGCGGCCAAAGAAACCCAGCAAAGCCAAACTGGAAACGTATGAGTGTGGCATGGAAACAGTGGGCGATGCGTGGGTGCAGTTCCGCGTTCAGTACTACATCTTTGCGCTCATCTTCGTTTTGTTCGACGTCGGTGGCGTGTTCCTCTTCCCCTTCGCCGTCGCTTACAATGCGTTACCGCTCTATTCGATTGTCATCATCGCGCTCTTTATCTTGACGCTGCTCGGCTCGCTCCTTTACGCCTGGCGTAAAGGCGTTTTGCAGTGGAACTAAGCTAGAGATTGGCAATTGGAGATCAGGGATTGGCGATATTTCCAATCTCTCGTCTCTCGTTTCCTATCCTTCCGGGAGATTACATGACAGTCTTTGACGTAATCAACAACCTTCTTAAGATCATTAGTGATGCGGTTGCCGGGCTGATTTATAGCATCCTGGGCGCAGGCCCTGTCGCCGACGTGGTCATCATGTTGCTTGCGGCGCTCGTCATTTGCAGTACCTGTGCGCTGGCGTTTATGGGCCTGACGTATGCCGAGCGCAAAGTGGTGGCGCGCATCCAGGACCGCATCGGCCCCAACCAGGCCGGCCCCTATGGTGTGCTACAGCCGATCGCCGACGGCATTAAGATGTTCACCAAGGAAGACACCACCCCCGCGGAGGCCGACCGCTGGGTATACAACTTTGCGCCACTGATCATCGCCGTTTTTGCGCTGCTTTCATACGCGGTGATCCCTTTCGCCCCCGGCGTGGTCGGCACCGACCTGAACATCGGCGTGTTTTACGTGATCGCCGTCGGTTCGGGCAGCACCATCGCCATTCTGATGGCCGGTTGGGGCAGCAATAATAAATATTCATTGTTGGGCGCGTTCCGCACGGTGGCGCAGCTCGTGGGGTACGAAGTGCCCATGCTGTTGAATGTGTTGCCGGTGGTCATGTTGGCCGGCTCGATGAGCCTGGTGGACATCGTGGAGCGCCAGACGCTCAACAACGGCGCAAACGGCATCCCCTACATTTTGCTGCTGCCGCTTTCGGCGCTCATTTTCCTGATCAGCGGCATCGCCGAAACAGGGCGCTCCCCCTTTGACCTGTTGGAGGCCGAGTCGGAGATCGTCGCCGGGTTCCACGTGGAATATAGCGGCATGAAGTTCGCGCTGTTCTTCCTGGGTGAATATGTCAATGCGCTCAGCGTTTCGCTCATGTTCTCAGTGCTGTTCCTGGGCGGCTATGCCGGGCCGGTGCTGCCGCCCTACCTCTGGCTATTGCTCAAGGTGGCGTTGGTGTTCACCGTCTTGATGTGGTTGCGCGGCACGCTGCCGCGCGTGCGGGTGGACCAGTTGATGAGCTTGAATTGGAAATTCCTGGTCCCGATGTCGATTGTCAACATTATCCTGGTGATGGTGCTGGGTAAAGTCTTCGTGACCGACCCGGCGCTGGCTGCGGCGAACGGCGGCATCGTGGTGGCGCCTATCGTTCAGGCGGCGATCATCTTCCTCTCCAACGTCGCAGTATTGCTGGTGGCGCTGCTGTTGGTGGCGCGCCGGGCGCGCGTGCTGCGGCTGATCGAGGCCGAAGACCTGGAAAGGCGCCGTACCGAGAACATGATGGCGGCTGCCCACTAGAAGAATTGCCGATTGGCGATGGTAGGGAGCAACTGGGATTCATCGTCAATCGTCAGTGGATTAATTGGTGAAAGATGACAATACAGCAAATTCTGTTCATCTTAATTGCAATTGTGGTGCTGGGTTCCGCCCTAATGGTGGTGACCACGCGCAATCTGTTTCATGCCGCGCTGTTTTTGGTAGTTTCGTTCTTTGGCGTGGCAGGGTTCTATGTGCTGTTGGACGCCGGGTTTTTCGCGGCGGCGCAAGTGCTGGTGTATATCGGCGCTATCTCGATTCTGTTCATTTTCGCCGTGATGCTCACGCGCAACGTCATCACGTCGCAACGCGCGAACTCGCAATGGATGGCTTCGGCATTCATCGCCGGGTTGATCTTCGTGGTGATGGCTGTTTTGCTGGGCCCGGCGGCGGTATCCATTCGTGACCGCCAGTTCGGCGCTGTGCAGTGGCCGTTGGCGCGGGACCCCGGCGGGGCAATGCGGTCTCCGTCGCCGACTTATATTGCAGACCTGGGGCGCGCGTTTGTGGACTTTAACCAGTATGCCGTGCCGTTCCTGTTGGGCGCGGTCATGTTGCTGGTGGCGATGGTCGGCGCCATCTGGGTGGCGCGTGAAATTCGTGCCCGCGACGAACGCGCCGAGCAAGCTCGTGCCGCTGCCGAGGAAGTGGCGGAAGATGCGCCAACCGAGCCGAGCTTCCCCGTGGCCGAGGAGACCCCGGCGGGGCAGCATCCGTGAATTCCTATATCACGTCGGAAATGGAAATGAGCATGAATGCACAAGCTGAGATGATCTCCATTGCCCGCTCTGAGCTATTGGCTCAATTTTGTCGGCATTGGAAGATTGCGTCGCTTGCGTTGTTTGGTTCCGTCTTGCGCGCCGATTTCGGTCCCAACAGTGATGTTGATGTGCTCGTGACGTTTGAAGCAAATGTTCGCTGGACGCTGTTTGATCTTGTGACGATGGAGGACGAACTCGCGCGGTTGTTTGGGCGTTCGGTGGACTTGGTGGAACGCCAGTCGGTCGAACAGAGCGACAACTACATACGCCGTCGCAATATTCTAGGCCAGTCACAAGTGATCTATGACTCGCGATGAAGCATATCTACTTGATATTCTGATTGCTTCTCGAAAAATTCTTCAATTTATCGAGGGTGTTAATCGGGAGCAGTTTGATCGAGATGAATTGTTGCAGAACGCGTTGATCAGAATGCTTGAGGTGATCGGCGAGGCAGCGCGCTCAATATCCGAAGATACAAAAGGCGCGCATGCAGCTATACCGTGGAGGCAGATGATAGGGATGAGGCACAGGCTGGTTCATGAGTATTTTCGAATCGATTTGGAGCGGGTATGGGAAACAGCGCAACGAGATATTCCCGAACTGCTAAGGCAGGTTGAACCATTGGTGCCACGAGATCAATGAGGATAGGTGTGAACATGTTATATGGAATTCCGCTCTATTGGTATTTGATTGTGTCGGCTGCCCTGTTTTGCATTGGGCTGTATGGCGTCATGGCGCGTAAGAATGCCATCGCGATGCTGATGGGTGTGGAACTGATGTTGAACGCCGTCAACATCAACCTGATCGCTTTTTGGCGCTATGTCACGCCGGCGGCCGTCTCGGGGCTGGCCTTCGCCGGGCTGATTTACGTGGTGGCCGCGGCGGAAGCGGCAGTTGGGTTGGCGCTAATCATTTCGGTCTATCGCAACACACGCAGCGTTGACCCGGAACAGATTGACTCGTTGAAAGAGTAAAAGCTATGACCAGAGAACTCCTTGGAACGCTCACCTGGCTCGCCCCATTGCCGCCGCTCCTGGCCTTTGGCATCATCGCACTCTTCACCAACCGTTATCGCCAGACCAGCTCCACGATCGCCATCGTGGCGATGCTCACCTCCTGCATTCTTTCTTTTATTGTTCTCTTCAACGCGCTGGGCATGCCCGACCTGGGCACGAACCCCATTCGTAGCGTGCCCTATCCCTTCATCCCCACCGGCGATAGCACGCTGAACGTCGGCGCGGTGGTGGACCCGCTGGGCGCGACCTTCCTCTTCATGGTGCCGGTGACGTGCACCTTGATCTTTATCTATAGCGTGGGGTACATGGCTAGCGACCCGCTGTATGCGCGTTTCTTCGCCTTCCTCAGCCTGTTCGGCGGTTCGATGATGGGGATGGTGGTGTCGGATAGCCTGTTGACGCTCTTCGTCTTCTGGGAGTTGATGGGCTTCTGCTCCTACGCGCTGATCGGTTTCTTCTATCGCAAGCCGTCGGCCTATCGCGCGGCCGTGAAGGCCTTCATGACCACCCGTGTGGGCGATATGCTGTTTCTGCTGGGGATGGTCTATCTCTACTCGGTCACCGGCACGCTGAACTTCTATGATATTTTGCACAGCGAGCAGGTGCTGGACACGCTGGCGCACATGCCGGCGGTGCTGGGAATCGGCATTTCGGCGGCCGGGCTGATTGCGATGCTGATCTTCGGCGGCACGGTGGGCAAGAGCGCGCAGTTCCCATTGCATGTGTGGCTGCCCGACGCGATGGAAGGCCCCACACCCGTCAGCGCCATGATCCATGCGGCCACGATGGTCAGCGCTGGCATCTTCTTGCTGTTGCGCTTCTTCCCGTTGTTGCAGGCGGGTGGGCAGGATAACCCGGCCTTCCTGCTGGTGGGGGCCATCGGTGCCATCACAGCCTTCCTGGGTGCAACCATCGCTGTGGCGCAGTACGACATCAAGCGCGTGTTGGCCTTCTCCACCATCAGCCAGCTTGGCTTCATGGTGGCGGCAGTCGGCATCGGCGCCTACATGGCGGCGCTCTTTCACCTCCTGGCACACGCCTTCTTTAAAGCGCTGTTGTTCCTGGGCTCCGGCTCGGTGATTCACGGCGTGGAACACGGGCATGAGCACGTGGCGCATTCACACGGCCATGCCGGGCACGACGAGCACGCTACCGCCGAGCCTGAATTTGACGCGCAGGATATGCGCAACATGGGCGGCCTGCGCAAGCGGATGCCGATCACCTTCTGGACCTTCGTCGCCGGAGGCATGGCGCTATCCGGATTCCCCCTCATCACCGCCGGGTTCTGGAGCAAGGATGAAATCTTGGCTGACGCTTTCCACGGTATGGCAGGCGGCAGCACCCTGGCCGGCGTCGTCTTTGTGGTGCTGGCGGTCTCGGCGCTGCTCACTGCCTTCTACACCGCGCGCCAGATCAGCCTGACCTTCTTGGGCGAGCCGCGCAGCGAGGCCGCAGCCAACGCCGGCGAGTCGGTGCCGTCGATGACCTTCCCGCTGATCGTGCTGGCATGTTTTGCGGTGCTGTTTGGCTTCATCAATGTGCCGGCCGAGTTCCCGGTGCTGGGGCCGCTCTTTGGTTCGGCGGCGGATTGGCTGCGCCACTTCATGACCCCGCAATTGCTGGAGATGGAGCCCGCGCCTGCATTTAACATCGTACCGCTGCTCACTTCGCTGGTGGTGGCGCTGGGCGGCCTGGGCCTGGGCTTTTGGGTCTATGCGGCCAAGCCGTTGCGCGCCGGGCAGACCGACCCGGTTGAGAGCCTGGGCGGGTTGTTTACTTTCCTGAACCATCGCTGGTATTTCGACGAACTCTATCGCGTGATCTTTATCAACCCATTGCAGTGGATTGCCGATAACTACTCGCGCATCGTGGATAAGGGCATCATCGATGCCGTCTTGGAAGGGATTTACAAGCTTGGCGTCTTGATCGCGCGCGGCTTCAGGGCATTTGATCGCGTGGTCATTACGGGTGGCTCGGACTTGATCGGTAATACGATCCGCGACATCGGGCGTGAGGGGCGCGAGCTTCAAACGGGCCAGGTGCAGAATTATCTGCTCTCTGCGCTGATTGCGGCGGTCGTGTTAATGGTGTTCTTCCTTGTGTTGGCGCAGTAATGTCTCGGGATGCCCGTCGGGCGTCCTTTGGGAATCGTGACTATGGAATTTATACAGAGCAATCTTCTCATCCTGCTCATCCTGACGCCGGTGATTGGCATGTTGCTGGTGCTGTTCATGCCCCCGGAGCAGACGCGCTTGATCAAATGGGGTTCCATCGCCTTCAGCCTGATTCCGCTGGCGTTGTCGATCGCCCTGTGGGCAGGCTATGACCAGGCGCAGGCCGGTTTTCAATTTGAGCAACGCGCGGAATGGTTCCCGCAGATCAACGCCAGTTTCCACCTGGGGGTGGACGGGATCAGCATTCCGCTGGTGGTGCTCACCGGGCTGTTGACGCCGCTCTCGATGCTCATGTCGCTGTCCATCCAGCGCAGCGTGAAGGCCTACTTCGCGTTGTTCTTCCTGCTGGAAGCGGCGGTGCTGGGGTGTTTCGTTTCGCTGGACTTGATCCTGTTCTTCGTGTTCTTCGAGTTCAGCCTGGTGCCGATGTTCTTCCTGATCGGCCAGTGGGGTGGTGCGAACCGGCGCTATGCGTCGTTCAAGTTCATCCTCTACACCATGGCGGCCAGCCTGGCGATGCTGCTGGCCATCCAGGTAGTGGGCCTGGCCTCGAAAAGCTTCGACCTGCTGTACCTCTTCTCGCCGGCCGGGCGGCCCTTCAGCGGTAACAACACGGTGAACCTGCTGTTTAGCGACCCGAATGTGTGGAAGGGTGTGGCGTTCTTCGCCTTCAGCCTGGCCTTTGCGCTCAAGCTGCCCGTCTGGCCGCTGCATACCTGGTTGCCCGATGCGCACACCGAAGCGCCCACCGGCGGCTCGATGATGCTGGCCGGTGTGCTGTTGAAGCTGGGCGGCTATGGCTTTTTGCGCCTGGTGATCCCGCTCTTCCCCGATGCGGCGGCAACGTTTGCGCCGGTGCTGGCGGTGCTGGCTTTTATCAGCATCGTGCTGGGCGCGTTCGCGGCCTGGGGCCAGAACGACTTCAAAAAGCTGGTGGCCTATTCCTCGGTGAACCACATGGGGTTTGTAGCGCTGGGCGTGGCGTCGGCTGCGCTGGCGTTCAATAACAGCGTCAAGGGTGTGGACGCCACGTTGGCGGCCAGCGGGGCCGTTTTTCAGATGGTGACGCACGGCCTCTCATCGGCGGCGATGTTCGCCCTGGTGGGCGTGGTGTATGAGCGCTCGCACACGCGCGACCTGACGCGCTATGGTGGGCTGTGGTCCATCATGCCGCGCTACGGCGCAATTTTGATCTTCTGCGCCATGGGCTCGCTGGGGCTGCCCGGCCTGGCCGGGTTCGTCAGCGAATTCATGGTCACGCGAGGCGCCTGGCCGGCCTTCACGCTGCTCACCATCCTTTCGATGGCAGGCCTGCTTGTGACGGGCATCTACATCCTGAAGGCGCTGCAAAAGGTGTTGCACGGCCCGTTGGGCGAAGAGTGGCTGCATCACCCGCTGCCCGACATTTCCTTCTCCGAGGTGCTGGCCGTCGCGCCGCTGATGGTTGCGATGCTGGTGTTGGGCATCTATCCGTCGCTTGTGCTGAATCTGATTAACGTCGGCGTGGTGCGACTGTTCCAATAGTCTTTGGCAGGATTAGAAATGGCATTTTCAATTCCAGTTCTTACACTTATCATGCTCTCGCCCGTGATCGGCGCAGCGATCATCGCCGTCCTGCCGAGGGAGAAGACGGACACGATCAAGACCGTCGCGGCGGCGGCGGCGTTCCTGTCGCTGTTGCTCTCTTTCCTGGTCTTCAGCGGCTATGATCGCCAGGCCGGCGGGTTCCAGTTCAGCGAGCAAAGCGCGTGGATTCCCTCGCTGGGCATCAACTATCACGTGGCGGTGGATGGCTTTAGCGCGCCGATGCTGCTGTTGACGGGCATCGTGTTCTTTGGCGCGGTGCTCATTTCGTGGCGGCGCGACGACCGTGTGCGCGAATATTTCGCCTTCCTGCTGCTCCTGGTGTCGGGCGTGTTCGGCGCTTTCATGTCGCTGGACATCTTCTTGTTCCTCATCTTCTACGAACTGGTGCTGTTCCCGGTCTACGTGCTCATCGCCGGGTGGGGCAGCACGCGCAAGGAATATGCCGCCATGAAGCTGACGATCTACCTGTTCGTCGGCTCGCTGGTGGCAATTGTGGGGTTGCTGGTGGTCTATTTCGCCGCCGGGATGACCTTCGACTTCGTGGCGCTGCAAGCCAACATCGGCAAACTGTCTCCCGAACAACTGCAGGCGATTCGCCCGTGGTTCCTGGCAATTTTCATCGGCTTTGGCGTGCTGGCCAGCCTGTGGCCGTTGCATAACTGGTCGCCCGACGGCTACGCCGCAGCGCCGACCGCCGTGTCGATGTTGCATGGTGGTGTGTTGAAGGCCACCGGCGCTTATGCGGCGCTGCGCTTTGGAGTGCAATTGTTGCCCGAGGCGGCCAAATATTACATGCCCATCGTCGTCTTCCTGGCGCTGGCGAACGTGATTTATGCCGGGTTGATCGCCTTCAACCAGAAGGACCTGAAGTACATCGTCGGATTTGCCTCCGTCAGCCACCTGGGCCTGGTGTTGCTGGGCATTGCTTCGCTGAACGAGTATGGCTTGAACGGCGCGGGGCTGGAACTCTTCGCAGGGGGTGTGATGACGGGGCTGATGTTCGGCCTGGTGGGCGTCGTCTATGAGCGCGCGCACAACCGCAATATCGACGACCTGAACGGCTTCTCGCGCATCATGCCGCTGGCGGCGGTGTGTTTCGTCATCGCTGCGCTCACGGCGATGGGCATGCCGGGGCTGCCCGGCTTTGCCGCCGAAATTCAGATCTTCATGGGCCTGTGGCAGGCGGCCCAGACCAACAGCCTGATGTTCCCCGGCCTGTTGAACTGGTGGTATGGCCTGATCGCCATCATCGGCATCACCATCGTGGTCATTACGGCGGCCTGGACGTTGCGTGCCGCCTATCGCGTGTTCTTCAGCGAGCCCGTGACGCCGGAATGGCAGCGCCTGCCCGGGCTGGATGTGCTGGAAAAGGTTGCCATCTCTTTCATGTCGGCGATTCTGATCGTGGTGGGCCTGATGCCGAATACGGTGATGGCCGTGGTGCAGAGTGGTGTGCAGCTCATCGTCAAAGCGTTGACTACCACCGGCAGTTGAGCAACGTTTAATCGAAACGAGATATGGAATCACAATTTAATGTATCCGAATTGCTAGCGGTAGCGCCCGAAATCGGCCTGACGTTTTGGGCATTTTTGATTCTGTCGCTGGACTTTTTGAAGCTTCCGCAATTGAACCGGCGCGTGCTGGGCATCCTCTCGGCATTGGGGATGTTGGTGGTGTTGCTGATCTCGGTGGGGTTGGCCCCCGGCGCGGGCAACAGCACCAGCGTGTTGGGCGGCATGGTGCGCAACGATATGTTCGCCTACGTGTTCGACGGCGTCTTCATCGTGGCCGGTGCGCTGACTTGCCTGGCCGTGATTGACTTCAAGCCCGTGCGCGCGGGGGGCGAGTTTTACGCGCTGGTCATCCTGGCCGTCATGTCGATGTGCCTGATGGCTTCCGCAACCGACATCGTCATGCTCTTCTTCGCTACTGAAACCTCCAGCCTGTCGCTCTATCTGCTGGCGGGCTTTATGCGCGATACGCCGCGCAGCGCCGAGGCCGGCATCAAATATTTCATCTTCGGCGCGGTTGCCTCGGTGGTGATGTTGTATGGCTTGAGCCTGCTCTATGGCATCAGCGGCCAGACCAGCTATGAGGGCATTGCGCAGGCCGTGGCGGCACCGCAGATGCGCATGATTGCCACCTTTGCGCTGCTGATGGTGATGGTGGGCTTCGCCTTCAAGACGACCGCCGTGCCATTCCACTTTTGGGCCCCCGACGTGTACGACGGCGCGCCGACGCCCGTCACCGGGTTTATCAGCACCGCGTCGAAGGCGGCCGGGTTTGCCATCCTGATGCGCTTCCTGCTCTACGCCTTCCCGCCGACGCAAAGCGATGCAGCATTGGTGTGGGTGTCGGTGTTGCAACCGGTGGCGATCCTGACCATGTTCCTGGGCAACCTGCTGGCGATCACGCAGACCAGCGTGAAGCGCATGCTGGCCTATTCCAGCATCGCCCAGGCCGGCTATATTTTGATCGGCGTTACGGCGTTGGGTTTCGCCGCCAGCCAGAACGACCTGACGGTTGCCTTTCCGGCCGCCATGGCGGCGGTGATCTTTTACATCGCCACCTACATGTTCACCAACATCGGCGCGTTCACTGTGCTGGGCATCGTGTCGCAGCGGGTGGGGGGCGAATCGATCGAAGACTTCAACGGCCTGTCGCGCCGCTCGCCCTACCTGGCTCTGGCGATGGTCGCCGTGATGCTCAGCCTGACGGGGGCGCCGCCACTGGTGGGCTTCGTGGGCAAGTTCTTCCTGTTCCGCGCGGCGATCAATGAAAATCTGGTCATGCTGGCGGTAATCGGCGTGATCAACGTGCTCATCTCGGTGTTCTATTACCTGGGGGTGGTGCGCGCGATGTACGTGGAGCGCAGCGCCAGCGAGTCGCAGCCCCTGCCGGTGTCGCTGGCCTCGCGTTGGGTAGTGGCGATCACCAGTGCCGCCGTACTCGTTCTCACCTTCGCTTCCACGCCGCTGTGGAATGTGGCGCTAGATGCAGCTAAGTCATTTTTGAATTAGTATTAGGGGATGCAAGGCTGAAGCTTGCGCATACAATGTTGTAGACCGTCATAGGGTGAGATGTGCGACGTGGCAGATTGCCTCTCACAGAGCACGTTGCATATATAGCCTGAAGCGGACGCTGTGCTAAAATTCACAAGCTCATGGGTAGCCGAAAAGAGTCTCCGTTAGCGATATTGATGCACGCACTGCCCCCGGCAGTGGTAGGCACCATGGTTCTTCAGATCGCCGTCATCGTCGGCAGTCTCGTCATCGGCTCCCTGGTGCTTGGGTTGTTCGCCGATAAGCAATTTGGAACCAGGCCGCTTTTTACCCTGCTCCTTGCACTCATCAGCCTGTTTGTTTCCGTTTGGCTAACATATCGTATCGCTTTGCGCACGTCGGCGAAGGCACAGAAGGCGTATCAGGCATATCTGGAGAGTAAGCGAGCCGCCGCAGGGCAGGGACAGCAGGCGCGCGATACCCAGGAGGGTGAGTCAGTGTCGCACGCGCTGACTTCGGATCGCTAGGATTGGAGTTATAGACCTACTAGAAAAGCGGGTACTGAAGATAGATACATGAAACCAAAAACTATATTGCTCCTCGTGGTGATGATCTTTGCCTGCGTGGCGGGCTGCGCGCTGGGCAACTTTGGACAAGGCATTACGCTCCCTGTGAATGGGCAGCCCACGCTCTTTAAGGCGTATATCCCTCCCATTTCGGTGGGCGGTGAGTTGCTTGTTCAACCGACGATCAACATCCTGGGCGCGAAAGTCGGCCTGTATAACACCCTCTTTACTACCTTCATCGTAGACGCCGTGATTATCGTGCTGGTGATCCTTGGCCGGCGCGGCTTGAAGACAAACGGCGATAAGCCCGGCAACTGGTTCACGAACGCCTGGGAAGGCTACGTGGAGATGCTGTACAAGAGCTATATCGTCCCGACGTTGGGTGCGCGCTCTCGCACGGTGCTGCCAATCGCCGTGACTGCGTTCACCTTCATTATGATCGCGGGCTTTTTCGAGCTGATCCCAGGGCATGAATCCATCGGCGTGGTGGAGCACGTGCAGACGGGCGGTTATTGTGCCGTGGACGTGGCCGGCGCCAAGTGGATCACGGGTGTGCCTGTGAAGACCAACGAGGCGACCGATTGTGCCCCCGCAACTGCCGGCACGAATAACGCGGTGGCTTCCATTACTTCCGACACGAGCGCGCAACAAGAGGAAAGCGGCGGCTGGACCGTCATACCTTTCATGCGCCGGCCCACCTCGGATTTGAGCACCACTCTGGGGATGGCGTTGGTCGCCTTCTTCTTTATTGAAATCCAGGGCGTGCGCGCGAATGGCGTGCGCTATTTCGAGAACTTCATCAGAATCAACACCTTGCGCCACGCCGGTTCCGGCATGACGGGCTTCATCAACTACATCCAATTCGGCGTCGGTTTCCTGGAGATTCTGTCGGAACTCATTCGTATCATTTCGTTCTCGTTCCGACTTTTCGGCAACATGTTCGGTGGGTCCATCCTTGTGTTCGTGATGGCGTTCATCCTGCCATTCATCTTGCCGACGGTGGGCTTGGCGTTGGAATTCGCAATTGCCATCATTCAGGCGTTCGTGTTCATGATGCTTATCGTGGTATTCACGTCACTCGCTGTGGCACATACCGAACACTAAGCAATAAAACATAAGATCATTAAGTCAATCGGAGAAAGTTAAATGGATCAAGAAGCTGCACGTTTACTAGGTAAGCTCATTGGCGCAGGCATCGCAGGCGGCGCTGGGATGATCGGGCCTGGCATCGGCATTGGTCTGGCCGGTCTGGGCGCGCTGATCTCAATCGGCCGCAACCCGGAAGTGACGTCGACATTGATGACCTACATGATTTTGGTCATCGCATTCGCAGAGTCGCTCGCCATTTTCGCGTTGGTGATTTCCTTCCTGCTGCTGTTCGCCATGTAAGAGGAGATTCGAGGTTGGAGATGAGAGATTGCAGCAATGCAATGACTGATCTCAGGTTTCCGGCCTCTATCGAGGTGTATTTGTGGTATTCGTAGCACTGACTCATGTGATGGCGGAAGGCGGTGGAGATGCCTTTTCCGGGCTGGGCATCAACTCGTTTCTCGTCATTGCGCAGATCCTGAACTTCATCCTGTTGATCATGTTCCTGAACGGGCTGTTGATCAAGCCCTTGATGCAAGGGTTGGAGAATCGCCGGCTGCGTATCGAAGAGAGCCTGGAAAATGCACGCAAGGCCGATGAGCGTCTGGCGAACGTGGAGCGCGACTATCAGACCCGCCTGGCCGAGGCGAACGCCGAAGCGCAAAAGGCGCGTGCCGAGACGCTGCAAGGGGCGCAGGCCGAGTTGGATCGCTTGCGCAAAGATGCCCAGGCCGATGCGGAGCGCATCAAGGCGCAGGCGCGCGTCGACGCGCTGGCCGAGCGCAACCAGGTGTTAGGCGAACTGCGCACGCAGGTCGCGGCGCTGGCGATGGCGGCGGCCAATAAGATCGTGGTCGAATCGCTGGACGCGCAACGCCAGCAGGCGTTGGTCAACGATTTCTTCACCAAGGTTCCAGCCACACTGCTGGTTGGAGCGGAGGTGACCAGCGAAGCGGGCGTGAGCGTTACCTCGGCGTTGCCGCTGACGGCCGACGAGCAGGCGCGCGTTCGCAGCGACCTGGGCAAGCAAATCGGCCAGGTAGGCGAGATCAAATTCGAAGTCGATCCTGGCATTTTGGGTGGCCTGGTGGTGCGCGTGGGCGACAAAATTATCGACGACAGCGTTGTGGGCAAGATGAACGCGATGCGCCAGGCGCTGAACGCATAACCTTAACACTTCTCGTTATAATATAAAGGCGAAGGGCGCCAAAAGAGATTGTGATCTTTTGCTCCCTTCGCTTTTTGTTGCCTGGGGCTGGCAACTGATCTATCGCGTGGCCCGTCTTTGTGATGGAAGGTAAAAGCGATGATACATAACTTGAAGCAACGAGCGTCGCCCTCTTATGAATAAGTGGTTGAAAGTTGCTCTTCCCTGGCTGGCTTTCCTCGCCATGTTGCTCTGGGCGTGGCGCACTTATCCGACCGACGTGCCAAGTTACGGCGACACGCTGGAGGTTGCGTGGGGCGCGCGCTGGTATGCCGATGCTTTGTCCAGAGGAATATCCCCCCTGTTTTACGCTCGCGTTTTTTCCCCAATGGGTTGGCATACGGCGACGCTGGCTCACACCCCTGTTTTTTTTGTTCTGGCTTTGCCTTTCCAGTTCATCGGCGGTGCGGCCTTTGCCTATAACTGCATGGCCGTGTTGGGGTTGGTGCTTGGCTTTGCCGGCTGCTTGCGCTTGATCAATCTGTGGGCGGATAAATTCGTCGCGACCGTCATCGCGTTGGTTTATGCCTTCGCCCACTACCGTTGGATCCGCGCCAGCGGCGGGCATCTTAATTTCTTGTGGGCCACCAGCATGCTGCCCTGGTTTGTGTGGTACGTTCTGCGTTTGCGGGTCGAAGCGCGTCCGGCGCACCGGCGTCTGCTCGCGCTCTTCGCCGGCCTGGCGTGGGCAGGCAGCGTGTATTTTTCGCTTTACTTTGTGTGGATCGGCATGTTGCCGTTGCTATTGCTGCTCTGTGATAGACAGCGGCCGGTGTGGTATCGCGTCAAGTACAGCGTCGCGATTGCGCTCATCGCGGCAATTGCCGCATCACCGATGTTGGCGCTGTTTTATGCCGGCTCACAGGCAGACCAGCTTGCCACGGGGGACGTGTTTTCTTTGTTGGCATGGGGCACCAGCGCCAACAGCCTTGTCATACCGCCACTGAATCACCCGATAGCGGCGGTTCAGTCGCTCGCACGGTCCATCTTTCGTGGGGATGTCAACGAAATCAACGCATCTAACTGGGGTTTTTTGTTGACATTGCTCGCTGCGGTGGGTGGGATCATCGGGTTGCGCCGTTCGCGGAATTTCTATTCCCCCGTGCTGCTGGTGCTGTGGGTCAGCATTGTGCTGGCATTGGGGGTGGCGTTGCAATGGAATGGAAAACCTGTTTATAGCACTCTGTTTGCCTCACTTAATCGGGCGCTATGGTATTTGGGGCACATTCTCAAACCCTCTCTTTTTCAGGCCACCTCAGCCCCGGCCGAATTCACCCAAATCATCCCTCTGCCGGATTTCCTGCTCAGTGCCGTGGTGCCGTTTTGGGAGTCGGCGCGGGTAATCGCGCGATTTTCCATCATGGGAGGGTTGATGTTGTGCATATTGGCAGCAGTGACGCTGCGGCACACGCCGCGCGTTGCGAAGGGTGTTTTGGCTGCGCTGTTGTTGATCGAGATGTTGCCTCTCCCAACGGAAAGCCATCCCCTTCCTTCCCACATGCACGCCGCTTATGCGTGGCTGGCGAAGCAGCAACTGCAAGCCGGTCAATCGATCATCGAACTGGACGTCTCGCCGATCCGCATGAGCGGCGAGACCCTATATACCACGCTTGACGATGGCGTCTCAACGGTCTCTGGGGCGGGCTCTTTTATGCCAAAGCCCATTCAGGGGTTGAACTCAGTGCTGGGAAGCTCGCCACGTGTGCTGGCTATGCCTGATGTGGCCATTACCCTCGCTCGTTTTGGCGTGAAATATGTGGTGATCCACCTGAAAGCAGGCGCAGGCGATACATACGAGGAGAAGCAGTGGCAGGCTGCCAATGCAAACCCGTACATGAAACCTATAGGCTGTTTCCCGCCCGACCCCCGCAACCAGGTATGGACATACCCTATCTGCGTGGCTGAGGTGGTTGTTCCGGCGGCTCCCGCGTTTAACGTCGTGCGCGAAGGGGGCTGGTCGGAGTTTGAGCCGTGGGGAATATGGATGCTGGGGCGCACATCGCGCGTGACATGGATTCCGCTCAAGCCCGACATGCACACGTTGCATCTGAATGCCTTCCCGGTGTGCGTGCCGGGGCAACACCAACGTGTTGTGGTCTATGTCAATGATTCACAACTGGCTGCACACAACTGGACTGCCTGCGAGGCATGGGATGAGACGCTGAACATCCCGCAGAACCTGGTCAGGGCAGACACCAACGTCATCCGTCTTGAAGCGACATACGCGCTCAACCCTGGCGATGGGCGGGTGAAGAACGAAACGCGCCCGCTCTCGATTGGCGTCTCGGAACTGCAAGTGCAGTAAACACCGGCGTGCCTCAGCTTCCGCAGCCGGTGAATTGTACCGGCATCCCTGGGGCGTAGAGGTGCCAGGTGCTTGGCATGTAGTCGCTGTTGAGCTGCATGATGCGGTTATCGGCGTCGTTCATGTAGGCCTCGAACGTATCTCCTTGTGCAAACCCGCCGCCGTAGCAAACGGTGTAGCCCCGTTCGGGGCTGAGCGCCCAACCCAGCGCCTCACGCACATGCGCCTGGGTGCGCCAGACCAGCCCGAACCCGCGCTTGGGTTGCTGCAATCCTTCCGGCGGTGTGATGGATGGGTCGGTCTCCGGGTCGCCTTCGTTGAAGTTATCCTCAAATGTCTCCCAGTGCCCGGCCAGCGCGGAGGGGATGTCGGCATCATAGAACACGTAGACATGATCGCGGCTGCTGATCCACACCATGTGCCCGTGCTCAAACGCCTGGTAGGCCGCCCAACTGGGATGGATGGGCACAGCCGGGCAGCGGCTGCTGCGCGGGCTGAAGAACCACGGCGAATCGCAGGTGATGACGAGCGTCGCAGCGCCCAATTGCGTGTTGCCGGCAAGGAGCGACACGCTCAGGGGGCTGCGCGTGTAAAGTGAATAGGGCACCGTGAAGGTCAATACCCCGCTGTTAGTTGGGCGGAGTGACCAGCGATTCAGCAACGTGCCGTCGTCGGCAGTGGCGGTGATGCTCAATTGTTTGGCCTGGCCATAGAACGACCAGTAGGCCGCGACCAGGTCTCCTTTGGCGGCTTCCGTCCGGTCCAGGGTGAAGTTTTGAAGGATGATCGGGGCCCTGGGTGAGAGGGCTGCGGCTGCCCGTGGGGCGGGCGTCCACAGCGCGATCAGGGTGGCACAAATGGCCAAGAGATGTTGGGTTCTGATCATAGCTTTGCTCCTGGGTTAATCATACGAGTGTTTGTTTTGGGGGAATGAACCACAGATGCACACGGATGAACACAGATTGGGTATCGGCGTATATCCGCGTACATCGGCGATTGATATGCTCTTGTGAAGTCTGGTCTCGTCACGAACTTTATCAACCGCCGATACACGCCGATGAACGCAGATGGGGAATGAACCACAGATAAACACGGATATGGGTTATCTGGTGTTCTGATGAGCATCTGCGAGATTGATTCGTTCTTATTCGTTACTCCCTATTCGTTATTCGTTGACCCGGTTGACATCTACGCCCGGCGCGAGTATGGTATGAACCCATGCGCCTCTACCTGGAACTCGTCAAACTCTCTTTTCAACGTACCCTGACCTACCGGGCGGCGACGCTGGCCGGCCTGGCGACGAACCTCTTTTTCGGGTTGCTGCGCGCGGCGGTGATGGTGGCGTTGTATGGCGCGCGCACCGACGTCTCGGGCGTCTCATTGCAAGGGGCGATCACCTTCACCGGCATCAGCCAGGCCATCATCGCCTACCTCAGCCTGTTTAGCTGGTTCGAGGTGATGAACGAGATCAACAGCGGCGACATCGGCGCGGAGCTACTGCGCCCTTTCAGCCTGTTTGGCTTTTGGATGGCGCGTGACGCCGGGCGCGCGTTGAGCAATTTGCTTTTGCGCGGCGTCGCGCTGGTGGTGGCCTACGCGCTGCTCTTTCACATCACTTTCCCGGCATCGGTACAGCAATGGGCGGCGTTGGCCCTGGCGCTGGTGCTGGCCTGGATGGTGAGTTTCGCCTGGCGCTTCCTGGTGAACCTGGCGGCGTTTTGGTCCACCGAGGCACGCGGGATCGCGCGGTTTGCCTTTGCGCTGGCCATGTTCCTATCGGGGTTTCTAATGCCGCTGCGCTTCTTCCCCGATTGGTTCGTCACGCTGTGCAACCTGACGCCCTTCCCCGCGATGGTGAACACGGTGATCGAGGTCTACCTGGGCGTGCTCAGCGGGCCGGCTTTGTTGCAGGCGCTGGCGATGCAGGTGGCCTGGTTCCTGGTCCTGGCCGGGCTGGGGCACCTGTTGATGCGCGCCGGGGTGCGCCGGCTGGTAATTCAAGGCGGATAGCATGGACATACGCTATCAACTGGGGCTCTACATCCGGCTGATCGGGGTGCAGATGCGCTCGCAACTGCAATACCGGGTCGCTTTCCTGCTGGACACGCTCACCACCGCCTTTACCGTGATCACGTCGTTCCTGACCCTGGCGCTCATCCTGGAACGCTTCAACAACGTGGGCGGCTGGAGCCTGCCGGAGGTGGCGCTGCTGTATGGCATGGTGGAGACGGCCTTCGGCAGCATGGATATGTTCTTCAGCGGGTTCGACCCGGATAACTTTGGGCGACAGGTGCAACGCGGAATGCTCGATCAGCTTTTGCTGCGCCCGGTGAACCTGACGATACAGGTGCTGGGCTCGGAGTTCATCTTACGGCGGATCGGGCGCATCAGCCAGGGCCTGCTGGTGCTGGCGATTGCGCTGGCCCTGTTGCCGATCCATTGGACACTGCTGAAGTTGGTCTACCTGCCGGTCGTCTTCGTCAGCCTGGTGTGCTTCTTCGGTGGGTTGTTCATCGTCGGCGCGACGATCACCTTCTGGACGGTGGAATCGGTCGAGGCGATCAATATCTTCACCTATGGCGGCAGCGAGATGATGGCCTACCCGATGCACATCTATCCCGATTGGATGCGCCGCTTCTTCACCTACATCGTCCCGGCCATCTTTTTGAACTATTACCCGGCGCTGTACATTTTGGATAAGCCCGACCCATTGGGGCTGCCGGCGTTCGCGCCCTTCCTCGCGCCGCTGGCGGGGTTCGGCGTGCTGCTGGCGGCATTTGGCTTCTGGCGCTTCGGCCTGCGGCACTATCAAAGCACGGGGACGTAAGTCGTGACATATGAAACGTGAAGTATGCAGATCACGTTTCATGCTTCACGTTTCACTCGTCAAAATCATGGCACCTATTATTACTGTTAAAGATTTACACAAGCACTTCAGCGTGAGCCTGCGGGCGCGCGGGATGGCAGGCGCCGTGCGCGGCCTGTTCAAGCGCGAGTATCGCGTGGTGCGCGCGGTGGACGGCATCAGCTTCGAGGTTCAACCCGGCGAACTGGTGGGCTATCTCGGCCCGAACGGAGCCGGCAAATCCACCACGTTGAAGATGCTCACCGGGCTGCTGGTGCCCACGAGCGGCGAGCTGCACGTGAATGGGCGGGTGCCGTGGCGCGAACGCAAGGCTTACGTGGCGCACATCGGCGCGGTGTTCGGCAACCGTTCCACGTTGTGGTGGGATTTGCCGGTGATCGAGTCGCTGGAACTGTTGCAATACATCTATCGCATCCCGCCCGAGCGCTTTCGGCACAACCTGCGCGAGTTTCGCGCGTTGCTGGAGATGGACCCCTTCCTGGATACGCCGGTGCGCTCGCTCTCGTTGGGCCAGCGCATGCGCGCCGACATCTGCGCCGCGCTGATGCACGACCCGGCCCTGGTGTTCCTCGACGAGCCGACTATCGGGCTGGACGTGGTGGCCAAGGAGCGCATCCGCCAGTTCATTTTGCACGTGAACCGCGAGCGCGGCACGACGGTGTTGCTCACCACGCACGACCTGTCGGACGTGGAGAAGCTGTGCGAGCGGGTGATGATCATCGACCACGGCCAATTGCTGTACGACGGCACACTGGGCGCGCTGCGCACGCGTTTTGGCGGCAAGCGCGAACTGCTGGTGGATTTTGCGGAGGACTATGCCGACGTGCAGGCGGCGGGTGCTAAACTGTGCGAGCGCGAGGGCACGCGGGCCGTGTATCGCTTTGGACGCGAGGAATTGAGCGCGTCGGAATTGATCAGCACGCTCTCGGCGCGCTTCCGCATCCGCGATCTGTCGGTGCGCGAGCCGGACATCGAAGATACCATCCGGCGCATCTACGAGGAACGCCTCCTTGAGTAGGATTTTGGATTTTAGATTGACGATTTACGATTGAGTTGCATCGCTATAGCAGGCACGCTGCTTGGGGCTCTGGCGGATGGGCGCGCCGCATGGGTGAGACCGGCATCGGATGAATCGGCCCCCGCAATCTCCATTCGCCTCGATTCGCGGTTAAGATTAACCCATATCCTTGTTCGCGTCGGTGCGTGGATAAAAGAAGTGTTACTGACCTTATTCGAGTATGGGGAGGTGGATTACGACTGGTCCGCGCAAGACCTGGCCGCCCTGGGGCGCTTGAATGAAAGTGTTAGGGCGGAGGTGCTGCACGCCGGGGTGAGCGGGCGCGCGGGGCGCAAGGTGTTGCAGGCACGCCAGTATGCCGGCGTGGTGCGCCTGGGCCATGCCACCGTGCAAATCTTGCCCAAGATCTACCGCAGCGACACACCCCCCGCCGAACGCGCGCACGAGGCCACGCGCAACCTGCTCTACATGCTCTCGTTTGTCGGGCTGATCCCGCTGCGCGAGCACGAACTGGCGCCCTTGCTACAACGTAACCTGGACTGGTTCGAAGTGCTCACCTACCTATTTGCCACGCACCTGGCCGAGGAATGGCAGCACGGCGCGCCGCATGCCTACCAGGAGCGCGAAGCGGAACTGAACGTGTTGCGCGGCAAGTGGCTGCTGAGCGAACACCTGCGCCACCCCTCACAGCGCGAGCGCCTGCCCGTGCGCTACGCCGAGTTTGGGGTGGATCATGCGCTGAACCGCGTGTTGCGCTACGTGGTGGAGCATCTCTGGCGGCTCACGCGCGACCCCGCCAACCGCCGCCGGCTGGCCGACCTGCGCGTGTGGATGGACGAAGTGACGCTCTTGCCGTTGGTCAGCGCCGCCGACGCGCACCCTGCGCTCATCACGCGCCTGAACGCGCGCTATGAGCCGCTCTTGAACCTGGCGCGCGTCTTCCTGAGCCAGAGCACGTTGCAACTGGCCGCCGGCCAGACGACCGCCTTTGGCCTGTTGTTGGATATGGCGCGCTTGTTCCAGGAGTTCATCGTGCGCTTCATCGCGCGCCGGCGCAGCGAGGTGCTGCCCGCCGGGTTGCAGGGGTGTGAGCTTTTGCCTCAGGCGTTCGGCGCTGCGCAATACCTGGCGCGCCTGCGCCCCAGCGGAGAGGCGGTGTTTGGGCTCTACCCCGACCTGGCCTTTTGCGCCGGGGCGCGCTTCCCGCTCCTGCTCGACACCAAGTACAAGCGCTTGCCCGCCCGCCGCGTGCGCGTCACCCCCGCACAGGATGATCTGTACCAGGCTTTCAGTTATGCGCACAGCTTCCGCTGCCCGCGCGTGATCTTGCTCTACCCGCAGGGCGAAGGGCAGCCAGGGGTGCGCCAGTCGTTCGACGTGCAGGGTCTGCCCAGCCGGATCGAGGTGGCGACGGTGAACCTGCAAGTGGACTTGCGTGCCGGGCAGCAGCAGTTAACATCAGAGTTGAGGTCGATCCTGGGAAATGACGCACAGCGATAACGAACGCCCCAATGAGGCGCTGGAGCAACGCCTGCGCGAGTTTGCCGCCTATGCGCTCGCGCCCGATTACGTGCGCCAGTCGCGCGGCGAACTGGAACGCGTGATGCAGTCATTCGGCGCGGCGCTCTCGCCCCAGGCGCTCAACGCTTCCACCTTCCGCTCGGACCTGTTGAAGGCTTTTCGCCAGGCGAGCAAGTGGATCGACCAGTTGACCCACTCCAGCTACCGCGCCGATTTTGAGAACTACCTGGCGCTGGCCAACCGCAAACGCTTGCGGGCGCTGCTCAGCGCACTGTTGGACGAGCGTGCCCCCATCGCCGGGCGGATCGATACGTTCAAGCGCGAGGTGGACCAGGATTATGCCGAGCTACTGCCCGGCCGCCGGCGTATCACACTCGGCGTCATCGCGCTGTTGCTGGCGGTGGCGCGTCCGGCTCAATACCTACTCTATCGGCCCAGCCTGATGCGACGCGCGCCGAAAGCGTTGGGCATGCCGTTTCGGGTGCCGGGCACGCGCTCACCCGGCCAGCGTTACGCGGCGTTCCTGGCCTGGGCCGAGCCGATCCGCGCGGGCCTGAGCGGCGCCCTCGGTCGCGAAGCGGACTGGATCGACCTGCACGCGCTGCTGGCGGTTGACGCGCGCCCAACGCGCCGCCCGCGCCGAGGCGAGGCCATAGTGCGCGAGGCGCTCCCTGCAGAAGAGGCTTATGCGCCTGCGCAGATTGCAGCGTTGCGCCAGGTCGCCGCGCGCACGCACAACATCATCCTCTATGGCCCGCCCGGTGTGGGCAAGACCTATTGGGCACGTGCCTTTGTGCGCGCCTTCACGCAGCCGGCCTGCATCGAGTTCGTCACCTTTCACCAGTCCTTCGCCTACGAGGAATTTGTGGAAGGCTTGCGCCCGGTGGGCACCGAAAGCGGACAGGTGAACTATCGCGTGGTGGAGGGCGTGTTCAGGCGCATGTGCCATCGGGCCGAGCGCGACCCGCAGCGGCGCTACGTGCTGGTGATCGATGAGATCAACCGCGCCAACATCGCGCGCACCTTTGGTGAGCTAATCACGCTGATCGAGGATGACAAGCGCCTGGGCCAGCCGCACGAGATTCGCGTCACCTTGCCCTATTCGCAAAAGAGCTTTGGCGTGCCGGCCAACCTGTATCTGTTGGGCACGATGAACACCGCCGACCGCTCCATCGCGTTGCTGGATCTGGCGCTGCGCCGGCGCTTCACCTTCGTGGAGTTGGCTCCCGACCCGGCGCTGCTTGGCAGCGTTGCCGGGGTGGACCTGGGAGCATTGCTGGCGCAGCTCAACAGCCGCATCAGCGCCTTGCTGGATCGCGAACACCAGGTGGGCCACGGTTACCTGCTGGACGTGCACGATGCCGAGGGGCTGCATTTTGCGTGGTACCAGCGCATCGTGCCGCTGATGCAAGAGTATTTCTATCACGACGGCGAACGCCTGAGCGCGGTGCTGGGTGATGACTTCGTGCGCCCGCTTGCGGCGCAGCGCCGGCTGGAGCGCTTTTATGAGCCAGGCAATGAACAGTATGAGATTGTGCCGCTTGAGGGCCAGCCCTTCCTGGATGCGCTGAACAGGCTGGCGGGCGGGCCAGCGAATTAGCGAAACCCCGGTGTTTTTTATCCCACCAAACCTTCAACCCTTCCCCTGCAAGGAACGCGGCGGGGAAAAGGAGCCGGCACCTGCCGGGTATCGTAGGGGAGGAATGCGCTCACGAGGCCTGCGTTCCTTTGTGCAACCTTTGCTGCCCTGAAACGTATACACATTGTGGAGCACATCGTTCAGGAGGAACGACATGAGTGAAACTGGAAATCGCATACATTACACCTATCGCTCGCTATTCTGGCCCATCGTATTAATCGGCGTGGGCCTGGTCTGGCTGCTCGGGAACTTACACATCATTGCCCCGGTGGGCTTTTATACCGTCGCACAGTTATGGCCGCTTCTGCTGATCGCCATCGGCCTGGACATCATCTTTGGGCACTCTCATCCACTGGTGGGTGCGCTGATTGGGTTGTGCGTGGTAGGGTTGACGGCGGCGCTGCTGATCTTTGCGCCGGTGTTTGGCCTGGGGTTGAACACCGGCAGTGAATTGAAGACGGGCCACTACAGCACCCCGATCGACGGAGCCACGGATGCCCAGGTGAATCTGGGGTTTGCGGCCGGCAACATGACGGTTCATTCGCTCTCCGATTCGAATGACCTGATTGACGCAAACCTGAATTATGTGGGCAACATCGGTTTTGCCGCTGAAGGCAGCGGCACGCACAGGACGGTGAGCCTGCAACAGCGCGGCGGCGAGATCAGCCTGTGGCCTTTTATCTCGGGTGAACAGGTGCGCTGGGACGTGGGGCTGAGCCCGCGCGTGCCGCTGGACCTGAACGTGCAATCCGGTTCCGGCGACGTCACGCTAAACCTGGCGGATTTGAAGCTGCAAGGGTTGGCCGTGGACCTGAGTTCGGGGAACCTCAAGGCGGCGCTGCCGCCCAGCGAGAACGCCTATAACGTGAACGTGCATGTCAGTTCGGGCAACCTGACCTTCGACATGCCCGATACTGCTAACCTGAATAGCGCGGTGAACATCAGTTCCGGAAACCTGACGTTCAACGTGCCTGGCAGCGCCGGCGTGCAGGTGAACGTGCGCCACCTCAGCTCGGGCAACGTGAACGTGCCCTCTTCTTATACCCGCACCGCCGATACAGGCCGCGAGACGGGCACCTGGGAGTCGGCGAACTATAGCGGCGCGGACTATAAGATCGTGATCACCGTCGAGAACATCAGTTCCGGCAACGTCAACATCCGCCTCAAGTAAAAAAGAGAGTAGAGATTTGGGATTGGAGATTTCTAAAATCACGGATGACATGGATTTATCTTTTCATCCGTGTCATCTGTGTAATTCGTGGTTAATCTCCAATCTCCAATTCTCTAATCTCTACTCTCCAATCCCTAATTTCCTCTCCCGCCTCGATTTACAATGAGCGCATGATCACTTGGCTTCCGATCCCTTTCCTATTGGTAACGGTGAGCGCGTTGATCGTGGTGGACGAACGCACCGGCCCTGAGGGGTCGCGCAATGTGCGTTGGGTAGGCGTGTGGAAGCCGCTCTCCACGCTGCTGGTCATCCTGGTGGCGGCCCTGGCCTTTACGCATCCCGGCGAGTATGACCCGCTATACGGTGCGCTGGTTTTGTTGGGGCTGGTTTTCTCGTTGGCGGGCGACGTGCTGCTGATCTTCTCCGCGCCGCGCGCGTTTATGGCTGGGCTGGTGGCGTTTTTGTGCGCGCACCTGGCTTACATCGCCGCTTTTGTCCATCTGCGTATAGCGGGCGCTTTGGGGCTGGCCCCGCAAGGCAACCTGACCGCCGAAGTGCTCGGTGCCGTCGTGATCGCGCTGGTGACGGGCGGTATCTACTTCTACCTGAAGCCGCGCCTGGGCCGGATGAAGTGGCCGGTGATTCTGTATATGACGGCCATTTCCATCATGGTGCACCGGGCGACGGCTGTGGCGTTTGCCTATCCCAGCCGGCCGGTGCTGGGCGTGCTGGTGGTGGGCGGAGCGCTGCTGTTCTACCTCTCCGACCTCATCCTTGCTATCGATCGCTTCCGCCTGGGCGGCAAGATGTTGCACGGGCACCTGTGGAACCTTTCCACCTATTACATCGGGCAGTTGCTCATCGCGCTGTCTGTGTCGTGGTTGATCTAAGCCTGTGGAGAAGGGGCTGGAGGTGCCGCTGGCGCGTAGAAACGCCTCAAACGCCACGGCACGTTTGAGCCGCTGCCTGTGACCACGGATTGCACAGATTTGAAGTTTCGTTTCCGTGCAATCCGTGTCATCCGTGGTTTTTCAAATCTCCAGTCTCCAATCCCTTATCCCTAATCTCCAATCTCTTCATTGGCGCGCCCGAAACCATGCCACCGTTTGGTGAATCGCCTCGCGTAAGGGGGTGCTGTGGTCGCCGAATGCTTGCGCATACTTGCTGTGATCGATGATGAAGGGCTGCTCAAATTCGTAGAGCATCTCGGCCAGTTCGCGCATCATCGGGTCCAGCAGGCCCATTGCGCGGATGAGGATGCCCGGCGCAACGGCGACGTTGAACGGCCGGCCGGCTTCTTCAAACACCATTTGCAGGAAGGTGCGCGTCGTCACCGCCGGCGCGTTTGGAATATGCCACGCCTGCCCCAGGGCTTCGTCACGCTCGCCCAGCGTCGCTAGCGCCTGGCCGAAGTCGTCGATATAGGTGAAGGTATGCGGCACGTCGAGCGAACCCAGCGACTGGACGCGTTTGCCCGCCAGTGCCGCGGCGAACATGCGCTCGCCGGCCATTGAATCGAGCACGACCGGGCCGAAAAAGTCGCTGGCGCGGCCGATCGCCACGCGCACTTTGCCGATGCGGTGCGCTTCCAGCAGGGTTTGCGCCATCTGTGCGCGCACCAGCCCTTTGCGGGTGCGCGCGCGGTAGGGCAGATCCTCCGTCAGCGGCACGTCGGTGGGGCCGTACATATAGACGTTCTCCGCCGAGACCAGCTTTGCCCCGGCCGCCGCTGCGCCCTCCAGGATGCCCGCCTGCAAAGGCGGAAATCGTGTGGGCCACTCGGTGTAGGGCGCATTGGTGCAGTTATAGACCACCGTCGCTCCTGCACACAACGGGCGTGTGCTGGCTGGGTCCGTCGCGTCGCCTTTCAACACCTGCACGCCGCCGGGCACCTGAGCCCGGCCGCTGCGATTCACCATCACCACGGGTTTATGCTGCGCGACGAGTGCGCGCATCACGGCCATCCCCACCGGGCCGGTGCCGAAAATCACGTGTCGCTCGGTGGCGAAATTGTCGTTCTGTTGTTTTTGTTCGTCCATCATTTGCCTCGCTTCTTCACGCTCAACCCGAGCCGCTTCAGCCAGGCTTCGGCCTCCAGGCGATAGACTTCACCGGCCTGCGGCTCTAACATCACCAGGTGCCCAAAGAGTTCCAACGAGATCAACCCCTGAATGTACCCCCACGACACGATGGCCAGGTAAAGGATCGGCAGTGGCACATCGTAGCCCACCTGCGCCGCCGCCTCGGCCAACTTCTGCCTCAAGGGCGGCGACAGGCGTATGTATTCCGCCGGCAATGTCAGTGCCCCGGCCTGCCAGGCCGCCTTCAGCAGGTCGAGCACGAGCCGCATGTTGCGCTGTGCCGCCGGCGCGGTCAGTTCCCACGGCGCGTGATAGCCCGGGATGGGCGTGCCGTAGATGAGCTTGTAGTCTTCGGGGTGGCTGATCGCCCATTCGCGATAGGCCAGGATGAAGGCCCGCAGCCGCCCGGCATGGTCGGCGGGTGGGAGCGCGGCGCAGGCTGCTTCCAACGTTGCCGCCTGCGAGTGATAGGCGTCGATGATGAGCGCGGTGATCAGATCGTCGCGACTGGGATAGTAACGATAGAGCGCCGGGGCTGTCATCCCCAGGGCGCGGCCGATGGCGCGCAGCGAGAGCGCCGCTGCCCCTTCCGCCTTCATCTGTTCGTGCGCGGCGGTTTTGATCTCTTCGCGCGTGGCCTCGCGCAACCGTTCACGCCTGGTTTGGATCATTGGCGCTTACCCCGTTTATAAAAGTTAACACTGTTTATAGTTTACGATTTTGCAGCCGGTTTGTCAAGAGGGATTTGTGCGCAGGCAATGAAGCCTGCGCCTACCTTTTTGACAACCAGGAGCAGCAGCCCTAGACTTAGGCGTGGGCCAATACAGCGCGGGTGAAGAGCACTCGCGTGGCCGGCGACTTTCAACGTCCTTTTTATGACACCGCACTCAGGCACATCCAGGCTCCTTTCCGTTGCACTCATCCAGGCCAGGCCGGGCCTTATAGCGCCCGGCACAGACGAGTTATCAATCGTCCGTTAGCCCAATATGGCATCACCGTTCAGCGGTGGGCCATTTCATTGCGATGGAGAATAGTTATGAGTGACATCACCCCTGCCGCTCAGAAGGTTTCACTCGTCAGCCCGTTCAGCCGGGAGAATGATGAGTATGAACTGCCGATGAACAAGTCTGAGCACCAGCTCATCTGCCCGCGCACAAGTAAGCCCTTCCGCGCGCTAATCCTCACCATTCAAGCGAAATCGGCCAAGCGCGCCAGGAACGGCGGGCGCGATTTCGACGTGCGAGGCAAGACGGTCGAAGGTGCGGATCGACGCCTGACGTTTAACCACGGGCGCGATGAGGACTTTGAGATAAAGCCAAAGGATGTGGTGGCGTTCCTGTACGACGGCGATAAGCTGCTCTACGTGCAGAACCTCACCAGCCACCGGGCCTGGGGCATCTCCAGTTGGGGCTTCTAGCGACCTCTGCCTGATACGCCCTCTCATCAATTGATGCGTGCAGATTACCGCCACGTGCGGGTGGCGGTTGCTTTGCGCCTGCCGGCCAGAGGCCTCATAATTCAAGGCAGATTCCACAACGATATCACTCGGAGGCAAACATGGCACTTTGCTTTGAAGCAGATGAATGGCAGCGACATCAATTCAAGCGGGACGAACCCTTCCCAACTTATGAAACGCCGGGGCGCGAGGATGAGATCGTGGACCAGGCGTTGGCGGCGCTCAAACGGGCCGGCATTCTGTCGCATACTGCGTATGACAAAACGCGTTTCCTGGCGCATCGCGTGGCGGTGCGCGAGCAGTTTGAGATTCCCTGGACGGCCATCACCCCGCGCATGCAGCGGCTGATCTACGCGATCAACGCCATCGCGCAGCCGCGCGTGATGGTGGCGGTGGGTATTTTCTGCGGCAATACCTTCATCTCCAACGCAGGCGCGGCCATCGGCCCCGGCGCGACGTATCACGCTGAGCGACTGGTGGGGCTGGAGATCAACCCCGCAGAAGCGGCGCGCGCCCGGCGCAACGTATGGCTGATCGACCCCGCCCGGCAAGCCGAAGTGCTGGCGGAAGACGGCCTGCCCTGGTTGGAACGCTTCGCCGGCACGATTGACCTGCTCTACCTGGACGCCGACGGCACCGAGGGGCGCGGCAAGTCCATCTACCTGGATTTGCTGGAGACGGGCCTGCACGCGTTGCGCCCAGGCAGCCTGGTGCTGGCGCATAACTCGGTTAATTGTGCGCGTGACCTGGCCGATTACCTCGCCCATGTGCGCGACACGGCCAACTTCCGCGCCAGCATGAACATGATCGTGGACGACCAGGGGTTGGAAGTGTCGTTGCGATAGAGGGAAAGAGATTAGAGATTGGAGATTGGGGATGAGAGAAGGCTCACCGTCCTGAGGACGGGGCGGGTTCGATGGCCTCTTCGTCTTCGATCCTTCGTGCGTCTTAAAGGAGCTTTGCCGTGAATAACATCGTGATTGGGACGAGTGCTTCCCAAAATGCCAGCACAGAGCTGATGAAAGGAGCCGGCATCGCCTGGATTCGCCAGGATTTTCCTTTCCCGTTCACTGACCGTATCGGCGGTGCGCTAAGCGAGCAGTATCAACAGGCACGCGCCGCGGCCCAAAGCTGGGCCGCGAAAGGGTTCAAGGTGATGGGGATCACGCCCTTGCCCGTCGGCGGCGGCTACCAGCCCGACGCATCCGGCAAGATGCAGTTCCACTGGCGCAGCCTGTTCCCGGCCTGGGCAGGTGCGATAGGCAGTGACGATTATTTCCGCACCTATCAGCAGGTTTGCGCATTCCTGGCCCAGGACTTGCGTGGCCTAGTGCAGATGTGGCAGATTGCGAATGAACTGGACATTGAGTTATTCGCCGGGCCGCTGAACCCGCGCCAGGGCGCAGAAATGATCTTGCACGGGGCGCTGGGCTTGAAGGGGGCCGATCCATCGCTCATCGTTGGCCCGAACGCCGCAGGGGCACCAGCGGCCTACTATCTGTATGGCCGGCTCTACGCGGACCCGCACACCCCGCTGGACTATTGCGGCATCGACGGTTACTACGGCTCGTGGGCCGAAGGCGGGCCGGAGAACTGGGCGCCGCGAATCGCGGAGCTTTATGCGTTGACGCAGAAGCCGGTGCTGGTGAATGAGTGGGGCTTTGCTTCCAAGGGTGACGTGATGAGCCCGGAGGAAGTGCGCGCAAATAAGGCGGGCGTCACGGCATGCCAGTTCCGTCGCTGGCCGGCCACCTGGGGCGGCGGTCACACACCCGAGGTACAGGCCCAGTTCGTGAAGCAGGCGATGGACGGTTTCGCCACCCAACGCGAGAAACTGATGGGCATGTTCTTCTATCGCTGGGAAGACCAGGAAGAGTGCTGGCAGTGTGGCTCACCCGATTGCCCATTGGAGATCGCCTGGGGATTGGTGGGTGTGGACAACACGCCCAAGCCTGCCTATACCGCGTTCAAGGATGGGGTGCGGCGGCTGATTGGCTGAGAGAGTGTTTCAAAAGACCCTGATCCATCCATGCAATGCGGGATTTTGTCCTGCCTGACCCGCGCAGCGGGTTTTCTTCGCCAGACGTCGGCTTCGAGCCGATGTCGTCGCTGATGCTAACGGCTCGAAGGATGTGCGCCGTTCTCAAGGCCGGCCAGCAATGCCAGCACATCGCCGGAGCGGTCGGGCACCACGCGCGCCAGGCAGGCGAAGTAACCGCTGCGTACATAGACGCGTTCGCGCAGCGTCGCGATGAACGCGGCGTGCTGACGCGCATCCAGGTCGGCACGCACGTCCTGGTTGATCTGCCCCGGCAGATCAATGAAACGATCCCCTTTGAAACAGGCTCCCTTTGGCGCGATGCCGGCGGCGACCACCGCCGGCTCCAGGGCTTGCTGTGCGTGGCCTTCCATCCAGAATGACATGGCGGCCACCGCAGCAGCCCGGCCTAGTCCTCCCGCATAGTATTGCTCTAGCCAACCTTCTTGTGCGGCTTCGGCTCTGGTGCGAGTGTGGACCGTATCTCCATTGAGAAGCGCCAGGTTAGCCTCTTCAATGTCAATGTGGCCGTTTGCTGCTTCTCCAACAAAACATCGGCGCGCATAATTGATCTCGGCGTTTGCCTCGTGGGAGCGATTTTGCTCGCGCAGGATTTGTGCCAGCCGGAAATGTTGAAAGCCGATGTCTGCGATCTCCCCTTTCTGTTCGGCATAGTGACACATGAGGCGCATATTTCCCTCCGCCTGTATCAGCAAACGTTGCCGCTGGGGGCTATGTGCGTCGAGACGCTCGGCGATTGCCAGTTGAGCTAAGCCGGCAAAGTGCTCAGCATATATCCCAATACTGTGTTCCCTTTCCATCTTCCACAGTTCATTTGCAATGTGGATTGCTGCAGAATAGTCACAGCTATCGAAAGCGACCCATCCTCTAACGTCGAGGAACCGCTTACGCGTTTGGGGGTCCATCACCTGCCGGTAAACCTGTTCCACCCGAAAGACTTCCTGTTCCGCTTGCAGTACGTCGCTCAGGTTAATCAATTGTTCGATGCGACCACAAGCTGCCAGCGCCGCCATGCTGGAGTAGGGGCCAAATGCCTGTTCTGCTTTGGCAAACAAGGAGAGTGACTCGGGAATACGCGTCCGATCTTTTAAAACTGCCCACGCCTGGTTCATCCAATGGAAGCCCGCCTTGATATTGGCGTATGGCTCAAGCGGGTTGGGGGCTTCAGGCGAGGGTGAAAGGGATTCCCCTAACGAGGCCAGCATGTGCTCCAGGTGCAGCCATTCCACCCAGCGCCGGCGTTCCGTTGCGTCCAGATCCAGCTTGACGACGCTATACAACTTGATCGCGCTGGCCATGCTGAGCGGCTGTTCCTTCTCCAGGAAGCGGTTTACCACGCTGCGGTTCACGCCCGCCAATCGTGCCAGCTCACTCTGAGACTTTTGGTGTGCGGCCAACCATTCGCGCAGGTTCTGGCGCGCGGCAGCCCATTGCATCTCACTCGGTGGTGAAATCATAGGCAAGAATCTTCTTCACAGAGAGTTGCGTCACCCCTTAAGTATACGGCGTGCTGAGGTCCCCAACTCACAATGATAGCGTCAGCAAAACCTGACAGGCGTGACGGTTGTATGCCGCCTGTCAGGTCTCCAGCCCCCATAAACCAAATTGGCAATGGCTCTAGAATTGGGTGTGATTTGTGGAGGTGTTGGAATGGACGAGCAAGTGAGACGCGCATTGGCGCAGGGGCAGACGATTGACATCACGACGCGGGGGCGCAAGACGGGCACACCGCACCGCATCGAGATCTGGTATCACAACGTCAATGGGCACGTTTACATCAGCGGGCTGCCCGGCAAACGCGATTGGTATGCGAACCTGGTGGCAAATCCAGAGTTCACTTTTCACCTGAAACAGGGCGTGCAGGCCGATTTGCCCGCGCATGCCACGCCGATTACCGACGCGACGCAGCGCCGCGAGATCATGTCGCACATCGTAAGCTCGACGGGTCATTCGTCCGATCTGGATAGGTGGGTGAAAGAGAGCCCGCTGGTGGAAGTGTCTTTTCGTGAATCCCTGGCCTGAGGCGGGTTGGCGAGTCATTCGTCCATAACGGGGCCCGGTAATACAATTGCCGCAAGATCGTTTGCCCGGCAAACGACATAGATGCAATACATATTAGGACGCACCATTCGAGTAACCATGAGCACTCAAGAAGCAATGTATCGCCGGCGCATCGATGCGCTACGGCAGACAAAGATAGAGCACACCGCGCTCAAGTTGAAGTTGCAAGGTTATCGTGACTCCGACGACAAGGGGAACATCCCCTGGCCGGAGCCGGTCCCATTTCAGATCAGGCCGAATCACCCTTCGGGGGTGTACTACGGCGCGAAGAGCATCGGTGAAAACTTCCGCGCCTGGTTGGGGGTGCACCCGGTCTACATTCACCCGCAAAGCGCGCTGGCCGGCGCGTGGATCGATTTGATCC
This sequence comes from Thermoflexales bacterium, assembly GCA_034430115.1. GTDB lineage: Bacteria > Chloroflexota > Anaerolineae > J036 > Brachytrichaceae > CAIXPS01. The sequence continues at coordinate 35,019 of DAOUFG010000126.1, read as the reverse complement.
CTGGCTGCGGCCAATGGCGCCCGGAAGATTTGCCGACTCAGCTCTACTCGCTGCACGAGAAATATAACCTGGTCTTCACCGGCATCCTCGCGATGAACCACCTGGGGCCGGACATGCGCATCGGGCTGGAATTGGGCTGGGGCGGTTTGCTGAAGAAGTTGCGCACCTATCGTGACTTGAATCAGCCCACCCCCGGCTCGGAGATGGCCTCCTTCTATGATGGAGAAGAGACGTTCATCCTGGGCGTGCAGGAGTGGATTGCCAAGCACGTGACCAAGGCGCGCGAGATGGCGGCGTTGGAGGCGGACCCGGCGGTGCGCGACAACCTGCTGCAAATCGCCGCGATGAACGAATGGTTGGTGGACAACCCGCCTCGCACGTTGCGCGAGGCTTGCCAGTTCCTGGCTTGGTTCCAGGCGGTGGATAGCATGTGGGCCACCGCCGGCGCGCTAGGGCAGTTGGACGAGTTGCTACGCCCGTTTTACGAGGCTGAGCGAACGGCCCAGGCGCCGGAGACCGCCGCGCAGGCCATGCGCAACGAGGACACGGCACACCTGGACGATTACGACGCGCAGGTCGTGTGGTGTGTCGCCAGCTTGCTCTTCAACGACACGCATTATTCGCAGGTGGGCGGCCCCACGCCCGATGGCGAGCGCGACCTGACCAGCCGCATGTCCTTCCTGATCCTGGAAGCCGTGCATCAACTGCACATCCCTGCCGACATCGCCGTGCGCGTGCACGATCACTTGAACCCCGCGTTGTTGCGCCTGGCCGTCAAACATCTGTTTGAAGACGGCACCGGCGTGGACTATTCCTGCTCCAAGGGGCTTGATGAGGGTTACGCCCGCAATGGCATTCCGATCCAGGTGGCTCGGCTGCGGGCCAAGGTGGGTTGCAACTGGACGGCGCTGCCCGGCGTCGAATATTGTTTGCAAGACGTCACGCGCCTGTGCATGACGGCGCCCTTCCTGCTCGCTTTCGACGAAACCGTGGCGAGCCTGGGCGACCAGGCACACACCAACGCAGATGCGATGGAAGCCTTGTGGGAGCGCTACGTCCATCACCTGGGCATCAGCGTGGACACCATCAAGCAGGGCTTCGATTGGCACATGACCTACCAATCGCGCAACCTGCCGGAGATCGTGCTGAACCTGTTCTGCCACGGGCCGCTGGAGCGCGGACTGGACGTATCCGCCGGCGGGGTGGACATCTATAACCTGACCTGCGACGGCGTGGGTCTGGCGACGGTGGCCGATTCGTTCGCCGCCATCGAACAACGCGTGGTGAAGGAGAAGCGCCTGACCTGGCAGCAACTGGCTCAAACACTGGCCGATGACTTTGCCGGGCCCGACGGCGAGAAGGTGCGCCTGATGTTGAAGAACATCCCGCGTTACGGCACCGGCGGCTCACGCGCGGATTGGTGGGCCAAGCGCGTCTCGGATCTCTACACGCACCTGGTACGAGACACACCCACGCCAAATGGTTTTCGCGTGTTGCCGGGCCTGTTCTCGCATGGTTGCGTTGGGCAACTTGGAGAAAACCTGGGCGCTACGCCGAATGGCCGGCACGCCCGCGCCCCCATCTCGCACAGCTCGAACCCCGACCCCGGCTTTATGCTGGGTGGTGTATCCGCGCCGACGGCCAAGTCGAATGCTGTGGCGGTGACGCAACCCGGCTGGGGCAATTCGGCACCCTTGCAGATGGACCTGGATAGCCACCTGGCGCTGGAATATGGCGGCGTCGAGGCCATCGAGAGCCTGATCAAGACGCACAACGCCCAGGGCGGGACGCTGATCAACATCAACGTGGTCTCTAAGGACACGATCCTGGCCGCGCATGCCGACCCGGAGAAATACCCCGACCTGGTGGTGCGCGTCACCGGCTATAGCGCCTACTTCAGGTCGCTCTCGCACGACTATCGGCAGCAAGTGGTGGACCGCATCCTGGCAGAAGGTTGACCTGAGTATGCCCATCCAGGTGCAAGGTGCAGGTGGGCTCACGGCGGCGCATCGTTGCGTGGAGCGAGGGTGCGCCGCCCTTTCATCGTGAATACCCATGAATGAACTTGAACGCTTTCATGCCTGCATGAACTATCAGCCCGTGGATAGAGCCCCGTTCTGGATTTGGGGGCCGTGGCCCGAGACGGCCGAGCGCTGGCGCGCGGAAGGCTATGACCCCGACTGCCCGCCGGACGACGGCGACGATAAGCGGCTTTGGGAAGGCCAGTGGTTCTTCCCTTGCCCGCCGTTTGAGCACACGGTGATTGAAGAGGACGAGGAACACGTCCTGTACGTGAATCACGAAGGCATCTTGATGCGCGAACTGAAAGGCAACCCGATGAGTTCGATGCCCCAGTTCGTGAAGTTCCCCGTGGATACGCGTGAAGAGTTCCGGCGTTTTTGGCGCGAACGGATGCAGCCGGACCTGGCGCTACGCCTGGGCGCGGATTGGCAAGCGCAGTTGCGTGCCTTGCGCGCCAAGCAGCAACCCTTCGTCATCATCTCGGATCGTTGGGGCGGCTTCTTCGGCCCGTTGCGCAACCTGGTGGGCGTGCAACGCCTGTGCACACTCTTCTATGATGACCCGGCCTTCGTGGAAGAGATGATGGATGCCAACGCGGATTTCATCATCGCCATGATGGGGCGCATCCTGGACGTGACCACTATCGATGCTTTCAGCTTCTGGGAAGATATGGCCTATAAGACGGCGCCACTAATTTCGCCGCACCAGGTGCGGAAGTATATGTTGCCGCGTTATCGGCGCGTGGTGGATTTTCTGCGCGGGCGTGGGGTCACCTTCATCGGGCTGGATAGCGACGGGCGAATGGATTCGCTCATCCCGGTGTGGATGGATGCCGGGTTGAACTTCCTGTATCCGTTCGAGGTGCAGGCTGGCATGGACGTGCTGGCGGTGCGCCGGAAGTATGGCCGCGAGCTGCGCATATGGGGCGGTGTGGATAAGCGCGCACTGGCGCAGGGGCACGCGGCGATCGACGCCGAATTGGAACGCGTGCGCCCGCTGATCGAGGAGGGCGGCTACATTCCGCACACCGATCACTCCATCCCGCCCGACGTATCATACGAGAACTTCCGCTACTACACGCATCGATTAAGTGAGGTGTGCGCAGGACATTGAGCAGGCGCTGTCTGGCATGACCAGTTAGAATAGCCTTGCATTCGTATCACTCTGGCCGTTGGATCAGAGGGACTCGACGACCGTGGCGGTGGAGTCGTGATGAAGCGGTGGGTAGTGAGTGCACATCTTTATCTAGGAGGATACTGACAATGAAGATGGTGATGGCCGTCGTGCAGGCGGAGGACGTGTCGAAGATTTCCACGGCGCTTGTTGAAGCGGGGCATCGGGTCACGCGGATCGCGACAACCGGCGGCTTGCTGCGGCGCGATAATGCGACGCTGCTGTTGGGCGTGGAAGATGAGAAGGTGAACGAGGTGCTGGATGTGTTTCAGCAGATGGGCCAGCACCGCGAATCCGACGCGGACACGTCAAACGAGAGCGCGGCTAACGCGCGGCAATCCAAGGTGTCTATCGGCAGCGCGACTGTATTTATCCTCGACGTCGAACGGTTCGAGCAGTATTAAGCTTTAGCGCTTGGCGCGATATGCCCGTTGCCCGGCTGCAACGGCGAGCAACGGGCGCCTTGCGAGCTTGCCCTGGTGAGCCCGGCCTGTGTTGGCGCCTGGCCCCAGCCTCCTATAAAATCCCCTTCATCCACAGGAGAAATCAATGAAACCGACTTTGAAAGGCATTGGCGGCATGCTGTCGTGCGCTGTTCTGTTGGCGGGCTGTGCTTCGGCAGCCTCCTCTTCAGATCTCTCCCCTGTCATTTTGCTGCCCGGCATCGGCATGCTGGCGGTGGCGATTGGCTTCGTCGTCTATTCTCTGCGCCACGGCGGCACGTGGGGCATGTTGGGGTTGGGCGGCCTGGCGTGGGTGGTTACTGTGGCAGTCAAGTTCGCCATCGCGCTGGTGGCTAACCCGGCTGTGAGTAAGGCACTTTACGTGCCGGAGAACCTGTGGGCACCCAGCAACCTGTTGCTCTACGTCTACCTGGGGGCGCTCACCGGCGTGACGGAGGTGCTGCTCACGTGGTGGCTGTTGCACCACAAGCGCCTGGCGCGTGCCCCCTGGGGTAAGGCGGTTGCGTTCGGCATCGGGTTCGGCGCGTTGGAGGCTTTGTTGCTGGGCGGTGCTTCGCTGGCGGCCATGCTGGCCGGGCTGCTGACGCCGCAATCATTCAACGCAGAAACGCTCACCACGCTGGCACGCTCCAACGACGTGCTATACGACCTGGCGCCCATCACCGAGCGCCTGGCGATCGTCTTTGTGCACCTCTTCTGCAACGTGCTGCTGTTCTATGGCGTGCTCAAGGGGCAGGCGCGCTGGATGTGGCTCTCGTTCGTCTACAAGAGCGCGGTGGATACCGTCGCGGCCTTTGCGCAGTTGTGGGGCGTGGAAACCACTGCCCGGGTGTGGAGCATCGAAGCCTTCATGGTGCTCTTCGGCGTCGTGGCGTGGTGGGGCGTGCGAGAGATCGGCTGGCGCTACCGCGCGGAGGTGGGGCAGGGGGTGGCTGAGCCGGAGCCTCCCGTTATCAACGCGTAAGCGATGGGGATGCCGGTTTCGAATAACTCACCCAAAGAAACAAAGGCTCAAAGAGCACGAAGAGCAATCGCTATGGCACCGGTGTGCGCGGCGGCAGCAGCACGTTCAGGCACGGCGGATTGACGCCCGAGGGCGTGGCATTGATGCAGGAGATGGCTCAGCAGGGCTTCACCTGGGATATTTCGCACCTGGCCGAAGAGGGCATCTGGCAGGGGCTGGAGATGGGCTTCCCGCGCGTGTGCGCTTCGCACGCCAACGTGCGGGCACTCACCCCCACCGACCGGCACCTGAGCGACGAGGTGATGCGCGCCCTGGCCGAGCGGGGCGGTGTGATCGGCCTGGTGCTCTACAACAGCTTTTTGGAGCCGCGCTGGCGGGCGGACCACACCATCCCCGTCACGCTGCGCGAGCATCTGCGCCGGCACGCGGAGTACATCGCGCGCATCGCCGGCTGGCAACACGTGGGCATTGGGTCGGACCTGGACGGCGGGTTGGGCCTTGAAGAAAGCCCGCAAGAAATTGACACGGTGGCCGACCTGGTGCGCGTGGGTGACGTATTGCCGGCACAGGCCCGCGAGGCGGTGCTCAGCACCAACTGGCTAAACTTCTTGCGCGTCGCGTTGCCGCGCACGGCATAAATCTTTCTCCACGCATCCGCGCGAATGCCAACAAATCTGGTGTGGACTTCGCTAATCTATGAATCAGGTTGAGCCTCGCTCAACCTGATTCGTTGCGCCGGTTGCGCTTTAAGGTCGGTTCAGCCGGCGCGCCTGGGCCAGTTCATACTGGTAGCGCTGGCGCATCTCCACCAGTTTGTTGGCCAGTTGGGCGTTATACATTTGCAACATCATGATCTGTTCCTCCAGTTGCGCGATTTGTGCGTTGTCCCGCTGGCGCTTGCCGACGAAGACCTTGACGCCTGCAAGCAGGGAGAGCAAAGGTGTGATGCTTAGCACGAAGCCGATCAAGATGGTCGTCGCCGGGTTAAACGCCAGCCCCCTGACCTCCGATTGCGGATTTACAGGCTGAGAAGGCAAGGTTTGCGCGTGCGCAGCATTATTTGCATTTGCATTGTCGATCTGTCTGTGCAACGCCTCGTTTTCGGTCTGCAGGCCCTGCTTCTCAAGTTGGACTTTATTCAACTCGTGCTGAGCGTTTTGCAGTGCCTGGCTGTAAGTCTGGCTTTGTTGTAGTGCGGCATCGCGTTCCTGCGTTCGCTGGATAACTTGTTGCTGGAGCGAGGCAATTGTCGCCGTCTGGCTATTGAGTGTCTGCGTGTCATCTTTCACCTGCCGAACAAGCGTCGTGATGAAGAAGACCGCAAAGGCCGTGATACCCACTGCTAGCATTCCACCTAACAGGATGTACTTACCGGAGCTTTGTTGAGATACGAGCATTTCGCACCTCCACTTTGGCACACCAGGGTGCCCGCTTCACTACTTACCTGCCCGAGCGAGAAGGAAGGAGACCGATGTTTGGCCTCACTATGGTCGGTATACTTATATATACCTGATGGAGTGTATTAGTATATTCTAGTAAACTCCAGTTGATACTATAAGGTGTGGCATGCCGTTTGTCAATCATTTTATGTAATAAAATAGCGGCTCTCTGAAAAGAAAGCCGCTATTATCACCAACTTGGCGAAACGACAATTCAGGTGTTGCTCAGCCCAAGCAGTTCAAAAACGATGGTTTTTAACTTTGAAGGGCGGATCGGCTTGGACTCGCGTCGCAGGGTGAGTTGGTACTTGTCCCATTCCACCTGCACCCTGTTTGCGACCACGCTGAGCACAATGATGGGCATTTTCACGTGCCGCTCGTTCATCTCATCGAGGATATTAAGCCCCAGGTATTCCCCATCTGCCGGATTGTTGCGTCCTGGTGGAATCAAGATGTCGAGCAGCACGAGATCTGCGGCACAGATTTTGTCAAACTGGCTCTTCGCCTCTTCATAATTGCGGTATTCGTCGATCTGAAACCCCGCGTTACGTAAAGGCATGACGACCGGGTCAATAATATCGATGTCGTCTTCGATCCAGGCAATGGTTTTGTTCGTCATTCGACACCTCTCTCCTCTGGTTGCTTGAGCGGCAGCCAAATACTAAAGCGAGTGACGTATGGGCGTGTCCCATCGTCCGCCTCACCCGCCGGATCACTCGTCGCTGTTACTCGCCCATGATGTTTTGTGATCGCCTGTTTGGCCAGGGCTAGCCCCTGCCCGCCCCCGGTGCGATACTCCCCCTGGGTCAAGCGCCCTCTGTAACCTTCTTCAAAGATGCGCTCTAGTTCGTCAGGTTCAATGCCCACCCCATAATTTTCGATAGTGATCTCATACCCGCTATGCAGCAGATGCCCTTTCACCTGGATGTGACGTGTGTCGGAGTTTAGCGTGCTGCGATACGAATATTTCACGGCATTTTGCAGGATGTTGTCGAAGGCGGTCTGAAGATGGGCTTTTGAGGCTTGTAAGATCACGTTGCCCTGGCGAGGCTGTAGATCGATGATCACGCGAACGCCCTTCTTTTCCGCTTCCGGCCGGCACAGATCGTATGCGTGGTTGATGAACTCGGCGATTGGCTGCTGGGTAAAGCGGTAGTCTTGAGGCAGGTAGCGCCCGCTCGTGGAGCCGTGCATCGCATCTGCCGCCGCCTCGATCGCCGAGACGATTCCCTCCACGCTTTTGTAGTAGGGCGATGCCGTTTCCAGCCCGGTTAACAGGTTGTCGGCCATTGCGAGCGCCGCCTGCAAGCGTATCTGCAAGTCATGGTTGGCGCCTTCGCGGATGCGCCTCTGCCTGATGAACTGCGCAGTCACAGTGCTCAGCGATCGTGCGATGTGTTGGAGCAGGTCGATTTGCGCACGACTAAAGGTGCGGGCTGGGTTCACGAGTAGCGCTTGCAAGTGCTCTGCTTCGGATGGGCTGGCTTCCAACGTCTGCATGGCGAGCGCGTGGCGCGCCAGTTGTTCTGCTTTGCGCGTCTCGTCGCCTGATACGACGCCGCCATATTGAATGACGCCGATGATCCTGCCATAAACCGCGATGGGCTGGCTGAAGCTCACCAGGCCCGCGTGGCACATCGTTTCATTCCGGCGCGACATGAGCGCCTGGGCGGCGCGTACACACATGTCTTTATCGCAAGTTCTCCTGGCGGCTCCCTGCTGAAGGTCCCATATGGCGTGACAATACTTGGGGAAAAAGCCATCCTCCGACCTGGCGATTTCCTTCGCTTCACCTTTTTCGTTGATCTCGTAATAGGTGCCGGCCAGCCCGGTGGACAAAAAGAACAGCCGCAACAAATCAGTGATGAACGCCTGCACGTCATAGTCGATCATTGGACTGCGCTCCTGGCTAATGCTCACTCAACGCGCTTCTCATTCTCCAATAGCACTTCGAGGATCATTCGCCGGGCGGTCTTGTTGGTGCATAGCCCGGAATACAGGTAATCGACGAGCAGTTTGGCCGTGTCTTGGGATAGCCCTTGTTCTGTCGCAACTGCTTTCAGTTCGCGAATGGCGTTGAGCGCTACATTGGGATCACCTGCGAAGAGCTTCGCCTTATAGATGCGCTCCATCATGCGCCGCCAGGTTTGCTCATCGTCGGGGTTGTCGCGCACCGAGAGTTCCAATTCCTGGTTGAGTTTCTCGCATACCAGTTCGTAGATGCGACGCAGGTGTGTCTGATCGTAAGCCCTCTCTTTATTGTTGCCGCGTTTCGTTTTTGGGATGCGATTTTCCTGCTCCCACCGGAAGAGGGTGGTCCTTGAGATACCGAACCAATCTTTCACCTGGGCGGGCGAAAAGGTGTTCGTTTGTTCGGGCGCCGGCTTAGCCATAAGACCTCCTCGACTCATCTCCTGATTACGCGAATGAACTGGTACCGGATAGCCTAGATGCTGTTCGGTGGCGATTTTCTCTCATTTTGTGCATCAGTAGGGCGTGCTGTGGCCGTTATGAGATTGTGAAGCCTTTGCTGCTATGTTCTGGATGAAGTGCGTCGCTCATACTGCTGTTGAACATGAATCAACCTCCTGTCGGCTCGTCCCGCATGGCCAAGCCAACTCGAAACCAGGCCATACAAGCAAAACACACAAGAAGAAAGCAGTTTCAATGAGTGATGTAAGTATACTGCTACGTACCGGCATGTCAATATTGGTATAGCTTTAATTGTCACTATGTTTTGGCATCTTGGTGGTAAAGCAGCTCTCACAGCAAAGGAGCGAAGAAGCAGAGCAGCGTAGAAGCAAAGAAACATAGAGATTTTTCGTGATCTTCGTTGCTTGGTTACTTTGTGTGAGTCTGATCTAACCGCTAAGAAGCAGAGAAGCAAAGAATACAAAGAAACATAGAGATTCTTCGTGCCCTTTGTGCGTGCGTGTCTTTGTAGTTTTTCAAGCCTTAGTATTCTTCGTTGCTTTGTGTGAGCCTGGGCCCACTACAATTGGGCGCATGATGAAAACCCCACCTGCCAAGTTTTCGACGTTGTGTGGCGCACTCATCATCGCAGCCCTGTTCCTTTCCGGCGCGCCTGCCCAGGCCGCCCCGCCGCCGAACGACCCGCACATCAGCATCGGCCTGACGACGGTCGTCTCTGGCCTGAACCAACCGCTCTACGTGACGCACGCCGGCGACGAGCGTCTGTTCGTCGTGGAGCAAACCGGCGCAATCAAGATTGTTCGCAACGGCGCGCTGTTGCCCACCGCCTTCCTCGATGTGAGCAGTAAGATCAAGACCAACAGCGAGCAAGGACTGCTGGGCCTGGCGTTCGAGCCGAACTATGCCGTTACGGGACGCTTCTACATCTACTACACCGCCCCTAACCGCGACCTGACCATCGCCCGCTATAGCGTCTCGGCCAACCCCGACGTGGCCGACCCGAACTCGGGCGTGGTGCTGCTCACGATCCCGCATCCCACCTACGACAATCACAATGGTGGCTGGCTGGCCTTCGGCCCCGATGGGTTGCTCTACACGGGCACGGGCGACGGCGGCAACTACGACAACGTGCCGTATTGCGCGGCGCAAAACCTGAATGACCTGCGCGGCAAACTGCTGCGCCTGGACGTGGTAGGCCAGGTGACCTACACGCTCCCCGCGGCCAACGTCTTCAGCCCTACCCAGCGCGGCGAGATTTTCGCCATCGGTCTGCGCAACCCGTGGCGCAACTCGTTTGACCGGCTCACCGGCGATCTCTACATCGGCGACGTGGGGCAAGGGGCGTGGGAGGAGGTCGATGTCCAGCCCACCGGGCACGCTGCGGGCGTGAACTATGGTTGGAGCCAGTACGAAGGCACGCACGCCTATTCGCTCAGTTGCACGCCCAGCAACATCCCGCCGCAGATGCCGGTGATGGAATATAGCCACGCCGGCGGTAACTGCGCCGTCATCGGCGGCTATGTGTATCGCGGCCCCAGCTACTGGTGGCTGTATGGCGATTACTTCTATGCCGACTTGTGCAGCGGCGACCTGTGGGCGATGTGGCAACCCAGCCCCGGCGTGTACACGTCCACCCAGGTGTTCAACACCGGCGGTCTGCATTCCTTTGGGGAGGATAGAAACGGTGAACTCTACGCCGTGGGCAACGGCGCGCTCTACCGGCTCACCTCCACGACGACCCTGGCGCCCGCCTCGCTGAGCAGTGTGACGATCAGCGGGCCTGCAAGCGGGTTTGCGGACCTGCCTCATTCGTTCAGCGCCCAGGTTGCCCCGCTGACGGCGACGCTGCCAATCACCTACGTCTGGCAAGCCACGGGTCAGATACCCGTCACGCATACGGTCGGGCTAACGGACACAGTCACCTTTGCCTGGCACATCGAGGGGATGCAAACGATCACCGTGACGGCTCGCAACGCCGCCGGTGCGGTGATGAACACGCACACAATTGATCTCTCCACGCCGCAACGGCTGTACCTGCCGTTCGCCATGCGCATGTGAACGATCGGCGGATAATGACCAGGCCCTGGTAGAGTGCCATCCACGAATCTTCACGAAAGAACACAAGTACGGGGGAATACCCTTTCAAGAAACGATGATGGCGCGGGGAGTCGCCTATATAACGACTCCCCGCGCCATCATTCGAGGATGATTGGGCTAACGGATGCCCAGCCGATCGAGATGTGCATTCAGGTAACCCCAACCGTCGATGCCCGGCGTTTTGACGCCCAGTTGGGCCAGGATGGTCGTGACGTTGGTGCGATGTTCGACCCCGTGATTGATTACCTGGATCAGCACAACGACTGCCTTATAGGTGTAGACCTGCCCGTCATCCTCTTCGCGGACGGGCGCGTCGAGGCTGGTGTGCACCATGACGTCGGCCAGGATTGAGCCGACGTGCTCGGCGTAATGGCGAATCTCGGCCACGCTTGGGCGATCCCCCTTTTTGAATGGCGCCACGATCTTCTGGCCGCTGAGCAAGAACAGGTAGTATCCTTCAGAGCCGGCGAGGTGCATCAGCGTATCGCGGATGGTGCCAAACGTGCCGGGCGCGGAAGCCTGAAGCTGATCCTCGCTCAGCCCTTCACACGCTTTCAACAGTTCCAGGTTCGCCCACAGGTTATACCGGGCGAACTCGGCGATCAACGCATCAGACGTAGTTTCCATCAAGACCCTCCTTCCTCAGACTATCTTTCGCTCGTCATCCTTTGTGTTCTTTGCGTCTCTGTAGCGCAATCCGGAGTCAACCGCAAAGAAGCAAAGAAGCAAAGAGACGAAAAACCTCTGCGACTCTGCGGTGAATCATCAGTTGAACCGCAAAGAAGCAGAGAAGCAAAGGATACAAAGAAATATAGAGATTCTTCGTTACTTCGTGTTAGAGATGCTTACGCCGCCTCGGCGCGTTGCATGAGTGCGCGCATGTAGCCGATGGCGTAAGCGGTGGAAGCACCCTTATAGGACGGCGGCATTTGCGGCGAGTGATCCAGAATCATCGTGCCGTTGTAGCCCGTGTCGCAGAAGAGCTTCATCACGCGATACATATCCATGTAGCCGTTGTCGAGATAGGTCTCGGTGAAGACGGGCAGGGGGCTGGTGACGTTGCGGAAGTGCACGATGTAGATGCGCCCCTCGGCCACAAACTCGCGCACAGCAGAAAACAGGTCGCCAAAGGCGGAGCCGCCTTCCAGCCAGCAGCCCACGCAAAACTCCATGCCCAGGTTTGGGCTGGCGGCAATCTCGAAGGCGCGCCGGTAATCGGCGTAGCTGTGAATCAGGCAGGGGATGCCGCCCAGCTTGCCATCCACCGGCGGGTCATTGGGGTGCAGCGCCAGGCGCACCCCGGCCTGCTCGGCCACCGGGATGACGCGCCGGCAGAAGTAGGTGAAGTTCTCCCACAGCTCTTCACGCTCATACGCGCGCCCGTGCGTGAATGGCCGCGCATAGAGATCCGTCATGTCCACATGACGCGCGACGGAGAAGCGATTCTCGCCCGGCGCCGAACTCCACACCTGGTCGGGCTCCCAGGTGAAGGTGGTGGTGTGGATGCCTGCGCGTCCCAGGTCGCGGAGAAAAACACAGAACTGCTCGATCATCTCGTCGCGCCCAGGCAATGCCAGGTGAATCTTGTCGGACTTGCCCAGCCGGATGTTGCCGGCGTTATAGAGTTGCAGCCCGGCGGCCTCGACGCGGCTGCGCAACGCCGTGAGGTAATCGAAGCTGCACTGTTCGTCTTTTAGCCATGTGTAGACGCAATCCATGCCAAGCTGGCGGGCGAAGAGCAACTCGTCCTCAGCCGGATCGGGATCGATGAACATCGAGAGTTTGATTGAACAAGACATGATTTCCTCTTTGCGCGATTATAGGCACGCCGTGAACACGTTGCGGCTGCGCAACAGTTTCATGCAGTGCAGGCCGGTTTGGGCGTGCGCTTGTATATCGCGAACGACGTACCGGCCATTTTTAGCGGGCCGAGGATGTTGACGTTTGTTCACCTCACTGACCGTCGGCCCACACCACATAGCCGGGTAGGGCATTCGTTGGTGCGTGCGGATGGTGCGGCATCACACGCACCGTGCAGCCCTGCAGGCCGCTGTTGAGAAATTGCACCCCTTTGATCTCGAAACGGCAGCGCCCGTCCGATCCGCCGCACGGGTTCATGGGGGCTACGGAAGGTTCGACGAAGGCGCGCTCCGGCGTCAGGCTGCCGCAATACAGTTCCACGGCCACGTCTTCCGGCGCCAGGCCACCCAGGCTCACCTCTGTGACGACGTCGAATGCGTCTCCCACCTTGGGCGTGGCGGACGAATCAATGTCTACCGTCTCGACGCGCACATGTTGCCAGTTCGCGCGTACACGCTGTCGCCAGGCCGCGAGTTCCTTAACGCCTGTCATGTCGTCCGACATCAGTTGCCAATAGCGCGCCGCTGCCGGCAAGTAGAAGCGCTCCGTGTATTCCTGCACCATGCGGTGCGTGTTGTAGAAGTAACACAACTGGCTGATAGAGGCTTTCATGCGCTCCACCCAGCGGTGCGGCGAGCCCGCCGCAGAGCGATCATAAAACGTGGGAACCACATCGTGTTCGAGCAGCGCATACAGGGCGTCGGCTTCGGCCTGGTCCTGTTCGTTGGGGTCATTGAACTTGTTGCGCGTGCCGATGGCCCAACCGATCAGTCTGGCGGCAGGCGCACCGTCGGACGCATCGCCGCCCCACGCCTCGTCCCACCAGCCGTCCAACACGCTCAGGTTCAACGCGCCATTAGCCATCGCCTTCATGCCGCTGGTGCCGCTGGCCTCCAGCGGGCGACGGGGCGTGTTTAGCCATACGTCGACGCCCTGCACCAGGTAGCGCGCGATCTCAATGTCATAGTCTTCCAGGAACACCATGCGGCGGCGGAAACGCTCCTGCCGGCATACCGACACGACCTGTTTGATCAGTTCTTTGCCTTCGGTGTCCCGGGGGTGTGCCTTGCCGGCGAAGATGATCTGCACCGGCTGTTGCGGGTTGTTCAGGATGAGGTTCAGGCGATCTAGGTCGCGCAGCAGCAGGCCGGCGCGCTTGTAGGTGGCGAAGCGGCGGGCGAACCCGATGGTCAGCGCTTCCGGGTCGAGCACTTCGTCTGCGGCGTCGATCTCGGAAGGCGTCGCGCCGCGTTGCTGAAGCTGATTGCGCAGGCTGCGGCGGGCGAAGGCGACCAGGCGCTCGCGCCGGCGCTCGTGGGTGCGCCACAACTCCTCGGCCGCGATACGCCCGGCACGTTGCCACACGACCTGGTCCGCCGGTTCATCACGCCAGCGCGGGCCCAGGTAACGATCGTAAAGTTGCTCCATGTCCAGCGAAATCCAGGTCTGGAAGTGCACGCCGTTGGTGACGTGGCCGACGGGTACTTCCTGCCGGGGCAGGCCCGGCCAGAGGTTCTGCATCATATCGCGTGTCACCTCGCCATGCAGTTTGCTCACGGCGTTGCTGTAGGCCGCCATGCGCATGGCGAGCACAGTCATGCTGAACGGAGCACCTTCGTCGTTGGGGTCCGTTCGTCCGAGGCCCATAAACTCGTAGTGGGTCAACCCGAGTGAGCGGTAGTAGTCCGTCAGATACTGGTCGATGAGCTGTGGCGTGAACTGGTCGTGGCCGGCCGGCACGGCAGTGTGCGTGGTGAAGATCAAGCCTGCCGAGGCCGCCTCGCGCGCCTGGTCGAACGATAGGCCGCGCTGCTCCATGAGCCAACGCGCGCGCTCCAACCCGATGAAGGCCGAATGCCCCTCGTTCATGTGGCAGATGGCCGGTTGCAGCCCCAACGCCTCCAGGGTGCGGTAGCCGCCGATGCCCAGTAATATCTCCTGCTTCAGCCTCAATTCGTTGTCGCCACCATACAATTGATCGGTGATCGAGCGGTCATCCGCCCGGTTGGCGGCGATGTTGGTATCCAGGAGGTAGAGGGATAGCCGCCCGACGTTGGCGCGCCATACCTGCGCCGTCACGGTGCGCCCGGGGTACTCCACACTGATCGTGACCGGCGAGCCATCGAGCCGGCGCTGCAACGCGAGTGGCAGGGTGTAGAAGTCGTTGGCTGCGAGCAGATCATGCTGCCAGCCGGATGAATCGAGTTGCTGCCGTAAATAACCTTGCTGGTACAGCAGCCCCACTCCGACCAGTGGCACGCCCAGGTCACTGGCAGACTTCAGGTGGTCACCGGCCAGCAGGCCCAGGCCGCCGGCGAAGATCGATAGACACTCGGTCAGGCCGAACTCCGCCGACAGGTATGCCACCAGAGGCTGGCCTGCGTCCAGCGCACCTAGCTCGCCACCGTGACCATGAACGCGTTGAAACCACGCCTGGTTGTGGAGATAGTCATCCAGGTCGCGCGCCACACGATCCAGGTGCGCGAGAAAGCTTTCATCTCCCGCCGCCGCTTCCAGGCGCGCCTGATCGATGCTACCGAGCATCTCCACGGGATTATGGTCAGTGGTTTCCCACAAGTCGCTGTCCAGCCTCCGGAATAAGGTCAGGGCATCGTGGTTCCAGGCCCAGCGCAAGTTATATGCCACATCGCGAAGGCGGTCGAGTGGAGCGGGAAGTACGGGCGAGACGATAAAGGATCGGATGGGTCTCATCGTTTGTCATTCTCCCTTGTCGGCTTGCGCTCACCTGAGGTCAACCGTACCAAGTGGCGCCATTATGATCGGTCAGGATGGATTGTAAGGGCGGGTGGTTAAAGGTATGTAAAGCGAGCCCGTCCGAGTGCATCATCAAAGCTGGGACGCCGATCAACGCAGACGAACATAGGTAAAAGAGGCTTGTTATCTGCGTTGATCGGGGGTTTCAACCGCGTGACTTCAGTTTCTGCAACCCTTTACTCATAAACGGCCATGCCGGTGCGGCGACTGGCAACCCAATCCCAGTCGATCTGCACGCCCAGGCCGGGGCCTTGCGGCACGGGCACGTGACCCTTTCCGTCGATGGCGTCGAGCCCATCGCGGTAGCCATCCATGTAGAGATGTGGGTCGTGGCTGGCCGGGGCGTTGGGGTGCAGCAGCCCCATCTCATAGTAATTGGTGTTGCGGATGGCGGCCATGCATTGGCGCTGTGCGGGGCCGGGGCCGTGCAGCTCAATGTCCAACCCAAGCGCCTCGCACGCGTGCGCCACCTTCATCATGCCCGTGATGCCGTCGTAGCCCACGTCGCCGCGCACGAAGTCCGTCGCGTCGGCGATGGCGAAGTCGATGTGCGGTTCCAGCGAGCGCACGTGCTCCGTCTGCAATAGCGGCGTGCGGATCAACTGGCGCAGCTTGCGGTGCGCGAATTGTGAGGTGCCGCCGTCGCGGTAGGGGTCCTCATACCAGAAGAACTTCGCCTCGTCGCACGCGCGGCCGACCTTCAACGCATCGCCGAAGGTGATGTATTCGCAGGCCGGGTCCAGCATCAAATCCATCTTGTCGCCCACGCGCTTGCCGACGGTCAGCACGTTTGCGACCTCTTGCTTGATCGGCGCGCGGCCCCATCCGTGAATCTTGAACGCCGGGTAGCCCATTCCCAAGCACTGCTCCGCAAAGTCGGCATAGGCTTCGGGGGATGACAGGCCGCCCTGGGCGACCGTGTCGCCGTGATAAGTGCTGGCGTAGCACGGCACGCTTTCTTTATACCCACCGAGCAGTTTGTAGATCGGCACGTTGAAGAACTTGCCGGCCAGGTCCCACAGGGCGATATCCACCGGCGCCAGCCCCATGCGCGCCGCCTGCCGCAGGGCGCGGTTGACGTCGGTGAAGATGCGCTCGCGCTCCAGCGCGCTGCGGCCAAGCAAATAGTGCGTGAAGCGCTTCAGCAAGGCGTAGTCGGCATCTCCGCCGCCCGCATATTCGCCGCTTACGCCTGCATCGGTGAGGATGCGGATGATGTAACCCTTCGGCTCCACTTTCCCGCCCGGCGCATAGACCGTGTTAAAGCCATTGTAGTCGGTGCCGAGGTTGTCCAGCGTGTAGGTGTATTCGTGCACTTCGATCCGAGTGATCAGGGGATCTTTCATATGATTGTTCTCCTTCACCAGCCCCTTTTGCCAGTGTGTTGCATAGGGGGCTGGCGCATCTCGCGTCTGCGTCCACTCTGCGATCTATCAACGACTCTATTGTGGCACACAATCCTGTTCCAATTGGTTGCCGGCCCCTCGCATTTATCCACGCGTTCATTCGCCAGCAGGCAGGAGAACCACCAGGACACGGAGGCACGAAGAGCGCGAAGTCTCTCCGGTGTTTTGCGCCCTTTGCGATTTAATAAGGTTCACACAAAGCAACCAAGCAACGAAGATCACAAAGGCATAGGAACTACGAGGACACGAAAGTACAAGGTACGAAGGGCACAAAGAACACGAACAGGAAAGAGAGACCTCGTGTTCTTTGTGTTATCCCTATTGAAAGATCATTGGCCTAAGCCCGCTCAAGCACCAGCAACCAATCATGCACTTCGGGTTGCTGTGGGACAAGCCAACTGCCGTCTGGTTCCGGCGTTACCAGCCCCAGGGGTGTCTCTTCGCCGCTGATCGGATGGCAGAAGAACGCGCGATAGCGCACGTCGGGCTCGATGTGCCGGAGGTACACCGTGCGGCCCCACACCTGTTGATACATATAAATCACGCGCACCTGACCGGGGATGCCCGCGGCGTAGTGCCGCCAGGGGTTTTCCGTATCCGCCGCCGGGTCCACCCACTCCTGGTGCGGCTTGAACTCCCACCAGGGGTAACGCTGCAACAGGCGTTTGCCCATCCCAAGCTCGGCGGAGCCGGGCAAGCGCATGGCCTCATCCCATGGGCGGTTGCCCCAGGTGTTGCCGTGCGGCGAAGGGCCATAGGGCTGCTCGCGCGTGTTCACCTGCCAGATGCCGTTCGCGCCGTAGGTGTGACCGGCTGCGCCGGAGAGCATACAGCCCCAAAATGCCAGGCGCTGCACCTCGTCGAAGTTGCCATACAGGAAGCCCTCGTAATTCACCTCGCCGTCGATCACCGGCTTGGCGGGCAGGCGCGCGCACTGCTCGTTGATCATGCGCATGGTATTGGGGATGCTTTCATAGCCGCTGTGGCCCGTTTGCAGCAGGTCAAAATCCAGCACGCTATCGTCCACCACGTTGTCCCGCCCGACGCCGTTGCCCCCGGCGTGAATCGTCACCAGTCGCTGCATTGGGTCCGTCTCGTGCACGTAACGCCCCAGGTCGGTCCAGCCGGACTTTTGCAATGCCACGTCCTGTTCGGGCGTCTTGGACAGGTAATAGGGCATCGTGCCCTCGCCGGCCAGGCACCACACCACCGGGTAGGCGCCCCAGCGCGCGATCAGATAGCGCCAGTGCTTCTTCATACGCGCCACGCCGATCCAGGCCATGAAGTAGCCCCAGCAGCCCACGATGCACGGCATCAACCCGCAGCGCACCAGGTATTGCATCTTCAAATCGGCCACGTCGTAATAGGCCGGGTTGATGCGCGTGAGTTCCTTATCATAGGGGAAGCCCGCTTCGTTGGCGCCGCGCGGATCGTACCAATCCATGTCGGGGTACAGCCCGGCCACGATTTGCACTACCGTGAACCCCTTGGCAATCCGGTCGGCGGCCAGGCGTTGAAAATCGTCGGGCCAGCTCATCCGGCGCGTTAGCCCCATCCACCACGTATCGCCCAGCCAGAAGAACGGCGTGCCGTCGGCATGGACGAAGTGATGTTGGTCGGCACTGACGCGCACAGGGCCGTGCTTGAACAGCGGATGCTCTCCGGTGTAGGGCTCGACGATCAATTGTCCCTGCTGCCCGTGCAACCCGGTATCAGCGGGGTCGGAACATTCGGTGTGGAAAGTGTATTGCCCCGCCAGCGGCGGCGCAAAGCGCACACGCCAGTCCTGGCCGCCCGCCCAGAAGGCGGGTACTCGCCAGGTCTGCCCGGACTCATGCGTGAACAGCACATCCAGGTCCAGCTCTTGAAACGGATTCGCCGTCTGGTGGGCCGCCGTGTAGCCCCACTCGCCGACGCGATTCTGCGTGCCATACAGGGTCGTCATCGTGGTTCACTCCTTGCGTTTAGTTGGTATCAACACCAGCGTTCTGCCGGTGTATGACTATGACGGCCCCATCATCGCATTGATCGAGATACTGCGCTAATGATGCAAAACACCAAGTTGCCTCAGTAACCCCAGTTCATCCATGAAGTGCCAGCCCTCTTCGACGATTTTCCCATCCGTCAGGCGCGCGAGTTCCACGCCACCCACCACGACGGATTTTCCGGTGGCAGGGATGCCCATAAATTCCCCCCGATGTGTCCCATTAAATACGACACGCACGACCACTCTGTCACCTTCTGCAATCATCTCTTTCACAGTGAAATGAATGTCGGGGAACGCGCTACGAAATGCCATAGCCGCCCTTTTGGCATTTTCTAAGCCGGAACGGGGGCCATGACTGACGAGGCCGTCCCCGCCGAAATCCGACGAAAATATCTCATCCACGACTGTGAGCTTGCCCTCATTTAACACTTCCTCGAAAAAACGGCGAACGATTGCCTTATTTTCCTCAGTCTGCATGACGATCTGCTCCTTCAATTTGGTTCCATCTCGCAACAAGGTAGTATTATACTAATGTATATACATATAATGATAACGCAAATCTATGCTGATCCCCAAAAGATGCGAACTCGCCAGCACAGCATTCGCGGTCGGTCACGGTGAGGCAAGAGGGAAAATATGAAATAAGAAAGGGGGATCGCATAGGGGAAGATCTTTAGGGTTTGCCAGGCCCTAAAGACCTTTAGCTTTACGGGTTACTCAAAATGCCATGAACCATGGCCATGCAAGCGAGCGGGTTCAGGCGACTCGACTTTCAACTGCCGGCAGTAACGCCGCGCGCACCTGGGTCGCCCAATCGCGGATGAATGCCCAATCGCGGTAGTCGCCCGGCTGAGCGCGGATGACCACCATCACAAACAGCATCTGCAACAGGTTCAGCCGGAATAGCTCCAGCTTGCCGCCAAAGAAGGCGGCGCTCACCGGTTTGACCGATGGCGCCGCCTTCAGTGCCGGCTTCAGATAGTTCGCCACCGTGCTATAGCGCTCGTGCAGGCTCAAACGCTTGGGGTTACTGGGCGCCTTCGCCACAGCGGCATCCACGGAGACGGGGACGCCGTCAATATGACGGTCGCCTGTGTGCGTCAGGCTGATGGCCGTAAAGAAATAGGCTACCGGCAAACGGCTCAGAGCCTGCCGATGCCGCTTGATGAACCCCAGCGCCGCACGATGCCAGCCCACGATCATCGGCGCGCCGACGACCACGGCGGAATAGGGCTCCAGGCTCGTCACCTCATCCACGTGCCGCACGTCCACCTGCGCGCCTTCGCGACCCAATTCTTCGGCAACCGCCTGAGCCACTTCTTCCGTCGAACCGCTGTTGGTAGCGTATACAACCAGCACCTTCATGATGAAACCCTCCGCCCAGATTACAGTTGGCCGATTATCTGGTTGAACACGCGATGCACGCGGTGGAACGAGCGAACGGGTTGGGCATACATCAGGATGCACCTCCCCGTGACGGGCGCCACCCCCAATTCTTGCGCGGTGGCCAGCACCGCCGGCGATTGCGCCCCCTGTTGCAGCCAAATGCGCTGCATGCCGGCGCTCACCGCCTCACGCAGCGCCTGCTCGGCCTGCCTGGGCGGGAGGCAGATCAACACGCCATCCACCCGGCCCCGCAAAGAAGCCAGATTCGGATAGCACGGTTCCCCGGAAATTTCCTTCGCCTCGGGGTGGACGATGAAGACCTGGTAGCCACGTTGCTTCAGTTCGGTGTAGATGGTGTTACCAAACTTTTTGCCACTGCGAGAAACGCCCAACACGGCGATGCGCTTGCCCGAAACGAACTCCTGGATAGCCTGGTTCATTTTCTATATTCCTCTTTGATGTGGTCGCGTCTTGTTTAGCAGGTATGACGATAGCAACTGCACCCTTGCCCGCCTAGTTGCGGAAGCAGGAACCGCACATAGGTCGAAAGGCGGAGCGGAAATCAACCACAGATGAACGCAGATAAAGCTGGGGCATCGGCATATCTGAACAAGAGTGATGCACAGCCCCCTCACTTCGTTTGGGATGACAAGCGGAACACCTGAACCGCCGATATTTTTACCTCATCTGCGTTCATCGGTGTTTATCGGCGGTTAATACTCCTCTACGTATACACAATGCAACCACGCCTGGCCAGCACCTCCAGGCAACGCGGGAAGGTCGTGAGCCGGTTCCAGCGCAGGTCCAGCTTGCGCAAGTGGGTCAGCAAATGAAGGTCCTCCGGCAGGGCGGTGAGCGCGTTGGCGCGCAGGTCCAGATATTCCAGCGCCTGCAACTGGGTGAAGCTGGGTGGCAGCGCGGCGAGGGCGTTAAAGCGCAGGTCCAATTCGGCCAGGTGCCCCAACGCCTCGATCGACTCGGGCAGCGCAGTCAGCCGGTTGGATTGCAAGACGAGTGTGCGCAGCGAGGTCAGCCGCCCAATCGTCTCGGGCAGGGCCGTGATGCGGTTCTTGTTCGCGTGCAGCTCCACCAGGTGCGCCAGTTCGCCGACCTCGCCCGGCAGCGTGGTGAGCGCGTTGTTATAGACGCGCAGCTCGACCAGGCTGCTGAGCTGGCCAATCCAGGCAGGCAACTCGTGGAAGAGGTTATCGGTGAGGTTCAGGTAGCGCAACTGGCCCAGGTTGCGCATAGCGTCGGGCAAGCTGCTGAGCTGGTTGTTGCTGGCATAGAGGAAGGCCAGGTTGCGCAGTTCGCCGATGGAGCCCGGCAAAGTGGTGAGGGTGTTGTGGCCCACGTCGAGCATCTCGAGTTGGTCCAGCGCGCCGATACTATCGGGGAGGGTAGCGAGCCGGTTCTGGGAGATGTTCAGTGTGTGCAGGTGTCGCAACTGGCCGATCTCGTTTGGGACGCTGGCAAGCTGGTTATCGTACAGGCTGAGCGTGGATAGATGGGCGAGCTTCAGGACGCCGGTGGGGAATGTGGTGAGGCCGCAGCTATCCAGGTTGGCGTGGTGCAGTGACGACAGGTCCTCGCCGGCGGCGAGGGCATCGCGCAGGGTCGGGCCGCGCAGGGTGGACGTGTGTTGGTGATACATACCAGGATCATAAACTGTCAGTGCGGAATGAACCACAGATGAACACGGATGAACACAGATACGGAATCGGCGTGCATCTGCGTTCATCGGCGGTTGATACGTTCCCTCAATCAAATTGTTACATCCAGGTCAGTGACTTCGCCACGAATGTGTTCAACGAGTAGTTCCAATGCTGAATTCACAAACTGACCCCATGATGTTCAATGGCTTGCCTAAGCGAGGGACTTGCAGTCGCAACATCCACGAGGTCGATCCTCCGATCATCGATGATTTGCCACGTTTCCCAGTATGCTTGCCCCTCAAGGCCCTCGACGGCCAGGTTAACATCAGAATCTGAGGAGAACCAGGACCAGGCCCCATGCGCTAACGAGCCGAAGAGGATGATACGTTTGACGCCAAAGCGTGCCCTGATCTCTGCTGCGGCGAGTCTCACACGCGCCAGCAATTGTTCACGTGCCGATGCCTCCTCCGGGGTAAGTGGTTTGTTGAGGAGATCTGTCCGATGGCGAATCCCTTCAATATATGATTGCCTTTCAGCAGGTGTTAGTTGTAGCGCAGTGGGCATTTCATACCTCGCTGTAGCTATTCTATATGGCTCTCCTAGTTACCTAACACAGTACTCTCACATATGTGCCACCGCATCGCATGTCGACATTATCAGCCGCGAGGGCGCTTGCGTGCAACTTGTCTACCTTTGGTTGGTGAAGAAATACTAAAGCTCCCGCATCGAACAGCAGAAGTCATACGGATCCACATGTACTAGATATTGTGGAAGTTGTGATGCTTAAGTCAGGCGGAAATCATCTCAAAAATGAGATCATGGTGTGTATCGTGATCTTGTTCAGACGGACTTTAAAAAATGACTTCTAATACATCTTTTTACGGCATATAGCTCAATAGACTGATATATACTTCCATTTGCAGAAAACATACTTCCAGAATTAAGAGTGCACACACACTACAAGTTATATTTTCAAAAGGTTAGGCATGTCATCTGGTTATGGATATGGATACACCTTTCCCGCTTTACGCGGCATGCAAGCGGGGTCTGAATACTATGTTGCGATGTGTCCATTGAGCTTGTTACCCAAGTTGTTCGTATTTGATGAGGCGAGTATTCCTGCTGAGCT
Source organism: Thermoflexales bacterium (assembly GCA_034430115.1). GTDB lineage: Bacteria > Chloroflexota > Anaerolineae > J036 > Brachytrichaceae > CAIXPS01. The sequence goes on along the minus strand of DAOUFG010000126.1, from coordinate 12,229 downwards.
ACGCGCACAACGTCAGTTGAACCTTGCCCGCATCCCCGAAATCACGCGTTACATTCTGGAGAACCGCAGCGACTACGTATTCTCAGCAATTACGGTCTCGATTGATAGTGAGGTGACATTCCAGCCTGTATCGGATGCTAGAGATAGCTCCGGCATCGGCCATTTATTTGTTCCTATGACAGCCAGGTTCATCATCAATGATGGACAACATAGGCGAGCCGCTATTGAAAGAGCCCTTGAAATACAACCTGACTTGAGCGCAGAGATGATTGCCGTTGTCTTTTATACAGATGTTGGGCTTAGAAGAACACAACAACTGTTCGCAGACCTAAACAAACATGCTGTTCGGCCCACGAAGTCATTAGGAATCCTTTATGATTATCGGGACCCACTAGCTAGGTTGGCTTGTGAACTAGCCTCGAATGTACCTTACTTCAAAGGTATGGTTGAGATGGAAAAAACAACCATCTCAAATCGTTCGATAAAACTTTTCACACTCAACGGCATTTACGAAGCCACAGGCTCATTGCTTAATAAACACAAAGGGTGCACGGTCAGTAAAAACGAGGGCAAACTTGCGTATCAGTTTTGGGTCGCACTAGGTAAAGCAATGCCTGAATGGCAATTGGCCGTAGAGCGAAAAGTGAGCGCTGCCGAATTGCGACAGCAGTTTGTTCATGCACATACTGTTGTCCTACACGCTATTGGTATTGCTGGACAAGCGTTACTTGAACAAAGACCTAAAGACTGGCAAACACGTCTGCAAAAATTGAAACGGCTCGATTGGCGACGCACTAACCACGAATGGGAAGGCAAAGCAATGCTAGACGGACAAATGAGTAAAGCAAGGCAAAATGTCCGACTTACAGCGACATACCTAATGGAACATTTGGGTATAAATGTGAACAAAACATCTGTGAGGGTAATGAATGACGAGTCAGAATCCAGGGGCACCTAAAGAGACATCGTTTTTTGATTCACGAACGCTGGAGAGTCTATATGATGAGATTCGTGATATTTACCGGCGTTATCCACAACCACTAGTAATTGGGTACAGTGGCGGCAAAGACTCCACGACAATATTGCAGCTTGTGTGGAAAGCACTCGAAAAACTGCCACTTGAAGAACGACAGAAGACTGTATATGTTGTCGCGTCTGATACAAAGGTTGAGACGCCGGTAATTGTTGACTATATAGATGGCACACTAAATCGTATCAAGGTGGCCGCAGAAAGCAATGGAATGCCTTTTAAAGTGCAGAAGGTAACGCCCACCATAAATGACAGTTTTTGGGTTAACCTCATCGGACGTGGCTACCCTGCACCTACAACAAGATTTCGCTGGTGCACAGATCGGTTGAAAATAAATCCTGTCAATCGGTTCATACAAGAAAAAGTGACGCAGCATGGTGAAGTAATCATGGTGCTTGGCACGCGTAAATCTGAAAGTGCGACTCGCATGCAACTCATGAGCACCTACCAGGTGAAAGGACATCTACTGAGACACCACTCAACCTTACCAGGTGCATATGTCTATGCTCCAATAGCAGATTTTTCTACAGATGATGTGTGGACATACCTACTACAGGTGCCATCACCCTGGGGTAATAATAATCGTGACCTTGCCGCCCTTTACCGGAGCGCTAACGCTGGCGAATGCCCACTCGTTATAGATACAACCACTCCGTCCTGTGGAAATAGTCGCTTTGGTTGCTGGGTTTGTACAGTAGCAAAACGTGATACATCTATGGAAGCCATGATAGATCATGGTGAGGAATGGATGGAGCCACTCCTGGAATTCCGCGAGTGGTTGAATACCACAACAGATCCTGACAGGAAGAGAGAATTTCGTGACATCCGTGGTAGGGATGGGCGTGTTGTTCTTAAGCGTGACGGCACACCAGCGGCCCGAACATACAAACTTGATATCAGCAAACAAATGCTGAAACAGGTACTCCTTGCGCAAAAAAAGATAAGGAGCCAAGGCCCTGATTCATCTATGACGCTCATAGGTGGTAGTGAATTACATCTCATTCGCCACATATGGCGAACAGAACGTGAGGATTGGGAAGACTCTGTGCCACAGATATTCCATGAAGTGAATGGGTTCGATTTGGATTGGTTACATGATGACGATCTACTACTCGATGCCAGCCACAAAGTGCTGCTGTCAAACGTCTGCGAAGAGTATGGTGTCCCTTTCAGTATGATCGCCAAAATGCTCGAGGTGGAAAAGCGCCGAGATATAGCGACACAACGATCAGGGACGCTTAAAGAACTAGAGACTATTCTCCACCAAGAATGGCGATCGGAAGATGAAATTTTGTCTGAACATCATCAGTTCTCATTATTAGAACAATGAAGATCACCAACATCACCTTGCACAATGTGGGTGTGTTCAAAGGAGAACACTCTTTTGATCTGACACCTATTATTTCTTCCGCGCCAACTGCCCGTTCAATAATGGTGATTAATGGCCACAACGGTGCGGGGAAAAGCACCTTATTTAGAGCCATTGCCTTGGCGCTACATGGTTCACAAAGCCCTCTGGAATTAGAGAATGGGCAGCCATACGAGGAGTTACTTCATAGTTTAGTCCATCGATCTTCTGTGAACGGACCATCTTCAGCCCTATCTGACGCATCAATACGTCTGCAATTTGAATATGTACGTTCAGGTGAAAAGGTGGAAATATCCGTAGAAAGAACTTGGAAACCCAGGGGTGTAGGTGAACAGGAAACGTTGCACGTTTTGTGCAATGGATCTCAGCCAGATATCGAGCCTAGCCATTACCAGACCTGGATTAATGATCACATATCACCCGATGTTATCCCTCTATGTTGTTTCGATGCCGAACAACTCGATGCACTATCAAGTCCGGATCAATACAACAAACAACTGGGGGGGCTAGTCAGGCGCATATTCGGGCTTGATGCCGTTGAGCGATTATATGGCGATCTAAGATTAATCACTCTGCGACAAAGCCGTGAGTCGGATCAGCATCATCAGACAGCAGATGCCGTCTTACGGCATCAGGCAGAAATTGACACATTAGAGGCTCATTTGAATGCCTGCCAGAGTAACTTACAAGCTCTTGAACTCCGACAGGCAGAGCTACAAGAAGCGTTAAATCAATCTAAGGGCCATTTAGCGGCTGAGGGTGGGGAATATGCTGCAAAACGTCCTCTCATTGAGGAAAGGTTAAACACTACGAATCACGAGCTCGAACAGATTGCCTCCGAGTTACGTGAGTTGAGCAATGGCTTGCTGCCATTTGCACTCGCGCCCGAATTATGCGGGATGTTGGACCGGCGGTTACAATCTGAATCCCAGTTACGACAAACAGGACTCTCTGATCTGGCATGGAAAGAGCGCATTAGTAAAGTTAAACACAACCTAGAAAATGAAAATTTTTGGGAGGGGCTAAAACTTGACACCGGCCAACGCAAAGAGTTGTGCAGACGCGTGGAGCACCTGCTACGCGACGTCTTGCCTCCCACAAATCATAACCAACAGCAAATCATTCATCAACTATCCGGTTCAGCACAAGTTGAGATTCAGACATGGTTGAAGCAAGCCACGGCAGCAATACCTAGCCAGGCAGAAACACTAAACCAGCGGAGTCGCCAACTACGTTTAGAGCGCCAAAACCTTGAGATGGAACTAAGGCGCGCGCCCGATGAAGCTATTCTCCAACCAATCCATGAGGAAATCGTTAGGCTAGAAGTCGAGTGGAAGAAGATAGAGGATGAACAATCCGCTATAAATCAGGAGCTCGGTGCGGCTAAATTCCGCCTTGCTGAACAAGAACGATTGTACAAAAAAGCTGAAGATGAAATGCGCACCCTTAATTCGCGCCATAGGCAGCTTGAGCTAGCGGAGAAAAGTAAACAAGCACTTTTAGCTTACCAAGACGCATTAACGCGCCAGCGCACACAAGAGCTGGAGCAAGAATTAGTTAATGCCTTTAATTTGATATGCAATAAGACACGCTTGATTCTTGATGCACACATCGACCCCCGGAATTTCAAGGTGGAGCTGAAAGATGTGAATCATCATATAGTCAGGCTAGATGATCTTTCCGCAGGGGAACGCCACCTCTATGTACTCGCTTTGCTTTGGGCTTTGCGCAAAGTCAGCAAATTGGAGTTGCCATTACTCATCGATACACCTCTTGCGAGATTAGATGAGCAACATCGCGACAAGATAATCCACACATATTTCCCTCAAGTAAGTAAACAGGTCGTACTTTTCACAACCGATGCAGAGATGAGCAATCGCTTGATGGAGGAAATCAGGCCATACCTGGCCCATGTTTACAGATTACAGTTTGATCCACAACATGGAGAGACGGTGGTGAACTAAATGCAGCTCAATCGTATCTATGTTAGTGAACAGGTCGATCTTCGACTTAGGAACCTTAAAGCGAAAACGGGATTAACACCGAATTTGCTATGCAGAATTGGCTTTTGTCTTTCCTTAGCTGAACCTGGCGTACCAGATTTAGCGCTTTATCCGGAAGGCCAAACTCGCGAATTCAATCGCTACACCCTTACGGGTCAATGGGACACGCTATTCTTCGCGTTACTTCGCGAGCGCCTGGCACAAGACGGATTGGACCCGGAAACCGAATTGGAAACACAATTCAAAGCCCATTTGAACCGCGGGGTAATGTTGCTCTCAACCCGCATTAAATCGATTGATGATATCGCCAGTTTGGTTGTGGAAGCACAACATCAGGCTCGACTAAAGGCAAGCCTGAAGGGAGCTGCACAAGAAAATGCATAAACCTATTTATATGGATCATCATGCAACCACGCCAGTTGATCCACGCGTGCTTGAAGCAATGCTACCTTACTTTAGTGATATTTTCGGTAATGCAGCCAGCATTGATCACGAATATGGCATAGAGGCGGCTCAGGCAGTAGATGTAGCGCGCCAGCAGATTGCCGACATCATCAATGCTAAACAAGATGAGATTATCTTTACAAGTGGTGCAACGGAAAGCGACAACTTAGCAATTCTAGGTACTGCCGAACAATACGCAGATAAAGGCAATCACATCATCACTTGCATAACAGAACATCACGCGGTACTTGATCCATGTCACTACCTGGAACGTAAAGGATGGAAGGTGACTTACTTGCCTGTTGATCACCAAGGACTAATTGATCCGGACGATGTGCGCAAGGCCATCACACCACAAACAGTGCTGGTCAGCATTATGGCAGCAAACAACGAAATAGGGGTTCTTGCACCCTTGGTCGAAATTGGCAAAATTACGCGCGAAGCAAATATTGTCTTCCACTCCGATGCTACGCAGGCCGTAGGACACATTCCCATTGACGTAGAGGCAATGAATATCGATCTGTTGTCGATGAGCGCACACAAGATATATGGTCCCAAAGGAGTGGGTGCGCTCTACGTACGTAAGGCACGTCCTCGTATACGTGTAGCCCCACAAATCCATGGGGGCGGTCATGAACGCGGGATGCGTTCTGGAACTCTTAATGTGCCTGGTATCGTGGGATTTGGGAAGGCACTGGAGATCGCGAAGCAGGAGGTGGCAGAGGAAGGCACACGCTTATGTTTCTTGCGTAATCAATTATGGGAAGGGTTGCAGGATCATCTCGATGGGGTTGAATTAAACGGGCACTTAACTCAGAGACTACCACACAATCTTAATATCATGATACCGGGTGTCGAGAGTCGATCTCTGGTAATTCGTTTGAAAGGCGAAGTCGCTATATCTACTGGATCAGCATGCACAACTGCAAAAGTTGAGCCATCTCACGTTATCACAGCATTAGGTTTTGGTAGTAACCGTGCCTACAGCTCGGTTAGATTCGGATTGGGCAGAACGAATAGCGAAACCGAGATTGTTTACACTATCAATTTAGTAACTGACTGTATAAGATCATTAACCGGTTGGGGTTAATTGTGATATTCTGCGAAGAACCAATAAGTAACACCTGTCAGCGATATCACTATCTCGCGGCAATCATCGACTAGCGAACTTAGGTTTTCCGGATAAGTGGCATACGAATGTGCACAGATAGTCAGACACGCGCTTTTTATGAATCTCATTCCCTAGAATACTTTTCACTAACATATGACGCAGATGTCCAGAAACTGCGAGCGATTTTAACAGCCAAGCTATTATCAGGTTCGATCATTTTGGATATTGGTTGCGGATCGGGCAGGGATGTTAATGCGTTCAACTCGTTAGGGTTTAAGTCTTTCGGGTTTGATTTATCTTTTAGCTTATTACGTCTAGGAAAGCGCTATTTTGGTGATGCATTGGTACAGGGCTCACTAGCACATCTCCCCTTTGCGTGTGACTCTTTTGATGGTGTATGGGCTATAGGGTCGTACTTGCATGTTCCACGCCACAGCATAATGCTAGGATTATTAGAGGCAAGGAGAGTGCTAAAACCTAAAGCAAGGATAATGACTTCTATGAAAAAAGGAGAGGGATATGTTCGCGATACTTCCGGTAGGCTAAATGAGCTTTACATGCCTCAAGAGTGGGCTTCGCGTCTAGAAAATGTGGGATTTCATGTAGAGAGTATGAAAGAGATGACCGAGCATAGAAAACAAACTAATAGCAAAGAGGTATATATCACTGCAGTTCAGTGGTTTACGACGTTGGCTATTAGAGTGTAAATACCACGATAATGCGATTTTCATCTGCGAGCTTAGTGCTACTAATGCATCCAATTACATATCATGCAAGATTTTATTGAACTACTAAAAGTACTTGCCCCAGTTCTAGCCACTCTCGTTGCTCTATTTAGTGTTGGAATCTCTTTTTACTTCAATACGCGAACTTTTAAGAGACAGCAGCACGAAGATGAGCTAAAAGAAATATATAAAAAGCTCAACAGTTTTTATGGGCCCTACCAACAACTTCTGGAAACCAGTAGGCAGCTCTCGGAAATCCTGAGACTTAATAAGAGCAAGGACTTTCGTGTATTAACAAGCTTACTAAAAGGTGAGAAATTTGAGAAAAACGATAAAGCGTTATTTGAGGAGATTTTAGAGATAGTAAAGCAACTTGAACGTATTCGTATAGAACAAGCAGGATTAATTGATGACCCACAACTTGAGCGATTGCTGGCTAAGGCAGGTGCACATTTTAGGATACTTGAACTAGCTTATAGGGAGGTACTTACTGGAGAGCTATCTCGGTTCGAGAATTATGTTTACCCACGCGAACTCAATGAGAAAATTGATAACAAGATAAAGGAGTTGCAGGACAAGTTGAATGAATTAAACTCGATGTAGCCTTAGCAAAACGTGTACTATACCAATGTATTAATGTTAGCAATTACTTCACCTGTCATTTGTTGTAATATACAAATAGAGGGCCTAGGGTATAGCTTCAGTTGTTGTTGGGGGTGTGATTTGCGTGGTTTCTTATCATGTTAACCAGGTTCCATAGCGGTTGGCCGGGCTGGTTACACATTTCAGACTTGATAACATTAATCCCCATGTTTGCATACTCTTCTGCTATTCGTATTATCTGACTCTGGTCTAGAAGAACATCTACTCCATTCGTCTCACTTATCGCAATTGCTTGAAGTACCGGGATATCTGAGTATTGAGAGAACTGATCCCACCTAAAAATAGCCTCACGCTTCTTAAGCGGCATACGTTTTTCAGCTTTCACACCTAAAGCAACAGCCCACATGAAAAGGTCTTTCATTAATAAGAATGGCGATCCTTCAGGATCTTCATTGCACTTTTCTGTGAGATCTCTGTAAAGCTGATGCATATCTTCGTCGATACTAACACGATCTCCGCCGCGAGACTCCGTTTGCTTTGGCATTAATAACTCACCTCTTCCAATTGCGTGCAACCACTTTTATCGTCGTAAACTAAACAATATTGCGCGCCGGTTCGTGGTTCAAGACTGGTTTTTGACGCTTCATCCCACTCACGATCTGTTACAAATAAGATCAATTGGGAACATAGATCCGGTAAATTTTGAGCCACATTTATAAGATGGTTGCCGGACAGACGACCAAATGGTGTATCCATCACTAATGGAGCCTCTTCACCTGCGACTTTAGCCATTGCGCAGATGAAGGAAAGGCTCAAGATTTGCCGTTCTCCTGCAGATAGCTCCTTGCGTGTTGGCAACCCCCACTGATCAATCACCTCCATATGAAAATCGCCACTCAGCGTAACGTCATTAAAATGTGCTTGTTTCCAGGCCAATTTGTTGAAAATTTGTTTAGTTACTATTTCTACATTCTTGCGCGCTTCTTCTTTAAAAATGAGAGTCATGCCATCTATTGCATCTGCTGCACGTTGCGACAATTCGACCTTATGCGATTGCAACTTCAGTTTACCCTGCTGCGCTTCCTGTTGTTTCTGCTTTTCATGTATTGATTCAATGTCTTTATCAAGATTAATCAGCCTTTGCTCTGTCTGGCCCAGATCTTGGAGGTACCGCTCATACCTTTGATTGAAACTAATGCGTCGCTTCTCAAGCCCGGCAATCTCTTCTAGTGGGAATGCTTTCAACCTTCTTGATAGGTTATCCACTTGATCACGCAGATGACCCATTTGTTGTTGCGCTTTCGCTCGAGATTTCATATCACGATCTATTGCTTCAACTGTATAAGACACTTGCTGAGCAAAAGCCCTGAGCTGTCCGCCGAGTGTGGAAACTTTAGTCTCCAACTCGTCCGAGGCAGTGTGTCTTAAAAGACGTTGTAGCCGCTTATATACTTCATCATCCTCATGAAACGACCTACCGCAGATGCATTCCTTACTTTCAATTAAGTCTTTAATAAGCTGCTCACGAATCCCACTCGGGACTTCACCCTTTTGCCTTTTCTCATCTAGGACCGATAAGGCTTTTTGTACACAATCAGACAAGTAGATTGCGTATACTCGATTCACGTTCTTTTGTATCGCTTGTACAGAATCATGCTCTGTTTCCTCGTATGATTTAATATTTTGTAGACAATGTTCACGCTCTGTTTGCAGTTCCTTTGCTTGTTCCGAATCTATCAGTTTGTTATCGATCTCTGTAATTTGTTCACGCAATACTCGTATTTGTTCCTTGACTTCATCTCGTATTTGCTGAGTTTGCGTTTTTTCTGCCCTAAGTTGATCTTCTCGACCAATTAGTGCCTGTAACTCTCCAGTCGCTTGTGTTTTTAGGCCGCGACGGAACTCTGTGGCCACACTATCCAAATGCTCCTTGGCCTTGAGTAGAGCTGGTAGGCGAATAAAGTTCCTAATCGCATTCTCAACATCCGTACTCTCAGCTCTTGTAAGATCATCCATCTTTTCCCCATCAAAGAAAAAGTAGGGCCGCACATTTTCCGGAAGTACAGAATTCACAAAATCGATGTAATTCATAATCGGCACACTTCCGGCTGTCATCATTTTTGTAAAAGTGCAGGAATCGCCCAATTGTTCCCATCTAACGCCAACTTTCTTTCCTAATAAAGTGCGTGTGGCAATGTATCGCGAACCCTGATGACGAAACCAAATAGTAACCTTAGCTTTGACGGTATTTCCTTCATCCGTTTCAGAAACAGCACGACGATTAATAAGATCACCTATGTCTGTAGGCACATTCTGGTAAAGACACCAGGTAATAGCTGAAAACAGAGATGTCTTACCAGCACCGTTTAGACCATGAAAGACTGTGACATTTAAATCTGATTCAGTTGCGAATTCCGCCTCCTGTTCACCATAAAACTGGCGGAAGTTTTCTACCATAATGTACTCAAGCTTCATCCTTATCCCCCATTCCCAAACCATACTTGGCATATTTGTCAACTGCATCCTTAATACGATTTATGGCTTGGGATCTTCTCGAATCTAAATACTCATTCTCAATTTCTAGTACTTCGGTCACCAGAGCCTGAATTTCAGGATCAAGCTGCATAATTAGCTCCTTAAGCTTCTGCTTTAAATCCATTAGATGTTTTCTCCTTTGTTGGCTCAGAAGTCCAGAACACCATATTGTTTGGCAATATCCCAAATCACCTGGTAGGCGCTGGCGGTGTTCAGCGCACTATCGGCGAACTCGGCAAAACGCTTCAATTCACGTTTTAGGATGGACCGCTCTGCATTCAGACTTGTCGGATCAAGCCTCGATGCAGGGGGTATAGAGATAAGATCGTGTATATCCGCATGATTCTTACCAGGGAAACGCCGCAAGACTCTTCCACGCCGCTGGATGAACTCACGCGGGTTTCCACTGCTAGCGAGTAAGAAGGCCGTTCTTGTGGCGGGCACGTCAACCCCTTCATCCAGACAATGTATAGCGACCAAGGCTTGCAGCCTACCCGAATCGAAATCATGCAACAGTTCCTGACGAGTTTGCGTATCTTCTTTTGCTGTGAACCGATGAACTGCCATGCGCTTATCGTTCCCGAGGAGTTGGATTAGATCATCAACTTGGCACGGAGCGCAGTAAAAAAGTGCATGATGCATCTTCAATGGCCGATTTACAAGCTTGTCAACCATGTCCAGTTTATTTTCAGCACTATTCAAGAGATTCGACCTCTTTATCAAAAGGGCCGTTAGGCGGCTATCACTGCCATCAAAACCATCGCGAGCTAACACACGGGCAATGCTAAGTGACAGAGATCGATATTCTTCCATCTCTTCTTCTGTAAGATCGATGAGTGTGGGGTAATAGTAATAGGGCGTTAGGCTTAACCCGATAGCATCCTTTAGCGGTAACGCAAAAACTGTTTGACCAAAATAGTCTCTTAATGCCTGTGTACCTATATCATCAAACCATCTATCAGGTGTCGCAGAAAGCGCTAGACGATTACTAATGCCTTCAGGGAGGAACTTTCTACTGCTTTCTGCGCCTAAATGATGGACCTCATCGGCAATGAGCATTTTAGGTTCTGGGATGCGCGCTATCGCATCCTGGAAGTGACTGGTAGCAAATGTTGTGTGCGTGCAAATCACGCACATATGACTGTAGTCATCATGCGCGTAACTAAGCGCTTGATCATGTAACTTGTCCAGCCAATCGCTTTTATTCTTGTAGGCCCTTATTGGTCTGAATCCGAATCGGATTGCCTCGTCATACCATTGATCAACAAGGTGCTGATAAGGGACTGCGATGATGAGTGCAAGCTTTCGATCACGGCAACGCAATCGTACAGCGGCGGCTAAGGCAGTGATCGTTTTGCCAGTGCCTGTTGCCATCTCAAGTAGACCACAACAACCATTTTCAAACCAGGCATCAACCGCTTTTAGCTGATAGTCACGCAGAACTAGGCTGCCTGGAATAGCAGGATCTTGCAATGCGTCTATAGATCCTAGTAGTGAATTTAAATTACTACCCGGCGGCGGCTTGTAGGGTCTATCACTACTTCTAAGGCTTAATATTTGTTCGAGAGCGGCCTCCGGGAGATCATAGACTCGCACATTAGGGTCAGCATTTGCCCATAGCCGTTCGAATCGCTCATCATCAGCTTTCACAAATCGATCAAAAGGAGGCTGCCAGGAGCAAAATACCTTTATAGATTCATAGTTGCGCGTTCCCTGGATGCTATCGTTGTATGATCCATTGAAGCTGATTTTGTTACCTGTATGATCGGTAAACACACCAAACTTGTCGTGGAAATCTCCGCGTTCAAGCTTGTTGCGTGGGAGGGCTAGCTTAAAGCTAATGACCTCATCTGCGACCATCCAAGCTAATGCTGACAGTACATCTCTTTCTAGCGCCTGCTCCAAAGATGTAATACCATGCTTTATCGCCTCATACAACAATAGGTCATGCTTAGCTGCATCACCTGTTTGCAGTGCATCCCAATCCGAAGAATCAAGTATGGGACTCGTTACCCAGCGAGCACGACCGCCATTATTAGCGAAAGCCAGCATCCCTTTCGAAGCAATGCGCAACCACCCAGAGCTAAAAAAACCAACGCCACGATCATAGAACACAGACCCTGTGAGTGCAGGCACGAATAGATCTTCGATTAAATCAGCCGAAGAAGTATCAAGAAATGCAGGCAGGTCGAGATCGGATAGCATATGAGTACTACATGGTAATGACCAAAGCCACAAATACAGACCTTTCCCCTAAAAGATCATGTTATAGAAATTATGCATCAGATTGCCAAAAACATATAAAAGAATTGGATTCGTTAATGGATAAAATATATTCGGTATATATCTCCCCGCAAGGGTTACTCAAGCAATCCTCATTGATGATGGTCACTCTCCCAACGCCCCGGC
>DAOUFG010000125.1:0-46554 GCA_034430115.1 Thermoflexales bacterium | reverse complement strand
ATCCCGCCGGTTCCGATAATTCCAAGCCGTATCATGATTGATTCTTTCTCCTTCAGAAATCGATCTCAGAGTATTCGTGATTGTGTGCGCCTGTTTGGGCAACAGGCTTGCGCCCTGTATATTTAACAACCAGAGCGAGAAATGAGGGATTGATGCTTCAGACCATGTTTCGCGTGATAATTACCAGCGAGGCAATTATGAAAGCACCCGAAGTCATCTCAATCGGCAACATGCTCGTGGAAATCATGCGCGTGAACCTGGACGAACCGTTTGACCAGGCCGGCACTTTTGTCGGCCCGTTCCCTAGTGGCGACACGCCGATCTATATCGACACGGTCGCGCGCCTGGGGCGGGACGCGGGTTTCATCGGCGTCGTTGGCAAAGACGGATTTGGCGAGTGCTTGTTGAACCGTTTTGCGCGAGACGGCGTGGACGCGTCCGCCGTGCAGGTGATGCCAGACCAGACGACCGGGGTGGCCTTTGTGGCCTATTTCACGGGCGGCAGCCGTAAATTCATCTATCACTGGCGGCATGCCGCGGCCGGGCAACTGGCCCCCGATCACGTGAAACCCGCATACTTCAGCGCGGCAAGGTGGTTGCACCTGACCGGCTGCAATCTGGCGGTGTGCGAGTCCGCCAGGCAGGCGTGCTATCGGGCGATGGACTATTTGCCCGCCGGCGCCAGGTTGAGCTTTGACCCAAATATCCGGCCCGAGGTGCTGAGCGTTGACGAGATTCGTGCGCTATGCCAGCCGGTGTTGGAGCGAGCGGACGTGTTTTTGCCCAGCCTGGGCGAGGCAATGATGTTCACCGGCGCAGAGAGCGACGAAGCCGGATGCAAGTTGTTGGCGGCGCGTGGCAAGCTGGTGGTGTTGAAGCAGGGGGCGCAGGGGTGCCGCATCTTCTCGCCGGACGGCAGCGACGTGTATGTGCCGGGGTTCCGGGTGGACGAAGTGGACCCCACCGGCGCGGGCGATTCCTTCTGCGGTGGGTTCAGCGTCGCGCTATTGGAAGGGAAGAGTACTTATGAGGCGGGGCGCTTTGCGAATGCGGTGGGGGCGCTGGCTGTGACGAAGAAGGGCCCCATGGAAGGCGCTCCGACCCGCGAAGCCGTGGAACACCTGCTGGCGACTGGCTAAGGCTACGGTATACTGCCGGTGGTTGAGTTTTTTTGAGTGGTGGCATTGGAGGTTTACGGTGATCAAGAGTATTAGTGAGATGGAAATCAACCATGACGAGGAGCCCATTCGTCTCTTTAAGTCCGACTTCTTGGAATTCTTCACGCATGTGCACCCGGCGGTGGTGCTCATCATCTGGTTGCCGGTTGCGCTGCTTTTCCTGGCAAACGCTATTGTAAGCCTTGCGCCGGGGGAATCGGCGTGGCACATCCCGGTGGGGTTCGTGCTCGGTATCGCGGTGTGGACCCTCACCGAATATATGATGCACCGCTTTGTGTTTCACTATCACCCCAGCCGGCCCTGGGCGCAGAAAATCTTCTTCATGTTCCACGGCGTGCATCATGCGCAACCGCAGTGCAAGACGCGATTGGTGATGCCCCCGGCTGCGAGCATCCCCATGGCGCTCCTCTTCATCGCGTTCTTCTATCTGCTGGTGGGCGTGGTGCTGGGGTTGCCGCAATGGGTATCGCCGCTGATGGCGGGATTTACGTTGGGGTATCTGGCATACGACATGACGCACTATGCGACGCACCATCTGCCAATGCACGGCAGGGCGCTGAAATATCTGAAGCGCTATCACATGTTGCATCACTTCAAGACACCCGACCAGCGCTACGGTGTTAGCTCACCGATCTGGGACGTCGTCTTTCACACCAAGCCGGAAGACTAAGATTCTTGGCACGAAGGACAAAAGGCTCAATCGGCTTCTTTGTTTTCGTTTTGGGCACCGGGCTCCGAATCGTCACTGTCGTCCTGTTCGACGGGCAGGTGAAAGTAGTGAAAGAAGCGGTGCAAGATGGGTGCGAACAGCACGCCGGCGCTCACCAAGAATACCAGGCCTGCGAACAGGGCATAACAGCCGGCAAAAATTTTGGCGGGGGCACTGGTGAGCGTATCGACCGGCCCCATGCCGCCCAGGATCATGGCGGCGTTTAGAAATGAATCCACCCAGCCCAGGTGTGCCAGGAAGTGATAGCCCAGGATGCCGATCAGCAATGAGACGCTAACGAGGATGAGTGTGATGGCTGTATGGCGTAGTTGGCGGATGATGAACAGCCGGCGCGGTAACAATGCCTCGTGACGACGTTCGTACATGATGATGCCCTCGAAAACATAAACTGCCGGGCCGCATCATGCAGCCCAGCAGTTTGTATTATCGAACGAGCGTCGTTTACTTCTTGGCCAGGATCGCGCGCACTTCGTCCAGCTTGCCGGCCGAACCGAGCTTCTGGGCCTTATGGACGATGAAGGCGGCATATTCCTTCTTGAAGATTTCGCCGGGCTCGCGGAAGTCGAACTTCTCGGGGTGATCGCGGAAGAACTCGCGGTGAACGCGCGTCCAAACCAGGCGGCCATCGGTGTCGATGTTGACCTTGGTGACACCCAACTGCGCTGCGCGGGCGAACTCGTTCTCGTTCACGCCGCGCGCGGACGGATCAAGTTTGCCACCGGCGGCATTGATGCGCTCCACTTCTTCCTGCGGCACCGAGCTGGAACCGTGCATGACCAGCGGGTAGCCGGGCAGGCGCTTCTGGATCTCAGAGATGACTTCGAAGTGCAGGCTCTGAGAGCCCTTGAACTTGTAGGCGCCGTGGCTGGTGCCGATGGCGACGGCCAGGCTGTCGCATCCGGTGCGCTCGACGAAGATCTTGGCCTCGTCGGGGTCGGTCAGGCGGGCATCCTTCTCATCGATCTTGACGTGCTCTTCGACGCCGCCCAACTTGCCCAACTCGGCTTCTACACTGATGCCCTTCGCATGTGCGCGCTCCACGATGCGCTTGGTGATCTCAATGTTCTTTTCGAACGGTTCTGCGGAGGCATCGATCATCACAGAGGAATAGAAGCCGGAGTCGATGCAGTCGTAGCAGGTCTTTTCGTCGCCGTGGTCCAGATGTACGGCATAGATCGCGTCGGGGAAGGAAACGTCACAGGCGCGAATCAAGCCTTCGAGCATCTTGACGCCGGCATATTTGCGAGCGCCCTTGGAAATTTGGATGATAAACGGGGCTTTCGCTTCCAGATTACCGTTAAATAACCCTATGGCCTGTTCAACGTTGTTGATGTTGTATGCGCCGATTGCATATTTGCCGTAGGCGATTTTGAACAGTTCATCAGTCGTAACGATCATTTTAGAGTCTCCAATATTGAATTGAATGCTAAGGAGCCTGAGTATGATGCAGACTCCTATCAATACTACGCCGCACCTCAATCATACACAAGATATGAAATCGATGTGCTTTGGGTGAGCCATTTTGCAGAAAATGTGTGCATCTACTCCATCTCACTTTTGACCACTAACCCAAGCAGAGAAGCCAGATAGGCCGCCTGGATGGGATCGACAATCGCGCCGGGTAATTCCTGAGGGCCCACTTTGATGTGATCGATTTGTGAACCGCGCAAGTCTGCGCCCGCGAGTTTGGCTTGCGAAAATGTGACGTTGCTCAAGTTGCAATGCAGGAATTTGACGCCGCTCAGGTCGGAACCCTGGAAATCCGCGTCGCTGAGGTCGCAATCTTGAAAGGTGACGGATTTCAACGTGGCAAAGCGACACTGGAGATATTGGCCGGGGCAATGGTATAGGGAAACGTCGCGCAGGTGTGCCTCAGGGAGCTTGAAGCCTATCAACTTGCTCTCCGAAAACGCTACGCCATGGAGCGTCGCCCGTTCCCAGACCGCATTGGAGAGGTCACATGCTTCGAGGCGGACCTTTGAAAAGCGCGGTGCCAGGAAACGGGTTTGGGAGAATGAAACGTGCTCAAACAGGGCTGTTTCGAATAGCAAGTGCTCGGCCTGTTGGGCGGCTACATCCAGCCGGACGAAGCGCACGGAGGCATAAGTATCGTCGTCGCTCAGCGGCGCATCAAGCGCCTGGATGAGCGTCAGGTCTTTGGGCAGCCGGAGAAGGGCGGATGGCCGGGTGGCGTCTTGCTTGCTGTTTTTCATGATGCGTGTGTTTGGTGTGGGCGATGATGTCGTTGCTTATGCGGACGAGCATCTCGCGCAACTAGCGAGATGCTCGTCAATATGCGAACAGAGGTGCGCACTGGCTATTGAGCGGGCTTTTCGCCGGCTGCGTCCAGGCGGCGCTTTGCCTCGGCATAGACGTCTGCGGCCAGCGGGCCACGCTCGGCGATGCGCACGTTCTCTTGCAGGTGTTCGGGGATCAGGGTGCCGACAATGGTGGTGTCCATGTCGGGATGTGAGAGCGTAAAGCGCAGCAAGAAGCCCGTGCGCGTCTCGCCAGGGGCCAGCAGTTCATCCAGCTTAGCCTTCTCCCAAATGGCCCAGCGGTCTTTGTTGCCCAGGCCAGCCTCTTCAGGGGCGCCGCGCGCTACGCCGCCGCGGATGATGACTCCGGCCCCGGAACGCGAGGCGGCGCTGATGACGTTTTCGTGCTGGCGTTCCAATGCAGAGTAGGGGATTTGGAACGTGGCAAATTTGCCCCAGTCGATGTAGGTGTTGATGTGGGGCAGGGTGGACGAAATGCTGACCCAACGCACCTTGCCAGCCTGTTGCACTTCTTCCATTACCTTGAGCAGATCCCCTTGTTCGACCTGTTCTACGGATGGATTATGGAGTTGCCAGACGTCTACATAATCCGTCTTCATCAGTTTCAGGCTATGCTCGATGTTGTGCAACAGGTTCTCGCGCGTCCAGATGTGCGGGGTTTCGTCGTGATCGCCCTTGTCCACGAATGAGCAACCACACTTCGTCGCCAGGTAATATTCGCTGCGTCGCCGACTGACGAATTTACCGATGAATTCCTCGCTGCGACCATAATCATAGGCGGTGTCGATGAAGTTGATTCCCGCGTCCAGGACGGCGTTCAAGATGCGTTCCGCCTGTTGCTCCGTGACGGGCCGGCCGCCCCATACCCGGCTACCTCGCACTTCCATCGCGCCGTAGCCTAATACAGTTACCTTCAATCCGGTCTTACCAAGTGTACGCTGTTCCATCTAAAGCTCCTTCCCTTTTTAATGTTCGTTGGACGTGTGAGCATAATGATGGTATACAATGACACGCCCTCTATAAAAATCATAAAGGTTAACGAATTAATGAAGATAGTCACCGACTCAGCCGCCGATCTACCAGCAGCAGAGGTGAATGAACTGGGAATCAATGTGGTTCCGCTGATGATTCATTTCCCCGATGGCGAGATCAAATCCTCTGATATTGATCCTGATGAATTCTATAACAAACTTGAAGCAATGTTCCCCGTTATTCCCACCACCTCACTACCGTCCCCGGGAACTTTCATCAGCCTGTTCGAGGAGCTTGCAAAAGACCGCGAGCAGGTGCTGGCGGTCCATATTTCTTCCGGATTGAGCGGGACGATTCAATCGGCACGACTCGCCATTCAAGAATTGCCAGAACTATCCGTTTCGGCAATCGATACCATGACGCTCTCCGGGGGAGAACGCTTCCAGGTGCTGGCTGCCTATGCGGCTGCCAAAGCCGGTTGGGCGATGGATAGCATACACAAATTGTTGAAGAACATCCAGCAACAATGCGAGGTGGTTTTTACGCTCGATACGCTGGATTACCTGGCGCGCGGCGGACGGATTGGGCGTGTGGAAGCGCTGGCCGGTTCCCTGTTGCGCATCAAGCCGGTCATCAACGTCAGCAAGACGGATGGGAAGTACAACACAGTTGGGAAGGCGCGCACCATTTCGCGTGCAGAAGAGATCATTGTCGATCACCTGGTGCGGAGCTATGGTGATACGCCGCTATGGATTTCGGTCATGCACGGCCGGTTTGCCGAGCAAGCAGAAGTGCTGGCGCGCCTGGTGCGAGAGAAATTGAATTGCGCCAAGCTTGAGATATTGCGCGTTTCGCCGGTGTTGGGCGTACACACAGGGCCGGGCGTTGTAGGAACGGCGGTGTTGCCGGTATCGTTGGTGACGGAGTTGGGGCTTGGATAGATAGCTGTTCGCATCGCAAAGTGACGTGACTAAAAGAGAAGCGTGCTGGATCAACCCTCCAGCACGCTTCTCTTTAGGCGTCGTCAGCGATGCAGTGGCCCGACATCAGGAGGAATCGCCAACTTCGAGAGCCAGCGGCGATAGTCGCTCAGGTGGAATGGGCGCGGCCCGCACAGGAAATGGTTTCGTATAGGCAGATCACTTGTGGAATAGTCGATCAACCAAACTGTCTGTTTGGACGATTGGGGTAGCATGCCAATCTCTACACGACCATTCGGCGGCACGGCGAAATCCACATCGAGTAGCACTTCGGACGAGTCCACATCCGTCACGCACGCATGACCCTGCGCCGGCACGAGTGAGTCATTGACGGCGATGATGGCATGCACACCATTCACCGGTTCGCAGCAAATGACGCATACGACGGACTGCACACGCTTGATGTACTCGTAGGCCAGCTTCTTACAGCCATAGTAGTCTACGATGGCATCCGAAATAATCGGCCAGCCATCGCGCAGGTTCCACCACAGCAGGCCGGTGCGGCGCCACTTACCCTGGCGGAACCACTCAATGAAGAACTTCTTCGCCTCGGCCTGGCTGATTTGTGAGGCCAGCACATAGTCATCCAGGTTGTCAGGCACCTGGTCGAACAACACGCCAATTTGCTTTCCCATCAGCTCGATGCGGTAGTTGAAGTCCGTCATCGCAGGGAGTGGGCGAGTTGCGTGGGTCAACCACTGGTCGTTGTTTTGCCAGGGCCATACATATTCGGGGTCCAGGAATTGTTCCAGACTACGCCGGTCGGGGCAACCGTGGTAGCCGATTTCGCTGGCGAAGTGGGCGAGCGATTGGGTATAGTAGGGACCTTTGAAGTCATTGCGGGGGCCCCACAGGTGTTGTTCGGGTTGCTGGATGCATGATTGCGTTGCGCCACGGTTGGCCTTTTGGGCGCGAACGAAATCTGGGCTGCGATAGGGGGAACTTGGCAGATAAGCCCGGAAAGGGTCCAGCCTGCGCACGACAGCCGGTAGTACCTCGCGGCTGAGCCTATCGGTATTGGGATCGATGCTGAGACCTGCCCATGCGTAGGCTTCATCGATCTCGTTGTTGCCGGCCCATAGCGCCAGGCTGGGATGGTTGCGCAGGCGCGACACGATGCCCTCGGCCTCCTGGCGGATGACGGCGGCGAATTCATCCGTTTGGGGGTAGATCGCGCAGGCCATGGCGAAGTCTTGCCAGACCATCATGCCCAGCTCGTCGCATTGATCGAAGAAGGCGTGATCTTCGTAGACGTTACCGCCCCAACAGCGGATCATGTTGCAATTCAGGTCTTCGATCATCTGCATCGCCGGGAGCAGGTGCTGTGTATCGCGGGAATGGAAGGCATCCAGCGGCACCCAGTTTGTGCCTTTGACAAACACTTTTTGCCCATTCACAACGAACACGAACTCGCCGGGTTGGTCGGGCGTGGTCACGTCGGTGAAGTCCAGGGCGATCGTGCGGATGCCGATGCGTTGTTTGGCCGTATCCAACACCTGACCCTGGGCGTCTAGCAGGTCAAGCTGGGCGTCGTAGAGGGCAGGGGTGCCATAACCACGCGGCCACCACAGGTTTACATCGTTCAGGGCGATGCGCGCGCGGCCACGCGTCCCAAGCACGGGGAACTCCTGGGAATGGGTGCCAATGCGCGCTCGCACGCGCAGGTCATCGATATCGAGGCGTTCGGTGGTGAAGTCCCAATCCACCTGCAACGTCGCCGTTCGTTCGGATGGGTTTGCCTGTAAGGTGGCCCAATACACTGATTGCCAGCGCGTCGGCTCCTGGATTTCGACATACACACTGCGCCAGATGCCCGCCGTCACCACGCGCGGCATGATATCCCAGCCGTACATGTGAGGGGCCTTGCGCACGGAGACGGATTCCCAATTCGTGGCGAACGCGGAATTGAGCGCTTCGGGCGGCGATTTGCGGCCCTCCAACACGGCCGAATGGATGCGCACCACGAGCGAGCACTGGCGCGCATCAGTGGGGATTTGCAGGACTTCGGTGATGTCGAAACGCTGCGGGACGAGCATATTGGCGGCATGCCCCAGATAAACGCCGTTCAGCCACACGTCGGCGATGCAGTCCAGGCCCTCAAAGACGAGATTGACGCGCTGATTAGCGCCTACGGCCGGCTTCTCAAACTGGCGCGTATACCACCACTCGTAGGTTTCATATTGGCGCAGCAAGTAGACGTTGTTACCGACACTTGGGTCGGGGAGCACGCCATCTGCCATCAGGTCCAGCTCCACATTCCCAGGAACTTGTGCCGCAATCGTGGGCCAGTTGGCAGGCGGTGTCGCGTGGTCGTAGCGTGCCTGCTGAGGCCCGTAGGTGAGTCGCCAGGTCCCGTTTAGGTTGATTTGTTTCATGGGTATTCGCTTATTGCAACTTACCTGTGATGCGCATCACGGAAGCTGCCGGGAAGGTGAGGCGTAATGCGCTGCCATGGGCAATACATCTCTCCGGCTGCGACAGGCACACGGCATTGGGGCGTTCAAAGGTATTATGAGCATGAATGTCATCGCAGGCCAGGCGGGTGACCTCCACTTCATCCAGCTTGCCGCCATGCAGGTCGAGTTCCAACTCCACAGGCTGCTGCGGATGTGTGTTGCAGGCCGTGATGCAGAGCTGGCGCGCCTTCACCGACGCCGAACCCTGCACGGCTTGCAACGCGAAGGGGCGCTGATCGACGTATTGGCTGCGGCATGCTGCTGCGGATGCGCCGCCATCACTGATCTGCTCGGCCTGTGACACGAAGCGCACCGCGGAGGCGTCTCGGTGTGGCTGGTAGAGGTCGTAGATGAGATACGTCGGCGTGATGATGCAACGGTCGCCCTGGATGAGCAGGAGTGCTTGCAGCACATTAATCAACTGGGCAATGTTCGCCATGTAGATCTTGTCGGCGTGGTTATTAAAAATATCGAGCGTGAGCGCGGCTGCGCAGGCATCGCGGATGGTATTTTGCTGGTACAGGCCGGAATTGGGCTTGCCTTCTTCCACAGGATGCCAGGTGCCCCATTCATCCACGATCAGGCTCACGTTGCGCTGCGGGTCATACTCGTCCATGATGGCGCGGTGGCCCGTGATGATGCCTTCCATTGCCGCCGCTTTGGAGAGCAGTTCCAGCCACTGGTCGGGGGTGTACTCGGTGGCTGTGCCGGCGGTGCCGCAATAGTAGTGCGCCGCCAACGACTGCATCATCTTCAGCCGGTCCCAATGCTTGTTCTTCAGGAAGTCCATCACTTGCTTGGTCCAGGCCCAGTCGTTGCCCGAAGCGCCGCAGGCGATGGCATGCACCGGGGTGCCGGAATAGTCGAACATGAAGGTGCGCATGCGGGCAAAGAGCGCTGCGTAGGTGGCGGGGTCCATGCTGCCGCCACAGCCCCAGTTTTCATTCCCAACGGCCCAAAACTTCACGCCGAAGGGATCGGCAGCGCCGTTTGCGCTGCGCTCACGGCTGAGGCTGGAATCTCCGGCGAAGTTGCAATATTCCACCCAGTCACCAAGCTCCTGGGGGCTGCCGGAACCGGCATTGCCGGTGAAGTAAGGCTCCGCACCAATGGCTTTACAAAAAGAGACGAATTCGTGGGTGCCAAAGGCGTTAGGCTCAGGGGCCATGCCCCAGTAGTAGTTGATGCGCATGGGGCGTTGATCGCGCGGGCCGATGCCGTTGCGCCAATGATAGCCATCCGCAAAACAGCCGCCCGGCCAGCGGATCACAGGCAGGTGTAACGGCTTGAGCGCGTCAATCACGTCTTTGCGCAACCCATTGACGTTTGGTATTGCGGAATCCTCGCTGACCCAGATGCCGGGGTAGATAAGCTCTCCGAGGTGTTCGGCAAATTGCCCATGCAGATAGGGACTGATGAGGCCGATCTTCTCATCCAGCACGACATCAACATGTTGAACGGTATCCATGCTGCAACCTCTTGTATTGATAATAGAACGGCTGCACCAGGATAGGTGCAGCCGTTCTGGGTTAGACTGGATTGGGGATAAAGTCGCCGCCACGGCAGCGCTTCAGGTAGTTCAAGCCGGCAACCTGGCCGGTCATTTCAAGCGCATCGCGATAGACCGGGTCGTGCCAGCCTTCGATGTCGATGGAGCCCTTGAAGCCGCCCCAGCGCAACTCGCTGATGACGTCGGTCCAATTCGTATCGCCAAAGCCGGGCGTGCGATGGAAGGCAAACTGAACCGGGCCATCGACGCCATGCTTGCGCACCACATCCCATTTGATGGTGCAATCTTTGCCGTGCATGTGAAATACCTTGCCCACCCACTCGTGCAGTTGAGGAATCGGGTCGATCAGGCTGACCATCTGGTGGCAGGGTTCCCACTCCAGGCCCATGTTAGCGGCGGGGACGACATCGAACATCATTTGCCAGGCCGTTGGGTTATGGGCGATGTTCCAGTCGCCGGTGTTCCAGTCGCCGCCCATATCGCAATTCTCAAAGGCGATGCGCACACCCTTGTCGGCGGCGCGCTGGGTGAGCGGCGTGAAGATTTCTTTAAAGCGCGGCATGGATTTATCGATGGGCTGATTGCGCAAGCGCCCGGCAAAGCCGGAGACGATGTCGGCTCCGAACAGGTGTGCGTTGTCGATCAGGGTCTCCCAACTGCGCAGCGTCTCGCCGTCAATCGGGGTGGTCTCTAGCGGGTTGCCGAAGATGGACACGGAGCTGATGATAGCGTTGGAGCCGGCTAACACTTCGTTGACTTCGGCGGCCATCTTTTTCAGGTCGGTGTTGCCGAGGGTTTGCCAGAAGGTGATGGAGAAGCTTTCAAAGCCGTAGGGCAGGATTTGCTTGATGTAGTTCGCTGTATTGGCGTTGCCATTTACAAGCGTGCCGATACGAATGTCTTGCTTTATATTGGGTGTGGTCATTGTGATTTATCCTTCTCAGAAGATCATGAATGAGTATAGCGTTTATGGCTTTTTTGACGCTTTCAATTGTTGCGTCTCGGGACGTTTCTTATAGAAGTCGTCGAGCGGGTAACAGCCTGAAATAAGACCATTGCGCGGGGCGGTGGTGCAATCGCTGAAGGTGCGGCAGATGCGCTTGCGATCCATGCCGCGCCCGCTGAGCACGTCGAGCGGGAGTGTAGGGTAGGCCAGCATCATGCGACCAAGGCCCACCATGTCCACGTTGCCGGCGCGCACCTGATATTGGGCCACCTGGGGCAAGAAATCTTGCAGGTAGGAATAGGCCGAACCGACCAGTAACAGGTCGGGGAAGTGTTGCTTCAACTGCGCCGTTGCCGAGATCTGCCGGGCGACGCCAACGAGTGGGTCTTCGGGAGGTTGATAGCCGTCACTGGGTGGGAAAGTGGCCGGCCGTTGCACGTGCGGGTTGTAGTAGGGGCTGCCGCCGGTGATGCACACCAGGCGGATGTCCAGGTCACGCAGGAGCGATAGGAACTGGATCGGTTCGGCCAGGTCGAAGTCATCGCCGGTGCGGGCGT
This sequence comes from Thermoflexales bacterium, assembly GCA_034430115.1. Classification (GTDB taxonomy): domain Bacteria; phylum Chloroflexota; class Anaerolineae; order J036; family Brachytrichaceae; genus CAIXPS01. Next base: position 34,946 of record DAOUFG010000125.1, on the reverse strand, counting down.
CGCAGCCGAAGCCGTAGCGATATTCTTGCTCAAATGGCTCGGGTTCGCCAACGCCATCAGCGCCTTTGCGATAGGGGCGCAAATCAAAGGCGCTCAGGCGCACACCGATGCCAAGTCCGGGGGCATCGCGCCGGATGCCGCGCGCGACCTCGCGCAGGAAGCGGGTGCGATTTTCGAACGAGCCGCCGTACCTGCCGGGGCGGGTATAGGCGCTGAGCAGTTCATGACCCAGGTAGCCATGACAATGCTTGACATCTACGAAGTGGAAGCCGATGCGCTGTGCGCGCACGGCAGCCTGAACGAAGTCGGCGATCAGGTCGTCGATTTGCGCGTCGGTGATGAGTGGGTAATCGGGGGGCAGGTTGAGCCGCCGGTCGAGGTAGGGATGATGATAGGCGATGATCGGTTCGCCCCTGGTTTTGCTGTTGGGCTTGGCATAGCGCCCGGAGTGGGTCAATTGCAGGCCGACCAGCAGGTCATTGGTGCTGCCCGCGGCAGCCTGATGCGCTCTGAGAAGCTCATCCAGCAAGGCCGCCAACATGGGCAGGTTCGCCTCGTTGATCATCAACTGGTTTGGGTTGGCGCGCCCGTCGTGACGGACGGCCACCGCCTCGCCGCCCCACACCAGCTTGGCGCCACTCATGCCGAAATGACGCCAGCGCCGAATGGTGAACGAGGAGGGCTTCCCATCCTCGGTGCCGTCCCAGCCTTCCATAGGGAGGACTGCGAAACGGTTACCGAGCACCGCGCGATTGGCAATGGGCACAGGCAGGGGGAGGGGTTGTGCCAGCGGTGAATCGGGAGCGGCCAGGATTGTGTCGTCCAGGTCCAGGTCCAGCCCCAGGCTGCGCAAGTGTGCGCGCAGGGCTGCACTACTTTTGAAAGAGGCGATTTTTGGATAGTTCATGGGTTATGTTGTCCGCTACTGAATGAGATTTACAACCGGCGCAGATGAAATCCGCCGTCAACGTTGATGACCTCTCCCGTTGAGAGGGGGAAATAGCCTTCTGCGATGGCGAGCACCGCCAGCGCAACGTCATGCGGTGTGCCCCAGCGTGGGATGGGCGTCAGGCCTTCCGCCAGCAGCTTGTCGTATTTGGCCCTGGCGACGCTGGTCATGTCGGTTTCGATGATGCCGGGGCGGATCTCGTAAACGCGGATGCCGGTTTGCGCCAGGCGGTCGGCGAAGAGCTTGGTCATCATGGCGACACCGGCCTTTGAAAGGCAATACTCCGCGCGGTTCGTGCTGCTGGTGTAGGCGCTGATGGAACCGATGTTGATGATGCTTGGCGCGGGAGCGTTCTCTATTAAGGCGTCATCACTCAATTGAGCCAGCATGGTTTTGGCTACGCGCTGTGAAAGGAAGAAGGGGCCTTTCAAGTTGGTGTCCATCACTTCTTCATAACTAGCTTCCGTCACCTCTAGCAGGTCCACGCGCTGGCGCGGCCCCATGCCGGCGTTGTTGACCAGCAGGTTGATCTGCCCAAAATGGGCCAGTGTCTGGGTGACCAGGTCGTCGCGCCCGCTGGCAGCGCCCACATCGGCCTGAATGATCAGCGCCTGTGCGCCGGCGGCCTGAATGGCCTGGGCCGTCTCATCAGCCGCCTGGCGATTGTGATGGTAGTTGAGGGCGATGTCCCAACCGTGCTGCGCCAGGAGGGTGGCGATTCCGCGGCCAATGCCACGGCTGGCGCCGGTCACTAATGCGACTTTTGTCATCGGTCTTTTACTCCTTGATGATGCCCACGACCTTGCACAGGGCTTCCAGCAGGAAGTAATCTCCCCACATCACGCTTTCGTCAACCCCCAAGCCTTTGCGTTCGTGATACATCCCGTGCATCAGGATGCCTTCCCAACCGGGGGTGTCGATGGCGAGGAAATCCGGCGTGGTGAGCGTGTCGATGATTTGGAGGGCGTAGCACTGATAGCCTTGCGCACGTTGGGGATCACTCGTCAGCCGGGCGAGGTTGAGCAGGCCGCTTGCGGCAATTGCGGCGGCAGAGCTTTCATAGGCGTGTGCCGGGTTGGGCTCGTCCCAATCGTTGGGCGGCACACCGTTGGCTGTGGTGCGCTCGATGTAATAGTCGGCACAGGCTTGCGCCGTGGCGAGGAAGCGCGCGTCGTGGGTATAGGTGTAGACCGTGCCAAAGCCATACAACGCCCAGGTGAGGCCGCGCGCCCAGGCGGAATCGCTGCGCCAGCCCTGTTGCGTGCTCTGGCGCAGGAACTCGCCGGTCTGGGTGTCGAAGATGCCCTCGTGTGAGGTGCTGCCATCGCCGCGCACCAGCGTTCGGCGGGTGGTGAGGCAATGGTCCACCGCAATCTGCCACAGCGCTGCATCGTGCGATTGCTGCGCGGCATAAAAGATGATGCCGACGTTCATCATGATGTCGATGAACAGGCTTTCATCGGCCAGGAAGGAGCGCAGGTAGCGGCCCTGCGCTTCAAAGCGCAGGCCCATCGTGCGGCCAGCTTCAATCACGACCTCGTTTTTAGCGACGTCCCCGGTGAGGTCGAACCAGCGTTTCCAGGTGGGCCAGAAGGTGAAACCCAGGTCATGGACGGCGCGATCCGTCTTGCGATGCTCGATGAGGCTGCAATAGTGTTCGGCGCGTTCACGCCACCAGGGGTCTTGAGAGTGTAAATAGATCAGCCACAGTTGCCCGCCCAGGAACCCTTCACACCAGTTGGTCCAGGCTTCGCCCTGATGAGCCCACTTGCCGTGGGTGGTGTACATCGGGAACCAATCGGGATAGCTCACCACCAGGTGATGCAATTGTGTGGCTGCGAACTGGATGGCTGTATGGCACTTCGCAATGAGACGTTCGTCGGTTGGCACGCTCTATCTCCTTCGCCCAAAATGCTTGCGGTGTGGATGTGCAAATTCATTATATCTTCCACCCGGTAATCGCGGGGGTACGATAGACTAGGCATAACGAGAACTATAAGGAAGGACCGCCAATGACAACCAGACGCAAACTGATCCCTGTGCCGTTTACGCACGTACATCTTCAAGACGTCTTTTGGGCGCCGCGCATCGAGACGAACCGGCAGGCGACAATCCCGGCGGAATATCGGATGTGCGAAGACACCGGCCGGATTGCAGCGTTCGACCTGAATTGGAAGGAAGGTGACTCAAACCCGCCGCACATCTTCTGGGATTCCGACGTAGCAAAGTGGATCGAGGCGGCCAGCTACTCGCTGGCGACTCACCCCGACGCAGTCCTGGAGGGTTTGTTGGATCGCGTCATTGCAAAGATCGCGCATGCCCAGCAGCCGGATGGCTACCTGAATACGCACTATACCCAGGTGGAGCCGGGGAAACGCTGGACAAACTTGCGCGATTACCACGAGCTTTACTGCGCCGGGCATTTGATTGAAGCAGCGGTGGCACATTTCCAGGCCACCGGCAAACGAACCTTGCTGGACACGTTATGTCGGTATGCCGATTTGATCGGTGATACCTTTGGAACTGCCGATGGCAAGAAGCGAGGCTATAGCGGGCATGAGGAGATTGAGCTGGCCCTGGTGAAGCTCTATCATGTGACAGGCGAGAAGCGTTACCTGGCGCTTGCACAGTACTTCGTGGACGAACGCGGGCGACAACCCTATTACTTTGATCAGGAAGCGCTGGCCCGGCACGAGGACCCAGCTAACTTCTGGGCGCATACCTACGCCTATATGCAGGCGCATGTTCCGGTGCGCGAACAGGCCGAAGTGACCGGCCATGCCGTGCGGGCGATGTACCTGTATAGCGCGATGGCAGACCTGGCGAATGAATCGGGGGATGCCGACCTCCTGGCTGCCTGTGAGCGCTTGTGGGATGACCTGTGTCTGAAGCGCATGTACATCACCGGCGGGATCGGCCCTTCCGCTTCGAACGAAGGGTTCACCACTCACTACGACCTGCCGGACGAAGCTGCTTATGCCGAAACATGCGCGGCGGTCGGGTTGGTGTTTTGGAACCACAGAATGTTGCAGTTTGAGGGCAACGGCAGGTATGCGGATGTGATGGAACGCGCGCTGTATAACGGCACCATCAGCGGCATCTCGTTGGACGGGCGCAGCTTCTTCTACGTGAACCCGCTGGCGAGCAAGGGTGGGCATCATCGCAAAGGCTGGTTCGATTGTGCCTGTTGCCCGCCGAACATTGCCCGGCTGATCGCCAGTGTGGGCGAGTACGTCTATTCGCAAGGAGAACGGGACGCCTGGGTGCATCTATATGCCGAGGGCGAAGGCCAGTTGCAGGTGGGCGATAGACGGGTAACGCTACGCCAGGCGACCCGCTACCCGTGGGATGGCGCGATCCGGCTCAGCATGGCCGTGGATACGCCCACGGCTTTTGCGCTGCATCTGCGCATCCCGGGTTGGTGCCGGAAGTATCACGTCGCGGTGAATGGGACGCCTGTTGCGCAGGACGTGCCCGTCGAGAAAGGCTATCTGGGTATTGAGCGCGCGTGGACAGACGGTGATACCGTCCAATTGGACCTGGAGATGCCCGTGGTTTATATGCAGGCAAACCCGAACGTGCAACAGATGTTGGGGCGGGTGGCCTTGCAGCGTGGGCCGGTGGTCTATTGCCTGGAAGGATGCGATCACCCCGGGACGCCGCTTGATGATATCGTGTTGCGTGGCGACGTGGCGGCTGATACGCTGTTCGCGCCTGAATATATCTCAAGCTTGCTGGGTGGCGTGGTCGTGTTGAAAGGAACGGGGATGCAATCTGCACAACCGGATTGGGAAGGGGCGCTGTATCAACAGAAGGCGGCGCAGCCTGCACCAATCAACCTGACTGCAATTCCCTATTACGCCTGGGACAACCGTGCAGCGGGTGAGATGCGCGTATGGTTCCGCACCTGTTAATGTTGTGTTTGTGGTAACCTTGCGACATGTTCACCTATGCCCTGATGCAGTGCGCTCATTGCGCATCTAACCAGCCAGAGGAGGGGGTGCGACGTAATGGCAGTTGCTGAATTCACGGTGCAACGTTCTTGGCAACCAGACCGGCGCAGCCCCGTCCGTTGGATTTTTTCACATGTTATTCGTCAATGGCCGTTTTTATTAGGCATTTTGATCGGTGCGCTTGGAAACGCCGGCGGCGCCTCGTTAATGCCGCTCTATATTGGACAGGCTTTCACCGCGATCAACAAGCCGGCGCCGGACTATAACGCCCTGGCAACTTTGGCGATTTTGATTGTGGCGTCGCAAGTCGGGCGCGGTATCTTGCAGTTGGGACGCAACTTCTCTTCCGAGATCATTGGGCAGCGCCTGGAACGCGACTTGCGCGATGAACTGTATGCCAGCCTGATCGGCAAGAGCATGACGTTCCATGATCGCCAGTCGGTGGGCGACGTGATGGCGCGGGCAACCAATGATGTGCGCGAAGTGAACATGATGATGAACCCCGGTGTCAACATCGTGATTGGGTCTATGTCGTTTCTGATATTCCCGGTTGTCTTGGCGCCCCAACTTCACCCGCAACTTGTCATCGTGCCCTTGATCTACCTGGTAGCTTATTTTGCATGTGTCTGGGTGTATCTCACCTGGTTATTGCCGACCACCCAACTGGTGCGGCGCGAATTTGGCGTGATGAACAGCACGCTGGCAGAGGCAATCGAGGGCGTGGAGACCGTCAAAGGCGCGGCGCAGGAAAAGCGCGAGATCAAGCGGTTTGACGAAACGCTGCGCCGCTGGCGCGATGCGGCCGTGCAGCAAGGCTATGTGGAATCGCGCTACCTGCCGATGCTATTGATGGGGCTGACGCTCGCATTCGGCTTACTGCATGCGCTACTTCTGTTTACGGCCGGGGCGATCAACATCGGCGCGGTCATTTCCTACTTTGGGCTGCTGATGATGTTTGGGTTCCCTACGTTCTCGGCCCAGTTTTCCTATTCGCAGGTGTCGTCGGGCATTTCCAGCGCCAAGCGCATGTTGGAACTCATCAACGCCGAGACGAAGCTGGACGAGAATGAAGCGGGCTACAACGCGACCGTGCACGGCGACGTGACGTTTGAGCACGCCACCTTTAGCTATGGCGATGGGAAGCCGCAATTGGAGGACGTCAGCTTCAATGTCAAAGCCGGGCAGACGGTGGCGATCGTCGGCCAGACAGGCTCCGGCAAGAGCAGCATCATCAAACTGATCAACCGCATCTACGACGTGAACCGCGGCAGCGTGAGCGTAGATGGCGTAAACGTGCGCGACTGGAACCTGGCAGTGTTGAGGAGGCAAGTGTCGATTATCGAACAAGACATCTTCCTCTTCTCTCGCTCGGTGGCCGATAACATCGCCTTCGGTTCGCCAGGCGCGACGCAGGAGCAGGTGGAAGAAGCAGCCAAAGCCGCTCAGGCACATGACTTCATCATGACCTTTAAGGACGGCTATCAGACGGAAGTGGGCGAACGTGGCGTCACGCTTTCGGGAGGCCAACGCCAACGGATTGCCCTGGCGCGCGCGTTCCTGACCAATCCGCGCATCCTGGTGCTGGATGACTCCACCAGCGCCATCGACAGCGCCACCGAAGACCTGATCCAGAGAGCAATCTTCCGAGCCGCCCAAGGGCGCACGACCTTTATCATCACGCATCGCCTGTCGCAGATCCGCTGGGCAGATTTGATCATCGTGATGCGCAAGGGGCGTGTGGCGGCGGTTGGGACGCATGACGAGTTGATGCGCACCTCACCGGCGTACCGCGCCATTTTTAGCCAGGGCGACGAAACGAAAGAGAACCCGCCGGGCCGGACGGATGGACCTGTGCAGTCCATTGCGCCGCAGCCGACATCTATAAAGTGAGACGATACCTATGATGATGGGACTCGCGTCAGAGGCTTACGATAGACAGTACTCTGACCGGCAGTTAATGCAAAGGCTGATTCAATACTTCCTGCCTTATCAGCGGGCGCTCAAGGTCGTCACTGTGCTGGTGGTGGCGATCACTGGGCTGGGGCTGCTTGACCCAATTGTGATTGCAGGCGGCATCGATGCCGTGCAGCATCAACCAAGTGCCCAACTGGCGCTGATGCTCTTTGGCTATATCCTGGTCTCTCAAACAGCCAGCTTTTTCATCAACATGGCGCGCCGGCGCTATATGGCACGCTTGATTGCCGACGTCATCTCCACGATGCGTCATGATGCGTTTTTAGCCTCGATCCAACACGACCTGTCGTTTTTTGACCAGTATCAGTCGGGCAAGATCATCAGTCGTATCACCAACGATACGCAAGAGCTGTCGCAGGTGGTGTTGCTGGTCACTGATTTGATCAGTCAATTCACCACCCTGATCGCGTTGATCGTGATTCTGGTCACCTACTCCTGGCAGCTTACCCTGGCATTGGTGGCGATGGCACCTGTGGTGGCAGTCCTGGGGGCTACCTTCCGTAGCCTGGCGCGCAAGGTGACGCGACGCGGTTTCCGGGCGATTGCGGACGTGAACGCTGCGATCCAGGAAGCGGTGGCCGGGATTCGCGTCGCGAAGAACTTCCGCCAGGAAGCCAAGATCTATGGCGAGTTCCGTGCAGTGAACCGGCAATCATATAGCGCCAACCTGATGCGCGGATTTGTGCTGGCGAATGTGTTCCCAATCTTGAACGCGTTGGCTGGGGTCGGCACGGCGCTGTTGGTTTACCTGGGTGGGTTGAGTGCTGGCGCCGGGGCGATTAGCATCGGCGCGTGGTACATGTTCGTGCTGAGCGTGGATCGATTCTGGTTTCCCATGACGAACATCGCCTCGTTTTATAGCCAGATTCAAAGTGGCCTTTCGGCGTGCGAACGTATCTTTGCGTTGATCGATGCGCCGCATACCGTCAAACAGATTGCGACGAACCCGACACCGCAATTGAAAGGTGAGATTGAGTTCTCACACGTCAACTTCCGCTACAATTCGCAACAGCAAGTGTTGAGCGACTTCTCGATGCACATCGCCCCGGGCGAGAGTGTGGCATTTGTGGGTCACACCGGGGCTGGCAAGAGCAGCATCGTGAAGCTCATCACACGCTTCTATGAATTCCAGGAAGGCAGCATCAAGATCGATGGGTTGGATTTACGCACGTTTGACCTGCCCAGTTACCGGCCACAACTGGGTATCGTGTCGCAGACACCATTCCTATTTGCGGGCAGCGTGGCCGACAACATCCGCTATGCCCGGCCGGGGTTGACGGATGCGCAGATATTGAGCATTGCCAACCGGATCGGCGATGGCGAATGGCTGGAAGCGTTGCCAAATGGGCTTCAGACGGAAGTGGGTGAACGAGGCGGCAAGCTTTCGATGGGCCAACGCCAACTGGTTGCGCTGGTCCGTGTGCTGGCGCAGGCGCCGCCAATCTTTATCTTGGACGAGGCGACGGCAAGCGTAGACCCGTTTACGGAATCACAGATACAGGCTGCGCTCAAGCTGATCCTGAAGTCGAGCACGTCAATCTTGATCGCACACCGCCTGTTTACGGTTCAGGCGGCAAATAGGATCATTGTGATTGACCACGGGAAGATCATCGAGATGGGGAACCACAAGTCGCTGATGCAGCAACATGGCTACTACGCGACGTTGTACGATACTTACTTCCGCCATCAGTCGGCAGACTACCAGGTATCGGGCGTGGATTATTCCTCAGGTAGGGTGAAGTTAACGTTGGGTGATGCGCACCCGGCGTAAGCTGACAAGCGCTGATATAGACTTAATCCCCGTTCTCCCAGAACGGGGATTCGTTTTTCTGCCAGGTTCTTTGGATAGGTAGCGTCGTATACGAACCAAGGGCAAGTTGGACGATGTAGGAACAAAGTGGTGTGGCGTCGGAGGATAACAGTTGTATGGACGAAGTGTCTGAAAGTGAGTTGTTGCCGGAACGAGCCGTGAGTGATGTCATTGGTGCAGAGCGAATCGCGCAAACTGGTAACTACAAGTGGAAAGTGTTGGTAATCGTCATGATTGGCGCAATCATGATCATCTTGGACTCCACGGTCATCAACGTGGCGTTTCGCACATTGCAGTTGGAATATGGGGGCAACCTGGCGGATTCGCAGTGGGTGTTGAGCATCTACGTGTTGGCGTTGGGCATCACGACGCCCATCTCCGGCTTTATGGGCGATCGTTTTGGGCTGAAGCGGGTGTACCTGGGTGGGCTGGCCCTGTTTACGATCGGGTCATTTTTGTGCGGCGTGGCGCCAACGCTGGCTATCTTGATCGTGATGCGCGCCATCCAGGGGATCGGAGGCGGGTTGGCGCAGCCTCTGGGCCCGGCGATGATCTATCGCAACTTCCCGCCAAGTGAGCAGGGGTTTGCGCTGGGCATTTTCGGCGTGTCGTTGGTGGTTGCCCCGGCGTTGGGGCCTATCCTGGGTGGATTGTTGGTCGATGCAAACCTGTGGCGGTTCATCTTCTTCATCAACGTGCCAATCGGCATCGTCGGCGTCTTGTTGGGTAACCTTTTCCTGCATGAGGGCGCCGCTGAGCGGAAGCCATCGTTGGATATCCCCGGCATTTTCCTCTCCAGCATTGCGTTTGGGGCGTTGCTCCTGGCTGCCACCAATGCAGAGAACTACGGTTTTTTGGCGCCGCTGACGGTTGGGGCGCTGGCGGTTGGCGTGGTGTGCCTGGTTGGGTTTGGGTTCTTTGAGCTAAAGGTTGCCAAGGAGCCATTGTTGGACTTGCGCCTGTTTAAGAACTCGGTATTTACGAATGCGACCTTCGTGGGCTACGTGACGGTGCTGGCGCTCTTTGGCGCAGAGTTTCTGATGCCGCTCTACCTGCAGCTTTTGCGTGGCAGAACGGCGCTTGAGACCGGATTCGTGTTGCTGGGGTTGGCCGCCACCTCGGCCGTCATGACACCAATCGCCGGCAAGTTATATGACAAGATCGGGCCGCGTGTGTTGGTCATGATCGGGTTTGTATTGTTGGTCATCAACACATGGCAATTGGCCCTCTTGAAAGCGGATACGCCGATAGGGTTTATCGTGCTCCTGTTGGCGTTGCGCGGGCTGGCCTTTGGGCTGACGGTTCAATCCACCTTTACGACGGCGCTGGGGACGGTGCCAATCGCATTGTTGCCGCGTGGGTCATCACTCGTGAACTCGACCCGCTTCGTCGTGCAGGCGATTGCCGTTGCGGTGCTGGCCTCGGTGCTTTCTGCGGCGCTTTCGCCGAACGTCGTGGATATGCAAAATCAATCGGAGCAACTGGCGCCGGCCAGCCAGGTGAACGAGCGCTTTGGGTTGTGCGAGACACCGAACGTGCCGCAAAACGAGAACTTCCCACCGGGCTTCAGCGAACAAATACAACAGATGTCCGCTGGGCAACAGGCGAACGCAAAGCAGCAGACGATTCAGATCGTGCAACAGGCCTGCGATGAATATATCCATGGCTTTGAGCAGGCCTACCAGTTGACGTTTATCTTCGCGATCATCTCACTGGTGCTATCTGCGTTTTTACCCGGTTGGCCGGGTAAATGGGCAGGCCGTGGAAATATGCGCACGAGCGTCACGGCGGGGCACTGATGCTGTGTGTTCAATCACTTTATTAAAAATCTGGTATGCTTTCTCTACTTGTGTTCACATTGTTGAAACACTGATGACTGTTGGTTTGGTGTTGTTAAGGGGGGAAGCGTGAAAAAGCGTCAAGATACGGATCAGGTATTTATGCGACTGCGTGCAGCCGCTACTGCCGAAAGGCTGCGCCGGATGATTCGGGATGGAGGCGTATTCGCTGATGAGATCGATGACATTGCAATTGCCGTGCAGACGTTGGGTATTGATATCAGCCACCCTCATCTATTGCTGGATTTGCTAGAAACGATGGCGCATACGCAGAACGCAGATGATACTGTGCCTCTGAGTCCAAAGCAATGTAGTTACCTGGCAGAAGCAGAAATGAAGCTCGAGAATATCGCGCATCAATAGGCACGCTATGTGAAAGATCATCATGCACCATTGCGGCTCGCCTCTATTTTCGTCAAGCGGCGCACTGCTCATGACATGTGATTCGTTTCACAGAGAGACATGGCTTGAGCTGTCATTCCGACGAGCGCAGCGAGGAGGAATCTTGGTTGTGTAAGGTGCCTGCTCGGGACAACGCTCAGATTCCTCGCGCGCTATTAGCCCCTTGCATGATCTCATTCGTTGGCGCGCGCTTCGGAATGACGGGGCAGCGGGTCGCAGTCTCTTCCCGCTGTGCTGCTTCATGACAGCGGTGTGTTACTGTCTCCCCGTTGCCCTCCCGCCGTATCAGCGTATGATGTGGTTGCGGTTACAATCGGGCCGTCTCGCATGGGTACACAATGACCTTGGAGGTGTTAAAAAATGACAGAAGCACATGTTACACCATACGGCGAGTGGAAATCTCCAATTAAATCCGATTCCATCGCGGCTTCAGTGATTGGCCTTGGACAAGTCCAGGTGGATGGAAAGGATATTTACTGGGTTGAGTCCAGGCCATTGGAAGCGGGCCGAAACGTGATCGTGCGACAGTCCGCCGGCGGGCAGTTACAAGACGTGAACCCCAAGCCATATAACGTGCGCACACGCGTGCATGAATATGGCGGTGGGGCCTACCTGGTCGTGGGAGGGGAGTGTTTCTTCTCCAACTATGCGGATCAGATGCTATACCGGATACGACCCGGCGAGGCACCCGTGCAGGTGACCCGCACGCCGGATATGCGCTATGCGGACGCAATCGCTGACAATGCACGCCAACGTCTGATCGCCATCCGAGAGGATCACACCGTTCCCGGGCGGGAGGCGGTGAACAGCATCGTTGGGATCAACCTGGCAATGGGCGGCACGGAGGATGTGTTGGTTCAGGGCAATACCTTCTACGCATCGCCGCGAATCAGCCCCGACGGCACGCGCTTGGCCTGGTTGACCTGGAATCACCCCAATATGCCCTGGGATGGCTGTGAGCTATGGGTTGGCGAGTTTCAACCCGATGGCAGCATCGGCCGGGCAACGCTGGTGGCGGGAGGGCCGAGCGAATCGATCTTTCAGCCTGAATGGTCTCCGAAGGGTGAACTGTTTTTCGTATCGGATCGCACCGACTGGTGGAACCTATATCGCCAGCGCAATGGCAAAGTGGAGGCCGTGTGCCCGCAACCGGCGGAGTTTGGCGTGCCGCAGTGGGCCTTCGGGATGCGAACCTATGGCTTCATCGCGGCGGATCAGATCGCCAGCCTGTATACGCAGAATGGCATCTGGTACCTTGGGAAGGTGGACCCGCAGAAAGGCACTTTGACGCCGATCGAAACCCCTTACACAGATATTTCCGGGCTGTACGTGAAGGGAGATGGCGTCGTATTCATCGGAAGCTCGCCAGCGCTGGCGAGCGCTGTCGTATCGCTCAACCTGACCTCCGAGCAGAGCGAGGTGATACGCATCTCCAGCGACCTGGCAATTGATGCGGGGTATATCTCGGAGCCGCAGCCGATTGAATTCCCGACCGAAAATGGATTAACCGCATACGCATTCTTTTATGCGCCGAAGAATAAGGATTACGCGGCGCCTGCGCAGGAAAAGCCACCGCTGCTGGTGAAGACGCACGGTGGGCCAACCGCCGCGACGGGGGCCCAGCGCAACCTGACCATTCAATACTGGACCAGCCGCGGTTTTGCCGTGCTTGATGTGAATTATGGCGGCAGCACGGGATATGGCCGCGCTTATCGGCAACGCCTGAATGGCCAGTGGGGAATCATAGACGTAGACGATGCCGTGAACGGCGCCAGGTACCTTGTCACAGAGGGATTGGTTGATGAGAACCGGCTCACCATCGATGGCGGCAGCGCAGGAGGATATACCACCCTGGCAACGCTCGCATTTCGCAAATTGTTCCATGCGGGGGCCAGCTATTATGGCGTGAGCGACCTGGAAGCGCTGGCGCGAGATACGCACAAATTCGAGTCCAGGTACCTGGACAGCATGATAGGGCCATATCCAGCCCGGCGTGACCTCTACATACAACGCTCACCTGTGCACTACGTTAACCAGATTGAGTGTTCAATGATCTTGTTCCAGGGGCTGGAGGATAAGGTCGTCCCGCCGAACCAATCGGAGGCGATCTATCAGGCGGTGCGTGATAAGGGGCTGCCGGTTGCGTATATTCCTTTCGAAGGTGAACAGCACGGATTCCGGCGCGCGGAGAACATCCGGCGTTCACTCGACGCGGAGTTCTATTTCTATGCGCGCGTCTTTGGGTTCCGGCCGGCCGACGACATCGAGCCGGTGCAGATTGAAAATAGCCGGGCTTTGTTGAAATGAGCGTGGTGAAGAGATGAGCATCGCAGCACATCAGGCGTCGATCTTGCTGGTGGAAGACGCGCAAGATCTGGCGCAGGTGATCAAGCGCGAACTGGAGGCGGATGGGTATCGCGTGACCCATGCCGCCGACGGTCCGGCAGCACTGCGATGTCACGCCGATAACGCGGCGGATCTGATCATCCTCGACTGGATGTTGCCGGGGATAGATGGGCTGGAAGTGTTGCGCAGGATCCGGCAGGCGTCGGCAGTGCCGGTGTTGATGCTCACTGCCCGCAGCGAGGAAGTAGATCGTGTCATTGGACTGGAAGTGGGCGCCGACGATTATCTGACCAAGCCATTTGGCATGCGCGAGCTACTGGCGCGTGTACACGCCATGCTCCGGCGCGCCCAGCGCATCCAGGACATGCTGGTCGCAGACGCCGCCCGAAATGTTGCATGCGGCGAGACGCTTGAGTATGGCGGGCTGAGGCTGGATTGCCAATCTCGCCAGGTCGCGCTTGAGGGCCAGCCGATTGAACTGAGCAAGACGGAGTTTGATCTGCTTTGCCTGTTATTGCAGAACCAGGGTCGCGCATTCAGCCGTGCTTACCTGCTGGACACCGTTTGGGGCGCGGAATACGTGGGTGGCGATCGTTCGGTGGATAACGCCATGTTGCGGCTGAGGAAGAAGCTGGGCCCGCTGGGCGAAAACATCGAGACGGTATGGGGGGTGGGCTATCGGCTGCGCCGCGAATCGCCGGCGTGACTGAAGTGCGACATATTTGCGACATTTTCACAACCCTTTTGTGTTGAATTCAACGTAGCGTTGGATTGGTCATGACAACGCATTCATTTTGGCGACGCATTCAATTTCAAGCGAGCTTCAAACGGGCGCTCCTTGAGGCGCTTACCTTGAACGTGGCGTTGGGGTTAATCCTCGCCATCCTGCCCCTTTCCGGTTCGCTACGGCATCAGTTGCTTTTCTACTTCATTCAACCGCTCGGCGGTGTGATTTTTGCATTTCGGTTGCGCCGCCGCACGGGAGGTGTGATCAGGCAATCGTTTGGTGAGGGCGCAGACGTGGTGGCGTTGGGGATCGTGCTTAGCGTTGTCCCCTTGATCTATCTCTCATATGTGCAGACGTTTGGCACGACTAACAACCTGGTGTTGGATGCAATGCTGGAAGTCGGGCTGGACTTTGTCCGCACCATCATTTCTATTTCTGCTGTGCGCCTGATGTTGCGCGTATGGGCCTTCTGGGATCATTTGCGGCGCACCAAGCTGGTATGGGCGTTGACGCATGCGCATTTGCTGGTAGTGGTGATCGCTGCGGTGTGCTTCGCCGTCGCACTGGCGATTGGGCCGTTAAGCGGCATTATCGAGAACTCAACCACCAGTGGTGGGCCGATTGGGATGGCGTTTGTCTTTGCACGCACGTTTGTGAGTGCCCTGCCGGTGCTGGGGCTTATGATCGTGGCGACGGTGATTGCACTCGTGATTGTCGTGCCGCCGTCGGCGCTATTTTCCTTCCTCTTTGCCCGCCGTACGACGCGTCGCCTGGAAGAACTGGCGAAGATGACCGGCGAGATGCGGCAGGGGCACTATGCGGCACGCGTCGTCGTGCAGGGGGAAGATGAGGTCGCCTGTTTGCAAGAGGACTTTAATGCGATGGCGACCGAACTGGAACAAACCCTGCATGCGTTGACCGTTGAGCGCGATAAGGTAAGCGGGCTCCTGGATGCGAGGCGGCAGCTTGTGGCCAGCGTGTCGCATGAGTTGCGCACACCTGTTGCCACATTGCGTGGATATATTGAATCCGCTTTATCTCAAACCAATACGTCCCCGGACGATCTTCAACACGATTTGCAGATTATGGAGCAGGAAACGCTCCGGCTTCAGAAGCTGATTGACGACCTGTTTACGCTTTCGCGTGCCGAAGTGGGCAAGCTGGCGATGCAGGCGGTGCCGACCGACGTGCGGCAGACCGTCACACGTTGCGTGAACGCTCAGGCGCCCCTGGCCTGGCAGGCAGGCAGGGTGACCGTCGTCGCCGAGTTGCCGAATGATCTCCCACTGGTCAAGGCGGATCAGTTGCGGCTGGAGCAGATCATCCACAACCTGTTGCGTAACGGCGTGCGACACACACCACCAGGGGGGATCGTCGCGGTTTCCGCCTTTAGAGACCCGGCGATGTTGACGTTGAAGGTGCGTGACACGGGCGAAGGCATTGCGGAAGAAGACCTGCCGCACATCTGGGAACGTTTTTACCGTTCTGATAGAGCCTGTGCGCTGGACGGCGCCGGTGCTGGTTTAGGATTGGCGATCGTCAAAGAGCTGACTGAGGCGATGGGGGGCACTGTGGGGGTGGAGAGCGCGCCGGGCGCCGGAAGCTGCTTCACCGTGCGGTTGCCCTATAGCCCGGCCTGAGAATCCCCGCTTGAGCCAGTTGCGACAGTCTTGCGACTGATGCTCGATCATTTCCAGACATCCTCTGCCTACCCTTCTCAGTAGGACGAAATACTGAGAGGGTAACATGAGCATCAAAAAGGTATTGGGCACAATCACAATCGTTTGCGTGCTCAGCATCGCAACACCCATCCATGTGGATGCAGAACAATTGCACGCAGCGGAGATACCACTTCAACTGGCCTGGCCCCACGTGGTGAATGGGTCGGGTGAATATGCTTCAATTCAGCCTGCTTTTGAGGAGCAAGCGGAATGGCGCGTGCTATCGGGAGGTTCGAATATCGTTCAATTTATTGGCTGGGGGCAGGCGGCGATGCAGATGCAGCACTACCTGGCAAACACGGGCGAAACGATTCCCGTTGACCCTTTACAAATGATGGCTGTTCTGCCTGGCTGGTCTGAAGAGGTGCAAACGGAATATTTGCAATTGCTTCAGCAGGCGTGCGAAAGGCTTGTGCAAGAACCGGGCGGTGGACGTTACACGGTCGTGGCACAGAGCGATTGGCTGCCTGCGCGGGTCACGCGGCAGGAGAACCCCGATTGGCACTTCGCGCTGGGCTCATTTTCCTATAAGTTGGTGCTCAAGATTGAGACTGTAACGCCGCTACGAGCAGGCCAGCCGAATATGCTGTGTGCCAGCCTGATGATCTATGTCTACGATCGCTACGACTGGGACGAAGGGCGCGGCACCTCCATCGCCGGGTTATATCTGGCGAATGAAGTGATCGGCCGGTTGCACCGCGCCGGGCTGGCGCGAGACTACGACGTGAAAGGCGTTACGCGAATTGACTTCACGACAGTTTTGCGACAACCCTGTGATACCTGCATGACCTTGTCGTATTAGCTTAAAGATTGTTACAAATCTTTGCAGCGATAGGAGAACGGCTGTATGAACTACGCGGGAAATCGAACTCCGGCAGTGCAAGTGGTGGACGTTCATCATGCACTCCCGTTGGCCGGCGAGCAGGTCAGCATATTAAACGGTGTATCCTTCACCGTACAACGAGGCGAATGGGTTGCCCTGACAGGGCCGTCGGGGTCGGGCAAATCGACGTTGTTGGGCATTCTTGCAGGGCTGGAGACGCCCACTTCCGGCCAGGTGCTGATCGACGGAATCGACATCACCACGATTGGCGAATCGGCCCTGGCACACATTCGCAACGCGCGGGTGGGGGTGGTGTTCCAATCGTTCAACCTGATCCCGACGCTCACAGCGCAGGAGAATGTGGAAGTGCCGCTATATGTCAGCGCAGACCGGCATTCGATCCCTTTGCGTGCCAAGGAGATGCTGGACCTGGTCGGCCTGGCCGACCGGCGACATCACAAGCCGCACCAGTTGTCCGGCGGGCAGCAGCAACGCGTGGCGATTGCGCGTGCCTTGATCACGCATCCAACCCTTTTGGTTGCAGATGAACCCACCGGGAACCTTGACCAAAAAACCGGCGAGCAGGTGCTGGCGCTATTTGCGCGCCTGCACCAGGACTTGAACCTGACGCTGGTGATCGCCACACATGATCCCGACGTCGCCCGGCGCGCGGATCATGAACTGCACCTGGTGGATGGCCGGCTGGCGCAATCGGGCGGCTTGTCTCGCATGTCGAGCCGCACGCAAACGACGGCGCAAGCTGAGACGATCGGCGCGGGGGCTGCGAAATGAAAGTGTTGTTTTATTTGACCTATGCCTTGCGCGCGTTGAAACGGGGTGGCCAACGCACGGCACTGGCGATGTTGTGCATCGCGTTCGGGGTCATGTCGCTGGTCGCGATGCAACTGGTGGCCGATAACTTCACGGCGGTGGTGATGACCGACCCGCGCGCGGAGATAGGGGGAGACATTGCGCTGCACGGGCCGCAGCACGTGGTTAGCGCATCGCAGATTGATGAGGTCGCCGCGTTGCAGGCGAAGGGCGTGATCAGCCGCTATACGCCGCTGGCCGACGCGGGCGGGCAGATGATGAGCCTGGCTAATGGGGGGATGTACCTGGTGGATCACGTGAT
Source organism: Thermoflexales bacterium (assembly GCA_034430115.1). Lineage (GTDB taxonomy): Bacteria > Chloroflexota > Anaerolineae > J036 > Brachytrichaceae > CAIXPS01. Next base: position 17,271 of record DAOUFG010000125.1, on the reverse strand, counting down.
CGGGGTAGATCCGACGACTTATCCATTGGTCGGCACGATGCACATCAATGAACCGCAAGGGAAGTCACTTGCGGATCTGTTACAAAGCATGAGCGACGCCGTCGTGACACGAGATGTGGCCGATAGGTTAGGGATGAAAGTGGGAGATCGCTTTGCATTGAGCGCGCGCGCGGGGTCTGTACCCGCGCAGTTTGTACTGCGTGGCATTGTGGGTGCAACCCCCAATCATCGCGGAGACGGTGTTTACCTCAATTTGCAAACGGCGCGCCAGGTGTCCGCCTGGCCGGACGTGGTGACACAGGTGTCGGTTATCTGGCAGAATAGCAGCAGCGGGGAGGTGGCGCAGGCACAATTGGATGCCTGGCGCGCCGCCGGCTGGTCTATCACGACGCCTGAGGATGTGCTCAATGACTCCAGCCGTAGCCAGGTAACAGATGTTTTTGGCTTCATGTTCAAGGGCGCTGGCATCCTGGGCCTGATCGTAGGTGGGATTGGTGTCGCAACCACGCTGCGGGTCCTGCTGGCGCGCAGGACGCTGGAAATTGCCATGCTGAAGACGATGGGCTATCGTAAACGGGATCTAACAATCCTATTTGGCGTGGAGACGCTCATTTTGGGGTCTGTGGGCGGGCTATTTGGTGCATTGGCGGCGATGGTCATTTCACGGCAGTTGATTGTGTTGCTGGCCCGGACCGGCGTCATGCTGTTTGATTATTCGGTGAACACAACGGTAATCGTGGGAGGCATCTTCATCGGCATCGTAACCTCGGTGGTATTTGGGCTGCACCCGATCATCTCGTCCAGCGGCATCAGCCCGATCACGTTGTTGCGCCAGTTACCGGCTGATCGAGGGCAGCGGCGTTGGCGACGCCGCCTGGGCAGTGCAGCGTTATTTGGCGTCTTAGGAGTGCTCTTCACCACGGTGTGCGGCCTGATTATGAACTCGCTGTTGGAGGGAGCAGGCATCGTCGTGGGCGGATTGATCTGTCTTCTTATCTTGGGAACGTTGCTAGGGACGGTATTGACGTTGATCGCCAGCATCCCCTGGCCCGGCTCCGGGATGATGACGCTGGCGCGCACGAATTTGAAGCGCCAACGGATGACATTGATTTTCCCATTGCTGGCGCTATTTGCGGGTGTCTTTGCGATCGGGTTTGCCACGGTGACAGTCTATAGCGCCAATTACAGAGTAATAGGGCATCAATTGCCCGACACGGGTGATAACCTGCTGGTATATGCACGCATGCAAGACCAAGCGCGCGCTGAACAACAGGCCGCGCAGGCGGGCGTCGATGCAGTCCACGTTGCCTACCAGGTACCTATCTGGGTGCAGGACGCGGCCGGCAAGACAGTTAGCGCAATCGATACGCTGGTTGGGCGGATGGACGACGACGTAAAGTCATCATTCGCATTGAGCGGTGAACCATGGCCGGGTGATGCGCAAACGGTGTATGTGCCATCTCAACAGGTTGAGGCGTTGCCCATTGGCCAACCCATTACGGTGACAACCCCTGCCGGGCTGGTGCGTAGGATGCGAGTGGGCGGCTATTACACGCTCACGCGCGAGAGCGCACTGGCACTGGATGCGGGCGGGCTGCTTGTGCCGCAACGCGTCGCCGCCGAACTGGGCGGCGTTGCCACGTCGCTGAGCATGACGGGGCAGGCCAACGAAGACCAACTGACAGCGGCTACGCGCGCGATGCGCGCGGCTTTGCCGCAGGCAATTGTGGTAAACATCGACGATTTGAATGAGATTTTCAATCGCACCTTAAACAACCTGTTCGTGTTTGTGATTGCAGTCGCCGGGCTGGCGTTGGCGGCCGGCGCAGTGCTGATTGCCAACGCGGTCGGCCTGAGCATGTTGCAACGCCAGCGCGAGATGGGCATCTTGAAGGCGGTTGGGTTCAGCAGCCGGGACGTGTTGCGCATGGTGGCGCTGGAAAATGGCTTGCTGGGCCTTTTGAGCGGCGTGGCAGGCATTGGCGGCGTCGCGATTGCCGTCGTGGTGGTGAACCAGTTGCACCCGGCATCTAAACTTGTGATGAGTGTGCCACAAGTGGCCGGGCTTGTGGTGGTGTCGGTGCTGATTGCTAGTGGCGTGTCGATTGCGACAGCCTGGCGCCCAACACGTGTGCACCCGATGGAGGTGCTAAGGGCGGAGTAGGATGAAGCTCTCGGCAGTGCCTTGAACTTATCAGTCTCCGCTCAGCCCCAGTTAAGTTATCCGGGGTATCAATGTTGGTCAGGTGCATTGGTGCAGACATTACAAGTCATTCCGGGTTGGTGACGTGGAGGTAAATAACAAGTCGTGGACATAACACTCGTGTTTGAGGTTGGGACGACGATTTTGGCGTTGATTGTCGGGTTATTCATCGTGCGTGGAACGAAGCAACCGACTCGCGTAGCGCCGATCCCTGTGCGTGAGGAACGCGTGCCGGTATCGCGACGGCGTTCCCTATAAGGTTTCGCTTTTAGCAAGCCAGGTTTCCTGCGGAGAACAGCACGCTGTTCCCCGCAGGATTTTTAATAGCTTAACGACGTTTCTCCGTAGCCTTCTTCTGGGGTATTGCGAGCCGTGAAAGCATTTTCTGACGGTGGGGTGTTTGTAATTTGCTTTATGGCTCGCACCTTCCATAAATCGCGAATTGACTGGTTGCCGGCCTGACTTAAATCTATCAGGATGCGTGGCTGTCGTATTCAGCACGCCGCTCGCGGATGCACTGCGCGATTTCCACCGACTGGCGCGCCGAGCGCACGTCACCGGTGGGGCGCTGCCCGGCGCGAATGGCATCCAGGAATTCTGCGTTCTCCGCGTAGAAACCGTTCAAGATGAAGTCCTCGCTGCTGCCGGAGAGCTGCGGCCCCGTTTCTTCAGACAGCAGATTCCCCTTGTAGATGTGTCGCAAGCTGCCGGGCGCGTCGAAGCCGTTCCAGATAGGCAGTTGCAGGTAGAAGCTGTGATCCAACGCATAAACGCTGGCGCGCTCGGTGACGCTGCCGGATACCGGGCAGAACGCCAGGTGGAACGTGACCCCCGACGTGAATGACCCATCCATGAAGATATTGGCAACGGTGGGCCCCAGTTCGGGAAATTCTTGATAGCGAAATTGGACGTGGGCGTAGTCCGCGTCGGCGATAAAGCGCGCGGTGTCGATGCCGTGGATTGCGGTGGTGGAAAAATCCGGGTCGGTGCGGCTGACGCGCGTGAAGTCGTAGCGCAGATGCTGGAAGCCCGCCGGGCAAAAGGATGCCAGCAGCTCTTTGAGCCTGCGCATCAGCGGGGTGTAGCGCCGGTTGAAGGCAACCTGGTTGGGGGTATGGTTGCTATCGGCGGCGGCGATGAGCCGGTCCACCTCGAGGGTCGTCAGGCCGGGGGGTTTTTCAAGCAGGAGTGGAATCCCACGTTGCAAGATATCGCAGCCAAGCTCGCAAGTGACGGGTGGGGGAACAGCCAGACAAACCGCATTGGGGCGTACCTCGTCGAGCATGGTGGTGTATTTCGTATAGGCATAACTATAGTTATACAGCCTGCAAAAATCTTCTGCCTTCAACATATCAACATCACAACACGCAGCCAGCTCAACACCCGAATGAGTGGAAACATAACGCCTCAGCGCCGGGCCATGGTACCCAACCGCGATCCCACCACAACCGATACTGCATAGTTTGAGATTGTGCATGACAAAATAGAAAAGAACTTCGACAGTGCCTAATTCTGTGGCTTGTTGTATTGTGCTGAGAGTGTATGTCTTGACTGAATATGTCATCATTTCCTCCTACCCTAATGTGAAGGATTGTGATGTGAACAAACCAGGGATACGATGCACTAACACAGCATTGCCTTCGCAGCGAAGTCTGAGCTGGGTTCACGCTACACTGTTGGGCCCTTACTAACAGAGAGATAGCCCCTCCGTTTAACTTTAGAGGGGCTACCTACGTCGATATATCTACCGCCAAGGATCGTCGTCGATCAACACATGGCCTGCACCGAGTACCTGCACCGGAACACCTTCGCACGTCAGTTCGATCACGGTTGCGAGTGGGTTCGGAGCCTCTGCCGGTAACCCACGTAGCACCAGACGGTCATCGGTTTGGGTGAACCTGAGCTTGGGGCCGTTCATCAGGCGGGCGCTCAGCACTTTGCTGCGCAGGCCGCCGATGGACAGTTGCTTGCCGGGCCATCGATTGCAGTGGTAATAGGCGATGTTGCCTTTGCACGTGAACGCGCCGGTAATCATCCATTCCTGCCGCATCACGTCATTAGCTTCATAGATTGCCGGGCCGTATTCGTCCATCCACTTGCCGACCTTTAGCAGCTCGCGCCGGCAGATCGGCGGCACGTCACCTTCGGGGGTGGGCCCGATATTGAGCAGCAAATTGCCGCCGCCCGCCGCGACGGTGCGCAGCATGGAAACGACTTGCCAGGCATTCTTATAGTTTGTGTCGATCGGCGTGTAGCCCCAGCTATCGTTGAAGGTCATGCAGGCTTCCCAGGCGCGGCCACCTTTTTCGGGGGTAATGTGCTGCTCAGGCGTACCGAAATCTTCGGGGAGCTGCGAGCGGTCGTTGATGATGATATCAGGTTGCAACTCGCGCACCATGGCGTTCATCCTGGCCGACTCCCATCCTTCGGCGTCGAGCGGCCACGAGACGTCGTACCACATGATGTCCACCTTGCCATAGTTCGTGCATAGCTCGCGCACCTGGCCGTGGATATAGTCCACGAAGCGGCGCCGGGCGGCCTCGTCGTGCTTGCACGCAGCGCCGTCGGGATGATGCCAGTCCATCATCGAGTAGTAGAAGCCAACCCGCAACCCCTCGGCTCGTGCAGCTTCCACGTACTCAGCTACCAAATCACGCTTGGGCCCGCACTTGGGCGCGCAGTAGTCGGTCAATGCGGAGTTAAAGAGGCAGAAGCCTTCATGGTGCTTGGTGGTCATCACCATATAGCGCATGCCAGCCTTTTTGGCCAGGCGAGCCCAGTCACGGGCGGCGTTTGGCTTAGGCTTCCAAGTCCTGGCCAACTTCTCATATTCAGCCACAGGGATGCGTTCGCGGTTCATGACCCACTCATGACGGCCAAGTTGCGAGTAGAGCCCCCAATGGATGAACATGCCGAATCGAGCAGCCAGGAACCATTCCAGGCGGCGCTTGCGATCCTGTTGTTCCGTGGTAAGTGTTGTTTCGGTCATAGCATTGCTCCTTATGGCGTACCGCTGAATAAAATAAAGGGGAACCCACAACAGGATTCCCCTTGTACAACAGACTTAGCCTTCTGCCACGATGCGGTCGATTACCATCTGGCGGAACTCTGGCGAAAGGCTGGCGAAGTAGGCGCTGAAACCCGTCACGCGCACGATCAGGTCAGGATATTTAGACGGATCCTTGTTTGCCTCAAGGATTTTCTGCTTATCTATGACGTTCATATTGATCTGCGTCCCGCCAAGTTCAAAGTGAGACTTGATCAGGCTCATGATCTTTTCTGTGCACCCTTCGTCCTGCGATACGAATGGGTCGATGTCCAGTTGCAAGGGACATGTGTTGCCCCAGCCGGTCTGGACCCTGGCCGTGGCAATTGCCATCGCCGTGGGCGCGCCATCCTTGCGGAAGCCGGGATCAGGGTTGCAGCCATGAGATACGGGCGCCTGGGCGTGCCGGCCGTTGGGCGTTGCGCCGACATTCTGGCCCATGGAAAATTGGGCGACCCACGAGAAGAGGCCTGGGATCATGTTCACGCCTTTGGGGGTAGGGGACTCTTTCACCAGGTGAGCGAATAGCTCGGAGATGCGCACAGCCCACTTGTCGGCAGGCGATTCGCCGCTGCCGTAGTGCGGGACGTTCTCCATCATGCGGCGCGCCTTTTCGCCATCGGCACCGGCCCAGTCGGTGTCGATGAATTGAGCCAGCTTTTGCCAGGAGAGGCGCTTTTCCTTCTCGATGCGTTGTTCGAGCGCGGCGAAGGAATCGGCAACCGTGGCCAGTGCAGCGCCATCGACGCACATGTTGTAATATTCCACGCCGCCGTGAGTTGCATCCAGACCATTTTCGATCGGCCCATAGCAACACAGGTCCAGGACCAACTCGGGGAACACCCGGTGCATGTGTTCCAGGTGAAAATCAAACCCTTCGGCCGTTTTGCGCACGATGTGGCGCAGGTGATTTGAGAAGTGTTGCCACAGAGCGTCCATGCCGGGCGTGAGATCATTGGCGGTGGCCTCGGCCATCATGTCCTGAAAGGCCAGCTCAAACACACGCGCAAAGTTGATCTTAGCCAGGTCATTGAGCGTGTATTCGCGGCCAGGGATGGTGGACCACTGGCAGCCGCCGTGTGCCCTTTGGCGCGATAGTTCCAGGGAGTAGCCATTGCGCGCAAAGCCGCGCACGGTGTTATCAATCCCCAGGAAGTTCGGCACGCTGGCCTTATCCTCGACGAGGATCTCGACTGAGCGGCGCAGGAGCGCCTCTGCGGTATCCTTGCCGACGCAGACGCACAGGTTCACCGGGATGCACAAACGATGCGCCGCTTCCAGGATCAGATAGGACAAATGATTGGTGACGTCGTTGCCATTTGCATCGGGACCGCCGATTTGGGTGTATCCCGTCTCGGCAATGTAGATGCAGGCAATGTCGAAAATGGCCTCTTCGTCGTCCAGGATGCCCAGCGCAACGTCACGTTCGTAGTAGGGCTGCAAGAGCACATCCAGGCGTCCCAGGGAGCTGGAATTGTTGTACATGCAGGCGATGACTTGAAACCATGCGATCCACTGGCAGGCCTCGCGGAAGGAACGGGGCCGATCCGTCACCAGGCGATCGTTGATGTCGGCGATATCCTCCAGATTCTGGCGTAGCTGAGGGTTTGTTTCACGCGCCGCCATTTCGCGCGCGGCTACGGCGTGCCGGTGGACCCAATTTTGTGCCCCCAGGACGACGTTTTCCAGGCCTTCATAAAAGGTGGCACCATTTGGCTGGTTGCGCCAACTGTAATGCCGAATCTTGCGCAGCAAGCCTCCCCAGCCCAGGTCCAGGCCGATTTGCAGGTCCTGGCAGAAGTGCTGGGTGCCGCCAATCGCGGGGCCGCTGTTGTATTTCGTGTAATCTGCCTGGAGGGCAGAAAAATCAAAATCAGGATTCCAGTTCACAGGGCGGTAGGAGGTGAAATTCACCATATACGCCCCGGCGAGTGCGCTCATCGGGTCAATGTATACCGGATGTGTTTCCAATAACGCGCGGAAATTTTCGCCACATGCCTTGGGGCCGAAGAAGCTCCCGCTGGGGTGGTTGGGCTCAGCCTCGTAATTGGCCAACAGCACATCAGTTGTCGTGCCGGACTCACTCGTCTTGTGAACTACTTTGCGCAGTTCCGGGGGAGGCAGAATTTGTGCCCAGTCATCATAGTTCATCACACCAATGATCTGCTGCTTTTCGCGCGTGTGTTGCAGCTTCATCGTGCGGAGTGCGTCGAGTCGTTGTTGATATGTTAATTCGTCGATCTTCAAAGTCTCAACCATATTGGTGTCTCCGATGTGTGTTATATCCTTTTTAAGGATTTTGGGAAGTGACGAAAAAAACCAGGTATCTTATCGATACCTGGTTTACTAACGAACGCATTGTAACGCTTTTGTTAAGCTTTAGCTTTCTGTCAGAATGCGGTTTACAACGAGTTGGCGGAACTCGGGCGAGAGGCTGGCGAAGTAGGCGCTGAAGCCCGTTACGCGCACAACCAGGTCCGGATATTTGCTGGGGTCTTTATGTGCTTCCAGCACCTTGGCGGCATCCATGATATTCAGGTTGATTTGCGTGCCGCCCAGGTTGAAGTGCGTGCGGATGAGGTCTGCGATGTGATCGACGCCGCCTTCGTCCTTGGTGATGCCGGGATCCAATTCCATCTGCATCGGCGCGGTGTTGCCATAACCGGGTTGAACCGTAGCGATCGCCACTGCCATTGCGGTTGGAGCGCCGTCCTTGCGGTAACCGGGATCAGGGTTGGCACCATGCGAAATCGGAGCGCCTGCATGGCGACCGTTCGGCGTTGCGCCCAGGTGCTTGCCCATCGGGATGGTGTTGGCCCACGAGAAGAGCCCTGGCATCAGGTTGTAACCATTGGGGCTGGGCTTCTCTTTGACGAAGTCGGTAAAGACTTTGCTCAAGGTGACCGCCCATTCATCTGCGCGTGAGCCACCGCTGCCGTAGTGAGCGATGCCCTTCATCATCAGGCGGGCCTTCTCGCCGTCCGCACCGGCCCAGTCGTTTTGCAGGTGCTTGTAAATTTCCTGCCACGACATGCGCTTCTCCTGGTCGATGCGCTGTTCGAGTGCGGCGAACGAATCCGTCACAGTCGCAAGCGCCGCACCATCGATGCACAGGTTGTAGAACTCAACGCCGCCGTGCGAGGCATCCAGGCCCTTCTCGATCGGGCCGTAGCACGTCAGGTCGAGGAACAACTCTGGGAACACCTGGTGATAGTGCTCGATGTGGTAGTCCAACCCCTTCGCAATTGTCTCCACGGCGCGCTTGAGATGCTTCTTGTAGTACTCAAAGAGCACGGGGGTGCTGGGCGTCACGGACGCATCGGCCATCATATCGTTCAACGCAACTTCGAATACCTTGCCGAAGTTGATCTTGACGCAGTCGTTGAGCGTGTATTCGCGGCCGGGGATTGCCGACCAGTGACAACCAGAGTAGGCGCGCTGGCGGGCTATCTCGTAGGGATAGCCGTTCTTCATGAAGCCCTCAGTAGTCTTGTCGATGCCTAAGAACTTGGGCATACCGCACTTATCTTCGAACATGATCTCTACGCCGCGATGCAGCAACTCGGGGTCGGTCTTGTCGCCGACGCACACGCCGATGTTGGCGGGTATCTTTAGCCGGGGTGCGGCTTCGAGAATCAAGAAGGATAGATGGGTCGTCGTGTCGTCGCCGTTCTCATCCGGGCCGCCGAGTTGGATGTAGTCGGTATTGCGCACCAGGTAACAAGCGGCGTGGAAGATAGCTTCCTCATCGTCAAGGATGCCCAATGCGATGTCACGGTCGTAGTAGGGCTGCAGGAGCGAGTCCATCCGGCCCAACGCGCCATTGCCGTTGTACATGCGGGCAGCCATCTGATACCAGTTCATCCACTGGCAAGCTTCACGGTAGGTCTTGGGTGGTTCATTGACCAGGCGGGCATTGATGTCGGCAATCGCCTCCAGGTTCTCGTGTAACTGCGGGTTCTGCTCAGTTGCGCTCATCTTGCGCGCTTCTTCCGCCGTGCGTCCGATCCAGTTCTGCATGCCCAATACGACGTCTTCCAGGCCGTCGTAGAAATCCATCTTCTGTGAGAGTATCTCAGGATCCTTTTCGTTGGCTTTCTGCACTTCGCGGAAGTGACGGATCTTCTTGAGCAAGCCGCCCCAACCCAGGTCGAACCCGATCTTCAGATCGTGGCAGAAGTGCTGTGCTGCGCCGATGCCGGAGTTCAGTTCGTATCTCTTTTGGTCTTCACTCAGGAAAGAGAAATCGAAATCGGGGTTCCAGCCGGGCTTGCGGTAGGACATGAAGTTGGCCATGTAGCCGCCCGCGAGCGAACTGAGCGGGTCGATATAAACGGGGTGCATTTCCAGCAACATGCGGAAGTTCTCACCCACGGCTTTGGGCCCAAAGAAACCGCCGCTGGGATGGTTGCTCTTGACCTTGAAGCCCGCGATCAACGCATCGGTAATCGGCATACCGGAGGCGCTCATCGTTTGCACAATTTCGCGGCGGTCGGGTGGGGGAAGAATGAGCCCCCAATCGTCGTGGTCCATCGAGCCAATGATTTGTTGCTTTTCTTGCGTGATGCGCAACTTCGATTCGCGCAAAGCGTCAATGCGCTGTTGATAAGTTAGTTCCTGATATTCCGTTACATCCGTCATGACTATATGCTCCTTGCAACGTTACTGCACAAGCTCTCCTCTGCGCATAACATGTTTACCTGCAACGCACTTCGATTTCGTGTGCCCGGGCGACCTCGGTGAGTGCGGACATATGCTCCCGGGTGGGCGCGGTCAGATCTTTGGCGCGGTAATCCATATCCAGGCTGCGATATTTATCGCCGGCCAGGCGGTGGAAGGGCAATAGCTCCAACGAGATCGTATGATCGCCGTCACCGCCGTTCTGGTTGCGTAGCTCGACCAACTCTCGCACGTAGGCGCCAATTGCGCCCACTTCTTCATTCGTATCATTCACTGTGGGAATGATTGGAATACGGAAAATGATCGGTTTATCGGTTAAAGCGAACTTGCGCGCTGCGGCGAGGATGCGCTCATTGGGCACACCAGTAGCCCAACGATGTTTGGCAGAATCCATGTGCTTGATGTCCATCATGATGAGGTCTGTGACGGGCAGCATGTGTTCTTCGTCGGCCCAGGGGACGTTGCCTGCGGTTTCGATGGCCGTGTGAATTCCCTCTGCTTTGCAGCGTTCAAGCAAGGCATAGGAGAATTCGGGTTGCATGATCGGCTCGCCGCCCGATAGAGTGACGCCGCCGCCGGATGTCTCGTAAAAGGCGCGGTCTTGAAGCACCTCAGCGACGACCTCATCGACCGTCATTCGTTTGCCCGTCATTACGCGGGCACCCGCATAGCAGGTATCCACACACTGGCCGCACACGACGCACTTTTCACGGTCAAAAACGCGCACCCCATTTTGCAGGTAGGACGCGCCGTGTTGACACACGCGCACACATTCGTCGCAACCGATACAACGATCGGGGAAGAACTGGATATCTGGTTTCAGATGAATTCCTTCAGGGTTATGGCACCAGAAACAGCGCAATGTACAACCCTTAAGGAAGACGGTGGTCCGAATTCCAGGCCCGTCGTGTATGGAAAATCTTTGAATACTAAAAACGACACCGTCCATATAAGCCGCTGCTCCCTCGAGAAGTTTAATTGGCCCAGTGCGAGTAGGGTCTTTTATGACAATTTTATTGATCTAGCCAAAGTGAGCAAGTTACAGTTAGCACGTACCAAGATGGTACTTTTGTCATGACAAAAGGGATGAACTATATAACCAGTAGACTATTTCTTTCGCATAGGTGGAGAAAACGACCATTCAATAGGAAATTTCACAGAACGAATGATTCTGCGCCGACTCCCTGGCTTTCAAGCACATCAGCACGCTCAATAGCCCTGCATCCAGAGGCGAAACCGACACCCCAGTGCCGCGGATCACATCCACAAAACTCTGGGCCAGCACCAGGTCCCCACCGCCATGCGACATAGCCTTACTATCAATCTTATGCACCTCGACGCGCGGCGTGTGATGCATAAAGACCTTCAGTTCATCCGTGTACCAATCAAACTGGACAGTGCCTTTGTAGCCGATCAACGTCGCGCCGCGCGTGGCAGCCCCCTTCCTGGCATAGAAGTTTTGGGAGTACGAGACGTGCATGCCCGTCTCATATTGGATGATCGCGCTACCCGAGTCTTCATTCCCCGTATCCACCGCAAACGAACATTGGTAGGTGGGGAAGGGCGTCTCGGTGATTGTGCTGGTTTCCGCCCGGCTGAGAAAGAGATTGCGCGGGCTTTCCATGCAGCTCACCTGTTCATCACAATCGAAACATGACAGACCGGCGCGATGATCGCCCTTAAACACTTGCTTGGACGTCATTGCGGCGATCGTGCGCGGCTGGATGCCCAACAAGTAGTTGATGTAGTCAAAATCGTGAGTGGCCTTTTGGAGGAACAGCCCGCCCGTTTCATTTTCGTCGCGATACCAGTAGTGATAGTACACACCCCCATAGGGCACATTATTGTAGGCCTGAACATGCTCCACAGTGCCGATCTGCCCGGAGTCGATGATCTCTTTAGCCAGCTTTACCAGCGGGGTCACCCGTAGCGGGAACGACACAACCACCTTGCTCCGACTCGCTTCGCCGGCCTTCTTCAGTGCCAGCAAGTCCGTCATGCAGGTTGCCACAGGTTTTTCAAGAAAAAGCGGCAAATGATGGGCCAGTACCTTCTGCCCCATGTGAGAATGCAATGAGCAACGCGTGCCGACCAACACGCCATCGAGAGCTTCCTGACCCAGCATTTGATCCGGATCGGTATAGAAATGGACGGCAGCAGGGTCCTTACCCTGCGCCGTCATCTGCTGCCGGCTTTGCTCATTACGCACATCGGTGATCGCAACAAGCTGCGTGCCAGCTTGCAGTTGTTCAATAATCCCCAGGATGCCTTGAATGCGCCCGCCATAGCCGATCACGCCAAGTCGTATCATGATAAATCCCTGCCTTCAGCTTATAGATCGTATGTAACGGTCCATTCCGCCTCTTCGCCCGACGCAACATCACGCTTGTAGTAAGGCTCAAAGGAGAACGTGTTCTTATTGCCCCAGATTGGGAAGTAGGCCGGGGCGTAGCTAAACGTGACTGCCACCAGGCCCAGCTTAGGGTGCTTCTGGAGCACTTCGAGCGTTTTGCTCTGCTCAAAGCCCAACTCAAGGAAATGCCCGCGCCGATCCCAGGGCAGGTTCTTCTGCCCGATGAAGCCGTTGGGCAACAACTCGAACCCGGGGCTATCCGGCACGTTGACCTGGATATTGCACTTGCAACACTCACCGCTCTCGTAATGTGGGAAGAAGGGGTGGGGGAACCAGAACACCGGCACAGTATCGGAACCGATGCTCTTGAGATGAGTCAAAGAGCGCAGGGTGCGCTTTCGTAGATGCAGTTCGCGCGTCAATTGGAACGACCAGCCCAGGAAGGTTTGTGTCGTGACAAAGCGTAACGAATCCCGCTCTTCGGTCACTTCCCACTTGCAGTACTCGGTCACCTGACTATCCGCCCGATTCACAACGCCGATGCCAATTCCAAGCTCCAACGGATTGTTCGCATCATGCGGGTCCGTCAGGTGAGTGCGGAACGAGTCTGGGAACCCTTGCCCGTCAAACCAGTTAAACGCATATGGATACGTCGGGCCGGAAAGCAAATCACCCTGCCGCTGATCGGTAATCTGGAAGATATAGCCACCGGTGCAATAGCGTGCCCCAAAACGTGACTGGTTCGTCACCGGATCCAGGACTGCCAGGTTCAAATAGGCATTATTTAATGAAAGCATGTCATCGCCCTCCTTTTTCAAATTGAGATGAAGCCATTATCGTGACGCAACGTGCATCCGACAAGCCGAAGACCACATCCCCTGACAGGATGTGGTCCCACCGGATGAGCCAACTTACGGATCACTCACAGCCGGGTGCAACGGCCACGCTGTGACCAGATTGCGAACTGCGTTGAGCCGCGTCGATCACCCCAATGACGCGGCGCGCCTGCTCCGGCTTCACGATGAGTTCTTCACCCATCAACAGATGATCGGCCACGTTGCGGTAATATTGCACGCTGCCATACCCGGGGAGGGTCACCTTCACCGTGCTGTCCTGGCGGATGCCGGTTGCAAACGTCACCAGCTCCAACTCATCCTTCCAATCGGCACGAATCGCGCCTTTAGTGCCCAGGATGAGCCACTTAGGCCGGCTGAGCGCAGCAATTTGCGAGGTCCAGTAATCAGCAGTGACGCCGTTCTCGAAGCGAATCCATGCTTCGCCATGATCTTCGTTAGAGACCGCATTCCAAACGCGCTTTTGGAAATCACCCATCACCTGCGCAATCTTGGAGGGCACAAGGTTCAGAACCCAGTCGATGAAATGGGCGCCCCAGTCATACATCACGCCGCCGCTGATCGCTTTATCGGAGCGCCACCAGAACCCCGGATGCCCATACGAACCACCACCGCACTCAATGTGGAAGACATCGCCGATGAGGCCGCGATCGATCACGTCTCGGATCGTGAGGTAGTCGCCATCCCAACGCCGATTGTGGAACAGGCTGAGCATCAGGCCCTTGCCATGCGCGGTTTCGATCATCTGGTTGGCCTCATCAATGGTGATGCAGAAAGGCTTTTCGAGGATGACGTGTTTACCTGCCTGCAAACCCCGAAGCGCCGTCGGCGCATGCAGGTTGTGTGGGAGGATATCCACCACCAGGTCGAGGTCCGGCATCTGCAGCATGTCGTCCAGCCGGGTGAAGTAACCGGCCAAGTTGGGCAGTTCCTGGCGGGCTGCATCCACGCGGGCCGGGCTGGCATCACACATCGCGACGACCTGCATGCCCGTGGTTTCGCTGATCCACCCGCCATGCCCACGCCCCATGTTGAAAGCAGGGCCATATCCTAGCAGGCCGCATCGAATCGTCTTGGCAGGCGGCTCTGCACCGGTACTCCAGGCGATTGCCCGGATGAGTAGCTTCTGGAACTCGGGATGATGCCAGGCTTGTGCGGTATGCCCATTTGCCAGGTAGGCAACACGCCCATCACCATAGCTTCTGACATAAGCCATGGGCATCTGCTTGCCCTGCCACTGGGTCTGAGCCAGAACGGTGCACTTGGCTGGGTCAAAATTCTGCAGATGGTACATCTCGTCATACACACTGAAGTCGGGCATGCGCACGGTCAGGTAGTGCTGTTCAGGCGTGATGCTCACCTTGAATTCGTGATGCTCGGGGTGGGTGAGGAATTCGCCGTTCAGCATTTCAACATACGCACGGCTGCCGCGGAAGCTGTCAGTCGCGGAGTGAATCCCCACGAACCCACCGCCGTTGCGTACAAACTGCAATAGGCCCTGTTCACGATCGGGGGTCAGGTCGTCATGGAACCCAGTGGTATAGACCACGACCGCTGCATATGCACTGCCAGGGAGGCGTGCAAAGGCATCCAGGTCGGCCGTCATCTCCAGTTCGAATCGGCCATCGGCTTTCAGCCAGGCGCTGAGCATTTTGCCGCCCGCTTCAGTCGGATGGAATTCCGGACCGCCATATACATAAAGGATTTTCTTCACGGCTTATTTCTCCTGAGTATTTGCTTGCTTTACTTACGATGCGGCACTCAGTATAGGGCCGTGGGTAAAAAACACGAATCAACACATTTACCATCCTGCGCTATAGTCAGCAGTAGATCAATATAAGAGCTTTACCGGAGGATCAACGTGGCGAGTTTCTTCTATAAGCCGGCAGGCGCATGGGCGGCCGATTTCATCCCTTTCTGGGCCAACGGCCGTTACCACCTCTTCTATCTGCATGACTGGCGTAACCCGAAAGATTACGGCGAGGGCACACCGTGGTACCAGATCAGCACAACCGACTTCGTCTCCTTCGTCGAACATGGCATGATGCTACGCCGCGGCAGCCGGGAGGAGCAAGATCTATATGTATTTACAGGCTCCGTCGTGCAAGGGCAGGGCCAATATCACATCTTCTACACCGGCCATAACCCCTACTACCGCCAGTTGGGCAAGCCGGAGCAGGGCGTGATGCACGCCGTCAGCGATGACCTCATCACGTGGCGCAAAGTGAGCGCAGACACTTTCTATGCACCAGTGGATCACTATGAGATGCATGATTGGCGTGACCCGTTCGTATTCTGGAACGAAGAAGCAGGCGAATATTGGATGTTGCTGGCGGCACGCCTGCGAACGGGGCCCTCTCGCCGGCGCGGCTGCACCGCGTTGTGCACCTCCAAAGACTTGAAGTCGTGGCAAGCGCGCGCCCCCCTCTATGCGCCGGGGCTTTTCTATACACACGAGTGTCCCGACCTGTTCAAGATGGGTGATTGGTGGTATCTGCTCTTTTCCGAATTTTCTGAGCGCGTGGTGACGCGTTACCGCATGGCGCGCTCGCTGTCTGGTCCCTGGCTCACTCCCGATGACGACCAGTTCGATGGCCGTGCATTCTACGCAGCCAAGACGGCCTCTGATGGGCAGCATCGCTACATCTTCGGCTGGAACCCCACGCGCGAAGGCGAGAAGGATTATGGTGCCTGGCACTGGGGTGGCAACCTGGCGGTTCATGAGGTAGTTCAGCAGCCCGACGGCACACTGCGCGTACAAATCCCCGCCTCGGTGGACAGCGCATTTACGCAAGCGCAACCTGTGCGCTTAAACGCCGGCCTGGGCAAGTATGTAGAGCTTGATAAAGGGATCGTGCTGGCCACGCCCAGCACATTCACCTGTGCCGCTTGTGGCAGCATGCCGGAACGATGCAAGATTGAGGCCGTCTTGACGTTGATCGAGCCGACGCATGCAGCCGGCATCATGTTGCGCGTCAGCGACGACCTGGAAAAGGCTTATTACATCCGCCTGGAGCCGACCCGCCAGCGGCTTGTGTTTGATATGTGGCCGCGCGCGGGGGACATTCCCTATATGCCGGAATTGGAACGGCCCATCAACGTGCCCGTCGATCAGCCGGTGAAGATGAAGGTGATCGTGGATGGCACATGTTGCGAAGTGTACGTGAACGACCAAATCGCCATGAGCACCCGCCTGTATGACTTGAAGAGCGGGCAATGGGGCGTGTTTGCCACCGAAGGCAAGGCCAGATTTGAGCAACTGGCCTGTTACACCCAGCGTGCACAATGAGATACTTGATTGCAGTGGATGGCGGGCAAACACACTCGCTCGCCATCATTGGTGATGAGACCGGCTGCGTGTTGGGCGCGGGGACAGGCGGCCCGGCGAATCACTACCTGGAGCCTGGCGGCAAGGAACGCTTTAAGAACTCGATGCAGAGCTGCATCCTGAGCGCATTCGCGCAGGGAGGGCTCCCCGCCCAGCCCGTGAGCGCTTCCTACTACGCTCTCACGGGTGTGCATGCCGAGATGCCTGCAGCATTGCAGCAAATTGCGCCCTCCGAGCGTCAAACGTTGGCAGGTGATAAGGATGCTTCGCTGGTTGGTGGCACACTAGAGCGCCCGGCCGCCATGGTATTGGCGGGCACTGGATCGATTGCCAGCGCGGTGGATTGCGCCGGACACGAAGCACATACGGGCGGCTGGGGCTACCTGATGGGCGATGAAGGAAGCGCCTCCTGGATTGCGCCCAGGGCACTCTCGGCGGCGACGCAGGCTGAAGACGGGCGTGGCCCGGCCACGCTCCTCACGACGCTCATCCCAGGCTTCTTCAATGTGCAGAGCCTGAGGGACTTGCACCCGCTGATCTACACCCAACGGATCGATCGCGTGCAGCTCGCCGCGATTGCCGGGGTGGTCGGCGAGGCTGCCCATGCGGGAGACCAGGCCGCGCTGTCAATCCTGGCAGAAGCGGGAACTTACCTGGGAGCGGCAGGGGCTTGCGTCATCCGCCAATTGGGTTTGCAGCAGATGCCCGTGACGGTAACCAGCGCCGGTGGCGTGTTCAAGGCTGGCGAATTGATCGTGCGCCCCATGATGGCGCGCATCCGGGAGGAGTGCCCGCTGGCTCACTATG
>DAOUFG010000124.1:0-10370 GCA_034430115.1 Thermoflexales bacterium | reverse complement strand
CGAAGCCTCTATGCTCCCTGGCTCCCCGGCTCCCTGGCTCCCCATCTCCCGCTCTCCAGAGGCTCCGATAAGGCTCACCGTGAACGGCCAGGCATACGCGGTGCAGGGCGCGGCCCACAAGACGCTCTTGCGCATGCTGCGTGAGGATTGCGGGCTGGTGGGCAGCAAAGAGGGCTGCTCCGAAGGAGAGTGTGGCGCGTGTACGGTCATCATGGATGGCAAAGCCGTGATGGCGTGCCTGGTGCCGGCGCCGCGTGCCGACGGCGCGCTCATCACCACGATCGAAGGACTGGCACACGAGGGCCATTTGCATCCATTGCAACAGGCCTTTATCGACGAGGGCGCGGTGCAGTGCGGTTATTGCACGCCGGGCTTTCTGATGGCCGGGGCCGTGTTGTTGAAAGAGCATCCGCACCCCACACCGGCGCAAGTGAAAGAAGGCATCAGCGGCAACCTGTGTCGCTGCACAGGCTATTACAAAATCTTAAGCGCATTTGATAAGGCTGCGTCGAAGCATGAACTGCAAGGGCAGCCGGCAACGGAAATGGCAAACGGGCAAGTGCCCATCGAAGACTAATCATGAGTGAAAAGCAAACGCTCACCGAAGCGCACGAGACGCCGGCGGAACATCGTTCCGGTTACGTGGCTGTGGTGGGAAAACCAAACGTCGGCAAATCAACGCTGGTGAACGCACTGGTGGGACACAAAGTGGCGATTGTCTCGCCAAAGCCGCAGACGACGCGCCGGCGCATCATGGGCATTTTGACCCGCGAGGATGCACAAATTATCTTTGTGGATACGCCCGGCATGCATGAACCCAAGTACGCGCTGAATAAATACATGATGCGCGAGGTTGAGAACGCGTTGAGCGACTGTGACGCGATCCTATTCGTGGTGGATGTCAGTACCCCTCCCGACGATGACGACCGGCGCGTGGCCGAGCGCCTCCAGGGTATGCCCCAACCAAAGGTGATGGCGCTGAATAAGGCCGACCTGGTGGAGCCGAATAACGTGATCGCGCATACGGAGAGCTATCAGCAGTTGCTGGGCAGCGAGAATAGCATGCTCACGTCGGGCGTGGAAATACGCCGGGAGAACCTGGATGAGTTGACGGCAATGCTCGTTGCCGAATTGCCGAACGGCCCGGAGTTTTATCCGCCCGATCAATACACCGACCAGCCCGAGAAGGTGCTGGCGGCGGAACTGATCCGTGAGCAGGCGTTGCGCTTTTTGGAGCAGGAGGTGCCGCACGCGTTGGCCGTGTCGGTGGACGATTACGCGTTGCGCCCCAACAACACCACCTTCATCTCGGCCACCATCTACGTGGAGCGCGATTCGCAGAAGGGCATCTTGATCGGGCGCGGCGGCGGCATGTTGAAGCGTATCGGCATGGAATCGCGCCACGAGATCGAGCGCATGTTAGGCCAGAAGGTTTACCTGGAGTTGTGGGTGAAGGTGCGCGAAGCCTGGCGGCGCGACGAGGGCGCCGTAGATGAATTGATGAGCAATATGCCATGAACCGATTGCACGTGCGCTACCTGTTGATCGCAGGGGTGGTCTGTTTCGTCGCTTCCATCGCCGTGGGCAGCCTGATCCTTTCGCTGCTGGCGGCAGCGGTGGGCGCGGCGTTCATCGCCGGCTGGTGGACGAACCTGGCCGCCGCCGGGACGGTGGCGATCATGGGTGGGCGCAAGGTGGCACAGGTCTACACCGACCCGCGCCTGGGCAAAGTGGCCGGCTCGGCCATTGGCATCTGGATCGGGGCCGGCGCCGCGCTGGGGGTGCTGGCTTACGCGCTGTATATCGCCAACGTCTACCATGGTAACGTGCGGGTCGGCCTGGTGGCGGTCTTCATGCTGGTGAGCTTTGCAGTCAGCTTCATCGCCGCGACAATCGCCGGGCGCGAGACGGCGCACCCACCCGAAGAGGAAGAAGTCTGACGATTTTCGATTTTAGATTGCCGATTTTGGATTCTTTGTGTGAATCCGAATCAACCGCAAAGGCCGCGAAGGAATATCAAGCTTTCGTGTTCTTCGTGGTTTTATAAATCTTCGGAGAAATTCTAATGGCGAAGCGAGCGGAGGTCGGCGCGTGGGGCGAAGCAATCGCGGCGCGCTACCTGACGGAGCACGGCTACACCATCCGTGCGCGCAACTGGCGCGCCGGGCATGGCGAGCTGGACATCGTAGCCGAACGCAACGCCGAAATCGTCTTCGTGGAGGTGCGCACCCGCCGCTCCGATGCTTTCGGCCTGCCTGAAGAATCGCTCGATGCGCGCAAACAGGCCAAGTTGATCGAAACCGCCAGCGCCTATTTGATGAAGCACGATTTGTGTGACGTTCAGTGGCGCATCGACATGATTGCCGTCGAGATGGACGCGCACAACGCCGTCACCCGGCTGGAGCACTATGAATGCGCGATCACGCAAAATGCGTGGCGGCGCTACAATCATTCATAGTCCTGTGAGCGAATATTTCATCGTCTTTCTGGTCATCATCCTTGCCATCGCGATCGTGCTGCGCGAGGATTTCGTACTCACGCTGTTCTACTTCGTCATCGGCACCTATGCAGTAAGTCGTTGGTGGAGCGGGCGGGCGTTGAAGTCCGTTAAGGTGTCGCGCACGTTTAACGACCGGGCCTTCCTCAACGATAAGGTCACGATCCGGCTGGACGTGCAGAACACCGGCTCGTTGCCGGTGCCCTGGCTGCGCCTGAACGATAGCCTGCCCACCGAACTGGTCGGCGCAGAGGCGTTCCGCAAAGTGATCAGCCTGGGGCCACGCAGCCGGCGCCGGTTTGAATACATCTTGCAGCCCTCGCGGCGCGGTTACTATCAAATCGGCCCGCTGTTCCTCTATTCCGGCGACGTGCTTGGCGTGTCCGAAGATCGCGCCCGCCAGGGCATCGTGGATCACTTGACCATTTACCCGCGCATCATCCCGTTCGCCAGCCTGCATCTGCCGTCGCGCTCACCGATGGGCACGCTGCGTCACCATCAGCCGATCTTTGAGGACCCCACGCGCGTGCGCGGCAAGCGCGATTATGTGGCGGGCGATTCGTTGCGCAACGTGGACTGGAAAGCCACCGCAACATTGGGTCGCATGCAGGTGAAGCAGTTTGAGCCGTCCATCGCGCTCGAGACGGCTATCTTTCTGGACCTGAACACCAGCGACTATTACTATCGCTCCAGCAACGACGCGACGGAGTTGGGCATCGTCGTCGCCGCGTCCATCGCGAACTGGGTGGCGGCGCACAAGCAAACGGTGGGGCTGGCCACCAACGGCTCCGATATGCTCTCTGCCGATGGCCGCGCGGCCTTGCTGGCGCCGGCCAAGGGGCGCGGGCACCTGATGCGCATCCTGGACGTTCTGGCGCGCATCCAGACGAACGATAACGTGTCCTACCTTGACCTGTTGCGGCATGAGCGGGTGCACATGGCCTGGGGCACCACGATGGTGCTTATCACCGGCAGCGCCAATGATGCTTTGTTTGATGAACTCTTTCAGGCCCGTCGCGCGGGGATGAACGTGGTGCTCATCCTGTGCGGGCACGTGATCGACGTGAAAGAGATCAAGCAACGCGCGCAGCATTTTGACATCCCGGTCCATCATTTCATGAGTGAGCAAGACCTGGACGTGTGGCGAAAGTAAATGACCAACCTTTCTGAGCGTGACGCCGTGTTCCTGAACCGTGAAGTGCCGGTGCTGCTGAGCTACCTCATCACCAGTGTGATGATGGTCTGTGTGGCTGCGGCGCTCACCGGGCTGGTGCAATCCTTCGTGCCGGCCTGGAACGAGACGTATGTGCTGGTGGTGTGTTTCATCGTCACGCTGGAGACGCTATATGCCACGCGCGCCACGCGGCGTATCTCGTTCCCCAGCCGGTCGTGGCTCACCTATCGCATCAGCGAGCTTGTCGCGATCCTCGTCTTGTTGAAGGTGCTGGTCTATGCGCTGCGCGGCTGGTCGCAACTGCTGATCGACATCCCGCTCTGGCAGCAGGACTTCCTCTTGAACTTCTTCACCGGCGAGTACCTGGCGGCCAGCGCCATCGTTTTGCTGATTTGGGTGCTGGCGCACCAGTTGAACGGGCATTTGTTGGAGCTGGAAGCCGACGACGTCACGCTGGAGCGCGAACGAAGGTATGAGTTTCGCAACGACCGGCCCGGCATCCGCAACCAGTTGATGTTGAAGGTCGTGTTTATCGGCGCGGCGCTGATGGTGTTGACGGTGGTAACGCGCTCCTACTTGCTGGCGCAGGCCGGCGAGGCGGCTGCGGCGCAGGTGAACATCTGGAACTTGTTGATCTACGTATTCATGAGCCTGTTGTTGCTCAGCCTGACGCGCCTGTCCGCCATGCGCGCTTCGTGGTACCGCGAGCGAGCTGCAATCGGCGCGGAAGTAGGGCGCCGATGGGTGGTCTATAGCGTCATCTTGCTGGCGTTGATGGGCGTAGTCGCGGCGCTGCTGCCCACGCGTTATTCGATGGGCCTGCTGGCAACGCTGAACTACATGCTGGGCTGGGTACTGGCGATCTTGCAGATCATCATCTATTTCATGCTGCTGGTGGTTGCCTATCCTATCTCGCTCATCATGAGCCTGTTCGGCCAGACCACCGGGCAGCCGCAACAGCCGCAAATGCCCCAGGCCCCGGAGCAGACCGTCATGCCCGGCCCCAGTTCGCCCGACCCGCTGATCGAGGTGATCAAGTCGGTGCTGTTCTGGGCGATTTTCCTGATCATCGTCGGTTGGGCGCTGGCGCACTTCCTGGGCCGGAACAAGGCATGGCTGACGGCGTTGCGCCGTATTCCCGTGTTGCGCTGGCTGATGCAAGGGGTGAGTTGGTTGTGGCAAGCCATCCGGCGCGCGAACCGCCAGTTGGCCGGCGCGATCAACGCCGGGCTGAGCCGCATACGCCCGCAACAACCGTTGAGCCAGACCATCGCAGCGGGCCGGCGCCTGTTGAGCCTGGGCCGCCTCTCCCCGCGCGACCGGGTGCAGTATTTCTACCTGGCGATGGTGCATCGCGGCGGGCAACGCGGCATGCCGCGCAAGCCCTCGCAGACACCGAGCGAATATGCCTCCACGCTGAAATCGGAACTGCCGGAGGTGAACGACGAGATCAATTCGCTCACCGAGGCTTTCATCGAGGCCCGCTACAGCCGCCACGACGTAACGCCAGAGCAGGCCGGCCTGGTGCAGCGCATCTGGGACCGCATCAAGGCGACCCTCAGAAGATTTTAGATTGACGATTGATGATTTACGATTGACGATTGATTTTCGCTTCGGCTTAAAATGCTACGTCGGCATTTGAACAATAGAGTCGTTAAAATCCGAAATCGTCAATCGAAAATCTAAAATCACATGATTTACACAGTTACTTTGAACCCCACGCTGGACAAGACGCTCAGCGTACCGCAGCTAAGGCCCGGGGAGTTCCATCGTGCGAACCTGTTGCGCGCGGAGTTGTCGGGCAAAGGCATCAACGTTACGCGCGCATTGCGCGCACTCGGCATCCCCAGCAAAACGCTCGGCTTCGTCGGTGGGCGCACGGGACAGGCCTTCCAGGTAGGGCTGACCGCCGAAGGTTTTGACCTGCATTTCATCGATGTGGGCGGCGAGACGCGCTCCAACATCACGCTGCTGGACGAATCCACCGGCGTATATACCAAGATCAACGAGCCCGGCCCCACCATCGGCCCCGAGCACATCGCCGCCTTGCAGGCGCAGGTGGAGCAGTGGGCCCAGGCCGGCGACTATTGGATCTTCAGCGGCAGCCTGCCGCCCGGCGCGCCGCTGGACCTGTATGGGCAGTTGATCACGCACGTGCAGGCGCGCGGCGCATACGCATTCCTGGATACCAGCGAAGCCTCTTTGCGCGCCAGCCTGCCCGCGCATCCCTATGGCCTGAAGCCCAATAGCGACGAGGCGGCCCAGGCGCTGGGGCGGCCGGTTGTCACCGACGCGGATCATTGTGAGGCTGCGCGCAGCCTGCGCAAGATGGGCGTGCAGGTGGTGTTGCTCACGCGCGGCGAAGATGGGTTGGTGTTGGCCATGAACGACGACGTGTTGCTGGCGGCCCCGCCGCCGGTGGAGGCGCGCAGCCCCGTGGCCGCCGGGGATTCGGCGCTGTCGGGGTTGCTCTGGGCGCTGCTGGAAGGTTGCGACACGGCCGAGGCGGCGCGGCGCGCCGTGGCGTGTGGCACCGGCGCTGCAATGCAGGAAGGCTCCGGCGTGGGCGATCGCGCCCTGGTGGACGACCTGCGCCGCCGGGTGCAGGTGACACGCTGTAGCGACTGATCTTTATCCACGAATCTGTATTCGCGCAGATTCGTGGATACCTTCCCGTTCGATGGTAAGGGCGAAGCATTGCCAGGTAAACCAGAGCTTTGCGGCAATGCTTCGCCTTTACGTTGCATTCCCCTCTCTGCGGTGATCAGAATTCAAACCGCAAAGCACGCAAAGAACGCATAAGCCAAGACCCTTTGCGTTCTTTGTTGCTTCGTTACTTTGTGTTTTCTTTATTCTTTGAGACCTTGCGGTCACCCTCCTTATCGGGGCCAGCGCTGTTGCCAGGCCGGGAATGCCGGAAAGGGCGCGTGTGGTTCGGCCTGGTACCAGTAGGCCACCGATGAGACCTCGTCGCGCATGGGCCGATAACGCCCGTCTGGCCCCCAGCCAAGCGCCTGAATCGTGACCCGCAAATCTTGCTCGAAGCAGATCGGGTCCATGATGTGCCAGCGATACAGGCTCCACTTGGTCGGGCCGTCTTCGTTGCGGTGCTTGGTGCTGCCCACGTAGGCCGTGCTATAGGTCTGCGGGAAGCCGTAGCTGCCGCAGAAATAGTCCTCCGTGCCGGTGCCGCAGATGGTGGGGAATTCCACGTCGCCGTCCATATAGAACTTCACCTCGCCCTCGCCGAACCAACCGTCGCTCAGTTGCGCCCAGGCCAGGAAGGTGCCGGCGTAGCGCCCGTGCCCGTGGATGCCTTCTACGATGGTGTAATCGGGATGCTCTGCCGACAGCGTCGTCTGGCGATATTGGGCGTGAAAGTAGCCCGCCTCCGGCGGCACTTCGGCTTCGGCATAGGTGATCTGGTAAGCCAGCAGTGAGAGATCCTTCTCCGACTCATTGGTGAAGGTGACCCGCGCGTGCTTGCGAAACGGCATCGGCCAGTAGCAATTCAGTGCCGACATGGGGTTCACGATCACGGCCAGCGAATTCACCGCCGAGAACATCTCGTGCCCCACGGCGAAGAAATCGGTCATCGGCACTTCGATGGAGGGCGTCTCTTCATCGTCCCAGTAGAAGCGCAAGACGCATGCCCGGCCATTCCCGCGCCAGTCGGTCTCGGTTGCCATCCAGATATGCTGAATCGTGCCCGGCCCATCCACGTCCATCAGCGTGACCGTTTCGCCGGCGCGCGGCTTCAGAAACGGGCGCACCTTCCAGCCCTGGCCCAGTTTCAGCGCTGCCGCGGCGTGCGGCACCAGCGGGTCGTTCAATTTAGGTATCGCCATTCCTCCGCGACCCTTTTCGCCGCTGGGGTTCTCGGCGGAAATCGAACGCGTGCGGGCGTGATTGAGCAGGTGCAGCCCGCTCATGCCTGCGTTGAGGTTTGTTTGATCGATCGTGCCCATGAGGTCCCTCACAATTTAGATTGAAAAGCGCGGGCCAGAAGCCCGCGCCAACGTTTTTATTTTTTTGTGCCCTCTGTGTCTCAGTGGTGAGATTGTCTTTAGATCACATCCAGGTAGTTCCGGTCGGGCAGCGCGGGGAAGGCCGCGTGCGGCTCCGTCTGATACCAGAACACGGTGGACGCGATGTCGTCTTGCAGCGGCAGGTAGGGGCCTTTGATGCGCCAGCCGAGCGCGTGGATCGTGACGCGCAGCTCCTTCTCGAAGCGGATCGGGTCCATGATGTGCCAGCGATACATGCCGAAGCGCTGCTGGCTTTGATACAGCCCGTCGGGCTTGATCACCTGGTGCAGCCCGGTGTAGGGGCCGGTGAACACGCCGTATTCGCCGCGCGGCTGTTCAAAGTTCCACGCGCCGCCGAAGTAGTCCTCGGTGCCGGTGCCGCAGATGGTGGGGAAGTCCGTATCGCCATCCATGTAGAACTTCATCTCGCCTTCGCCCCACCAGCCGTTGTTGTTCACGCCCCAGGCCAGGTAAGTGCCCACGTAATGGCCCTGACCCTTCACGCCGTCGAGCAGGGTGTGCACCGTCCTATAGGGCAACGGGTTGCTGCGCCGCCACTGGGCGTGGAAATAGGCCGCATCGTCGGGCACGTCGGTGAGCGTGTAGTTCACCTGGTAATACACCGTCACCGCGTCATCGTGGCGATTTTCAAGCGTGATGCGGGCCGACTTGCGGAAGGGCATTTCCCAGTAGCAGTTGAAGCCGCCGGCCGGGTTCACCGCCACGGCCAGCGAGCGCACGTTGCTGCGCGTCAGCCAGCCGTTGCAGAAGAAGTCGCCCACGGGCACTTCCACGGAGGGCGTCTCTTCGCCGTCCCAGTAGATGCGCAGGATCATGCGGCGCCAGTGATCGGGGAAGAGCGTGAGCCAGATTTGCTGGATCGCGCCACTGCCGGTGACCTCGGCCATAGTGAAGGTGCTGTGCGCGGGGATGTCCACGCTGGGCGAGACCTTCCAGCCCAGCCCGAGTTCGCGCGCGACGTTCGCGCCGGTGCCTTCGGTAGCCATGCCGGCCTTGCCCTTTTCGCCGCTGAAGTTCTCGGCGCTGATCGAGCGCGACTGGGCGTGCGACAGGCGAGACAGGTTCCCCAGGTTCAGATGTAGACCATTGAATTGTTCGGACATGTTTGCTCCTGCTTTAAATGATGACAGACGATGGGTGGAGATTCGTAATAAACCACGGATTTCACAGATTGCACGGATAAATGAACGCATTCGTCAATCCGTGAAATGCCGTGTCACCCGATGGCGCAATCTCCTATCTCCATTCTCTAATCACTAATCTCCATTTAGGTTGTATTTTGCTTGCAATTCGGCAAAAGGCCAAATGCGTAGGTTGCTATTCGGTAGCGATATTTAGCCGGCGTGATTGAGTCGATCATCGTACACGTTCGCCGATCGGTTATAGTCCCTGTATTGGACAAACACGCTAAGGCGCGTGGCCCCTGTGATTCTGTAGAAGTCAATAGCCGTCCATTTTTAGGTAAGGGGGAAATATCAAGTGGCGACGACAGGCAACAAATCCAAGGCAAGCACGAAAGCGACAGCGAAAACGATGCCCAAGTGGCAGCGTTCGCCAGAGGCGCTTGTGAGCACCTTCCAACGTGTTGTGGGGGATTTCCCTCTGGCCCAACAGCGCAAGATGTTTGGCTACCCAGCAGCATTCGTCAATGGCCATATGTTCACATGCTTGTTCGAGAATAGCGTGATCGTGCGCCTGCCCGACGAAGATCGCGCTCGCCTCTTGCAGATAGAAGGCGCGTCGCTATTCGAGCCGATGCCAGGCCGGCCCATGCGCGAGTACGTCGTCGTGCCCCGCCCAATGGTCGAAGACTCTCACGCATTGTTATCCTGGTTGGAGAAGTCTTTCGCGTATGCGGCTGCGCTGCCTCCCAAGACCCCAAAGCCGAAGCCGGCGAAACGTAAGTTCTAATGTTGCCTTTAGGCGACCGCGTTTTTATCCGCGAGTCTGCGCGAATGCCCATCTACATCCGCGAATCTACACGAATGCTCGTCTACATCCACAAATCATCGCGAATCATACAAATGGGTCGCGGGTTGCATGGGACGCCGGTGTGAAGGATAGGCGATGTAGGGGCGGACGGCAGTCCGCCCTGGTCCTGCATCCATGAATCGACGCGAATGATGCGATGTGAGCATTCATCTGCCCCTCGTCGCACCCTGTATGATGGGTGTATTGGAGATAGGGGACAGGTATGAAGATAGCGCGACGTATCAGGTGGTTATGTGCCCTGGCGGTAGCGTCGGGCATGGTGGTCGGCCTGTGGCCGGCGGGCAGCGCCCAGGCAAGCACGCAGCTCGCCCAGCGCGAGAACGGCGGGGCTGGCGGTGTCGGCATGCCGGGTAAGCGCGCGGCCGAACAATCACCGGCTGCGCAGAGCGAGGCGATTGCATGGTCGCTGATATGGCGTGACGAATTCAGCGGCACCGGCGGCGTGGATGCCACCCAGTGGCTTTATGACGTGGGCACCCGCTACCCCGGCGGCCCCGCAAACTGGGGCACTGGCGAAATCGACACCCTGACCGACAGCACCGACAACATCTTTCAAAGCGGCGGTTTCCTCAACATCCGCGCCATCCACACCAGCACGAACCCGCTCGTCGGCTGGACGTCGGGACGCATCGAGACGCAGCACATCGGCTTCCAGCCC
>DAOUFG010000123.1:0-22744 GCA_034430115.1 Thermoflexales bacterium | reverse complement strand
GGGCGTGAATTGCACGCGCTTGAAATCGGCCTGCACAAAACCGGCCAGCGTCTTCGCCATCAACGTCTTGGCCGTGCCCGGCACACCCTCCAACAATACATGCCCGCCGCTAAAGAGCGCGATGACGACGTGTTCAAACGCCTCGCTCTGCCCCACGATCACCCGCGCGGCCTGGGTCTTGATCTGCTGATAGAGAGATGAAAGGTTCATGCTCATAGCGTGCGATTAGGGCAATATCTCCTTTAGCGCGGGGTTGTCGAGCACCTTCTGCCGCTCGACCGGGTCCGTCTCCAGGCGCAGATAGTCGGCCATGGCCCGCCGGGCAGCCAGGAAATCACGCCGATCGCGCTGCAAGAGCGCCAGGTTATAAGCGATCGCCGCATCGTTGGGCGCAAGCGAGCGCGCGCGGTTAAACGCATCCAGCGCGCCAAATGTATCGCCGATTTGCTGGTACGCCAGCCCAAGCTCATTCAACAACTCACCGCTGGGGCCGTCGCGGCGCAACCGGTTAAACAACACCCCCGCCCGTTGAGCAGGCGTTAACGTGCTCAGGTCTGGCTCTGGCGCGGGCGCAACCGGTGCAGGCGGGGGAGCCGGGGGCGGCGGCGTGCTTGGCGCAGGCGGCTCTATGACGGGCGGTTCCGCCGTTGCTGGCGCTACCTGCTCACCACCAATGATGGCAATGCCAGTCGCGGGTGCAGCCGGCACGTCCGTATCAGGTGCCAGTTGGGCAACCTTCAACTGCAAATCCAGGTTCTCTTTGCGCACGCGCAAATCGAAATAGTTCAGGGCGATGAAAATCTCATACAGCGGCTCCACCAGCACCTGTGCCAGCGCGCTCACAACCGTCGCGGCGATGAGCACCCCGACGCTGATTGGCGACGTATCGACTTGCCCGTTCATGGCGGCGAAGATGCCGCCAAAAAGGAACGTCTGCACTGCGAGGAGCGGCAACGTCACCACCAGGAAACGCATCACCTCGAAGATGAGTAATCGCCCTGTCAAGCGCAAGCGATAGCCCTTCGTCAATTCGCTGCTGCGCCCCAGCGAAGCCGTTCCCGAGACGCCCTCTCCTACGATGGAGGTCTCAATCATGCTCCAGTTCACCGCCACGAAGATGGCAACCGCCAACCACACCAGCGTCAGCGGCAAACAGAAAGCCAGCAAACCGACCAGGAATATGGTGGAGTCGGAGCCGCTAAAACTATCCGAAATCGGAAGCGCGCCACTGCCAATGGCGCCTGCGATCACGGCCATATAGAGCCCGACGACAAGCGGCACCAACAATAGGCCCAGCACCACCACGCGAATCGCTGTGCCTATCCATAAAGCACCCCAACGCGAGCGTGTCGCCGTATACGTCTCGCGCCAGGTCGGCTGGCGACCCAGGATATTCTCGATCACGCAATAAATCAGCGCACCTTGCATCCACGGCACAAAGATGCCGATCAAGAGCGCGATGCCATTTGCGCAAGATGAAACCGTCGATAGCAGTGACGCCGTCGGGCTGAGGTCGCTGGACGGCTCACTCATTGCGTCGCGCAAGAAGGTGAAATAGGACGTCAAGGAAATCGTGCTGCCCAGCAGGTTCATCGCCAGCATCGGCCCCATCACCACCAGGGTGATGCCGATCAGACGCAAAAAATTCCGCCGGTAGATTCGGAAAGTCAGGTCGAGCAATTCCCCTACGCTGCGGGGTCGTAGTTCATATGTGTATGTCGCCGCCATGGTCGTGTTTTGTAGCTGACAGAATGCCTCCCTGCCAGAGTATAATCGAGCCGACCTGATCAAGGCATAGGGTCACATCAGGCAATCGGTTGGGTGGATTGAGATGGAATTGAACATACCACAGTCAGTGTCAGTGACAAACCGCAACGCCTCCTCACAGACCACACGTGCCATCGGTATCGCCGCAGCAGCGATGTTCGTCGTTGCGCTGGTGCTGGTGTTTCTGGTTGCGCCGCGCGCACAAGACGCCGCGGGCGGCAACGTACAGCGCATTTTCTACTTTCACATTTCCTCGGCCTGGAACGGCTTCGGCGCATGGATCATCACGGCAATCGCCGGGGCGCTCTACCTGAAGCACCGCGATCTAAAGTATGACCGTATCGCCGTTGCGTCGGCGGAAATCGGCGTGCTGTTCATCAGCATGGTATTGCTCAGCGGTATGCTGTGGGCTCGCCCCACCTGGAACACGTGGTGGACCTGGGATTTCAAGCTGACGCTCAGCGCCCTACAGTTCTTGATGTACATCGCCTATCTGATGCTGCGATCTGGCCTGGATGACCCGAACCGGCGCGCGCGCTTCGCCGCTGTCTATGGCATCGTGGGCGTGCTCACCGTGCCGCTGAACTTCCTGGTCAGCCGCGTGCTCTCCAGCATTCACCCGGCGGTGCTTGGCCCCAGCGTCAACGCCACCCAACAGGGCGGCTTTGGCATCACGCCACAAATGGCGTTGGTGCTGGTGTTTTGCATGGTCACCTTCAGCGTGCTCTTTGTTTTCCTGTTGCGCGTTCGCACCTCCATCCAGGAGCGCAGCGACGAACTGGCTGCGCGCCGGGCGGAATTGACTTATTAACTCATGTTTGCTGAAAAGAATTCGATTTATCTGATCGCGGCCTACGTCGTCTTTTTGGGTAGCATTTTCATTTACCTGCTTTCGCTGGTCATCCGTATTCGTAACCTGAAGCGCGACGAGCAACTGCTCCAGGAGATCACCGAACAGATGAAGCAGGAAGAACCGGGCATCGATGAAAGCGCCAGGCCACAGATGGAGGAGGTCATTCACCCGCGATGAGCGACACGTCACAGCACATCAGCGCGCCCTCAGTCCAGGCGCGCCCGGTGGCAGCCCAACGCCGGTGGGTCACCTTCGTGCAGGGGCTGTTCTTCGTGGCCGGATTCGCGACCTTCATCGTGGGCCTGTTTGGGTTCATCGGCACGCTGCTGGGCGATTACTTCTTTGCCGCCAAAGATACGGTGCGCGTGGTCGGCGGCGTCGTGCTCATCCTCTTCGGGCTGTTCACCCTGCGCATCGTCAACGTCCCATTCCTGTATGCCGATACGCGCCACGTGATGAGCGGCACGGCGAAAGGGGTGAGCGGCGTGCAAAGTTACCTCACCGGGCTCTCGTTCGCCGCCGGCTGGACGCCCTGCATCGGCCCGTTCCTAGGTGCGATCCTTTCACTCAGCGTCGCGGCGGACAGCATCGGCATTCGCCTGGCGCTGTTGACGGCCTACACGCTTGGGTTGGGGATTCCCTTCCTGCTGGTGGCCCTGCTGGCCGACCGCATCACGCCGCTTTTGAGCAGCCTGAAGCGCAACATGCGCGTGGTGGAGATCGTCAGCGGCCTGCTCCTGATCGGCATCGGCCTGGTGCAGGTGACGGGCAAGCTGGTGGAATTGAGCGCGGCGATGTCGCGCTACAACATCAGCCTGGACCAGGTGCTACTTGGTTCCGGCAACGGCAGCGCTCCTAGCATCATCGTGGCGGCGCTGGCAGGCTTCCTGTCGTTTGCTTCGCCGTGCGTCCTGCCGCTCCTGCCGGCCTACCTGGGCTTCATCGGTGGTTGGGCAGTCAACAGCGCCGCGCTAGACATCGTCAACGAATAGTATCAACGAATAAATGGATGCGCCACGCCACTTATTCGTTTATTCGTTGACCCCGTTGACCCGTGCGCGTCGCCAGGATGCCGCCAAGTGCACCCAACAGCGTGCCAAAGGCAAGCCCAAATAGCAGGTACCCCAC
The DNA here is from genome assembly GCA_034430115.1 of Thermoflexales bacterium. Lineage (GTDB taxonomy): Bacteria > Chloroflexota > Anaerolineae > J036 > Brachytrichaceae > CAIXPS01. The sequence continues at coordinate 18,996 of DAOUFG010000123.1, read as the reverse complement.
GGCATAGCTCAGGAACTGGCCCCGGAAATATTCCACGCCCGGCAAAATGCCTTGCTGCACCAGGCTGGTTGCCTGGGAAGCGCTAAGCTCGCCGGCCATGCGCGAGGCCGTGGCCGCGTCTATCGTAAAAATGCGATAGACAAACACGCCCACAAAGGGAAGCACATAGGCCAGCGCCGCCACCGTGCCACCCAACATCCCGGCGCGGCGAGCAGACTGCGCTGCCAGGGGAATTGCGACCCAGGCACACGAAAGCGCCGCCGCCAACACCAGCGCGGCCAACACCACACAGTGCAGCGTGACAAACTCGCTCGACAACACCAGCATCACCAACGCCAGCGCAACGCCGATGCCGACAAACAACGTCGCTCTGTGCCGCGCTGCCGCCATGGCCTGCCTATAGGGGTATGTCTGTATCGGGTTCATCCATCCCCCTTGCTATCGATCATCGGGCGGGGGCACACCACGGCCACGAAAGAGGCCGTGTGCAATGGAGCCGCCCATCGCACCCAGCACCAGGCCAATCACAGGCAGCCCCGCCCCACAGCACATGATCTGCAAGATTACGTAGGATTGCGCCAGCACATCGGTAGTGGCACCCATTTCCGCCAGTTGCTTCAATTGATCGGCGGTATATATCTGCTGGAGGTCTTCATTAATGCGCTGCATACCGCTGCCATTCATCGAAAGCAAAAGGATCGTGGCAATTGCCGCCAGCGAAGCGATCAACCCTGCAATCAGCCCGGCCACCGCCCCAGCGCGCGTGGATGGGATGCGCTCAGGCGACCCCGTATCGCGCGCAGCGAGAAAACCAACGACACTCAAGCCCGCGATGACAATCATCCACCCGATCACGGCAAGATCGGAAGATTCGGTAGCCTGCTGCGCTGCAACCGCAAGCCCCAGCACCAGGCCACCGATCAACCCTACTCGTAACGCAGCCCGATTTTCTGCCATGTAATGCCTCTTTGTGCACCTTTATGTTTAAGTTTATTTCGGCTTAACGCCGCTGGAATAGATCGTCTATCGCATCAGCCAGTTGCTGTAGTGTGGCCACCTGGTGCACCGCATCACACAACGGCGCATAAGCAGACATATCACTATCCCCCTGATCCCACATATAGGGCGGCTCAGGGTTCATCCAGATCACACGCCGCGCGCGCGATTTTACCGTAGACATCAGGTCCAGGCGCGGGTCATTGTAGTTATTACGACCGTCGCCGACAAAGATCACCGTCGTGCGGCGATCTACCGTATCCAGGTAATCATGACAGAACGTGTTCAGGCTATTGCCCAGATCCGTATTGTAATGTCCGGGGGGAAGATCATACAACACAAAGGGAATGGCCTCTTCGGGGCGATGCTCCACAAAGGTCAAGCTGATGTCGTGAATGTCATCGATGAAGGCAAAGGAACGCGCCTTGCTCACCTGGTCCTGCATCTCATAGACCATGCGCAACATAAACTCGGTCACCGGGCGCATGGAGGTGGAAACGTCCACAATCACCGTCAGCTTTGGCTTCAGGTGATGCTTCTTGAACTTTAGCTCGATCGGCACGCCGCCATAACGCTGGTTGAAACGAATGGTGGACTTCACGTCAAAGTCACCCTGCTTGGCATGCCGCATGCGCAACGCCGCGCGCGAGCGCAGCCGGGCCACCAAGCGCCGCACGTGGTTGCGTAGCTCATCCATTTCCGCTTCGGTCAACGACGACAGCGGCCGATTCATCAGATCGTCGATGCGCCGGCGGTGCGGGTTGTCGTCGGGCTGTTGCAGCATGTTCTGGCCCACATAACGCGACACCTGTTCGCGCATCCCCTCGGCGTTTTGCTCCACCGTCTCGCGCACTTCCTCGCGGCCCTGCCCGTTCATGCCTTCCAACTTCAATTGCTGCATCAGCGCTTCGATGGCTTCACGCAGTTGTTCCGGCGTCAGACCCATCTCGCGCAACATGCGCTCCGTCAGCCATTGCTGCGTTTGCGGGTTCATCCGCGCGCTGTGCATCTGGTTCTTCACGCCCGACTGTTTGGCGAGCTTGTCCAGTTGTTCCTGGCTAAGCCGTTCGCCGTTTGCCAGTCGGCGCATCAACTCACGCAACTGCTGCTTCAATTGTTCCAGCGCATTTTGCAATTGCTGCTGTTGCGCTGCGGTTAGCCCCTGCGGCTGCATAGGGGGCATCCCTTCACTGCCAAAGAAGTATGGAAAGAGCTGATCAAAGGTCGGCACGTCGGCCGGCTCTTTGATCAGCGTCGCCTTCAGGGCATTCTTGAAAAGTTGTCGATCATACACGCCGACGGTTTCGATGGCACGCAGTGAGTCGGCGGATTCGGCTAGCGACACGCGCACGCCGCGTGAGCGCAACGCGCTCACAAACTCTACGACTCGTGTATCCATGTACTCACTCCCCTGCCTCAACGCAGGCTCACGTCACGATTCCGCCCGCTATTCAACGATCGTCGCGCGCGCTGGATGTCGCTCTCGTGCTTCAGGATGACCGTCAATGTGTCGTTCAGCGTCTTTTCATCCAAGTTCCTGGCATTAATGGCCACCAATGCTTTGGCCCAGTCCACCGTCTCCGCTACGCTGGGCGACTTTTTCAGTTCCAGCCCACGCAGGCGCTGCACCACTTCCACCACCTGCCTGGCCACCAGCGGGTTCAGGTTCGGCACGCGCATCTTGACGATGCTCAGTTCCGTGTCCATGGTGGGGTAATCGATGAAGAGGTAAAGCGCGCGGCGCTTGAGCGCTTCGGAGAGTTCACGCGTATTGTTGCTCGTCAGCACCACCATCGGCTGGGTCTTGGCTTTCACTGTGCCGATTTCCGGCACGCTCACCTGGAAATCACTCAAGATTTCGAGCAGGAACGCCTCAAACTCCGCATCGGCGCGGTCAATTTCATCGATCAGCAACACCACCGGCCTGTCGCTCATCAACGCCTGCAACAATGGGCGCGGCAACAGGAAGCGCATGGAAAAGAACACGTTCTCTTCCTGGGCCAGCTTATCGGCGGCGGCGCTCAGGCTGGTGGCATCCCCCATCACCTGGCTGATCTTATCGCGCAGCAACTGCGTATACAGCATCTGCTTGGAATATTCCCATTCATAGAGCGCCTTGGATTCGTCCAGCCCTTCGTAGCACTGCAAGCGAATCAACTCGCGCCCGGTCGCACCCGCCCAAGCCTTGGCAAGCTCCGTTTTACCAACGCCGGCCGGCCCCTCGGCGAGAATCGGTTTGCCCATTTTTTCGGCCAGGAAAACAGTGGTGGAGATTTCATCGGAGGCAATATACTGCTGTCCACACAACCCATCTGTCACTTCAGAAACCTTATTAAACATAGCAATCCTTTAAACAATATCTATAGGGCATCACTCACAACGAAAAAGGGGTGTACAGATGCCTCCTACCCCGCTTCGCCCGTTGCCCGCTGACCTACACCTACTATTATCGTTCGAATCAATTGGCGCGTGGCTCGATGAATAGGAAGATTATCGCCATAAAAATAAGTGCAAGCTGAGCGCTGAATTGTTCACCAGGATGTGATACAATCACGCCCGGCCTTATGGCCAGAATCATAACGCATGCGTCTTGATGAGGGATAACCTGTCGCAACGGCAAGTGTAATGCGAAGCGATCTGTTCTTCAATAGAGAGGCGCAGAGGGTCAAAAAAGGAGAAAAACATGCCAGCAGTACCAATGAAGGCACTCTTGGAGACAGGTGTGCACTTCGGCCACCGCACGAAGCGATGGAACCCCAAGATGAAGCCGTACATCTTCACGGAGCGGAACGGCGTTCACATCATCGATTTGCAGCAGACGATCACCGCCATCGACACCGCCGCGAACCTGATTCGCGATACCGTCGCGAAGGGCGGCACGGTGTTGTTCATCGGCACCAAGCGCCAGGCGCAGGAGCCAATCACCCTGCAGTCGCAACGAGCTGCACAGCCCTACATCACCGAGCGCTTCCTGGGTGGCACGCTCACAAACTGGCGCACTATCAAGTCCCGTCTCGACCGCCTGGCCGAGTTGGAGGCCATGAAAGAGCGCGGCGAGTTTGAGCGCTTCACCAAGAAGGAAGGGCTGTTGCGCACGCGCGAAATCGAGAAGTTGAACCGCCGCATGGGTGGCATCAAGACGTTGCACCGTCTACCGGATGCACTCTTCATCGTGGATGTATGCCGCGAAGCGAACGCCATCAAGGAAGCCAACAAGCTGAACATCCCCGTCATCGCCATGGTGGACACCAACTGTGACCCCGACGGCGTTGACTATGTGATCCCAGCCAATGATGATGCCATCCGCGCGATCAAGCTGATCGTTGAAGCCATGGCGAACGCCGCACTCGAAGGGCTGGCCCTGCGCAAGGGCACCGATGGCACTGAAGGCACCGGCGAAACGAAGCCCGAAGCCGAACGCCAGCAATTAGGTGAAGAGACATTGGAAAAGATTCGCGCTGGCGAGTTGAAAGTGGAAGATGAATCCGTGCTGCGGTCGTTCGACCCAGGCACCGACGAGACGGAGAATGCATAACATGGCATCTGCAGAACTGATCCGAGTTCTACGTGAACAAACCTCTGCCGGCGTGCTGGATTGCAAAAAAGCGCTAGACATGCACAACGGCGACATCGAAAAAGCCGCTAACTGGCTGCGCGAAAAAGGCCTGGCGACAGCCGCCAAAAAGGCCTCACGCGAGGCGCATGATGGGCGTATCGAAGCCTACTCTCACCTGGGCGGCCGCATGGCCGTGCTGGTGGAAGTAAACTGCGAGACAGACTTCGTGGCACGCACCGATGAGTTCAAGGCCCTGGCCCATGACCTGGCGCTGCAAATCGCCTCTTCCGCCCCGGGATATGTCAAGAAGGAAGATGTTCCGGCGGAAGTCGTGGCGGCCAAGCAAGAGCAATATAAGCAAGAAGCGATCGCCGAGGGCAAGAAACCCGAAATCGCCGAGCGTATTGCCGCAGGTAGAATGGAGAAGTTCTATCAAGAAGTGTGCTTGCTGGAGCAGGTCTTTGTCAAAGATGACAAGGTGAAAGTGGCCGATCTGATCAAGAACGCCATCGCCAGTATGCGCGAAAACATCGTGGTGCGACGATTTGTCAGGTACGAAATCGGCGGACAATAAAGACAACGCAAAAAAGGGCATGAAAATGCCCTTTTTTGTTGTAAGGAGCCAAGAATGAGCACAAACGCGAACACAAACGTACCTAAATATAAACGTGTCCTGTTGAAGATCGGCGGCGAAGCGTTTGCCGGGCCCGGCGGGATGGGCATCGTGCCGCACCTGGCCGAGGAAGTGGCCGCCAAGGTGAAATCGGTGCGCCAACTGGGCGTCCAGGTAGCAATCGTCCTGGGCGCAGGTAACTGGTGGCGCGGCAAAGACGGCATTGCGCACGGCATGGACCGTTCCACTGCCGACCACATCGGGATGCTGGCGACGGTCATGAACGCATTGGCCTTACGCGACGCCTTTGAGCGCATGGGGATGGCGGCTCGCGTGCAAACCGCGATCGAAATTCGTTCGGTTGCCGAGCCGTATATTCGCCTGCGCGCCATCCGGCACATGGAAAAGGACCGCATTGTCATCCTGGGTGCAGGCACCGGCAATCCCTATTTCACGACCGACACGGCAGGCGCACTGCGCGCAATGGAAATCGGCTGTGACGTGCTCATCAAGGCCACCAAGGTGGACGGCGTTTATGACACGGACCCCCGTAAGAATGCCGACGCACAGCGTTATGAATCGATGACATACCTGGAAGCATTGAACTTGCACGTGGGCGTATTGGATAGCACGGCGATCACGTTGTGCATGGAAAACGATATGCCCATCCTGGTGCTGGATTTATGGCAGCCCAACTGCCTGGAACGCGCCGTCCTGGGCGACAAGATCGGCACCCTGATTCATAGCAAGTAGCAGGCGCACAACAAGCCCTGACTGAGTTCAAGCGTAAAGCGGCTCCGCCGTCCTCATCGCATCTGTTTTACGCACAGAAACTCGTTAGGGCTTACTTTTTCCCAATTTCCGGGAATAGCAAAAGCTAACAAACGCCAGTATGATAGTATTTGGCAGGATTATTGCGGATGCAGGTAGATTACCGCACCTAGGATTTGGAGGATATTACCCATGGCTGATGATATCAAGTTGATCACGAGTGACACCGAAAAAGGAATGCAAAAAGCGCTCGACGCGATGGAAGCTGACTTTGCATCAATTCGCACAGGGCGCGCTTCTCCTCACCTGGTAGACAAGGTGCTGGTCGACTATCACGGTGCCCATGTGCCTCTGATTCAGATTGCATCGGTCAGCGCCCCGGAAGCGCAAGTGCTGATGATCCGGCCTTATGACCCCGGTTCGCTGAAGCTGATTGAGAAAGCAATCCAGGCTTCGGACATCAAGCTCACCCCTACGAACGACGGCAAAGTGGTCCGGCTGGTGATCCCGCCCTTGACGCAGGAACGCCGCAAGGAGCTGGCCAAGCTGGTGAGCAAGCGCGTGGAAGAAGCCAAAGTGACACTACGCAATGTCCGCCGCGATCACATGGAAAAATTGAAGGGCTTGGAAGATAAAGATGTAATCAGCGAAGACGAACACAAGCGTGGCAAGCAAGACCTGGAAAACTTGATTCACCGCTTCTCGGCCAAAGCCGATGAATTGGGTGCTCGTAAAGAAAAGGAAATCCTGGAGATGTAACAGCCTCCGGGCCGGCACAAATCCAATCTCCGGGAGATCGGTTAGTAAACAAGAACTATGGCTACACCAGTTATGACTATAAACCAACCCTTGACAGAAGACCACGCTGCTATTGCGCGAGAGAATACACGAGTCCCTTATCACGTGGCCATCATCATGGATGGCAATGGTCGCTGGGCACGCAAGCGCAACCTGCCGCGAATCGCTGGTCATAAGGCCGGTACGGACAATCTGCGCCGTATCCTGCGCGCCTGTGTGGAACAAAACATCAAAGTTCTGACACTCTACGCATTTTCCACTGAAAACTGGCGTAGACCGGAAGAGGAAGTAAGCGGGCTGATGAACATTCTTGACATGGTCATCGATCGCGAACTGGATGAACTGGATCGAAATGGCGTGCAGATTCGCCATCTCGGACGATTGGATCGTGTGCCAGACAACCTGCAAAAGAAAATCAAGGCCGCCGTGGAGCGCACCCGTCATAACAACACGCTCATTCTCAACGTCGCGTTGAACTATGGTGGACGCGCGGAGATTGTGGACGCGGTTCGCGCCATGATGGCTGAAGGCCTGAACCCCGATTACATCAACGAAGAGACGATCAGCCGCTATCTATATACCGGCGGCTTACCAGACCCGGATTTGGTGATCCGCACCAGCGGAGAATATCGCACCAGCAATTTCTTGATCTGGCAGGCGGCTTATGCGGAGTATTACGTTACAGATACCTATTGGCCCGATTTTGACGAAAACGAGTTGAAGAAGGCCATTGAGCACTATAACAAGCGAGAGCGGCGATTCGGGGGACTAGGCAAATAGACACACTCCAATGCAAGGGTTCACTGGTGAGACGTCTAAGTCAGCATCCAATACCCACAGAACGCCGATACAGGACGATGAGTTGCGCGCGCGCGTCTTAAGCGCAATTGTCCTCGGCTTCATCACCATCCTCTCCGGGTTGATAGGCGGATGGTGGTTCAGCGGGTTGGTTTTGCTGGTCGTAGCCATAGCAACCTACGAAGTGATTGTAATGATGCGAGCGAGCGGCTTTGCGCCCTCGCTCGTTTTCGCCTGTGCGGCAATGGCGTTGGGCTTCATGACCGTGCGCCTGCCGGCTATATCCCCTTATCTCCCCGTATTGACCTCGGCATTGCTGCTGGTGTCGTTGGCATACCAGATGCGCCACCGCCAGGGCAAACCGATCGCCGATTGGGCCATCGGACTGGCGAGCGGGGCCTATCTAGGTTGGACCGGCGCGCACATGGCCGCCGTGCGCGAGCTGAACAATGGCGTGTGGTGGCTGGTCCTCGCCATCGGCATCACCTGGCTGGCCGATAGCGGCGCGTACTTTGTCGGGCACCGTTTTGGGCGACATTTACTGGCTCCATCGTTAAGCCCACACAAGACGTGGGAAGGCTACCTGGGCGGCGTGCTCATCTCCATCTTTGGTGGGGTGTTCATCGGGCTCATTTCGCCATTGGGTGTGTTGCATGCCACACTCGCGGCGTTGCTGGTAGGCAGTCTGGGGACTCTGGGCGACCTGACCGAATCCATGTTCAAACGCCAGGCGAACACCAAGGACTCCGGGCACCTGATCCCTGGTCACGGCGGGGCATTCGACCGCATCGACTCTTTGCTCTGGGCGGGTGTGGTGGTGTTTTACTACGCCACGTTGCTCTATCGCTAATAGCATCCCCAGCGCCAAGAAGGGCTTTTGAGCTTTTCTTAACACGACGCGATGATGAGTTCGCCAATTTCTACATTAAAATGTAACGTGCGGGTGAAATAAACGTAACGAAACCTGGTTACCCTGCGCTACCAGGGAAGGGGCGGCAATCGTTATGATGTCCCTTGTCCATCGACGAACGAACGAATGGTAATCAGTGTGGCCCCCAGGAGCGTGGCGTAGGGGGCACATGGCCGGGGAAATTCTGATCGTTCACCTAGCATGTCTTAAAGAGGGTTTAACCAAGTGTCAACCATGGAACATATACTCGTAATAGAAGACGATCCGGCAATCCGGGACCTGCTGCGCCGTGGGTTGGCATACGAAAACTACAAGGTGACTGCCGCTGCCGATGGCGCCAGTGGGCTGGTTGCTGCGCGCGATAACCCGCCCGATATGGTCATCCTGGATTGGATGATGCCCGGAATGGATGGCCTGGAAGTGTGCAAACGTTTGCGTGCAGCAAGCAATGTGCCGATCTTGATGCTCACGGCCAAAGAATCGATCTCGGATCGCGTTACAGGGTTGGAGACGGGTGCAGATGATTACATGACCAAACCCTTTGCCTTCCCCGAACTGCTGGCTCGCGTCCACGCGTTATTGCGTCGCGCCGCCCCCAGCTCCAAACCCGAGATTTTGCGCTACGCCGACCTACAACTGGACACCGGCACGCGCCTGGCAAAACGTGGCGAGCGCACCTTTGAATTGACCGCCAAAGAATATGACCTGCTGGAATACCTGATCCGCAACCCGCGCCAGGTGTTGACGCGCGAGCAAATCCTGGATCGCGTCTGGGGTTATGACTTCGGCGGCGAAAGCAATGTGCTGGAAGTCTACGTGCGTTATTTGCGCCAGAAGACAGAAGCCGACAACGAACCGCGCCTGATTCATACCGTGCGCGGCGTGGGCTACGTGTTGCGCGAAGAGTGACATTGCCCCAGATAGGGCCGGGGCCACAGAGCCGCTCATGAGCGGCTCTTTATTTTTGAAATGAAAAGGCGCACCGATTAAGTGCGCCTTTAAGGACGTGCCGGAATCGCTCGTATGCCTCATCAGAACGTTAGGGCATACAGCACTTCATTGTGCTGAGAGCCAGTCACTCCTCGTCGTCGTCTCGACGTGAGCGACGATTGCGATCACCACCGCCAAAGCCACCACCGCCACCCATGCGAGGGCGCTGCTCCTTGGGCTTGGCAATATCGATGCGGAGCTGGCGCGAATCGAGCGTCTTGCCATTCAACATTTGAATGGCCTTCTGGGCAGTCTCGTCGTTCACCATCTCGACAAAGGCGAACCCCTTCGAACGGCCGGTCTGGCGGTCCATGACGACCTCGGCCGTTTTAACTTCACCCGCGGCAGCAAAGAATTCACGCAGTGAGTCTTCGTTAGTGGAATACGACAGGTTGCCAACATACAGTCTGCTTGGCATGGTTCTTTCTCTCTCTCCGTGTATGGAACGAACAATAGAACTATGGAACGAAGTTCCTTAACTGAACTGCCTTATTCAGGCATACTTATTGACTAACTTTCGCGTGCGATATGCTTACGATGTTCTGACTCTTACTCGAACCGTCCTCCTTTTGCCGTGTGGGTAGATGAATACCCGGGTGACACTCAATTCATTACCGGGGCACCGCCGACGCCTCATTGCATCAGCAGTTTACGCATGGCTCTTCGCTCGCGTGAACGAGCGCAAAGCCGCCCTTTGCCCGCAGCAAGGGATGAGTCACCTTCACAGACTAGCCGGCACTTCCTCCTGTCACCTTAATGTAACATACTTAAAGGATTTTGCAAAATCACTCTTTCGTAGCCAATAGAGATCAAAAAAAGCTGCTACCGAACACAAGATTATGCTACACACGATCCACTGCCTGGCTGCCATCGGGCATGACCGTCGCCGCCAGCACCGCATACGCAAGCGCATCCTGTTCCACCTGTGCATCGCGCAGTGATGCCTCGCTCAGGTTTGCGTCACGCAGAATGCAACCGCGCATCTGAGCGGCACGCAAAATTGCGCGACTGACATCTGCATTTGCCAGATTCGCGCGGAGCAAGATGGCTTCATTCATGTTCGCCTCGCGCAAGTTGGCCCAGGCTAGGTTCGTCTCGATCAGGCTGGCACGTTGCATAAACGCATGCGCCAAATTCACGCGTGTGCAATTCGCCAGGTCCAAATTAGCATCGGCGAGGTCTGCGTTTTGCAACATGGCATCGATGAGGTCCGCCCCACCCAACTGCGCCTTGCCAAGCTTGGCCCGTGTGAACGTAGCCCGGCTGAGATCGGCGCTGCTCAAATCGGCCAACGTCAAACGAGCCTCCGTAAGGTCAGCTTCGTGGAAATCAACGCCGACAGCATCTATCGCCGTCAATATCGCACCGTGCAAATGCGCCCCTGCGACGCACGCATCATGCAAGACGGCATTCGCAAGCAGTGCGCCTTCCAGGTCGCATTTGCTCAGGTCAGCATGCGAGAGATTGGCGTCAGCCAGGTTTGCCTGATGCAAGTTTGCCCGGCTCAAGAGGCAGGCGCGCAGGTTCGCAGCGCGCAGGTCAGCATATTGAAAGCTCAACCCTCTCAAATCAAGTTCGCTGAGGTCCACCCCGCCCAAGCGCGCGCCGGCGTTCGGCGCGCTGGCCAGGGCGAGGATCTGGATTAATTCTTTGCGGGTGAGTTCCGCCATGCAATCTCACTGTAGGTTAACGAACATGCTCTGGAATCGCATCATCAGGCCCAGGTCGCCGGTAATGCGCAACTTACCCGCCATGAACGCACGAGTGGGGTCCAGATTACCACTCATGATATCCACCCAATCCTTGGCGGCCACGCTAATGGTCACGGTTGGGTTTGGCGCGGCACCTTGAGTGAGTGAAGCCTTCCCATCGGCGACCGTGGTGTAATATTGTCCACCGTCATCACCGGTGGCATTCAATTGAATCACTGCGTTAACCCCTTTTGCCTTCGCAGGGTTGAAACGCGCCATCATCATATCCAGGGATTCAGTCAAAGTCGTCATGATTACAGTCTCCTTAGCACATAGCAGCACACAGCAAAAGGAATGTGATGTTGCCGTCGCGCGTATGTAACATTTTGCCTGTGATTCTATCGCAAAGAGCGTGCGCAACAATGGCGCACCTCCGACATGCGTTATCATCGCTGAATCATGAAGCGTCGGTTTTCTATTCGTAGCCTCATCACCACCGTCGGGATCATCCTGGGTGTCGGCATTGCAATTTTCGTGGTGGGCAACGTCATCTCATTTCTGAGCACGCGTGATCGTCTGCCCCAGACCACTTACCTGGGCGACGTGGACGTGAGCGGGCTCGGTTTGGATGACGCCATCAGCCGCACCGTCACCACGCTGCAAACACCCGTTACTTTGCGCTATCAAACCAACATCATTCAACTTCAACCCAGTGAGATCGATTTCCAGTTAAATGACGTGGTTGCTCGCTTGCAGTTGCAGGCCATCCTGGACGGCCAGCAGGGCCTCGGTTCACTCCCCAACTTCGCGCTAAGGCGCAGCACGGAACATCGCAGCGCAGCACCCTACCAATATTCTGATACCAAGCTGGACGATTTTCTGTCCCAGCTTACCAGCCAGTACGATCAACAACCCTCGGCCACCGCAGCCGATAGCAACACGCTCAGCCTGACGGCCGCCCAAAGCGGCACGTCGCTCAACCAGGAACAAGCGCGCCAGCAAATCCTGGCCGCGCTCGCCTCGGGCACCTCACGCGTCGTAGATTTGCCGGTGGACGTGGTGCCCGGAGAAAATACCGGCATGCAGGCGCTGAGCGACCTGATCAAGTCACGCGTCGAAGCCTATAACACGAATGGCAATGTAGCCGGCGTATTCATCAAAGATCTGAAGACCGGCCAGGAACTGACACTGAACAGCGATGTGGCATTTTCGGCGCAGGGATGGTTGAAGATGGCAATTGTGTTAGAAGCCTATCGCGCATTGTCCGACACGATTTCCGGCGACACGGCGCAACAACTGGCCTCGCTCGTGGTTGACGGCAACACAGCCACCGCTAACCAGATCCTACAAACCCTCGGTGCCGGGGATGCACAGGCAGGGACCAACCAACTGAACGACATGTTGAAGCGCATGGGCCTGGTGAGCACCTTCCTGGCTCAACCCTTTGACCAGACGGCGACGCCTACCCAATTCATCACCCCAGGCAACACGCGCACCGACGTGAGCGCATCCCCTGACGCCAACGCGCAATCCACCCCTGCCGAAGTCGGCGTTATCTTGGAAATGCTGGATCAGTGTCACGCCAACGAAGGTGCGCTCCCGCTCATCTTTCCAGACGTGTTCACTTCGGCACGCTGCGACCAGGTGTTGAATGTGCTCGCGCAGAACTCCGCTAATGTGCTGATCTCTGCCAATAGCCCCGGCGCAACCGTCATCCATCGCCAATCGTGGGATGCCAATAATCATGGCGATGCAGCACTGGTCAGTTCGCCGGGCGGCACCTACGTCATCGTGGTGATGCTACACGGCACCTCGGCGTTGAACTGGGCCGACACCTCACAAGTGATCGGCGACATTGCACGGGCCGTCTATGGCTACTTCAACAATGGACAAGTGCCAGCTTCAACCGCCGCGCTAAATGCCGCCCCGCCACCGTAAAAGTTGGGGATTTTAGATGCGAGTAACGCGAAACCCTGGGGCCATGGACGGGCGTGTCAGCCCTCCGGCGGCACATCACAATCGTGCTTCAACACAAGCAGTGTTTGATCGTCGAACGGCGGCTCATCACCGGCGAAATCACGCACCGCACCCATGATGCGCGCGACAATCTGATCCGCCGGTTGCTCACGCGCATCCAACAGCACCTGCTTCAGCCGCGCCAGGCCAAACTCCTGATCCGCGCTATTCAACGCATCGGTAATGCCATCGGTGTAGAGCACCAGGCAATCGCCCGGCAGCAAGTGAGTGGCGCTGCCTTCAGGGGCGATGTGCTCCACCACTCCTAGCGCGATCCCGCGCGAGTGCAATTCGACCAACTCTCCATTCGCACGCACCAGGAGCGGCGGATTGTGGCCGGCATTCGCATAGATGAGTTCGCCCGTCGTTGGGTTCCACACGGTGTAGAACATCGTGACGAACAGGTCCGAGCGCGAATCCGACAAGATCAACTCGTTGGTGCGTGAAAGCGCATCCGCCGGGGCGCGCCCGGTGAACGCCACAGCGCGCATCAAGGTGCGCGAAAGGGCCATGAATAATGCAGCCGGCACACCTTTATCGGCCACATCGGCGATCACCAGGCCATACCGGCCGCCGGGCAAGGGGACGAAATCGTAAAAGTCGCCACCGACTTGCCGCGCTGCCTGCCAGGCTGATGCGACGCCCCACCCCGGCACGCGAGGTGCCTCTTTGGGCAGAAAGCTGGTCTGTATGTCACGCGCCAGGGTAAGCTCCTGCTCCATGCGTTGGCGGGCCATTGCATCGCGCGAAAGCCGCGCATTGTCCACTGTCAGGGCTGTCTGCTGGGCAATGCCGATCAAGATGTTGAGCGCGCGCCCTTCGGGCATCTGGTTCGCATGCGGCACACCGATCACCATAGCGCCCACCAATTCAGCGTTGGCGATCAGTGGCAAAGCCGCGCCATGCTTGATGTTCAAACGACTCGCAACACCATCGGGCAACGGGTTGAGCATTGGCAAATGCTGTGTGCGTTGGAACTCCAGGAACCAGTCTCGCCAGGCCGCCATTGGGAATTCATCGCGGTCGAAGCGTACCTGCGCCTCGCTCGATAACCCATACGCTTGCGAAGCACGCAAGGTCGTGTCGTTGCCCTCGCGCACAAACACCACGCACGATTCCACACCTACGAGGAGCGGCGTCAGGCGCACCACGGTATAGACAATTGAATCCAGGTCGGCATTCTCCGTCAGGGCGCGCGCCACCTGTAACAGGGCTGCCGTCACCCACGATTCCTCTTGCTGCGCCTGGTTGGCGTGCACCATGTCGATCACCAGCGCCGCCTGGTTGGCTAACCCCGCCAACAACTCCGTGCGGCGCTTGGAGAAAGGCAAGCCATCCTTCTGGCCGACCAGCATCGCGCCGATAAGTTGATCCTGTGCACTGAGCGGCAAAGCCAGCATCGGGGTCGCTAATCGCCCACATCCTGTGCCCATCGCCGGGGTGCGTTTTTCCAGCATTTCCGCCAGGGCCGGCACGTCCATCGGCAACAGCACATCGCCCACCGAGAGTTGCTCGTTGTGCGAAAGCAACCCATAAATCGCGGCGATTTCAAAGGTGCTGAGCTTATCGTTATAAGTCAGCACGGCACAGGTATCTACGCCGGTGAGCATTGGCGCAAGCCGCGCCACCGCCACCAGCGCATCATCTACCGTCTCTGCGCGCCCGGCGACATCAGCCACTTGCAGCAGCGCCGTGGACATCCAGGTCTGTTCGCGCTCCGCCTGGTAGAGCCGCGCATCTTCCACCGCCACCGCAACCTGTTGCGCCAGCACTTCCAGATAGCGTTTGTCCGTCTCCTGGAAGGCCGCCAGTTTCTCGGATTGCAAATCCAGCGCGCCGGTCACGTTGTCATTCAACAGTAGCGGCACGACGACCTCACTGCGCGTTTCAGGCAAAATGCCGAGGGAAAGATAGCGTGAATCGTGCTCCGTATCGTCGGCGAGGATCATGCGCCGTTCCTGCACGGCGGTGCCGATCAATCCATGCCCTATCTCCAACTGCACGCCTATCATTTGTGGTTGCGTCGCCGCGCGCACGATGAGCTTGTGCGTCTCATCATCAACCAGGCACAGACCCACGAAATAGTAGTTGAACGTTTTGACAATGGCGGACGTCAGGCGTGGAAACAGCGCCTCCGGGTCCAAGATTGCGGCGGTTTGTTGCGCCACTTCATTCACCAGTTCGAGTTGCTGGGCACGCGCGCGTTCCTGGGCCAGCGCACGCGCATTTTGAATCGCCGCAGCAGCCTGGTTCGCGATGATGGAGAGCAACCGCATGTGCGATTCGGTATAGACCGCCGGAGCGTCCGATTGAATCGCCATCGCGCCGATCACGTGATCGCCGGTGACCATCGGCACGAAGACGGCGGAGCGCGGCGGGTGATCGCTCAGATAACGCGGCTTGGAAGGCAGACTATCCATTTCCACCTGGAAATCGCGCACCAACAAGGGCTTGCCGGTTTCACGCATCCATCCCACGATGCCGCGCCCTTCGGTGAGGTTATAACGCGCGACGGGTTGCAACACCCCTTCCGACAAACGCACACGGATGACATAGTCGTTCCCGTCAAAAAGGCCCAACTGGAAGTTGCTCACGTCCACCAGTTGAGAAGCACACTCGTAGACCAAGTGACACAGCGCATCCTCGTTTAACGCAGCCGAAGCGATGCGATTGACCGCATTACTCAACGCCTCCATCTCCGCGACGCGAGCTTCCAACGCCCGGCGCGAGGCGCGCCGGCGCCGCACCCACAACAGGGCGATGATGACCGCAGCGACAAAGATGATCAATCCCGCTGACGCGATAAGCCCAAGCAACAATTCCGGCGACATGATTAGGGATTCAAGAAATAAGCTATTAGAATTCTATCAATGAAAGGCGCGCGACTAGCCATGATTGTAGTCGTAGCACTGTGCGTTTGCACGATGGCGAAGCTCTTCCCTGCCAGTACTGCCACAGCGCTCACGGAGACACATCCTCGCGTCTCCGCCCCGGCTTCGGCCATCACACTCATCGCAGAAGCCGGCTTCAATGGTTACATCAGGGCGGGCAGTTGGACGCCTGTGCGTGTCACATTAGGCGCTACCGATCCATCGGACGGCGATGTGGCGTTATCCATCACCACAGATCGATCCCGCCTATATCGCGCACCTGTAACGATGGCGCGTGGCGCGCGCAAGCAACTCACTTTGTACGCGCCCCCTACGACGAACCCAATCCAGGTGTTGTTTCTGAATAATGGCCAGGTGCTTGCCGCGACGAACGCACCCGTTCACACCATCGACGAGGCAGATCGGCTGGTGCTGGTCGTCAGCGAACCGGCCGACAGCTTCAACTTCTTGAACGACCTGCGCACGCCATTCGGCGGTAAAACGTTTGTCGCGCAGCTCACAATCGCTCAGCTCCCCGCCTACTCCGCCGCCCTTGACTCGGCGGACGTGATCATATTCAATAACGTTGACACGCTCTCGCTCGACAACGCGCAACGCACCGCCATCCGCGCATGGGTGCTAGGCGGCGGGCATTTGATCCTGGGCGGCGGCCCCGGCGCGCGCCTGACAAGCGGTGGGTTCGGCGGTCTTTCGCCCGCGCGCACCGGCGCGATGGTGCAAAATAGCGCCATTGGCGTCCTGCGCCAGTTGCTCATCCCCAACAACGTAGACGCCGCCGGCATCATCTCCGCGCCGGCCATTCTTTCATCCACCACGTCCACGGCCCCTGAACTGTTGGCCCCGGTGGTGGCCCTACAGCCGGCCACCACCGATGCGCGCAGCCTGATCAGCTCCCCCGATACGCCCCTGGTCATGCACCGCGATATAGGACGCGGCGCCGTGGATCAACTGGCATTTGACCCCACCCTGGCACCCATTCGAGATTGGCCCGATCGGCGCCTGATCTTTGCCGGGCTTCTAGGCGGCAGCGTCGGCGCACCAATGCAGGTCGGCCCGCTGTATGCCGAAAGGGGGGCAGTCGTCGCCTCTCGCGCGCTCCCTGGCGCTGATCTGCCCCCCTTCCTGCTCCTGGCCGGGTTCTTGGCGCTCTATGTGTTCGCCATCGGGCCATTCAACTTCTTCATCTTACGCAAGATCAACCGATTAGCCTGGGCCTGGGTCACCATCCCTGGCATGGTGATCCTCTTTGTGCTGATAAGCTACGCGATGGGCTTCCGCTTACGCGGCAATGAACCAGAGGTGCATCGCCTGAGCATCATCAGCGGCGACGCGCAAATGTCCGATGGGCGAACGCAGGCGGTCCTGGGCGTTTTCTCGCCGCGCTATACGTTGCTTGACATCGACACCGGCAACGCGCTGGCGCAGGAAGTGCTGATCAATCCAGATGCTGCGAGTCCATTGTCATTCCGCATCAGTTCGCCCAACCAACTGCAAAAAGTCGCCGTGACGAACGACGATGTGCGAACCTTTTACCTGCAAGGTGAAAATTCGCTTCCGCCCATGCAGGCAGACTTGCAATTCATCCCCGGCCAGGCGCTTTCCGATACGGCTCGAATCAGCGGCGAGATTCATAACACGTCCAACCTGGCACTTCAGAACTGCGTGTTGTTCGTCGGGAAAGATTACAAGGTGATCGGCGACCTCAGCCCAAACCAGCATCTGAAGGTGGAAACGCTCCTGGTCTTCGGCCGGCCGCAAATGGGCCTTGCCATCCCGCCCAGTCGCCGCCCCAACACAGGTTATGCCTCATCGCTGGGGACCACTTTCGGGCGCAGCGGCAACGCCAGCAACCAGCCGCAGTATTACCATGCGCCATTCGATATGGACGGCGCTTCGCTGGCAGAGGCCATTCTCAATTGGCGTGACTGGCATGATGACCGCCTGTCGGAACAAACCGAGCGTGGCCTGGTGACCACCGTCTTCAATGACCCAGACGCACGCGCCGGCTATGGGGTAAACCTGGCGTGCTGGCTGGCACAGAGCGGGCTGGATGTGCAGGTGAACAACGCCGACTATATCGATCAAAGCCTGCGCATCTGGCATCTTCCGGTTCGGCCATTCCTGGCCGGCCCAGGCAGCGTGCTGCCGGCGGATGCGTTCGTGTGGCACGTGCTCTCCTCATCATCCAGCGTGGCGCTGGGCGAAAACGGCCTGGACATGGAGGTCGGAGATCACATCATCAGCCTGACGCCCTGGCTCAGCACACGCGCGAGCGGGCCCGTCAACGTCAGCCTGAACGTAGAAGCCAACCCCAACACGCCCATGCAGGCGGTGTTAAATAGCAGCGTCTGGCTATATGATTGGAAGACGTTGCAATTCACGCAGGTTCCATCCGGCCTAAGCATCTCGGATGCCGAAACGGAAACAACCGGCACCTACCTCTCGCCGGCCGGCGAACTGCGTGTGCGAGTGGACGTGCGAGAAGAGCCAATCACACTGGTCAACATACAGGCAGAAGTGCAAATGCCATAATGACAAAATGCGCCTGGCTCATGCGAGTACAATCTGCACAGAAGAGCCTGCTTTGAAGGAGATGACGTGTTAGAACCATTGATCTATGAACTATCATCGCCAGGAAGGAGGGGAACAACCCTGCCCGAATCTGACGTACCAGACTATGAGTTACCAGCGGAATTATTGCGCAAGGATTTACCCCTACCCGAAGTAAGCCAAGTAGACGTGACACGCCATTTCACGCGCCTGTCTCAACTGAATATGTCTGTGGATACCACACTCTATCCACTGGGCAGTTGCACGATGAAATATAACCCGCGCATCAACGAAGATGTGGCGCGCTTGCCTGGGTTTAGCATGTTGCACCCGCTGCAAGATTCGGTCACCACGCAGGGCGCGCTCTACCTGATGTATCAATTGCAGACCTTCATCGCCGAAATCGGCGGGTTTGG
>DAOUFG010000122.1:0-11047 GCA_034430115.1 Thermoflexales bacterium | reverse complement strand
TCAGCAGATATTGAAGTTGATATTGACGGCGTCGGGGCGACCCGGACACCGCCGCGACAGGCGCTTTTGGGGGCTGCAAGATTACCTGAATGAGCGCCCGCAGTGGTTCAGGCGCGTCTTTGCGCGTATGCGGCTAGACCGCTACCGCCAATATGCCGAGAATGTTGCGGATCTGATCTCACAAGATGCGCAACTGCAACACATCTTGCGCGCGATGTGCGGCGAGAGCATCAATACGCAACCCGCCAATTTGCGAATCGCGCGCATGGCGATGCCCAAAGGCCAGGCGCAGACGGCGCAACCGACACGTGCCCGCCCACGCGGGTTGCCCCCCATCGTCTATGAAAAACGCCTGCTTAACCTGTATCGCAACTATGGCGCGCAAACGCGCGACTATTTAGAGTCGGTCCTGGATGCGTTGCAAATCGAGCGGCTCATCCTGTTCATCGACGAGTGGAGCGGGCCTTCTATCGGCTCGGACACACAGCCATATCTCTACGAGCAACTGGCGCACACCTTTGTGCCCGGCGGACGCGTGGTGCTGCGGCTGGCCACCATCCCCGGCGCGACCAAGCTCACCTTTGATGGCAGCGGCACCCTGGTCCCGGTAGTGCACCTGGATCAGCTCGCATCCTTCCAGCCCAATTGGATGCGCCGGCGACTGCTACGCATGTTGATCATGAACCTGGCAGTGACGATGGGAGATCATTTCCCCGGCCTGGCCTACCTGACGGAGGAACAGGAGAAGGCTGGTTTCCCGCTGTTCTTGCACGACGTGTTTTACGACGCGGATGCCGCTGATGAGCTTCTGCGCGCCAGTGAAAGCCTGCCGCGCCAGATGCTATTGCAATTCATGGCCGCCGTGCAGTTGCGCAGCCTTTACCGCGTCTCGCGTAAGCTCACTGCCGGGCAAATTCGCATGGCCGCAGCGGAACACTTCAGCTCGCAACTGGCCGTGACGATCCGCCAGGACGCGCTGGTCAGCGCCGTATTCGACCGGCTCTTGAAGGCCGGCTGCCGGGTTGTGGACGTAGAACGCGTGCCGGCGTTCTACGAAGCACTGGACTGGTTGACCAACGAGGGCATTATCTTCCGTGCAGATGCAGCGGCTGACTCCGAGACCACTTACGCGGAGGGCTTTTTGCGCTACAGGCTCAGTTACCCGGCCGACGTTTATCGCCTGGCCGTGTTTGGGCGACCAGGCACGCCACGCCTGGAAACGTATGACCAGCTTCAGATCGAAAACGTCATCTACCCGGAGCGCTACGCGAATCCGCCAAAGGTGATGCTCACGCGGTTAGCGGCGATGCTTGAGTAGCCTGTAGAGCATCGTCGTGATCACCCCGACGCTGGCGAAGGCCGCCAGGGCTATTTTGGTGTTGTCTATGATGGGTTTCACGGTAACGCCTGTGGACGTCACTTCGATGGCTGCGACGGGCCGGGCGTAGCTGTTCCCGCCGCCGCCGTTCCCGCCGCCCTCACCGTTATTGCCCTGCTCTTTTGCTCCGCCCCCACCATATCCAAGTCCGAAGAACATCCAACTGGACACCTCGGCGCATGGGATCACTGTCACGTTCCCCTCTCGTTGTGGAGGGGCAAACACTTCGTGCGTTCTGGATGTAGAGACAAACTTGTCGATCGTATCGTACAGCATTTGCATGAATGGTGACTTGACGTTTGCGTCGCTTTGAGTTGTTTCCTGTGTCATGATTACCTCTGCTTGTTTGCGTGTGCCCTGCGGTGTGTGCTGGCGTAGTAGAGCAGGGCGAGGAGGATGGCGTTCGCAAGGATGATGAACTGAGCCAGGCGCGTGAAGTCCATGATCGGCCTGACGTGCACGCGCCCGCCGGCGGTCTGCTGCCATGAAACGTGGCTTGGCCAGCTATACAGCATGTCCAGGTGTAGTCTGCTGGACGGCAGGTGTATGTGTAATGTGTGGCTGACGAGTTGCACGTGCAGTTCGCCAGCGGTGACCGGCTGGCTGCGCTGAGTGGTATAGCGGATCAGCGGTTCTTGCATTTGCACCTCCGGGATGGAATATCCTGAGACATTATAGGTCTCGGTTCCGCGCGTTCAGGCTGGCGTAAAGTCCACCCATGTGCCCAGGTTGTGCGTTTGAGCATGCTCATAGACATCTGCTGCCAGTGCAAGGTCCCACAGGGCGATGCCGTGCGATTCAAAGAGGGTGATGTCGCCCGGCCGGGTGCGCCCGTTGCATTGCCCGGCCACGACGTCGGCCAGCGGGCGTACCGCGCCCCAGTTTAGCGCGTTGTGCTCATAGGCGCGGATCAGATCTCCACTTTCGATGTGCGCCTGTTCCAGGTCGTCTACGAAGATAGCATTTGCGCGCCGGATCGCCGTCGCGTCCAACTCGGCGCGAATGGCGGAATTGGATCCCGCAGCATTGATGTGCGTGCCGGGCGTAAGATCGTTGCCGTCGAAAACTGGGTCCACGGAGGTGGTGATGGTGATGACGATTTCCGCCCCCTGTACGGCAGCCTGCGGCGTGCTCACCGGTGTTAGATTCAGCCCCAGCCGGTCGCCCATCTGCTGTGCAAATTGCGCGCGATGTTTTTCTGAACGGCTATAGACGCGCACCTCACGCAGGGCGCGTACCCTGGAGATTGCCTCCAGTTGTGTTTGGGCCTGGTAACCCGTGCCAAACAGCGCCATGATGCCGGCATTAGGGTTGGACAGGTACTTGGTGGCGATGCCGCTGGCTGCCCCAGTGCGAAGCTGGCCCAGTAAGTCTGCTTCGATCATTGCCAGTAGCGCTCCGGTGCGGGCGTCGTACAGGTTCACCGTGAAGCGGGCACCGAACCGTGTCGCCGTGTATGCTTTGAATCCCCAGTAGCCGCGTTGCGTGAGCGCGCCACTCATCAGATGCAATGTGCCGGCCGGCTGGTGGATGCGCCGGCGCGGTTCGTTGAAGCCGGTGCCATGTCCCTGATCGGAGAAGGCTGCTTCTACGCTGTGCAACGCATCCTCCATCGTGACAAGATTCCGCACATCGTCCTCGCGTATGAGTCGAACGGCCATAGAAATACTCCTTCTGGAAACTAGGGTGAATCATATACAATTCCTCGCGGGAAAGCATCAAAAAGGAATAGTAATATGGCGAATACACTTCCCGGAACCGCGCAGGAGTTTGCGAAGTTCTCCTGGCCTGAAATCGAGCCTTTCTACATACATCTCCAGACAGTGAATCTGACCGACCAGAACGTGAGCACCTGGCTCGCTGATTGGTCACGCTTGAGCGAAATGGTGAGTGAAACGCAGCAGCGTTTATACGTTGCCACCACCATCGACACGGCTGATAAGCAGGCCCAGCAGCGTCTGTTTGATTTCCTCGACCACATCTTCCCTTCTGTAGAAGCCGCCGAACAACGACTGCGCCAGAAGCTGCTGGCGAGCCGCCTGGAACCGGATGGATTTGGTGTGCCGTTGCGCAATATGCGCACCCAGGCATCGCTCTTCCGCGAGGCGAACCTATCGCTCTTGACCGAAGAGCACAAGATGGAAAATGAATACGACAAGATTATCGGTGCACAGACGGTGAACTGGGAGGGCCAGGAAGTGACGGTGACGCAGCTTCGACCGGTATATCAGAACAACGATCGGGCGTTGCGCGAGAAGGCCTGGCAACTTGCGGCGGGCCGACAACTTGCGGATCGGGCTGCCTTGAACGATCTGTGGGCGCGTTACCTTAAATTACGCAAGCAGTTGGCCGTCAACGTTGGCTACCCTGATTACCGCGCCTACCGCTGGCAGCAATTGCTGCGTTTTGACTACACTCCCGACGATTGCGAGCGCTTTCATGACGCCATCGAGCAGGTGGTGGTGCCGGCGGCTGAAAAATTATATGAGCACCGGCGGCGCCAACTGGGCGTGAGCACCCTACGTCCCTGGGACCTGGACGTGGACCCCACCTACCGGCCCGCCCTGAAGCCGTTCAACACGGTGCAGGAATTCGAGGATGGGGTGCAATCGATTTTCCAGCGCGTGGACCCACAACTGAGCGACTATTTCGCCATCATGCGACGTGAGCACCTGTTGGACCTCGATAATCGCAAAGGCAAGGCTCCCGGCGGGTTTTGCACGCAGTTTGCGGTGGTCAAACGGCCCTTCATCTTCATGAATGCCGTGGGCGTGCACGATGACGTACAAACCCTGCTGCACGAGGGCGGGCACTCCTTCCACGTCTTCGAGTCGGCACATTTACCCTTTGTGCAGCAACTGGACGTCGGGATGGAATTCGCCGAGGTTGCGTCGATGTCGATGGAGCTATTGGGCACACCCTACTTGGCCGTTAGCGAGGGCGGCTTCTATAGCGCCGATGACGCAAAACGTGCCGTCGTGCAGCACCTGGAGTCGATCATCACGTTCTGGCCGTATATGGCCGTGGTGGATGCCTTCCAGCACTGGGTGTATCAACATGAAGCTGAGGCTGCCGACCCCGCCAGGTGTGACAGCGTGTGGGACACGCTCTGGAAACGCTTCATGCGCGGTGTGGACTGGAGCGGCCTGGAACAGCAAGCAATGACCGGCTGGCAGCGCAAGCTGCATATCTTCCAGTACCCGTTTTACTACGTGGAATATGGCATGGCACAACTCGGCGCGGTGCAGGTGTGGCGTAATGCCCTGCACGACCAGGCGCAGGCCGTGCGGCAATATCGCCACGCGCTCTCGCTGGGCGGCACGGTGCCTTTGCCGCAACTCTATGCCGCCGCAGGCGCTGCGTTCAAATTTGACGTCGCAATGTTGCAGGATGTTGTCACGCTGATCGAAACGAAGCTGGGCGAGATGGAAACGAATTGACGCAAACGGGCAAGCCGGGGTTTGCGCGAATCGAGACCAGGCTTGCCCATTGCTACTACTGCACTGGCGCACCAAAGCGGCGCGACATATCCGCCAGGTCATTCAGCTTATGGAGCGCCTTGCCACTGCGGATCGAGTCCTGGGCCATTTCCACGCCCGCGTGAATGTCGTTCGCGGCACCCGCGG
Source organism: Thermoflexales bacterium (assembly GCA_034430115.1). Classification (GTDB taxonomy): domain Bacteria; phylum Chloroflexota; class Anaerolineae; order J036; family Brachytrichaceae; genus CAIXPS01. The sequence continues at coordinate 6,043 of DAOUFG010000122.1, read as the reverse complement.
CGTAGAGCGCTGCACCGGCGTTCAACAGCACCACGTTGTGCCGCGCCGGGGTGGCCTTGTTTTCCAGGATGCTGCGTGTGATGCCGGCGTTGAACTCCGGCGAGCCGCCGCCCAGGTCGCTCAGGGTGGCGCGTGCCAGGCCCAGTTGCGCGGCATCCAACGTATAGGTGTGCACCTGGCCGTCGCATAGCTCGCTGATCTTATTGACGCCGGTGGTGGTGAGTTCATCCACCTTGTCGAGGCTGCTGACCACCAGGGCGTGTTGCACGCCCAGACCGCCCAACACCTCGGCGATCATTTCCGTCAGCGCCGGGTCGAAGACGCCTAATAGAAAATGATTGGCGTTTGCGGGGTTGGTTAGCGGCCCAAGGATGTTGAAGATTGTGCGTGCGCCGATCTCGCGGCGCGGGCCGGCGGCGTGTTTCATTGCCGGGTGATGCACCTGCGCGAAGGCGAAGCCGATGCCGATTTCGTCGATGCACCGGCCGACCTGCTCAGGCGTGAGCGTGACGTTCACCCCCAGCGCCGCCAACACGTCGGCGCTGCCCGATTGCGAAGATGCCGCGCGGTTACCGTGTTTTGCGACCGGCACACCTGCGCCGGCCACCACAAAAGCGGACGTGGTGCTGATGTTGAACGTGCCGGAGCGGTCGCCGCCGGTGCCGACGATGTCCACCAGTTGGGTGTGTTGCGTATGGATGCGCAACGACTTGGCGCGCATGGCGCGTGCGCTGCCCACGATTTCGTCGGGCGTCTCGCCCTTGATGCGCAGCGCCGCCAGGTAGGCCCCAATTTGCGTCGGCGTAGCCAAGCCGGACATGATCTCGTCCATGGCTTTCTCGGCCTCTTCGGCGCTGAGCGACTCCCGGTTGAATAACTTGGCGATTGCTTGCTGTATCATGTCTCTCCTTGACTGTGCAGTGACCGGCGGTGTGCATCTCCTCGATGTCCATCGCCTGCCAAACAGAAAATGGCTAAATCATCCCCAGGAAGTTGGCCAGCACTTGCTTGCCGTGCCTGGTTAAAATGCTTTCGGGGTGGAATTGCACGCCGAAGGTGGGGTGGCTGCGATGCCGCAGGCCCATCAGTTCGCCGTCTTTGGTGAAGGCGGTCACTTCCAGTTCGGGTGGGAGCGGCTCTTCCACGATCAGCGAGTGATAGCGCGTGGCCTCAAATGGGTTGGGCAACTCGTGAAAGAGATCCTTGCCGTTGTGATAGATCATGGATGTTTTGCCGTGCATCAGGTGCGGCGCGCGCTGCACCGTGCCGCCGAAGGTGTAGCCCATGCATTGCTGCCCAAGGCACACGCCCAGGATCGGCACGCGCCCGCTGAAAGTGCGCAACACGTCGTTGCTGATACCGCTGTCAGTTTCAGGCGTGCCAGGGCCGGGGGAGATGACGAACGCTTCGGGGCTCAACTTCTCCAGTGCGTCGATGCTGATTTTGTCGTTGCGGAAAACTTGCATTTGCGCACCCAACTCGCCCAGGTATTGCACCAGGTTGTAGGTGAAAGAATCGTAGTTATCGATAACTGCAATCATCATGTGCCTCGCTTGTTGCAAACTCACATCTCTGCGGCGTCGATCGCTAACACGAGCGCTCGAGCCTTGTTCATCGTTTCCAGGTACTCGTTGGTGGGGTCGCTATCGGCCACGATGCCCGCGCCCGCCTGCAAGTAGCAGGTGTCGCCGCGCATCACAATCGTGCGTATGATGATGCAGGTATCCATCTGCCCGTTGAAAGAGAAGTAGCCCACGCAGCCGCCGTAAATGCCGCGTCGCTCGCCTTCCAGTTGTTCGATGATTTCCATTGCGCGCACCTTGGGCGCGCCGCTCAGGGTGCCGGCGGGGAAGGTGGCGCGGAGCACGTCGAACATATCCTGCCCCTGGCGCACTTTGCCATGCACCGTGCTGACGATGTGCATCACGTGCGAGTAGTTTTCGACGCTCATCAAGTCGGGCACGTTGACGCTGCCATATTCCGCCACGCGACCGATGTCGTTGCGACCCAGATCCACCAGCATGACGTGCTCGGCGCGTTCCTTCGGGTCGGCCAAAAGCTCCTGCGTGAGAGCTTTATCCTCCTCCTCGGTTGCGCCGCGCTTGCGCGTGCCGGCGATGGGCCGCACGGTGGCGACGCCGTTTTCGTAACGCGCGTGCATTTCGGGGGATGCGCCGATGACGCGCAAGGGGCCGTGGTCCACCGGCACCAGCCCGCCAAAGTTCAGGTAGAACATCCAGGGGGAAGGGTTCAGCATGCGCAGGGCGCGATAGATGGCGAATGGGGGCGCGGTGGTGCGCCGTTCCAGCCGCCGTGACAGCACCACCTGGAAGATGTCGCCGGCCTGGATATATTCCTTTGCGTCGCGCACCATTTGTTCGTAGTCGGCCTGAGTTTTGTTGGCCGTGGTCGGCGAGCAGATTGCCTCGGGCTCCGGCAAGAGGATGGGCAGTGAGGCGTTCAGGCGCGCGTATAGCGTCTTGATGCGTGCCACGGCGTCTTCATAGGCCGCTTCCACCGCCGCGTCGTCCGTGCCCGAGAGGTGCGCATTGGCGATGATCAAGAGTTGGTGCCGTGCGTGGTCGAAGACGACTAACGTGTTTGCCAGCATGTAAACAGCATCGGGAAGGCACAATGCGTCTTGCGCGCTGGCGGGCAGTCGCTCAAATTGGCGCACCACGTCGTAGCCGGTGTAGCCCATCAACCCGCCGCAGAACCGGGGCAAGTTGGGGCGGGGCACCAGCCGGTAGTTTTGCATTTCGACGCGCAAGGCATCCAGCACGTTGGGTGTGCGCCCATCGGTTGCGGGTGGAAACGGAACCGGCTCGACGCGCAGCCCTTCTTCTGTGAGGGTGTGACGGGACAGCGATTGCCCCTTCAGCACCAGTGCTTCCTGGATGCGCACGCCCAGGAACGAGTAGCGGGCCACCTGTTCGCCGCCGGTAACGCTTTCGAGCAGGAATGAGGGATCATTGCCCGCCAGCTTCAGGAACAGCGATACCGGTGTGTCCAGGTCGGTTGGGAGTTCCGCATAGACAGGGATCAGGTTCCCCTGAACGGAAAGTGAACGAACCTCGTCGAGCGAGGGTTGAATCTTAAGTAAGGATGCGCGAAACAAGCCTTATTCCTCCGTGCGGAAAAATAAAAACATCTCTCGTCTATAAGGGACGAGAGATGTTTGCTCGCGGTACCACCCTTGTTCGTGTCAGTCAACTGCTGCTCAAATAACGAATGAAACAGCTATTAAAATGACACGCGCTCTAATACGCACCAACATGCGCTCTGCCTTTTAACGGTAGCAGTTCCGGCTCGCTTACTGGCTGATCACAGCTTTCGGCTTGCGGCTCCCAAGTCCATTCTGTACTGCTCCACGCACCAGGCTTTCAGCACAAGGCCCGGCTCTCTGTTCGCTTCTGCAGCACATACTCGTCTTGATCGTTGCCTGATATATGTGCCTATCAGGGGCTAAGTATAGCGGTTGTGAGCCGGCTGTCAATAGGCTATGATTATGCTTCAAACTGGTGTGCCGCAGGTAACTAATAGAAGCATGGATGGGATAGTCTCAATACTTGGCGACGAACATGGGAAGTGGGTGCAGGATATTTGGGCGGAATTGGATCACGAGTTCGGCCTGCGAGGAATCTATGTGACGCCGTTCCCGCATATCACCTATCACGTGGCTGAGCATTACGAGGTGGAGCAGATTGGGGCGCTGTTAAAACGCTTCGCTTCGGAGCATACTCGCTTCACAGTCAGGACTGCCGGGCTGGGCATCTTCACTGGCGCGAATCCGGTGGTATATATCCCCGTCGTGCGTAGCCCGCAACTCTCGCGATTCCACCGCCTGTTGTGGGATGAGTTGGGCGATGCCGGGTTGGGTGTCAATGAGCACTACCAGCCGGAGGGGTGGGTGCCACACGTCACCCTGGCGATCGGAGACGTGGATAGTGTGAACCTGCCGCACGTGATCAGGCATCTCGCCAAGCTGAACCTATATTGGGAATTCCCTGTGCACGCGCTTTCGCTGGTCTATAGCACCGGCACGGAATATGGGCTGCGTTCGCGCCTGGACTTCCCGCTCAGCAGCACTTGATCTGGTGTTCCCTCTACGCCTCTAGCCGCTGTGCAATGTGATGTAAAAGAAGTCGCGGTCATAGGGCGTCAGATACTGGTCCGGTGGCAGCGTCATCTGGGTTAACAGCTTTTCCGCGATGACAGGATGTTGCCCCTTCGCGGTTGCCGGCGTGGGATTGGAGTGATAGATCGCGAAGCGCGTGTAATACCCATTGATGTCCAGTTGCATTGCACGATAGGCGCCTGCCATTTGAAGTGTGTGCGCCAGCGACTCGACCGTGAGCGACGGGCCGGCCGCGTAAATAAGATATTTCCCATCTTGCGTCAACCCGATCCCGGAACGCCAGGTTGTATCCAGATTTTTGACCGTATAACCCCATTCTTTGCGGTCGCTGTCGTTGACGGACGAGGTGATCTGCCCATAATCAATGAGGAGGGGACAGTTTTGACGGATGTCCACCAGGGTATTGCTGGTGGTGATTTCGTGTCCCCAATCTCCCAACGCAACGGAGCCGTCGTGGTAGATCGCCAGTGTGGCGATACCGCTCTCCGGGGTGATGACGGTGGTCCCGCTTACTACGACGCCATACTCGCCATGCACTGCTTTGAACCCCCCGTTAAACGCGGCGATGAGCCGGTCAGTGGATTGATCGCTGATGGGGATATCGCCTGTGCGTGAGATGGGTTGTAACCCCTTCGCCGTCACGGGCTCCAGCGTGCCTAGCACAAAGTGGACATCCACTAACGAGAGGTCAATGCGGACCAAAGCCGCTTGAGCATAGGGGCGGGTTCCATCTGGATGGACGCTGCCGCGAGCCATCACGCTGCGCCCATTCGCAATTGCGCCAAATGGCTGCCAGCCACTCTCAATGGCGGGCGCATCATTCGCGATATCTGGAAGTGGCGCGGCGGTTGGGGCGGGAGGCTCCGGTGTAGGCAGATTTGCTGTCGCCTGGGCCACCTGGAGGATGGGGGTGGGTGTGGAAGTGGGGTTGATGTGCGGGGCGCGCGTGGCGACCGGTGCATGAGTGGGCCCGGGCGTCAGCGGCGTATCGCTGAACGAAAGCGCCGGCTGAGCCCCGGTTGTGCGATAGCGGATGCGGTTGACCCAATCTTGGATCTGAAACGATGTGCTCTCCAGGTCCGCGACCGGTTGTGGCCCCAGGACGGTGCGCAGTGCATCGGCTACCTGCGCACCCACGGTAGGCGAGACCACAGGGATGGCGACCAAACCTGCAAACAATATGACAACAGCAGCGCCAATTGCGGCGATTTTTATAAGTTTTTTCTTCGAATTGCGAACGTTCCCTGTTTTTGGAGGAACATCATTTCCCTCATCCATGCTTCACGCTCCGTATTCCAGTGAGTTATTGACGTAACGCGATGCATCTAATACGACGATGGATTATCGCAAATTAGATGAGTGATTGCTGAGGGAAACGTCAAGGAAGCGCAAAGGTTTATGGTGCTGTCCACGCATCTGGACATCGCGCAGTGGAAATAAGACAAGGTCAGACTTAACGGTAAGCCTGACCTTGTAGGTGCTCCCAGTAGGGAAATGGTGCGGTTGCGTTAGCGCGATTCGCTCAGGTGCCAGTAATTGTCACCCACCGGCATATATGTGCCGCTAGATTCCAGCGCGGCAAACACATCCGTGGCGGATGCGCGGGTGATGACGTTTACCACCGCATACAGCGTGCGTGCGTGGACGTTGCCCTGCGGGCTGAGCTTGGCGATTTCCGGGAAGGCTTCGCGCACTGCTTGCACAACGTCACGTGAATAAGTGCCGCGCAGGCCATCCAGTGAGGCCGGGTTATCGGTGAAGACGGACATGAGCTCGTCAAAGTCGCAGGCCACGGCGCGCTGAGCCGTTTCGAGCCGCAGGTGACCATCGCGGTCAGCCGCTACGCGCACCCACTCGCGCTTAGGACGGCGGCGTTTGTAGTCGATCAAAAACACGTTGTTGGCG
>DAOUFG010000121.1:0-36506 GCA_034430115.1 Thermoflexales bacterium | reverse complement strand
GCCAGATGATGATGCGGTTCCCGCCGCTGTTTTTGGCGATGTATTGTGCTTCATCCGCATGCATCAGCAACGTATCCAATGTGGCATTCGTGCGATCGGAGTTTGCAATTCCCATACTTACCGTCACGTTGATAACGTCATCTTGGTAGGTCACTGATTCATCCGAGATGCTGGCGCGCAATCGTTCTGCGATTTTGCACGCTTCGTCCGGTTGTACCTGGCTGAGCAATGCCACGAATTCCTCGCCGCCATAGCGGGCCAGAACATCTTCGGACCGGAGTGCATTGCGGCAGCGCGAGGCAATCTCACGGAGGACCTGGTCACCGGCCAGGTGGCCATAAGTGTCGTTCACGCGCTTAAAGCGATCAATATCGATCATGACCAGGCTGAAGGGTTGATTGTGATCAATGGTCGATTCTACGGCTTGCTCTGCCAATATGAAGAATTGCCGGCGGTTATATAGGCCGGTCAGTTCGTCAATCATGGCGAGTTGCTGAACTTTCTCAAACAAGCGAGCGTTTTCAATTGCCACTGCGACATGATCTGCGAAGGCAGAGGCCAGCCGGATGTGATCGTCGTGGAAGTGATCCGCCTCGTAACTGTCCAGGGTTAGCATGCCGATGACTTCGTCATGAATGATCAGTGGTACCCCCAACCATGACTGAATCATACTATTTGCGGCGATGTCTAGAATGTCAGCTTTGGTGAGTAGTTTGGGTTGGCGCGTTATAACGACCAGGCTGTTGGGGTTGTGACCGGGGTATGCGAAGCGTGTGCCAACGACCTTGGAAGGATCGGCCCAACCGCGTCCACCCACGATTTCCAGGTAGCCGGGGTGTAGGAGCTGGATGGACGCCGTGTCGTAGGGCACCACGCGTTCCAATTGTTCCAGGATGCGCTGGAATGTTTCGTGCAGTTCCAACGTGGTGGTGATAGCCGCGCTGGCTTGGCGCAAAGTTTCGGCCTCTTGCGCCCGCCGGTGTGCATTTTCAAGCAAGCGTGCCCTCTGGATGGCCATGCCTGCCTGTTGCCCAATGGCAGTGGCGACAGCCACATCAAAGCTGTTGAATAGCTTGCCAGGAGTAACGTTGAAGAAGTGTAGTACACCCAGGAGCGTCTCCCCGGCGACGATTGGGACAGCGATGAGCGCATGTAACCCGCGTGCAACCCATTCTGGGATCGCATTTGGTTGCTTTGGATAATCGGGTGCCAAGAGCGGCTTATTCGTTTTCATGACCTGCCAGGCGATCCCTACACCCTGGTGCAGTACCGTCTCCGGGAATTTGAGCGCCGGCTGAGTGGAGTAGGTGTTTAGCGCCAGGTCCCCGTCCGAGTTCAAGAGCGCCATGCCGGCGGCATCCGCCTTGACAAGGTCCGCCGCCAGGTAGGCGACATTGCGTAGGATGACCGAGATATCCATGCTGCTGCTAATGGCTCGTACGATCTCGTTATAACGGCGCTCACGTGTCAGTGATTCGGAAACATCGGCGTAAAGCCGTGCGTTTTGCAGCGCAAAAGCCGTTTGCAATGCGAATGGCGCCACATAGGCCGCAGTTTCGGAACTATAGGCATTGGGTTCCTGCTTGCCGAGGAACAGAAACCCGATGGCGATGTTCCCGGCCATCACCGGTGCCTGTACCCAGGACCCAATCTGTTCCAGCCCCTTTGCGGGCATATATTCCGGGTAAAAGGACGTGTCTGGGATCACCAGCGGTTGCCCATTTTCTGCCATCCAGCGTAAATTCGTTGTTTGAGAAATATTGAACGTGAGGCTTTCCATTTCCTCGATGGACTGCGCCGGAAGCGATGCGTGCTGGTGTACGCGAGTCACTCTTGCCTGGCCATTCTGTGAAAGCATGATGAACCCCAGGTCATAGGGCACAATCCGTTCCACTTGCTCAAGCAGGCAATCCAGTATTCCCTCAAAGTCTAGGGAGGCATTCAATACCGTGCCGGTCTCGTTCAACGCTTCTGCCAATTGGCGGCGTTGGCGTTCTGCCTCATATAAGCTCTTTCGCTCCTCTTCCGTCAGCTTCCGTTCAATGGCACTGCCCAGCAAATTGGTGAAGAGCTTGAGCGCATCTTCTTCAGCGGGAGACCATTTGTCCACTTCCCTGGCGTCACCAATTCCCGCAAATCCCCACCACTCGTGATTCGCAAAGATGGGTGCTACCAGAATTGAGTTGATGCGATGGCTTTTCAAGATGTCTCGCTGCGCGGCGGGGAGATCTTCGATGCTTGACTTGACCAACTTGTTCTGAGCAAGCAGTTCTTCCCACTGTTCGAACCCATCAACCCGGTAGCGTATCTCGCGGATGAAATCGAGCTTCATCGGGCGGCTGACATCTGAATCTAGCGAAAGGTAGCGCAGAGAGGTCGTGCGGCTTTTATCGGAGAGCGTATGGTTCTTAAAAACGCAGGCGCATCTCGATTGGGTTGCTTCAGCCAGGATGTTCAATACCTCCTGGATACTTTCTTCCCACTTGCTCCCTTTCAGGAAATACTGGGCGATGACATTAATCGCCTCAAGGATGCGTTCGCGCTTGCGCAGGGTCTCCTGAGTGCTGACACGCTCGCTCACGTCAATCACGATTCCCAGCGTGGATGGTTTCCCTTTCCAGGTGACGCGCCGTTCGTTGACCGAACAGTGTACGATGCATTCGTCGTTGCAGATACCGCGCATCATATAGGTCACAGAGTCTGCAGTGTTGTTGTAGGCAAGTGACTGCATCTCGACCATGTGCCGATCATCGGGGTGAACCAAATCCAGCGGGCTGATGTTCCAGCTAATGTCGTCGGGGGCGAACCCGAATATCTGTGCGGCGGCTTGATTTACGTAGACGAACTGATGATCGGTGACAAAGTACATGCCGGTGGGTGATTGTTCGACAAACAGCCTGAACCTTTCTGCCGATTCGTCCTTCGCCTGCGCGTCATAGGCCAGTGCATCCAGCATGTCGTTGATCGTTCTGGCCAGGCTGCCCAATTCGTCTGCGTGGCCGTCCATGACGCGTGTATTCAATCGTGAGCTGCCGGTGATGAGCTGAACGCTTTTATTGAGCTGAGTTAACCTTGAAAAAATAGATTTCTCAAGTAGACATAAGATGGCAATTTCGTAAATGAGGCCCACAACAACCAGGGTGATGATGAGATACAGGAAAATGGTCGCACTTGTATCGGATGCGGTGTAGGGGGTCTCCACTCTAATGACAAAAGCGGGAGCCCCAAGCACATCGCGTATCAGGACATACCCTAGCGTGGCGTTGTTGCTCGTGGATTGCAACACGGGTTTCGGATCATCGAGCAGCGCTTGCATGATGCCCGGTTCAAGTGTGGCTGTCACAGCACTGACGGATTGCAGGGTGGCTGTGACGCTCACCCTGTGATTGATTTGGGTGATGTGTGCGTCATCCAGGTAGCGTCCCAGGATGAGGTATCCGCCGGATTGCTCAACGCCACTGCTGTTTAGAACAGGATATGCGGCGATGAGTACTGGCCCCTCGGCAAGCATCAGAATCCCGGAAATGCCATGTGTGGATGCCAGTTCATTGAAGAGCGGCTGGCCCGGCTCAAGCTGGCGGAGAAATTGCTGAGGCACTGCGTTGAATACTTTCGCATCCAAGTTGTAATTTATGGAATATAAGACTTCTCCGTTTGACCTCAGAAAGATGACTGTATTCAACGCCCGGTTATAGAGATTGGCTTCCGCATAGTTGCGCAGAATATAGTCACGATTTGCGTCGCGCATGAATTGAGCGGCATCATCAGACTGAGCGTAATCTGCCGTCGTGATGCTGAGAGCGCGAATATCTTCATCCAACTCGTTCAGAACCTGGTGAACATTGTTGGAGGCGCGTTGTTCTTCCAGTTGATTCAGGCCTACCAAGACGATTTTGCCCGACCCGATATAGACAATCGCGATCAGGCTTAGGATCAACACGCCTATGGTTAGCAGTGTCCTTGTCCGCAGACTCATCTACCCCCACCTTAGTCGTATGTATCCGCTGTGGTGAACAGTAACAATCGATATATGTATATGTACGAGACGCTAACAGCCTAATGCTTCACGTGTTCGCAGTAGTCTGCCATTCAGCCATTGGCATGCTTAGAAAAACGTCCACCACATGAGGATCAAACTGAACTCCCGACAATCGCAGCAAATAATCACGTACTTCTTCATCGGACATGGCTTTATGGTATGGGCGATCGGAGCGGAGTGCGTCCCAAACATCGACGATGGCGAAGATACGTGCCCACAGAGGTATCTCTTCCCCCTTGAGACCTCGTGGGTAACCGCTGCCGTCCCATTTTTCATGATGACAATAAGGTATATCAAGCGCAGGGCGCAAGAAGGAAATCGTGGACATCATCTGGTAAGCGTACACAGGATGATGGCGCATGGTTTCCCATTCATCGTCGGTTAATTTGCCGGGCTTGAGCAAGATGCTGTCGGGAATTGCCATCTTGCCGATGTCATGCAGAATTGCGCCGCGCCGAATGTGCACAATATCACTTTCGCTCACCCCCATCAGCCGGGCGAGCCTGACGGTCATCTCAGTAACGCGTTGAGTATGTCCCTGCGTTTCTCGATCGCGCATTTCCAACGCTCGGGCCCAGCCTTCGAGTGTCGCTTCGTAAGCGTTGCGCAGTTCTTCGTTCGAGCGCTGCAGGTTAACAAAGAGCTGGTTGTTATCTATCGCGATTGCAGTTTGAACCGCCAGGGCATTCAAGAATGATAGCCATTCGTTGCCGGGTTCCATGACTGTGCGCTGAAACACTTCCAGCACGCCCTTCACCTCGTTCTTGGCGATCAGCGGCATGTTGTAGTAAGCCTTGAACCCCTCTGCGGCAGTGAGTGTTGCGGGAATAGCCTCCATTGCGGCAGATATATCGGGGATCTGAATCATGCGGCGTTCAAGGGCGGCCTGGCAGGCGGGGTCTGCTTTTTCTTCTAGCGAAACTTTGCGCACAGGTGTGGCATGGAATCCATCGCCTTCTTCAAGCACCAGCAGATTGTCGGTCGTGTTTAGCAGCATGACATCCGCTGCATCGATGCTGAGTTGTGATTTGACCTGTTCCAATATCACTTTCAGCATATGGCCCAAGTCGGTGCCGCCGGTGATTGCGGCGTCGATCTGGCGCAATGCCTCTACGTTGCGCAAGCGCCGCTGTGAATCGGCGTACAACCTGGCGTTGACAATTGCCTGGGCAGCCTGTGCGGCAATTCCCTTCAGGAGCGCCTGCTCGTCTTCACCAAAAATGCGCGCCTGTCCGTAAATCAGCACGCTCAATATACCCACAACACCGCCCTCGCGTGTCATGCGAGCGGACATGATGGACTGTATATCAAGTTCCTGGTAAAGAGCGCCATTAGGCAATGCGCCAATCGCATCGCCGTCCGCGTAGATCGTCCATGTGGGATTGTCTTGGGAATACCGGCGATATAGCTCGTTGGAAATGGGTTTATTCAGGTCTATATACTTTTGTGGCAACCCATAAGATGCCACCAGGTGTAGTGCGCAATCCTTCTCATGATACAGGTTCACGCTTGCGGCTGGGGCGTTTAGCGCGCGGGCTGCCTCTTCGCAGACGGCGTTGAGCACCGTGTTCAAGTCAAGTTGGGCGTTCAGCCGGTCTGCGATTCGCACCAGCGCCTCGGCGCGGGCCGCTTGCCGCAGGATATCATCGGCGCTTTCTTTTAGGGCGTCTTGGGTTTGGCGTAGTTCCGCGTTGGCGCTTGCCAACTGGTTAGCTCTAGTCTGCTCCTGGGTATAGAGGCGGCTATTAGCTAGCGCCATCGAAACCTGGTTAGCCAGGAGCGGCAGCGTCTGCCGCAACTCCTGGTATGTATAAGGGCGGCCATCCTTCTTGCCACTCAGGCAGAAGAAGCCGATAAATTCACTCTCAGCCAGGATGGGAACCAATACTTGCACTTGCATGGCCTCAAGAATTTGCCATTCATTGATCCATAGTGACCTTAACCGTGACATTTCACGCAAATAGTCGATGTGGGTCCCGATACCGCTTTTTGCCAATTCCCTTATCAGTGGACTATCAGCCTGAAAACTTGGCTCTACATCGTTTGTGGGATCACCGATATTTGCAATGCGCTGATAAACCGAATCTGTTTCTTCTTTGATGAACAGGTTGGCATGTCCACATTGGAGTGCGTGGGCCAACTCGCGAAGGATGTCTGTGCCGAGTTCTTGAGGTGAACGAAGACGGTTACTGATTCGGCTGATAGCGAGTAGAAGCTCATGAACATTGTATTGTTCGGGGAAAAAGAAGCGCTCGATGACGCCGCTAGCGGCTTGCCGCACAGGGCGGATGCTTGCCAGCAGAACGAAGGTGATGAGGGCAGCTATGATACTGCCCGACAACTGGATGGATGGATCTAGTCTAGCCAATACGTATATGGCGCCAGACACAGCGATCACATATATCAGTACCACTAGAATCAGCACAAATAGACGCTGAATGGCCTGCTGCATTTCCAGCAGTTGATAACGTGATATGCTCAGCGAAATGAGGATTGCTGTAAGGCCGGCCAGTAAATGGTCGACAGGATATGCTGCGAGAGGGGTCGTATTGATTAGACTGGCTGCAAGCATTAGTACGAACGTTAGGAGCAAATACCTAAGCCGATTGCGATAAACCAGGTCCTTTGTTTTTCTAAGCTCGCGTATTAGCAAATAGATCGACGGATAGAATCCGGTTGTCCATACAGCGGCAATGGCCACCATCCCAATCCCATAGTGATTAGTGATCAGGCCATGATCCACCTCCGTCGATGTAACGACTAAGCCGGCTAAATTCAGAACACTCGCGATGACGTAAAACACTATCTCTGCGGGAATCCATGTTTGCTGGCGTGGAACTGCCAAAAACGTAAGCGTAAAACCCAGCATCATCAACGGTATCCCGAAGTTGCCAAACATCAACAGTCGAGCGATCCAAACAGGCTCTAAAAAGCCTGGGTTTGCATGCAGAAGCATGGAACCCAGGCTCCATAGAGCCGCCATCGCCAAGAAACCCGAATACCAGTGTGCTACAGCGCCCAACTCTTGTCGGCGCAAGAAAAATAGTAGCCCATACAGACCAGATGAAATGGCCGGAATCACTATCCACAGGATTTCGGCGGAATCATTCACAATGGATTGCCCTCTGCGCTCATTGTTAAGAGCGTTTGCAAAGCATTTACAGGTGGTTGTATTCTGGCAGGTTTCAAGTGAGCCATATCCGCCCCTTGTTGTATCTGCTGTTTCATATAACGGCTAAACGTACAGGGCTTCAATAGAGACACGCTGAGCGGCGTATATCCCAACATGTTCTCGATATCAGCGTAGTCTTTGTTGAGCAGTTTTAGTTGTTCGTGTATGCGCCGGCTGAGTTCCTCCCCAGTCATTGTAGCTTCATTCTCGGCCAATTCGATGTACATGTGTAGTGCCGGGTCGTTCTGATGAATTTCTTTGCATACAACCCAGTCATTGTAAGCAATATGGCTTGCATTTAACGCGGTAGTGAGTTGACGTTCATCAATCAGCCCGGCAAATCCTGATAGGTCAATGAAGTCCCCGGAACGGCCATAGAAACGAAACTGCGGCAGTTGAATGCCCAACTGAGCATTGCGTAGCCCGGTAACTTCCACCAAATCGTGCATGCGGTAGCGCAGAAATGCCCCTCCAAAGAAGTTGCTGATAACTACTTCGTAGCGTTTACCAACTTCCAACTCGTTCATAAGCAGTGTTTCCTGGGGCGGCGTCCCTTGCAGACGCTCGGCAGCCCACGCACTGGAAGGGATAAACTCATAAAATGCGGTATCCGGGATAAATGTCATATCCATATGATCCCAGGCCTGCATCGCTAATATCCCTGCTTCCGTACATCCATAGATCTCATGCGGATATACGCCCCAATATGCCTTGATGCGTTCACGATATAGCGTAGTATCAGCCCCACCACACATTACACCACGTGGCTGCCATAGGTCACGCGGCAGAATATAGTTGCGCCCCTCCTTACGAGCCCTAGCTGTAGCGCGAATGACGCGCCAGAGCAAGCGGGGATGCAGACTATTTAATGAGAATCGCCCCTGACTTCTAAGTCCTTGCTCAAACTGCTCCCCCATTTTAACAGCTACGATGGTCATCGATCCAAGGAGGTCCATACCGTCGATCATGGCCTGCTTGAAAATCTGTGCGTTACGCTCCTGGTAGTCCATCTGCTCTGTCTCATCAATCGCAGGAATATACCGGAAGTCAAAGCATTTACTCAATGCTTGCATCGCGAGACCGCTCATATATGGGATTGGCGGTGTGTTATAGACCATGGTGTCGTTAGGACGTACTTTGATCTCGCCTCGTTTGGTTGCCGTGGAAAGGAAGTCATTTGCCAATGAACATATACCTAGATGCCAGTACGCTTCTTCTGTGTACGGTGCCCACTTGGGTTCACCGCCACGCCCCGATGTGCGACACCAATAGGCGGCTGGACGGCTAAGCATGTCATCGGGTTTATCGGCGAGATAGGGCGCGTAATCCGTATAAGTAGTTAAGGGGACTTCTTTACGAAAGTCTTTGACGCTTTTGATGTGGCTTATCTGAGGAAATACCTTCTGCCAGAGTTTACTTTTGGCCGCGATGTCGAATTGCTCCTGTAGCAGACGCCACTGAATTTGCATAAACTCGTCTATGGAGAGGTCGAGGAAACCACAATGTCTGGTCCAGGCGCGCTCGTACTCTCCATTCTTAAGAAGGTCGCTTGTTTTCTGTTGGTAATTAATCATGGCTCACCCTTGTTGTCAAAAATAACGAAAAAGTCCTCAAACTGGATAGTGTCGGGATAATAAACGGGGTAGCAAGCTGGTAGGAATCATACGAGGGAAACCGGTGCGGAAATATAACTCGATCTTGAATGTAGATAACTACTAACTCCAATGCCAGCCAATAGATAGCCAATCCGATTGCGCTTGTGAGGTTATATACAAGCACGAATCCGGTGAGATAGATCAGCATCCATAAAAAGCCTGGATGCCTGCAAAGGGCATAAGTACCATTTGTATATACATCTTTAGATGATATAGAAGATTGCAGTGATGCGAGTGGTATTTCGATTAACGTGGAATAGAGCATCAAGCTAATCCCAATGCCCATCATCGGGATGCCAATCCATTGCCAAATAACTGATATTCCAATGGGATATCCCTCGTGTGTGGCAATTGTAAAAGCTGTGACTAATGACAGAATTGCCAGGATGGCAACTCCTACTATTTTCCAACGCTTCCCTTGTAATGCGGGGATGTCCATTGCTAAGAAACCGGAGAATCCAAGAATGCTTAATATAAGAATAGTAATAATAGTTGTCATGTCAATGGTTTTTCCTCGGTAATGCCGGCCAATAGACCATCGCCCGGCAACTCGTGGTCGAGCTGTTCCATAAATCTGCGAATGCTTTTCCGGTCGGTGGCGGTGTGGCAAAATCCTGCAATGACAGTGAACGTGTCTCGGAAGGTGTTTACGCCGACCATAAATCCCGGTGGATAGAAAAGAGGGCTTACCATGTAAGCGTCAGTCGGGGAGGAGCTTGAGAAGTTGAGAAGTCGATGATCGATTACACCAAAGTTGGTGAGCATTGGGTAGAAGGTCCCATATTGCATGCCCAATGCCTGCATGGTTTGAATTCTCTGCTTGGCGGATTCGTAACCGCGCAAGAAAATCCAGGCTTGGTATACGGCCGAATTTAAGCCAGGATGGTGCTTCTTTAAGCTATCCATCGTGCGATGCAAGCGTGCCAGGGTCTGTTCAAAACCTTCATTTGTGGCTCGCTCCAGCACAGGGAACATACTGCTCGAGAAGTTGCATATAGGTAGTGAGTAGTCCCTAGACAAATATCGGCGCATGTCTACGGGTACGCTGATGGGAAGTGGGCTATTGTAGGGAGGGTTAAGAATCTCAAAGAGTGCACGGTAGAAGGCTGTTAACACGATATCATTCACAGTCACGTGGTGCAGATGGGCGTACTCTATCAACATGCGAAAGCGCGCTGAGGGGAGGCGCATGACCGCGTAGTTAGTGCCGCTGAAATCCATGGATGATCGTGGGAGTCCCCAGGTGGGGGTTGGGCTGAGTCTATTGCGGTATGCATGCAGTAATGCTCGAAGCCCCACATGGCGGAACAATAGGCGTTCGCTACGTTTAGTGCGTGGCTTGCTAGCTGGGGAAAAGTTGATGTCTTGGATTAAGCGGCGATACAAGTCAGCTAACAAGTACAAATATTGTTTACAGCCGGTCGCGTCGGCAACAACATGATTGACCTTGATGCAAAGTGTGTCTATCTGGTTGCGGTATAGCCGTACCTGTATCAGTGGGTCAGTGCAAGGATCTGCAGGTGTGCAGATAAACTCCGATAATGCGTCCGATGTTTCGGCTGATTCAATGAGTTGGAAACAGTTCCCTTGGCCGACATCTTCACGGTATTCCCACCAAGCGCGGTTTTTTTGCTCTACAAATCTACAGCCCAGGACGGGCTCGACAATCAGGCTAATCTCTACCGCACGTTGAAGAACGGGGATATCCAGCTTGTTGTTGAATGTAAGTACGCAATGCAGTTGTTGGTCGCCTATTTGTCTAGCAATGTAGTTCATCTTGTCCATTGCTGAAGCTGCATATTGTTTCCCTAAGGTGGGAAGGCGTACCTCCTTCTTGTTTTTAAGGAAGCTTGGCATATGATCCAATTTCTGGGTATTGCGTTGCAGTTTATGTTTGCTGTGTGTCTTAGTATGGCACAGAATTCTCTCGCTTAGTGCTGCCGCCTTGCTTGAGCACGTTACATCGGCCAAACGGTCATGTGGCATCCCAAACAGCAGGGCGGCCCATATTTTATAGCGCCTTTATATGCTATTGGAAGCTTATAGGCTATTATATTGGTATTGTAAAATAGTGCAATATATAGAGGGGATACGCAACTAATTTACATAAGGGCTAGGTGTGCCTCACAAATATAGAGAAAATCCTTGCGTCTTTGTTGCTGAGAAGATTCAGCTTTATGGCTTGTGTATGCCATTTTCACGTGCGGGGTTGCGTGATAGAATCTTTGTTGTGTTTATCGTTGCTTTAGTGCGTACCCCGCAATATTGGTTGCGATTCGCGTTATTACCTAATGGGAATAGCTCTATTTAATAAGAAGAGCGCGTTTGGAGTTATGTGTCAGCCCTGGGGGCATTTGTGACGGGGATAACGATCTCATAGTGTGGCTAGCGCAGACAGGTGGCCCGCTTGGCTGTGGTTCCCTGCTTCTATATGAGTTATCACGAGGCTGAAGGAGAAAGTCAATGGAGCTTCTATCTCGATCCACGGATTCTGTCGCCATTCTTGAACTCAGCGGCCGTTTTGATTCACACATTGCCCCTGCGGTAAAGGCATGGATGGATAAAACGATTGCTTCGGGGAAATCTAAGGTGATCGTCAACCTGACGGAGGTTACCTTTATCGATTCCACGGCGTTGTCTACGCTGGTGCAAGGGATGAAGCGTTGTCGTGAGCAGCAGGGCGACGTCGTGTTGTGTGGCATGCAACAACGCGTGCGCATGATCTTTGAGTTGACCAGGCTTGATCGGGCGTTTGAAATTGTGGCGGATGAAGAGGGTGCTTTGCACGTCTTCGGTGCTTGAAGTCGGGCTTGGGGGGAGGATCCGGCGTGGCTTCTGAGTTTTTGTCGCGTTTCATCGATGCGCATCGTGCGCAATTGGATGCCCTTGCTCAATCGTGGCTGATGGCCGGTACAGCAACATTCAGCGTGTGTGACGTAGAGAGTGAGCAGGTCGTGTGGCATGCGGATGCCACTATGCATGCCCCGGCAGCAGAAATGGCTCTCTTGCGTGAGGAGGTCACTTCAAATGGGCAAACGATCGGCAATCTGTGTGCCAGCATCCCGCTAACAGGTGTAACTTCGCCGGAAGCCGCGCAGTCTCGGTTGCGTCTCGATGCCGACTTCATCGGCCAGTTAGCTGAACTGGAAGATGAAATGGAAGCGCTCACCGCCGACCTGGTGACGACCCAAGATCAGTTACTTGCCCTATATGACCTGAGCCAGGTCCATCGCAACCAGCAGTCCACCCAGACATTGGCCGATAGCCAGGCGATGCTGAACACGCTGGTCGTTGAGGTGGCGCGCCTGACACAATCACAATGTATGTGCTACGTGCAACCACCGGAAGAGGCGGCTCCCTGGGTCGCAGCGTATCCTCAGGCGTTTATTGGGCTTGAGCGCGCAGACGAGTTGATTGTGCGCGCGCAAGGGCATACGCAGGGGTTGGTATTGAGTGAAGCCGACCTCCCGGACGAATTACAGTGCCACTTCGGGAACCTGCTCATTATCCCGATGCGCGTACATGGGTTGTCTCTGGTGGGCATGTTGCTGGCGACCCGCGTTGGAACACGCTTAACTTCCCCCGACATGAAATTGGCGCGCACACTGGCGGAACAGGTGAGCGCGCAGTTGGAAAACGCGGTGCTCTATCACGAGTTGGTGGAACAGGCCAAGTTCCGGAGCGAAATGGAGCTGGCCGAACAAATGCAAACGCGCTTGCTGCCCCAGCGCATCCCGCACGTCCCGGGGTTCGAAATCGCAGCCAGGACCAAGCCCGCGCTTCAGGTGGGGGGCGATTTCTATGATCTCATCTATAAACCCGATAAGCCGTTCATTTTCTCGGTGGGCGATGCGACAGGGAAAGGCATTTCGGCGGCGCTGATCATGGCGATGAGCCATACCGCGATGAGGAGCGCGGCGAACTTCATGCCTTTGCCTTTGCCGGCAAACGTATTGCGCCGTGTCAACGACAATTTATATGCCGACCTGACAGACCTGGGTATTTTTGTGACTGCCTTTACGGGGTATAGTATCCCCGGCCAACAAGAGATCGTTTATGCCAACGCGGGGCATTCCCCGGTGGTATATAAGCCGCTACATGCTGCACCTCGATTATTGGAGGCGGACGGCCCGCCGATCGGCGTGTTGCCGGATAGTCTCTCCGAGAATCAATCGGTGCCCTTTAGCGTGGGCGATTTGTTAGTCGTTGCCACCGATGGCTTTAGTGAAGCGCAGAATCAGAATGATGAGTTGCTTGGTTACGATCGGTTACTGGCATATGTGGAACGCGTCGCGTCTCAATCGGCACAGGACATCGCTGCATCGCTGTTCCAACTCGCTGACGATTTCGCGGCAGGCCATTTGCAGGATGATGATCAAACACTCGTGATCATTAAAGGGGTCAAGGAGTAGCTGTGAGGTGCTCATGAATTCATCTGTTCAATCATCGGGGCAAGCTGACACGATCAAACTTGATCTTCCCGCCAGTCATCGTCACGTGAATGTGCTGGAGGCGTGCATAGATGCCATGTTGATGCGCATCGAAGGTCTTGCCGACGCAGCAACACTCAGTTATGCGGTCCAACTTGCTGTGCACGAGGCTTGCACGAACATCATTGACCACGCGTATGCAGGGCGGGAAGGGGCACGCATCCAGGCGGAAGTGCAGTTGCTAGGGGGATGCCCGCCAAAACAGATTGTGATTGAACTGCATGATACGGGCGTCCCTTTTGACGAGACGATTGTGCCGAAGCCGAACCTGGATGAGCCACACGAGCACGGCTACGGGCTATACCTGATGCACTCGTTAATGGATGAAATCACGTTCGCCATCGACTCAAGCGGTAACTTTTGCCGGCTGACGAAGCACTTGGGGTGATGCGAGGCACAGGGCTGCGCCTCGCATCTGATTCGTGCTCGCGACGAAGGATCAGGCCACAGGGAGATGGGAGGCGCCGGTATCCATGGGGGATGTGGGTAACCAGCGCTCGATCATGGCACGCAGCACCTCGGCACGTACCGGCTTGGAGGCATAGTCGTCCATCCCGGCCGCCAGGCAGGCACTGCGATCTTCTTCCATAGCCGACGCCGTCATGGCGACAATCGGCAAGTGCGGGCGGCCGCTTTCCTGTTCATATTGCCGGATGATGCGGGTCGCCTCGTAGCCATCCATTTCGGGCATCTGGCAATCCATCAGCACCATCGCATAGCGTCCAGGGATATTGGTGATCAATTCCACCGCGGCCTTTCCACTCCCAACAGGTTGGGCGATGTACCCAAGCCGCTCCAATTGTGCAAGCACCAACTTCTGGTTGGCGGGGTTGTCTTCCACGAGTAGGATCGGCCGGCCCGGATTCCGAGGTTGGGATGGGTGTGACCCGGTCTGTTCCAGCAGTTCCGTTTGACGCGTGTCGATGGCCGCGGCTGGTTCTGCCGCGCAGGTTGTTGCAATGACGCGAGAGATTGTCCCTATCAGCACCGAACGCTTGATGGGCTTCAGCAGGTAAGCGGCAAACCCCGCCCGTAAGGCCTGATCCGCCTGTTCGCGTTCGTCATAGGCGGTCAGCAATATGATGGGAAGGCTGGATAACTCGGGCAACTGCCAGATGGAGCGTGCCGCCGCAAACCCATCTATGTCTGGCATGATGAGGTCGGCAATGGCGAGGGTAAATCGATCCCCGCTGGTAATCCCTTTGCTGAGCATCTGTTGTGCATTGTGCGCATTGGATACGCACACGCAGCGCATCCCCGCCGACTCCAGGTAGCTGCGCAGGATTTCGCGATGTGCTTTGCTGTCGTCGATGACGAGGATGCGCCGGCTTTGCACGTTGACGGGCAGTGCTGGAACCGGCTCTGGTGGCCTGGCATTGCGGAAGCGCACGGTGAACCAGAATTCGGAACCTTTATTTTCTTCGCTCTCTACGCCAATGCTGCCGCCCATCATCTCTGCCAGGCGTTTGGAGATCGACAGCCCCAGCCCGGTGCCCCCATACTTGCGACGCGTGGAGCCATCCGCCTGGGTGAAGGGTTGGAATAACCGTTGGCGGGCCACTTCCGAAAGCCCGATCCCTGTGTCTGAGACGCTGAAGTGCAGCAGCGTCTGATCATTGCTGTTGCTTTGTCGCGTTACGCGCACGATGATCTCACCTCGCTCGGTGAACTTCACGGCGTTGCTGAGCAAATTCAGCAGGATCTGGCGCAGGCGTGATGGGTCGCCATTGTAGGTGGAAGGGATATCGGGCTCAATGTAGGTCATGAGCGACAACCCCTTCTCGATTACCTTTGGCATCATCACTTGAGTCGCTTTTTCTAACACCTGCTCCAGGTTGAAGTCTATGTTGTCCAGGATGAGCCGGCCGGCTTCGATCTTGGAGAAGTCCAGGATGTCGTTGATGATGCCGAGGAGCGACTGGGCGGAATCTAAGATCGTCGCCGCAAAGTCATGTTGATCTTCATCCAAATCGGTATCGTTCAGCAGTTCTGACATGCCGATGATGGCATTCATGGGCGTTCGGATTTCATGGCTCATCATCGCCAGGAACTCCGACTTGAGACGTGAAGCGTCCAGCGCCTGGTCGCGCGCCTGGGCCAATTCCTCGTTCTTCATCTCTATTTCCGAGGCGTAGAGCGTGAGCTGTTTCACGTGCTGTTCGCCCTGTATCTCGCCGCCAATCCACAACGACATCAGCTTCAGGAACTCCATGTCGGTGTTCTTCACGGGGGTCGAGCGGGGCGCCAGGCTGGAAAACCCGAGTGTGCCGTACACCTGGTTATCCACGAAGATAGGGACGCCCAGATATGTCTCCCAGTGTGATAGTTCGTAGCCGGGATGAACTTTCCACTCCGAAGTGCCGGCGTTCTGGATGCACAGCGCTTCGCGACTTGTTACCACCTGGTGGCAGAAGGTCAGGCGCTCGTCAAAGATGGCTCCCTTCGCCAAATAGCCATCTTCGGAGATGGCTTCGATTGCCTCCCACTGATTGCCTTGAATGCGGGCGATGAATCCTATCGTAAGCCCAAGGCGCCGGCAGCCCAGATCGAGCAGCGCGTGCATCTTGTCGGTATAGCTAAGTGATTGAGATGAGGTGATCGTATAGAGTGCGCGAATCGATTCTTCGCTCTCTCGCAGCGCTTCTTCCATTTGCCGGCGCTCGGTGAGATCGGTTACCACGGCGATGAAGTTACTGATCTGTCCCTCGCGCCGGCCGGGCACGACGGAGGTCATCGCATAGACGACCTTCCCGTTGGCGGTGTGATAGCGTGCCGCATAACTGGTGAGTTCGTTGGTTACCCGTTTGACAAACACGTCATCGATGATGGGGCGGTCCTCATCAATGACCACATCGTAGGAGGTCTTGCCCAGGAGCTTGTCGGCCGGATACCCCAACATGGCCGCGTATGCATTGTTGACGAAGGTGAAGTGACCGCTGCGATCTGATAACACCAGGCCCTGGCCCATCGTGTTCATCACCTGCATCGCGAAGTCCCGCTCGTTTTGCAGTTCATGCTCCGTGCGTTTGCGTTCGGCAATCTCCTGCTCCGCTGCGGTATAAAGTTGGGCGTTATCCAGCGCGATGGATGCCAGGTGCACGAAGCGGTTGAGCATTTCGATCTCTTCTTCGTCGAAGATGCTGGCTGGGTCTGTGTGCATGATGCTGATGACGCCCACCACTTGCCCGCGTGAAGTCAGTGGCACGCCGATGGTGGCGTGCAGATCTTCTGCATCCGTGTTGGCCGCCTGATCGGCCCATTCCGAGAATTCGGGCAAGAGAATCGTCTTTCCGCTTTCCCATACGCGCCCTGCCAGCCCTTCGCCTTTTTGAATAGTAGTATGCAAGCTGCTTTCTCGAACGCCCAACCGAACCTTCAACTCCAGGACATTCTGGTCTTGGTTCACTGCGTAGAGGCAGCCGTATTGCGTGTTCACCAGTTTGGCGGCCTGGTAGGTCACCATCTGCAATATATCGATGAGTTCCAGGTGATTCACCAGCACGGGCCAGGTGGCATGTAGTGCTTCCAGATAGGCCTGCTGGCGAAGCAGTTTCTTTTGCGCTTTCTTGCGCTCGGTGATGTCTTGCATCACCGTAACGCGTGCCGGATGGCCCTTGAACAGGGCTTCTTTGCCGACTGCTTCTACCAGGAAGGTGGAGCCGTCTTTGCGCAGGCCGGTGATTTCAAAGGGCACTTCGTTCCAATTGTTCGTCTTCTCCTGCAATATGTTCGACGATTCGGGCGTCGTGTATTGCTCAAGCCGGGAGCCTATCACCTGCGGAAGTTCATAGCCGAACATGTGCGCAAAGGCGTCATTGGCATCCACGATCACGCCGTTATCGTGAATCACGATGCCTTCGTTTGTTGCACCAGATAGGCGGCGGAATAAGGCGGCGCGGTCCTGGCTCTGGCGCAGGGATTCTTCCAGGCGCTTAAAAGGTGTTACGTCGGTGCCATAGACGCCAACCGTGCCGTTGACAGGGATCAGGCTGTAGATGAAGTGACTATCGTTTGCGTCGCATTGGATCTCGCGCGCCGTATGGGTGCGCAACACCTCTTGGGCGGCCATTGCCAGTGCAACCGGTGGATATTCCCCGATTGCATTTTGAATCGTGCGCAGGTGTTCCGTGGCGGCTTTATTCGGTTGCTCGATTTGCCCTATGGTGTTCAGTTGCATCATGGGGTGAGGTGCTGCCTCAACCAATTGAGATAGCGCGTGTGTTTGCTGTATCGCGGCGCGCAACCTTAATTGAAAACGGTAGCCTATTTCAGCAACGCACACCGGGGTGATGAAAAGCGCAACGATGACGCCAATCAGGTTGACGACATCTACCCCAAGGATGGCCGCGACCGGGACGCTCAACATGCCGGTGAGCGCCGCCATGGCGTAAGCCGTCCTGCGTGGATAAAGAAAGGCGGCCAGGCCGACTGGCACGATGAGTAGTGCCATAAATAGCGGCGGTGCTTTAACCAGCAGCAGCATTGCACTGCCGGCGAGCGCAATCAGTGCATATCCCAGCAGCGCCAGTCCCTCGGAGGGCAGTTTCCTGGTATGAGGAGTAGAGGAGTCTTGCATGAATAGCTACCTTCCTTTGTCGGTGGTGTGATCTGTATTGAAAGTGCGTCGGAACCAGGCAATCGGCGTATGTAATAGGATCGAGGCGTCGTCACGCCAGGAGCGAGTGGAGGCATAGTAAGCATCCGTGACGAGGATCTCATCCAAATCCGCGCCTCGCCGAGCCTGAACATACCATAGGCCGGTAAACCCTGCCTGGCATATGAAACGCCGCGCTTGCCATTCTTCGGTCACTTGGCTGGCTTCGTCCAATGTCAATGGTTTAACGCCAACCAATCTCAGGTCTCCATGAATGACGTTCAATAATTCGGGGAGCTTGTCCCAATCCAGGCGTTCCAGCAAGCGGCCGATGAGGCTATAGCGGCCATTCCGGCGGCGCGTCTGAAAACGCAATAGCCCAAATGTGTTGAACTGTGAGCCGTCGGGTGAGGTGCGCCGTCCGTTGACCCGCTCCAGGGGGGCAAGGAGCTGCGCTTCGCTGGTGATGAACACTGCCAGAGAGAGGAGCAGCGTGAATGGCAAACTGATGAGTAGCAGTAACAGCGCGATGAGCGTATTTACCCATTGATAAACAACATCCAGTATCTGGCCCGGTCTCGTCTCGGAGAGCAGAAACTCATCCACCACCTCGGTGGTTTTGGCTGTCAGTGGGTCTCCAATGGAACCTTTATTCACGATGCGGCTTTCGATGTTTACCAACCTGCCCACGTAAGTGTTGGGCAAGACAGTACTGTTGTTGATGGTCGCTTCGTCATCGACGATGACATCGCGCCCAATAATGGCAAACGGCCCCAACGCCACATCCCGCCCAATCAGGCAGTTATCTCCAATGCACACCGGGGCGGCGATGTTTGCCGTAGGGTGTATGGCGTGATTTTTCCCGATCCAGATGCCCGGCGCGATTTGGAGCAAATTGATCGACGCGTGCCGGATGAGGTTGGCGTTTTCATTTGCCGGCCCCTGGCGCCAGGCGCTCAGCAGGTAGTCGCGTTGAGCTGCCTGGTATGCATTGAGCGTCTCCAGGGTGTTCCAGTAGCCTTTCGCTTCGTAACCCATCACCGGCAGAGAGGCCTGGAGCAGGAGTGGCACCAGGTCGGTTTCGACATTCGGTGCGCCAGCGGTTGGAATATAGGGTAGGGTGTGTGGTTCGATGATGTATGCGCCGGTGCTAACCAGGGGGGCTTCAAGTTGACCTACTGCCTGTACGCGCCCGGCAACGTCGAGTTGTACGTGCGCCTGTGTACAGGTCGCCAGCGGTGTATGCAAGATCATCGTCAAACTGCTCTGCGTGCGGCGATGAAAATCGAGCGCATCCTCGATGTCCAGGTCGAGGATTGTGCCTGCTGGTAAAACGATGCAAGTGTCGCTTAGGTAGGGCATGGCTCGATTGAGCATGCCGGCCGTGCCTAGCGGTTGGCGATGTAGCAGGTAACGAATATTCACGCCCCAACGCCGGCCGCTCCCCAGGTAGGCTTCGATACTTTCGTCTTGTTGATAAAGGCAGACGACGATGTCGCGGCATCCGTTTCGCGCCAGTTGCTCGATGATGAGCGAAGCGGCCGGCCGGTCCGCAACCGGTAACATGGCGACCGGCGTATTCCTGCTAAATGTTGCCAGCTCAGTAGGTTGGTTCACTGCTAAAACAACTGCTTGCATACAACACCCCCTTAGTGACGGCTTGCTCTGATCTCTATGATTGCTTGACGCGTCTGCAAAAAGACGATCATCATGTAGAAGCCTGTTTAGCCGTTGCAAAGATGTGCAATATCTTGTCAATCCGTGTCAATTGAATTGTGCGTAGCACGTCCCCATTGCAGCCGGCGATGCGAACTTCCCCTCCGACACGTTGCGCGTCACGATTCAATTGCAGCATCGCTGCCAGCCCGGCACTGGAAAGGAAACTGGTATCGGAGAAGTCCAACACCATATGCGGGTTCGTCGCCAGGTGTTGGGTGCATAGCTGGATGATCTGCGGCGACGTGTTTGCGTCCAGCCGATGGGGCATCCTGACCACTATCCATCCTTCAATGTCCAGGGTGTCATCCAGCGGCGCCGTCAACTTCGTTTGCAATGCCTGCTGTGCGTTGCTCACCGTGGCGTGCATGTCGAAGAAATGATCCAAGTGCAAGAGTGCCAGCACCTTGGCAATTTGTGGTGGCGTGGACGCGAGCGTGACGTCCCCTCCTTTGTCGCGCGCTTGCTTAGCCAGGTTCACCAGTGTGCCGATCGCTGAGCTATCCAGGAAAACAGCCTTGGAAAGGTCGATGACGATCCTGGACGTCATCGACAATGCCTGTTGCGCTTTCTGGTTGAACTCGGCCGTGTTGCTGCGGTCCAGGCGACCGGCTACCTGTAAGATGGCCGTGTGATCCACCATGATGGCATCTGACGCCGGCAACATAGGTGCTGTGTCGGGCAAATGCCGCATCGCCCACCATTGCCGGAAGAAGAAGAGGCCGAAGCCGGTCAGGTCCAGCACGTAACGCTTCCACAGCCGGCCGGGTTCCTGGATGAAGCGGAACAGCCATTCCAGCCCGGCGCGCTGCATCCATTCTGGTGCGCGGCGCGTGATGCCAGCGATGAAATCCAATGTGCCGCCCACGCCGATCATGATCGGGACGCTCAGGCGCGGCGCGTACATGTTGATCCACTTTTCCTGTTTGGGGTTGCCGAAGGCCACCAACAGGATGTCGGGGCGTGCTGCCATGATCGTCTGTAGTAGCGCCTGGTCGCTATCGAAGAGCGTCTTCACCGGCGGTGCTGCCACGCCCGCCACCGGCAGGCCTGGATAGCGCTGCTGAAGCACCTGCGCGGCACGGGCTGCCACGCCCGGCGCGGCGCCCAGGAAGAACATCGAATAGCCTTTTTGCGCGGCGCGTTCGGCTAGTGCAGGGGTCAGGTCTGCGCCGGTGACGCGTCCGGTGAGCGGCACGCCCAGTATGCGCGCGCCCCATACCAGCGGCATCCCATCTGCGGTGGCCATATCGGATTCTTGCAAGATGCGGCGCAATTCCGGGTCGGTATGTGCTTTGATGACGAAATCGGCATTCACCGTGACAATCTGGTAACTTTTGCCGGTTGCCCGCCCTTGCTGGATGAACTCCTCAATTCGATCCAGCGCATCTGGCATGGTAATGTCGTCGATTGGCACGCCGGAAATGATGAGTAGCTTACGCATGAACAATACCTTGGCGCACTAGTAAGCGCCTTTGCCCGACACGACGGCCGGGATTGTCTTGACCAATATCTCGATGTCTCGCCATAAACTTTGTTCCGCAATATATTGCAGGTCCAACTCCACCCAGCGCTTAAAGCTCATGTCGCTGCGCCCGGATATTTGCTGCAAGCCGGTGATGCCGGGCACCGCGTCCAGCCGGCGCATTTGGTCGAACGTATATTGAGCGACCTCCTTGGGCACGGGAGGGCGGGGGCCTACCATGCTCATGTCGCCGCGTAGCACGTTGAAGAGCTGTGGCAATTCGTCGATGCTGAGCTTGCGAATGATGCGTCCAACTCGCGTGATGCGCGGGTCGTGCTTCATTTTGAAGACGGGCCCGTTCGCCTCGTTCTGCCCCATCAGTTGCTCTTTGCGCGCTTCGGCATCGATGTACATCGAACGGAACTTGAAGCAGATGAATGGTTCGCCCCACTTGCCGACGCGCGTCTGGCGGAAGATGATGGGCCCCGGTGAATCCAGACGTATCGCGACGGCGGTGATGAGCATGATCGGTGAGGCGAAGATCAACGCGATGCCTGCGACGAGAACGTCGAGCGCGCGCTTCAGGCTGTTCGTGATCTTCATGCGCACTACCCAGAAGGCAATCGTCATGTGCAGCCGTTGCACGGATGTGGGGGTGCGAAAACTCTGCCGGGCGTAGATTTCCAGCATGCGCGCTGCCTTGTCGTCCAGTTGACTTTCAATCGATGTGTTCATCATGCACCTCCTTTCGTATTGCGCGCCGTGCGCACCCAGCCCTGTTTGTCGGGGCTGAGCAGCACCCGAAGGTAGACCCAGGTTTTCCATATCACCATCACCGGCGCATATAGCAGAGCAAGATAGACTTTACGCGGCGCGTGCGCAAATAACAGCCCTGCCAGCAGGTAGGCCAGCATTCCCACCAAATCGGCCAGGGCGATGATGAGCCCAACTCGGCTGGCGAAGACGCTGGCGGCCAGGCATAGGCCATTGAGCAGCACGAGGAGTGACGTGGGCGGAATCAATTGCTCCATGCAAGCGTCGAACAAGACGAAGCTGTGCCGGGCCAGTGCCTGTCGCAGAAGGGTTGGCCCGTAGGTGCGCAGGGTTTGCACTCGACCGCGTTCCCAACGCGTGTTCTGGCTGGCGGAGCTTTTGAGCGTATTGGGCATCTCAGCCCACACGATTGCATCGGGGGCGAACGTCACGCGCTCGCCGGCCAGCACCAGGCGCATGTGAAGTTCGACGTCCTCAGTGATCGAGGCCGACCAGCGTTGCTCGCGCATGATTTGTGTCGCAAATAGCATGCCGTTCCCCTTAAGCCCAGCCGATCCCTTCAACGCCATGCGGCCTTGCGGGCGTAGATAGTGCAACACCGCCAGGGCCGCATAGCGCAGTGCCACGCTCCACGAGCGATCCGGATCACGCACGGCATAGTAGGCCTGCACCACGCGTTCCCCACGGGCTAAGCGGGCGTCCATCACGCGCAGGAAATTGGGTGATGCGTCGGTGTCCGCGTCGATGATGATGATGCCGTCCACCTCGCGACCCGATTGCCACAAGTTTGCCAGCGCGTAGTCGAGTGCATAGCCCTTGCCGCGATGGTCGGGGTCGCTGCGTTCCAGCACTGTCGCCCCGGCCCGCCGGGCGAGTTCGGCAGTATGGTCGGTGCAGTTGTCGGCAATCACCAGCACGGTGTAGCGTTCGGATGGGTAATCCAGACGCAAGAGCGAAGTCACGGTGCGTTCGATGAGCACTTCTTCGTCGTGCGCCGGCACCAGGATGACGAAACGACTCGTGGGTGGCTCGCGACGTAGGGGCGTGCGTCGCGGCGCGAAGACCGCCGCGATTGTCAGCAGCAGCAAGTAACCTATCTCGATGGATAAGCCAAGCTCCACGAACAGGATCACGCCCACCGCCACACTAATGAGCATGTGTTTCTTCTCCGATTGTCTTGAACCAGGCAATGATTTCGGGGAGGCCGAAGAGCGGGTCTGCCGGCGGCTGCAAGCCAAGCCGTTCCTGCATACGGTGTATATCCGCGGTGAAGCGACCGACTTCAGCGCCCCGCGCCGGGAGCAGTTCCAGCCTGGATGACGAACCAGACAACGCGATGATGCGTTCGGCCAGTTCCAGGATTGGCGTGCCCTGGCCGCTGCCGATGTTGATTGGGTCATCCATATCTTCCAATTGGGAGGCGCGCAAGAGTGCCTTCACCACTGTATCGACCCACACAAAGTCAATCAATTGCTGCCCGCCGTAAACGACTAGGTTTTGGCCTTTGAGCGCGCGCTCGACCCACAGGGGAATGACGCGCCCTACGTCGCGCACGCCGTAGACGTTCGCCAACCGGAGCACGGCGACGGTTAAGTCACCTGCGTGCTGGAAAACACGCGTGTACATCTCCCCGGCTGCTTTGCTCGCGCCGTAGGGGTTTTTGCAGTGGTAGGGGTGGCTTTCGTCCACCGGCAGCCATTGCGCTTCGCCGTAGACCTCGCGCGAGGAGGTGAACACGACACGCCGCACGCCGGCAGATTGAGCAGCCTTCAATACGTTTAGCGTCCCGCCGACGTTGGTGCTGAAGGAATAATCGATGTTGGTCACAGCGCCCATCACGTTAGATTGGGCGGCCAGGTGAAACACGACCTCGGCCCCGGCAAATTGCTCGCGGAGTGCTTCTGCATCACGGATGTCGGTTTGCAGGAACCGCACCGCTGTGTTCCCGGCATGCCGGCTCAAGTTCGCCCGCTTGCCACGGAACAAGTTGTCCAGGATGACGACGTTGCCCCAACCGTCTTGCACGAGACGGTCCACCAGGTGACTGCCGATAAACCCTGCGCCGCCTGTTACGATGACTCTCATAGTGCATCTCCTAATCTGCCGCGAGCGGCCTGCATGTATATTTGAAGCCTGACGATATAGGCGCTCTGACTCATGCGTTGTTCCACCAGTTGTCGCCCGGCTAAACCCATCTGATCGGCTTCGGCGGGCGAATCGAGCAAGCGCTGGATTGCCGCGCGCAACGCTTGCGGGTCGCCTGGGGGTACGTAAAGACCCGTCTTGCCCTCTACCACGACGTCGGTTTGCCCGCGCGTGCGCGAGCAAATGACGGCGCGTTGCATTGCCATTGCTTCCAGGATGGCGGTGACGCCGGCCTGAAATTCCACGTCGTATAGCGGCATCACCAGCATGCGGCTATCGGCATAGAGCTGGCGCAGTTCACGCTGACTGAAGCGTTGCACGGTCACGTTAGGAGGGATCGCCTGGCCGGCGGTGGAGTCTGCCTGTTTAGACCACGGGCTGGCCGCGGCGATGACGACCTGGACGTCCAACCCATCCACGGCTTTGAGGAGGGTAGGGTAGTCGCGGCGTTCCAGGCCCACGGCGCAGATCATGTTTCTGCGTTGCGGCTTCACCTGTTGCAGGCTAAAGAAAGCCGCATCCACCATGAAGGGCGTAAACACGACCCGTGTGGCCGGCAGTTTCCAGCGCGTTTCAATGAAGCGTTTTTGCCACGAAGAGTAGACGAAAAAAATGTCGATGTGGCTTTGGACGCGCAAAATATCGAGAAAGAATTGTTTGGGCCGGGTGGAGATGATATGTGTGATCATCAGATGTCGTGGGCGTGAGCCGCGCAACCAGCCCAGGAACTTCATGAACACGGCCAGCGGAATGCCGATTTGTTCCCCGTCGGTGAAGACGACGCGGTAATGATTGCACATCCTGAAGCACGCCCAGGCCAGCATCAAGTTTGGCCCAGCCAGCTTCTCCAGCAGGTGCCCGATGCGTCCCGCGGAGCGCCGCGCGGTTGGGTAGTCCAGGAGCGTTGCGCCGAACGCCTTTGCCATCGCCAGGTAATCAGGCACGGGGCGTTGGCCGGCTGCAAGCTGTTGATAAAGTTGCGCGTCAATCGTGCCAGATACGGTGAGCAATACTTCCGGCATAGGCTAGGGCCTCCCCTCTTCAGCCACGGTTTTGAGCAAATCAAGTAGTACCTGTGCGTTCTTTTGTGCGTCGTATTTCTGCGTCACCAGCTCCCTGGCCTGGTGACCCAGGTGTGTCCGTAGTTCAGCATCCTCCACCAATCGGCGTAGCGCCTGCACCAACCCATCCAGGTCATTGGGGGGGATCAATAGACCTGTTTCGCTATCATGCACGACTTCTGGAATGGCTGCAATATTTGTGGAGATCATCGGCAGGCCAACTGCGCCGGCTTCGAGTAGCACCAGGGCCAGGCAGTCTGCCTGGGTGGGCAGACAGAAGATGTCGCTTTGCCAGTAAAGCTGTTTCAACGCGGCACTATTGGGCTGCATATCGTAGTAGGTGTACACCCCTGGCTCGGGTGGGACACGGTCACGAGTGACAAGGTGCAGTTCTACGTTCAAAGGTTTCAGGGCGCGATAAGCCTGCAACAGGAGTAACCCTCCTTTGCGTTCCAGGTTGCCACCTACAAATAGCACCTTCACGGGGCCGGTGTGTGTGTGCTCTGCGGCATGGGCCCAATCTTGGACGCCGACACCCGGTGGAATGACGGCGATATGTTCGCGGGGGATACCATATCCTTCCTGTAATCCATCTGCCACCCACTGGCTCCAGGCGACGACCCGCCGCGCAGTACGGAAACAATCGCGGTTCAATTGCCACTTGTAATGTTCCAACCAGGCCGGGCCGGGCTTGTGCGCGTATGACACGCCCAACGCGTCGTATTGCATCGGGGTAGCATCCAGTGAAACAACGCTTGGGTAACGGTGCAAATAATCGTTGCACAGCACTGCCGGCACCTGGGTGTGGAAGAATAACGCATCCACCTGCGACTGCGCGGTGAGCCGCCTCAGAGCGCGCCTGGCACGCAGCCCGGAACGCACCGTCCAGTTGCTTTTATAGACAGGCAATTTGGCCGCCAAACCGTGTGTCTCGTAGGGAATCAAGGCCCATAACGGGTTGACGGTCGTATCACACGGCACAAATGATTGCAGATTGTGCGCATGCGTCACGTGCCCCAATGCCTGTTCCAGGATGAAAGCAATCGTATGTCGTTTCACGATGTTCCCTTATTGGCTTGTTCCAATGTCCTCTGATATTTGCGCCCATAACGCAGCTTCTGCCAGGGCTCGTAAGCGATAGGCGCTAGCAGGTTATAGAGGTTATCTTTGGCCGACATGGCGCTTGTATAAAGTTTGTATCGCAACGGATCATTACAGCGTGAAATGCGAAAGTGAATTTCCAACTCCGCGCCCATGTAGTCTTTGAACTGGCTTAATGAAGCCTGTGGCGACCAGCCGAAGTCTACGTTTGGGTATTCGCTTGCGACGCCGCTGGCGGCATGCCAATAGAGCGCTGGCACGCCGCCAGCGGCGATGAAATCTTTGTCCGTCCCGACGCGCCAGAGCAGGCCGGTTTTGTCGTCGGGGCTGAGAATGACGATGACCGCCCCGGCGACGCTTCTATCGCGGTCGCGGGCGGTGAATAAACGTGCACCACCGCGTGCGTGCATCCAGCGGAAGCGCTCCAGCAACATCGATTCCCAACTGAGCGAAGGTAACCAGTGAAACTTGGCCATCGTATCGCGATAGAGCCGGGCAAATGCGAGCACCGCATCGTCACTCTCTTCGACCTCGAATGAATAAGTCTGGCGCGCATGACGAATGCTATTACGCTTGACGTGATTCATGCTCGCCCAGGCTGCCTCGATATTCTCCATACGCCACAGGTGGCTATAAACAGGGCGTACCTGCCAGCCGCCATAAATAAATGAGCGCACGTCCGTCAGGCTGGGTTGGGTCTCCATCGAGACATAGGCGAACTCATCACGCAACGTATTGCTGATGGCGTTGAGCACCTGGCTTGTTTTCGCGGCGCGGCTGGCCGGATGCTTGTCGGGCCAGGTGGCGATCACCGGGCCGCTATATAGGAACTCGTACCCATTCACGATTTTCATGTTGCTGCGCTGCTGATAACCCAACGCCAACCCCCCAACCAGTTTATCGTGATTGTCGAAGCAGCCCAACAGGTAGATGTGCAAATCGGGCTCCGTCTCGCTGAGCATGGTCAGCCAATCCGAACGCAGGAATGTTTTTCCTTGCGCGGAATCAGCAATTAATTGATCCCACAATGGATATTCAGCTTTACTGAGTTCGCGCGTCTTCATCTTTTTATGCCCCCAATTGAATGTGCAAGTTTGTTCATCAAGTGCTATCTGGTTTTATTTCGTCAACAGAAACCGAATATGATCTACATAGATCGTCTGGTGTACCCCCTTATCGTTTTTCAAGTAAAAGCCGGTGACATATTTGTATACAGGGTCGTAGATCAACTTGGATGGATAAA
The DNA here is from genome assembly GCA_034430115.1 of Thermoflexales bacterium. GTDB lineage: Bacteria > Chloroflexota > Anaerolineae > J036 > Brachytrichaceae > CAIXPS01. The sequence goes on along the minus strand of DAOUFG010000121.1, from coordinate 9,051 downwards.
CAATGACTTCCACCCAGGTGTCTCGTGGAATCGCGCGGGTGATTTCAAGGTCATACAGGCGCGTCTCCGAAAAGAACTCCTTATCATCAATGTGAACCGAGTTGTCATCACTTACCCAGTAGGGATATGCGTTGCTGCCGCGAATGCTGATGGCCAGATCCGATGGGCCGATCTCATAGTCTCCGCCATTGATATACATGCTGATGGCTACCACTTTGTCGTAGGGCAGGCTCAATGGTGCATTTGGCTCCAGCGTGAAGTACAGCCAGCCATAATCTATTAGTGGTGTGAAGGAAATGGCGCGTGTGCTGCTCATCGTATGAATGGTATTGTTTAGATCCACGCTCATGCCCTGGCTGTTGGAGATGCTCCAGCCGGCGCTCAGTGCATCCTCGTAAACGGGTTGCTCGTATACCTGCGGTTGCGGCGTCACCGTGTTGGCGGGGACCGCTGGCGAGGGAGAGACCTGCGCCGTGGCATGAATGGCGCCCGGTGAAGGCGTTGGCGGCATCTCGAAAATGGATGCGACGGTGGGCGAAGGCTGCCCGGACACTTGTGCGGGAGATGGGTTGTCCACTGTGCACCCTGGCGCTATTGCCAGCGCGATCAATAACCACAATGCAAGATGCCGCTTCACGCTGCACCCCCTATCAGCCTGCCGTGATTTCCGGCGACGCGGCGCAAAAGCGTCACAATCTTTGCCGTTTGCGTTTGGGCGTTGAAGTGCGTCTGTACGCGTTCGTGAGCAGCGGTGCCCATCTGTTGGATGAGCTGCCGGTTGACTATGAGCCGCAGAATGCGTTCACGCAGCCCCGCGATGTCGCCCGGTTGTACCAGGAAGCCTGTCTCATTCTCGCTGACGACCTCTTGCACACCGCCCACACATGTCGTAATCACCGGCAACCCGCATGCCATCGCTTCAATCAGGACGAAGCCAAACGCGTCCGCTCCTGTGGGCAGGACGAAGATGTCGGCGTTGTGATAGAGCGCCAGGAGTTCAGCAGTGTTCGGCTGACGATCATGGTAGACATGGATGTTGTCGGCGTCGGGCACTTCGGAGTGAGTGACGATATGGAGTTCTGCCAGGCCGGGCGGCAATGCCTGAAACACATGCAGCAGCAAATCGCCTCCCTTGCGCATGAAGTCGCCACCTACGAACAACAGCTTGATGCGTTCACCCTGGTTGAAAGCAGGCTTTAACGTCCAGAATCCCGTGTCAACCCCTGCGGGAAGGACCGTCATCTGTTTTGGCGAGACGCCGTAATCGTTCTCCAGTGAGTCACGTGCCCATTGCGTCCAGGGCAGAACCAGGTCCGCCTTGCGCAGCGTTTGTGCGTTCGCGCGATGTTTGAGCCATTTCACTGGCCCGGGTCTATCGGGGTGATGGTGGTAAAGCGTCGCCATCGCATCGTATTGGACAGGGGTGATATCCGTTGATACGACATAGGGAAATCGGCGTGTGAAAGGCTCCCCCAGCACTGCGGGCACTTGCGTGTTAAAGAACACCACGTCATAGGCATCCTGGCGCAACGCCTGGCGAACTTCGGTTTGCCCGTCGAACGTGCCACGAATGCCTGCCGGCAATAAATGGTGCCAGGTCCAACGATCAGAAGTGGGACGATAGGTGACAGGTACCCAGGTGGAGCGCACGTGCGGATTTCCGTCCACGAATGTGCGCAGATTTTGATAGAAAGTCTGATGCCCGACGTGCTGCTCCATTACAAAAGCCACACGCAGAGGTTCCTCAGTTGGTGCGTTCGCCATAGATGCTTTTCACTTCGGCCGGTATCCCGACCAACGTGGCGCCGTTAGGTGCGTCGTTCAAGACGACCGCGTTTGCGCCGATCTTCACGTCGTTGCCGATGCGGATGCCTCCCAACACCCGCGCGCCTGCGCCAATAAATACGTTGTCCCCAATGATGGGGAAGCGCCACTCCTTATTCATGCCCACCGTCGAAGCGCTGATGACGCTGCAATTGCGGCCGATTTGCTGCGCGCACAATGTAACGCCATAGGGATGTGCGATATATAACCCGCCTCCCACCGGCATCCCTACCATGATGTCTAACCCATAAACGCGCAGGATGTGACGCTGGATCATGGAAGGGAGCAGGCGGATGTGGTGCCCCTTGCACCAGTTACCCAGGCGGAACCAGGCCGTGGCGCGCAGCGGCATGTATCGATAGAGCAGCTTGAGCACCACTGGCAAGCTGGCTGTCTTGTGCCGGTTCCCTTCCGCCAGGCTGATCCATCGTTCTACATCTTGCTTAAAAATTTCAAACATGGCGTTACTTCTTCAAGGTTATGAATTTGCTTTCATGGTCGTCTGTTCGTCCAAGATGGCGTGCGAGTTCGACTTGGCTGCCATCTCGAAGAACGCATCACGTCCGCCCAATTCGTCTGCGATGCCCTGGTAGTGCCGTAAGTTGAATATTCCGCTATAGGCCATGCGGGTGAACGCATAAAGATGCAGAAATTCCGTAACATCCGCCGCACTGCGCAGCAGGCTGATCGCCGCATCACTCAAACCGGGTTTATCCAGGCATGCGTGCGCCAATGCGCGGATGGGCCACTGGCGATGGTGATATTCGCGCATGATCTGTGGCAGCAGCCAGGGCTGACCTTTTTGCTGCGTAAAGATGACGTCGTTGCGCCCATAGGCATAGGGAATTTGCAGCCACGACTTGAACGAACGTTCGGCGTAGTGATAGGCAATGGCTTGTGGGTTGAACACAAAGTGCAGACCCATCGCCGCCAGGCGATAGCCCAATTCCACGTCCTCGGCGCGCCGGAAAGATATGTCAAATCCGCCGGCCCGCAGAAGGTGCTCGTGCCGGATCGAGACGTTGCCGGTGTAGAACTGGCGCGCGGTGGGTCCCCAATGGCCGGCGATCATATCGTTGTATTGTTTGTTCAGCATGAGCTGTTCCCAGCGCACCCAGGGGGCCAGCTTCATATCGCGCGGGATCAACAGCGGGCCCAGCACGATGGCATCGTCATGGTTGCGGCGCTGCGTTGCCATGTGTTCGGCCACCAGGTTCTGTTCTGCCACGACGTCATCGTCGATGAAGAGCACCCACTCGCCCCCGGCTACTTGCAGGCCATGATTGCGTGCCGCGGCTACGCCGCCGTTTGGTTGAAAGAGCGGCGTGAGGCCCATCTCCGGGCTCACCTGGCGCAGGTAGTCATCAGTGCCGTCGGCGCTGCCGTCGGACACGACGATGATCTCCAACTCCGCGCGCGGGTAGGTCTGGCGTGCCAGGGCAGCCAGGCACAACCGTAAGCTGTTGAGCCGGTTATAGGTTGGGATGATGATGCTCAACGTTGGCATAGGTCCCCTGATCAAAGAATTGTTTTTCCTGTTGCGGTGCGGGTTGCCTGGGCGTCTCGAAAGGGTCCAGTTTGCGGAATGGCCGCGCCGGTACGCCGCCGACGATGATGTTGGTTGGCACGTTATGTGTAACCAATGCACCTGCTGCCACTACTGCGCCTGCGCCGATTGTGACACCCGGCAGGATCGTGCTGCGCGCTCCCAGCCATACGCCGTCACCGATGGTGATGGGCGCTACGCTCAGCGGGCCGGCCCGCCGGCCAAGATTGCCGATCTCGTGTGAGGTAGTAATGAACATCACCTCTTGACCGGCTGAGACGTGATCGCCGATCCGGACCGGCGCTCCAATATCGAATGCGCAACTCCTGTTAAACCAACTGTGTTTGCCGATATGCAAGTTTGCCTTCAGAGGGCGCGGGCCGCTGATGATAGGCGTGCCGGCGAATCCTGCGCCGTAACCGATGTCGAACCCCATCAACTTGAGTATGAGGGCACGAATACGTTCCCCCGTGTAGTCGGGGATCGGTGCCATTAACATGCGGGCGAGTAAGTAGCTGAGATGAAACCCTTCTGTTTCCTCGCGGAAGAGGTAGGCGATGCGGTTCATGAATGCACCTCCGATGGCGTTGTGGTTAACATTGGCGCAGGCATGTGGTTCGGCAAATCGATGGGGCGCGCGACGATCCGTCTAAGTTGATTGATGAGTCCCATCATGATGCCTATGTAGAGCATGCTTTGGCCGTCCCACGACATATCCACGTAGGCATAGACGAAGTGCATAAAGATGTAGGTCACAGCCGTCAGGGCGATGGCGCTCATGTCGCCGCCCGGCATCCGAAGCGTTGTTTGCATCCCGTAGACCAGTGCAAGCCCGATCATGACCAGCATGCTGAAGTAACCCCCGATGCCGGTTTCCATCCACATCCACATGATGGAGTTGTGCACGATGTATTGCCACCACTCGAAGAAGCTGATATCGGGCAGGGGGGCGATGATATAAAACGGCCTGCCAAACCCAACCCCGGTGAGTGGCGCCGCTTTGATGGTGAACATATTGTTGATGTTTTCCGTAACGCGGTAATCGTTCGAGGAGTTTTCTTGTGAGTTGCCCGAATCAGATATCAGCATGGATTTCACGGCGCGCACGGGAAGACCCAATGTTCCCTGGTTGTTCCAGAATGCGCCCATGTAGAGCACCAGCACGACGCAAACGACCGGCGCCACCTGCCAGAATCGCTTGCGGTTGACCATGAACAACACCATGCCGATAGCGACCAGCCCCATCCCTAAGCTGACAAAGGCGGCGCGCCGTTGGGCGACCATATAGGTGACAAAAATGCCGGCTGCGAAGATCGGCAGCACGAACCGTTTGGCGCGCGACGCTTTGAACATCCAGGCTGTGATGAGTAACACAAACAGGCTATCCATGCGTATGGCGGCGGCGTGCTCGATGATGGATTCGATGCGGCTGGCCTGCCCCTGCAAGATGACGAGATAGGTATACAGCCCAACCAGGCCCTGGATAAGGATGGCGATCATTGCCAGCCAGATCAGCCGGTTCACCTGTTGGCGCGTTTGCACCAGGTTACTCACCAGCACCAACGCCGCCAGCATGTAGAACATGGGGCGCGCCTCCCATAGTGCGATGGTCGTATTGCCGCCACGGCTGAACCCATAGCCCAGGCCAAATGCGACAAAGGCTATCCAGATCAAGACCGGGCCAGTCATCACACCGGCATTAAAGTTCAGTTTGCCTTGCGCGTGGCAGTGCGCCAGCCAGGAAACAAACATCAGCACCAGATAGACTTCGAGCGGGCTCACCTTCACCGCCGTGCTGATGAACATAATCGACTCACGGCTGGAGAAGTTGGATACGAAGGGGTACCACAGCATGAGCGATTTATCGGCAATTAGCGTGAAGAAAATGGACAGATACAGCCCGTGCCGTGGTTCGCGCAGAATCGCAATTGCCCCGGCGATGTAGATGATCCAGGCAATAAGCGACGGCGATACTTCGCCGCTGAGTGTCGTCAGTCCGGTGAGCACTGCGACCCCGGCAAGCACGATGATCCACACGGCTTGCGTGCGCGAGGCCCGGCGAAGCTGCTCGCTCGCCGTCATTGGCGTTTGCCTGGGAATCGCTAGCTGGCTCATCATGTGTCGTTCGCTCTTACGTCGCTATATTTGGTGAAAGAAGTAATAACCGATGCAAGTGATGCCGCACAAACCTATGACCATCCAGATGCGTTTGCGAGGTTGAACCCGCGGTAGTATGCCTATCAGCAGGCACAGCACCAAAAAAGCCATGAAGAGTTTCATCTTGGTCGCCTTAAGGTGTCTGTGCTAGCGCCTGCAAACGAGACGGCAAATCGTAATGAGTTTTGTTTAGTACCACCCCCAACATGTGTAAATGATTCACGTCGGCCAGGGCATGTTTCACCACCGACATAGGGGTTACTCCCTGGCGAACGACGAGTAGACAGTCGCCGGCTAATGTCGCCAGCGGGATTGCGTCGCTCGTCAGCGTGATGGCTGGGATATCTAGCACGACGTAGTTGAAACGCCCGGTCAACTCGGTGAGCGTATCGCGCAACTTGTCGCTTCGCGCTGCGATGGCGCGTTGCGGCAGCGCCAGTTCGCCGGCTGGGATGAGCGAGAGATTCGGCGTCATGGTCGTGACGGTCATTTGCGGCAGCGTGGCGTTGTCGTTGAAGAGCGCGGCCAGCCCCGGGCCGTCAAACTCGCCCAGCATCTTTTTCATCCCAGGGCGGTACCAGTTCATCTCGACGACGCAGATGCTTACGGGCATATCGTGTGCCAGCATGGTCGCCAGGGCCAGTGCGGAATAGGTAACCCCTTCCTCGGGCAGCGCGGCGATGAACGCCAGCATGCCGGGCAGCGGCGTGTTACGGGTTAACCATGACGTCATGTGCCGGTAGGCGTTCACCGCCTGCGCCGGGAAAATATGAGCCGTGCTCTCGCTGGTGATCTGCAACGAGAGGCCCCCAATTGCCAGTGGGTCGGCGGGCTGTGCTGGTTTGCTGCGCTTAAACATACTTATCCGACGCTCCTCTTATCGGGCTGCGCCCTGCGCATTGCGAAACGGGCTTTCACCTCTTGCAAGATGCTCTGGAATAAGCCCCAATCTTCAGCAGGGATCAACCGCAATAGGAGTACCATGCCTGCGTAGACTGCCGCGCCAAGCAGAACAGGCAAGTAGATGGGGGCATCGCGCAGCCACCAGATGGCGGCCACCATCACCAACCCTGCCAGCAGCGCCCGGCCCGCAGTCCATACATTCGACCAGCCGAGTGTTCCGTGGGGAAGCCGCGTAAGGCCCAAGATCATCATCGCGACTTCTGTGAGGATGAAGCTGATGGCCCCTCCAATGGCCCCATTGCCATACATCCGCTCGCACCAGGGAACGATGATGATATCCAATACGATGGTGCACCCGGTTGCCACGGCCATGACGACCGTCCAGATGTTTTGCCGGTCGGTTGAGATGAGGAACTGGCCGATGAGCATGTTCTGATAGGTCAGGATCAACACGATGCCCATCAGCGAAAGGACCGGGCCGCTCTGCACAAAATCGGGCCCAAACAATAATGACACGAGCGAATTGGCCACCACGAACAACCCCAGCCCGATTGGGATGCTAACCAACATCATCCAATCGAAACTCTTGCGCATCAGACGCGGCAATGGCTCCGGCGAAGTGGTGTACATGCGCGCTAGCACCGGAAAGACAGCCGTGACGAATACATTGGGGATGAACATCAAGGTGGCAAAAAGCTGGCTGGCGGCCCCATACCAACCGATCGTCGTTTCGTTCACCAGGAGCGATATCACGACCACGTCCACCTGCCCATAGGCGGCCAAGAACATGCCGGTCATCAGATAGGGAAGCCCGGACCTCAGCAGATGGCGTGCTTCGTGTAAGTTCAGCCGGAAGCGCAGGGGGATGAACCTGGCTACCTGCCGAAGCTGCACGACAAAAGTGACGCCGCCGGCCAGAATCGCGACGGCGGCGATGGCAAACACATCCTGCTTGAACATTAATAGCGCGATGCACACCGTCGTGTTCACCAGCTTGCCCAGGATGTTCGCTCCCGTCATATATTCCATATGCTCCAGGCCCTGCAAAACGGCTGCGCAGGCGCTGACGAGTTCCCAAAACAGGCTCCCGACACCGATGACGCAGACCACGATCATCGTGTCGGCGGGATAGTGGAACGCGAACAGATAGAGGACGACGGCGCCAAAAACCAACAGGTGCGTCAGGATGCGCGTGCTAACACTCGCGCCAAACAGGTCTGCGGCCTTGCCCGGCGCGCGCGCGATCTCTTTGATCAGCAGCGTGTCCATGCCAAACATGACGATGATGCTGCCGATGGCCCAGATCGAATTTGCCAGCGCCAGTTTCCCCACCGCGGTGGAGCCGAGGTAGCGCGGCAGCACCACCGTCAGGATGAGCGTCAATACCCAGGTGGTGACCTGTGAGAGGAGCAGCGCGCTCGCGTTTTTGGCGACAGTTTTCCCGGACCCGTTCATGACGCTGCCCCCTTGGGTTTCTTGGGCTTACGGCTTTGTTTTGGTTCGCTTGCGTCTGGGATCACCGCGATCACGGGGAGCGACAGCTTTGTGCTTACTTCGCCGGCAAAGTGGATGCTGGTGTCCAGGAGCATCGCGCCGATGACGCCCAAGAAGCTGAGCAATACGCCGGCAACCAGGTAGATGATGCCGTTAATGGCCAGTTTCTTCTGCGATACTTCCGGCTTGGTTGGCAGGGGCGGCTGATCGATGGTGATGTACTGTTGGTTGACGTTGTCGTTCACCTGGGTCAGTTTCAAGCGGCTGGTTTCTTCGTCGTCTTTGGCTTTGCTCAAGCGGTCGCTGGCGTCTTTGATGTCGGACTCAAGCTTGTCGATCTCAAGTTGTTCAAGCGAGGGCCGGTCCCCACGTACAGGGTCGGGATGTGCTTCCAGGTATGTCTGTAGGGCGCTGCGCGCCGTGTTTACTTCCTGGGTATATTGGTCCACCAGGTTGCTGAAATAGGTCTGCGCCACCTGGCTATCCTGGCGATCATTATTGGTATGCCAGGCCAGGAACGCTTTAATCGCGCCGGTGGCGAGTTCCTGGGCCACGTCCGCCCGTTCGTTCGATGCGCTGGCGGCGATCAGGTTGTTGCCCAGGGTGCTCCACCAAACCCATATCCGCACGTTCTCAAAGAGTTTGTCGGTGGCGTCTTGCCCTTTCGATAGCTCCGATTCCAGCGAGGTTTGCTGCACAATTGCGCGAACGAAAGCGTCGGACTGCATGAGTTCCGTCGCTTCGTCTGTGGTGACCTGGGCGGGGGTGGAGTAACCCCAGTTATCCGTGGAGTTTGACGAAATGGAGGCTAGTAGGACTTCTTTTTGTACCCATATCGTCCCTTGCGCAATATAGGCTTCTTTGGCGGTGAATAGAGAGACCGCAAAAATGCCGAGCATAATTGGCACAGGCAACCAATATAGCCAGCGATGGTGATAATAGGTTTCCAAGAACCGAACCAATAGTTGGCGCGCCATAATAATACCTGGTATTAATCGAGGCTATCTTCTCGTGCCACTGATAACAGATACCCTTTAACAGGCCCGTGTCGTTTGCATACTCAGCAACCGGCCGACCGTCTCAATGAGCAAGTGAGAACTGGCGGGTTTGGTCAGGAATTCGTTTGC
>DAOUFG010000120.1:0-9298 GCA_034430115.1 Thermoflexales bacterium | reverse complement strand
AGACATCGGCACGGTCGGGTGGATCGGGATGTTCGGTGCTGAAGTTGCGCGTCTGGCCCACCACCAGCGGGCTGGCGCGGAACAGCGCCGGGGGCTCATCCTCCATTTGCCACTCGTAACAGGCATTTTCGCCATACACCGTGAACGTCTCCATATAGGGGCGGGCACAATGGAACAGCGTGCGCGTGACCTCGGCAGAAAGAAGCGGCTTATCCAGCGTATAGATCGCCGTCTCCACCGGCCACGGGTTGCCATATTGCTGCTGAAGTTCCGGGCGCATCCAGCCGGAGCCGAAACAATGCACCTTCGTCGCGCGTGCGCCGGAGATCGCCAGCAGCGGGCTGATGGCGTGGGTGGCGTACCACATGGGCGGCAGCCCGGCCCAATAGGGCGGCCAGCATTCCATATCCTGGTAATGCGCGCCACGCAAGAACTGGATACGCCCAAACTCACCCCGGTCGCGCAGCGCTTGAGCATACAGGAACTGGCGCGTGAACACGGCCGTCTCCATCATCATATAGTTGCGGCCCGACATGCGTTGCGCGGCGATGATGGCCTTCAGGTCGTCGATGCTGGTCGCCATCGGCACAGTGGAAGCACAATGCTTACCCGCGTTCAATGCCGCGATTGCCTGCCGGGCATGATCGGGAATGCCCGAGACCAGGTGAATGGCGTCGATATCGGGCGCGGCGATCACTTCGCTCACGTCGGCGTAACGCCGCGCAATGCCAAACCGCTCGCCGACCGTTTGCAGGCGCTGCGCATCCTGGTCGCATATCGCCACGGCGGCGACGTCGGGATGATCCATGTAAATGGGCACAAATTCCGCGCCAAAACCAAGACCCACGACGGCAACGCGAATACGATGATCAGCCATAAAGTCCTCTTTTGTTTACGATTGTTGTGTTTCTGCCAGCCAGGCCGGCGTCAGTCCGTAATATAAAACATCCGGGGCAATATCGGCACCATTCTCCCAAGCAATAGATTACAGCTTTTTGCGCGCATCACAAACCTGTGAGGTTTGACAAACCTCACAGGTTTTTTTGAGCCATCAACGTACACGGGAGTTAGAATACCACTTCCTTGCCACTGCGCGCAGCCTGATAGGTGCCCTCCAAAAGCTCGGTCAGGTTACGCCCATCTTCCACGCTGATGGCCATCGGCGTGTCATGCTCGATTGCGCTCAGCCATTGATCCATCGGCATCGGCAACGCTTTGGGCAAATTTGTCGGGCTGATGTAGCCCTGGATGTCGCCAGTCTTGAGCTGAGTGCTGTTGAGCAAGAGGCCGCCATTGGGCGCTGCGTTATAGCTCATGTAGCCGTCGGTGCCATAGATTTCATACGGGTTCGGCCCAGCACGATGCACCCACGACGTATCCAGGATGCCCAGCGCGCCGTTCTTGAACTCGATCACCGCCACCGTGTTGTCGTCGATCGGGTATGCGCCGGAGAAGTTCTGAATCTTGGCGATCATGCTCTTCGGCTCGCCCATGAACCAGCGCATCACGTCGGTAGTGTGGCAACCCAGGTCAAACAACGCGCCGCCGCCGGCCAGGCTGGCATCGGCAAACCAGGCGCTGCCATCGTGGAACCATTTATCCAGCGCCGCCATATGCGCCACACGCGCACGCATCAGCGTGATCTTGCCTAACAAGCCCTTATCCAGTACGTCCTTCATGAATAGAATCTCGGGGCGCGTCCGGCTGGGCAGCGAGGTCATGAACTTGATGCCGCTGTCGTGCACCAGCTTGACAATTTCGTCAGAATCCTTGGTGCTCACCGTCAATGCCTTCTCGGTGAAGATGTGCTTCTTGTGCTTCAACGCGGCCTTCATCACTTCGGGGTGTTGAGAGGTCGGCGCATTGATCACCACCGCGTCCACGTCTTTGCAGGCACACACCTCATCCAGGTCGTCATACCACGGCACACCAAACTTCTCGGAAGCGGCCTTGCCGCGCGCTGGGTCATCGTCCCACACGCAAACCATCTTGGCATCAGCGTGCTTCTTGACATATTCACCGTAGCCATTCGCATGGACATGCGCCATGCCAAGCATCGCGATACGTACCATCTTTGATTACCTCCATCGATAGTTATTGCACCACAGAGGGCACGGAAAGATTTGAGATTAAGAATTGAAACGTGAGGAATAATGTTTCACGCTTCATCCTTCAATCTCCATTCTCTAATCCCCAATCTCCAATTCATTTTGGCACAGGTGTGCCAAAGTTGTTACGCAACAGAATGACCAACTCTTCCGCCGTCACCACGCGCGTGCCGGACGGCAACAAGTCGATTGTGCGCTTCACGGCCTCCATCGGTCCGCCGATGTCCTGCCACGACCAGGCATGTACGTTGATGAGCGCGTAGCTTTGCGGGTCGGTCAGTGGTTTGGCCGGCATCTGGCCGATTGCCTGCGCCAGGGCCTCGGGGCTGCCCGACTGCTGCGGCTCCCACAGCAGAAAGCGATAGGAGATACAAGGCTTGCCGTTGTGCCAGGTGATTGCGCCATTCTCCAGGTTGTAGGGCGAGTAGTCTTTATAAAGCACACCCAGCACCTCGGGGCGGTCAAGCATTTCATTGGCCTGCGCCATGCTGCCGCCCGAATTCAACATCGTCACGACCGACATATCTGTCTTGCGCAGATACTCCGCCGTCTTGGCGGCAAAGGCCGCACGATCGGGCAGATCGTTCGGATAGCTATACCCGGCCCCGCTGGGGCCGGTCACGAAGTCGTCGATGAAGTCTCCCCGCTTAGCGGTGCGGTAGAAGTAATCCAGCACGCGCGGCGCTACGTCGGCAAACACCGGCGCCATCTCCCAGGTCATATTAAATTCGCCGCGGTGTTGATTGGCCCAAAAGCCCTTATCGGTGGCGAACCCGCCACCCATCCACTGAATGTTATCGCCATCGGTCATCACAAAGGCGACGATGCGCTGCCCGTCTTGAGCGGGATCCGGGTAGTGGTGCGGGCGCGCCGAAATCGGCGACGGCATCTGCGAAAGCGCCGACAGATTCAACGACCAGTCGGCGGCGATGCCCAGCCCGCCGGCCTTGCTCAAATTTTGCACCCACTGGTGCTCGTCGCCGCCCCAACCATAAACGAATGCGCTAGGCCCCATCTCCTGGATGACTTTCACAGTGGTGACAGGGTCCATGCGATAGTAGGTGAACGCGTTGCGCTGCACGGCAAAGTCGCGCAGGTGCGCGTTCTTCTCTTCGGTTTGTTCCACCACCATGCCGCGCCCAAACAAGTCCTTGAATTCCATATAGGCAGTGCGCTCATCATATTTGCGCACGTCAAACAGCACGTCCAGCCCATTCGCCTTCGCCTGATCGGCGATGGACTCATCCACCGCCACGGCTTGTTTGGGGCCACATAGCGACGTAGCCACGTTCAGGCTATCCGTGCCCAGTGCATAAAGGATGGCGCCCTTCACCTCGCTGCGAAACTGTTCCAACAGATTCCACGCCGAAGACACGTTGTGCAGTTGCGTGCCCTCCTGGTGCAAAGCTTCCAGCAGAATGGCATTCATGCCCTCACTGGCAACCCAGATACGCGCCGATTGTTTATTGACCAGACCTTGCAACGTCACGGCCAGCGTCTGCTCGGCGGGAGTCATCTTATCGACATTGATCACCCACAGATCAGAGGGCGGCGGCGCCGTTGAGAGGGGTTGCCTGCTCGGTGAGGTGCCGTTGCGGCACGCCACTGCAACCAACGAGAGCGCCAGCGTGGATAGAAATGTACGCCTATGCATCAAGCTCAAACAAACCTCCAGGGGCGTTAAGTTGATTCATTATCGCGCCTGCCCCTGGAAGTTTGATTCGTCTATTCCTGTGATGAGGCAGTTCATACGCTGTAGCACTTGTAGCACCAAATTGCAACCACTACACGATAATAGGCGCATGGAGGCAAGCATGATAGACAAACTGACCGCCGACTTCCAGCAGCCTGCCAATATGTATCGCGGGCAGCCCTTCTGGGCCTGGAACGGCAAACTCGACCCCGACGAACTACGCCGCCAGATCCGGCTGATGCACCGCATGGGGCTGGGAGGCTTTTTTATGCATTCTCGCGTAGGGCTGGCCACGCCCTACCTGCAAGATGAGTGGTTCCGTTGCATCGAGGCGTGCGCCGACGAAGCGCAAAAGCTGGATATGATCGCCTGGCTCTACGACGAGGACCGCTGGCCGTCCGGCGCCGCCGGAGGTCTCGTCACGCGCGATGAGCGCTTCCGCAAGCGCTCGCTCATGCTGTATGAATACGCCACCCCGCGCGAGTTCAAGTGGGACGACGATACGCTCGCTGCCTTCATTGCGCGCGTGGATAGCCCGGCCGCCAGCGACGTGCGCCCGCTTGAACCCGGCAAAAAGCCGCGCAAGCTCGCAGAAGGAGAATCGATCCTGGCGTTCAAAGTGGTCATCGATTCGCCCAGTAGCTGGTACAACGGCTACACTTACCTGGACGTGCTGAACCATCGTGCCGTGCAGCAATTCATCAAAGTGACGCACGAGGCTTATCGCAAGCACCTGGGCAAATATTTCGGCAATACCATCCCCGGTATCTTCACCGACGAGCCCAACCACGGCCAGAAGCTGGCCCCCGACAACAACACCGGCCACATGTTCGGCATGCCCTGGACGGGCGCGCTGCCCAGGGTGTTCAAACAACGCTACGGCTATGACCTCATCCCGCACCTGGTGGAATTGTTCTACGACATAGACGGCCAGCCGATGACGCCCGCCCGGCACGACTATCACGATTGCGTCACCTTCCTGTTCGTAGATGCCTTCGCGCGCCAGATCGGCGAGTGGTGCGAGAAGAACAACATGATCCACATCGGCCACGTGTTGCTGGAAGATTCCATCGCCACGCAAGCCGAGGTAGTGGGCAGTTGTATGCGCTTCTATGAATTCATGCAGGCCCCCGGCATGGACCTGCTCACCGAGCATTGGCGCGCCTATAGCACCGCCAAACAGGTCAGCTCCGCCGCGCACCAGTTTGGCAAGCAGTGGCGCCTGACGGAGACGTATGGCTGCACCGGATGGGATTTCTCGTGGGCAGGTCATAAAGCCCTGAGCGATTGGCAAACGGCGCTCGGCATCAACCTGCGCTGCCAGCACCTGGCCTGGTACACCATGGAAGGCGAAGCCAAACGCGACTACCCCGCCGGCATCTTCTACCAATCGCCCTGGTGGAACCTCTACAGCAAGGTGGAGGATTACTATGCCCGCATCAATGCCGTGATGACGCGCGGCACTGAGGTGCGCGACCTGCTGGTGATTCATCCCGTGGAAAGCATGTGGACAATGGTGCGCAGCGGCTGGACGACCGACCCACAGACCCAGGCCTACGATCACACCATCGTGGAAGTGGAATCGGCGTTGGTCAATGCGCACATCGACTTCGACTATGGCGACGAAGACATCATGGCGCGCCATGCAACGATCACGCGCCGGAAGAAAGAGACGGTGCTGAAGATCGGCCAGGCCGAATACAAAGCCGTGCTGGTGCCGCCACTAAAGACGATGCGCGCCAGCACCCTGGCGATGCTCATCGCGTTCCAGGATACCGGGGGCCTGGTTGTGTTTGCCGGCGAGCCGTGCGCTTACCTGGACGCCGAACCCTCGGATGAAGTGCGCACGTTCGCCGCGCAATGCGTGACGGCGCCCGCCAACGGGCCGGGGATCGCGCAGGCCGTAGCGCCCAAGACGCGCCGCCTTTCGATCTGCGATGAAACCGGCCAGGAGATCAGCGCCGCACTCTACCTGCTGCGCGAGGACCGCGATGCCAGCTATCTCTTCGTCTGCAACACGAGCGACGTGAACGACCCGGCCACCGACCGCTTCAACCAACCACGCGCGGTGGAACGCACATTGGCCTATCCCACGGTGACGATTCGCGGGTTTGCAGAGTGCGCCGGCCAGCCGGTGGAACTGGACCCGCAGAGCGGCGCGATCTATTGCGCCACCGCCCGGCGCAACACAGATGGCGCATGGGAAATCAGCACGTCCTTCCCCGCCCTGGGCAGCCGGCTGTTCGTCATCCCGCACAAGGCGACGTCCGAAGCCTACCCTGCGCGCCCCGTGTTCGCCGACCTACGAACCGGCACCTTACAAGCACAGGCCTGGAGAATCACCCTTTCGGAGTGCAACAACCTACCGCTCGACCGGCCGCGTTACCGGCTGGGCTTCGGCGAATGGCATGGGCCTGAGGAAGTCTTGCGCATCGACCGCGCCGCACGCCAGGCGCTTGGGCTCACGCCACGCGGCGGCGCGATGGTGCAGCCCTGGGCACGCGAGCATACGCCCGACCCACAGCGCCTGCCCGTAGAGCTAAGCTACTCCTTCGAGGCGACGGCCCCCCCCAATGGCGAGCTGTTCCTGGGGATCGAACAACCTCAACGCTTCCGCATCACGTTGAACGGCAGCGAAGTGGACACCGACGTACAAAGCGGCTGGTGGACCGATGCCTCGCTGAAGAAAGTGCCATTGGACCCGGCGTTGATCCGGCCGGGCACGAACGAGATCAAGCTGGCCGGGCTATACGACGAGGATTACGCGGGCCTGGAGATCATCTACTTGTTGGGCAACTTTGGCACTTGCGTGGATGGCACGGACGTCGGCATCACCCCGGCGCCCGAGACGCTGCAACTGGGCGATTGGGTGCCGCAAGGGCTGGCGTTCTATTCCGGCGCTGTGACCTATCACTGCGACGTGCAGCCCAACCTGGGTGCTGGCGAGCGCCTGATCGTGCAGGTGCCGGCGTACCTGGGCACGGCAGTGCGCGTGTTGGTTGATGGCGCACCGGCCGGCATCATCGCCTGGCAGCCCAACGAGGTGGACATCACCGACCTGGTGAGCGGCAAGCCGGAGGCGCAACTGCAAATCGAAGTCATCGGGCATCGGCGCAACTCGCACGGCCCGCTGCACTCCGCACAGAAGTGGCCTGTCGGCACCGGGCCGGATTCGTTCATCACCACCGGCGATGACTGGATCGACGGCTATCAGCTCGTGGCGTGTGGCCTGATGCAAGCCCCGGCGCTGGTCACGCGCGTGGCACAGAACTAAGTAAATCGCCAGAAGAAGTTGATGCGCTCGTCAGATGTAGGGCGACTTGTTAAGTCGCCCAGCCGGGGCGAGATAACATCTCACCCTACATGATCGACGTAAAAGCGACATCAAGAATTTCAAGTGACTAACTTAGAATATCCACCTCTCAATACATTTGTGAGCGAACACAGTTCAAATTCCTCTCCCGCGATAGGCCACGGGAGAGGTTAAGTGGGGGCCTTCGCCACAACCGCGTGATTCACAACATGCCCCCTCTCCCGGAATACCGGGCGAGGGTGACAACGAATCGAATTCCTCCCCTGTTACTACGGAGGAGGTCAGGTGGGGGTATCCATCCTCACCACCTTCTCAGGTACCAATAAAGGAGCCTGCTCGCGTAGCACTCGCACATTGTGCGGAGCTTTCATGCCGGGTAGGCGCGGGCTTCACGCCCGCGTCCTCATCGTGACAAGGACGATCATGGTTCGACAAGCTCACCATGAAAACCACGCACCTGTCGAAATCATCCTGAGTTTGCCGAAGGGGGCCCAACACTCATTCGTGAAGATTCGCGGACGTGGACAAACGCAGTTGATCCAGCCCGGCCCGCAACGCAACATCCGCCAGATTGGCCTCGATTTGCTCGATCAGCGCCTGCCCGGCTGAGGCATGCCGCGCCAATTGCTCACTTTCACCGCGCGAACAATAGAGTTGCGCGAGCGCATGATGGATGTCTCGCACCAGGCGCGGGCGCTGAATTCGCTCCACCCGCACCAGCGCTTTGCGCAACGCGGCCTCAGCCTGCGCCAAGTCCCCCTTCATGCGCAAAGCCTCGCCGCGCCAGTAGTGCGCGCGCGCCATGTTCTCGCGCTGCCCGCCGCGCTCAGCCAGCGTAAACAAGGCATTCGCTTGTTTGATGGCTTCGTCCGGCTGCCCCTGCACCAGGGCCAGTTCCGCCAGCCCCTCCAGGCAGCGCACCGCATGGAAATAGGCCCCGCCCGACTGCGCCAGGGCCAACGCGGCATCCAACTCGCCTCGCACATCCGGCTGGCCGGCACGCAGGCGCGCAATGGCCAGGTCGGCCTGCAAACGGCTCTGCCAAAAGTTCCGCCCGGCGCGCAACGAAATATCCAGCCCCAGGATGAAAGTTTCAATGGCGCGCTCAAACAGGTTCAGGTCCAGGTAGAGATAGCCCAGCACATCCAGGCCCATCGCACGGAAACGCGCCAGCTTCAATTCCTCGGCAATCGCATCGGCGCGCAACACGTTGGGAAGGCCGATTTCGTAGGCACCGGTGCAGCCTTGCGCCAGCCCCAGGCTGATGAGCGTGCTGACGGTGTGCCAGCCCAGGGACGAAGCCTCGCTAATCTCCAGCGAGCGCGTGGCGAACTCAATCGCGCGCCGGTAATCACCAATCGCCACGCTGCCCAAGTTGCTCCAACTGCTCATTTGCAGGTTTTCGGCCTCGTAGCCCTTATCGCCGATGCCGCGCGCCAGTTGTAACGATTCGGCAAACAGGGCTTCGGCCTGCTCCGATTCGCCCGCCATCAGGAGCGCCTCGGCCATGCCATGCGTGGCCTGCACCGCCACCAGGTCGGTCAGGCCCAACATGCGGCAAATATCCAGCGCCCGGCTATGGTGTGCGCGCGCTTGGGTGTTATCCCCTTCATCCCACGAGATGGTGCCCAAGTGATACAGCGCATCCGCCTCCGCGCTCAGGTTACCCGTTCGGCGCGCCAGCGTCACGGCTTCGCCCAGGTAATGTTCCGCCCTGTCGCGATCCTCAATCTTGCGCAACACCTGGCCCAACCGGATGAGCAGGGCGCGCTCTCGGTCACAATCGCCTGCCGCCCGGACCGCCGCGAGCACACGCTCCAGGTCCGACACGGCGCCGTCGAACAAGCCCGCCGTCGCGCGCGACTCACCGCGATGCTCATAGAGCGCCAGCAACATCCCGTCATCGACGGCACCGGGGTGCGCCTTGGCCAGTTCAACCGCGCGATCATAGAACTGCATCGCCTCGCGCATGGCAAACAGATCGCACGAGCGATTAGCAGCTTGGAAAAGATAGGTAATCGCCTTATCCCACACGTGCCCATGCTCGAAATACTCCGCCAGCCGTGCGTCACGATCCTCAAAGCGCCCTCCGCCCAATTGCTCCAGGGCTTCGCCGACCTGACGATGCAGCAAGATGCGCCGGGTGGCGCTGATGTCGAGGTACACCACCTCGCGCACCTTATC
>DAOUFG010000119.1:0-8337 GCA_034430115.1 Thermoflexales bacterium | reverse complement strand
TGGCTGTGGACGAGGCGCACTGCATTTCACAGTGGGGCCACGACTTCCGCCCCGATTATCTGCACATCGGCAGCGTGCGCAGCATGCTCGGTAACCCGGTCACAATTGCCCTGACGGCCACCGCCACGCTTGAGGTACAACAAGACATCGTCGATCAACTAAAGCTGCCCGACACCGAACACGTGATCACCGGCTTCAGCCGGCCCAATCTGGTATTCCACGTGCGCTATACGCCCGATCTGCACAGCAAAATGCAACAGGTGCTGAAGGTGCTGGGCGTGGTAAAAGGTTCCGGCATCATCTATGTGGGCACGCGGCGTGAAGCCGAAGAACTGGCAACCACCCTGGAAGCAAATTACAAAATCCCCACTTTTGTCTATCACGGCGGGATGGAAAAAAGCCAGCGCTCGTTGATGCAGGATGCTTACCTCAGCACGCCCAACGCCGTCATGATCGCCACCAACGCGTTTGGTATGGGTGTGGATCGGCCCGACGTGCGTTTCGTGGTGCACTACAACATCCCCGGCTCGGTGGAAGCCTATTACCAGGAAGCCGGGCGTGCCGGACGCGACGGCAAGCTGGCACAATGCGTGTTGCTCTATGCCCCGCAAGACCGCAAGCTGCAGGAATGGTTCATCGAGAATGATGCGCCGTCGCGCAATGAGTTAATCGCGCTCCATAAAGCCATCTTGACGCGCGCGAAGCAGAACATCGCGCTCGTGACGGTGGACGACCTGGTGCGCGTCACGCACCTGTTCGAAGTAAAGTTGCGAGTGGGACTTTCACAACTGGAAGAGACCAACACCCTCATCCGGCTGGAGAACGAAGGTGCTGCGCTGCGTTATCAGGTGCAGGAACTATCAGATGAAGCACTGAACCTGGCCCAGGCCGACGTACAACGCCGGCGGGCGCACAAACGCGCCCAGCTAGAGAAGATGATCGTCTACGCCGAGACGACGACGCGCTGCCGCCAGCGTATGTTGGTGGAACATTTCGGCGACACTAGCCCGCTCAACGCCAAACCTTGTTGCGATTGGCACATCCGCGAGGCGCGCGGCGAGCCGCATCCCGACTTCGGTGCCTCCGCCCTCAAAGCCCCTGTGGCTGATAAGGAAGAGAAGGTCAGCAGCGTGGAAGTGACGGCGGCGCTCTTTACACAAGGATTGACCGTGAAAGAAGTGGCTGCCAGGCGCGGGCTGACGGCCAGCACCATCTATCATCACGCAGCCCAATTGATCAGTGCCGGCAAGCTGGATGTGCGACAACTGGTCAGCGCGGACGTGGAAGCACAGATCCGGCAGGCTATCGACAAAGCAGGGGGGGCAGAGCGGCTGACGCCGATCAAGCGGCTCCTGCCCGACGCCATCGACTTTGGCGAAATACGTTGCGTGGTAGCCGCACTGAACCCCAAACCTTCGGCGGACTGAGCCAGCCTGTCCGCCCAACCCCAATCTCCACACGCGACGCCGTCCAGCGTTGCACGATGGCATCGCGTCTGTCACATATCGTTTTTAGGTAAATCACTGGATCAACTAAACGTGCACATGCGCCGTTATTTGTACTCAGCTATTTCGCGGATGCCGCGGCATATCCGGCACGTTATACTAAAAATCGAGGGATATCATGAGCGAGACCTTACAGCTAATTTTGCAACTTGCGTTACTCATTTTCGTTACCAAAGCCGCAGGTCTGGTGAGTATGCGCTTGAAGCAACCGGCTGTGCTGGGTGAGTTAGTGGCGGGGCTCATCATGGGGCCTACTCTGTTGAATATGTTCCATTGGTCATTCTTCACATCCACCCACGGGGAAGATATTGTGCTGGAGTTGGCCGAACTGGGCGTCATCCTCTTGATGTTCATGGCCGGGCTGGAAGTGGACCTGACAGAGCTTTTGGGTAGTGGACGTGTGGCAATGAGTGCGGGCAGCCTGGGTGTCGTGGTGCCCTTTCTACTAGGTGGCGGGTTAGCACTGCTTTTCAGTCACAGCGTTGAGCATAGCATCTTCATCGGCCTGATCCTGACCGCCACGAGCGTCAGCATTTCGGCACAGACGTTACTGGAGCTAGGAGTCATCAAACGACGCGAAGGTGTGGCGATGTTGGGCTCAGCCGTGGTGGACGACGTGCTGGTGATCCTACTGCTGTCCATCTTCCTGGCCGTCACCGGGTCCGGCGGCGCGGGCAGCGTGCTCAACGTCATCATCAGCATGGTGCTCTTCTTTGCCATCGCCATTCCGGTCGGGCTGTGGGTGCTGCCCGCCGTTACTCAACACATCCGGCGGCTGCCCATTAGCGAAGGCGTATTGTCGTGGACCATCGTGGTCACGTTGCTCTTCGCGTTCGCCGCCGAGGCGTTTGGGCAGGTTGCAGCCATCACAGGCGCGTTTCTGGCGGGCATCTTCTTCGGTCGCACACGCATACGCCACGAAATCAACCAGGGGATGCACACAATCGCATACGCTTTCTTCGTGCCGCTGTTCCTGGTGAGCATCGGCCTGAAGGTGAACGTGCGCGACATGGACAGCACAGCGCTTGTATTCATGACTGCGTTGACACTCATCGCAATCATTTCAAAAGTAATCGGCGCGGGGCTGGGCGCAAAAGTGGCGGGCATGACGCTGGACGAGTCGCTGCGCGTGGGCATCGGCATGGTCTCACGCGGCGAAGTAGGGTTGATCGTCGCAACGATCGGCCTGGAGCTAGGGCTGATCGACGAAAACGTCTTTGCTGCTACGGTCCTGATGGTATTCCTGACCACACTTATCACCCCCTTCCTGTTGCGACGGGTATTCCCACGCGAGAACGACACTGTCAACAAGGAGATTGTAGATGGCGACAAACTTGTTAGTACTGGTGATTGATGATCCAGTAAAACAATCCGACATCCTGGATGCTTGGGAAGATATCGGTGTGCCGGGCGTGACGGTCGTCGATAGCATGGGCAGCCGGCGCGAAAGCGGCGTGCGAGATGACCTGCCCCTGATCGTGTCGTTGCGCACAGTCCTCTCAAGCGAAGAAACGAACAACCTGACCCTGTTCTGCATGATTGATGACGAGGCGGTGTTGGCGCAAGCCATCGACGCGGCTCGCCGGATCATCGGCGATTTCCACGCTCGCCACACGGGCATCATGTTCGTCGTGCCCGTCTCACAGGCGTGGGGCATCTTGAAGGTCAAGCCGCGTGGGCAGGGCTGAAGCATAAAGGCATTACCTGGCGCTCAATTTCAGATGTTGCACTGGAAATAGATGAGGGGCTGCATGCAGCCCCTTGCGCCTCGCATGAACACCTGTTCTATAATAGGCGACATGCCAGAGTTTAAAGTTCACTCCCCTTTTGAACCCACTGGGGATCAACCGACGGCGATTGAGACGATCGTGAACAGCCTGAATGCCGGAAACCGCTACACCACGCTATTGGGAGCCACCGGCACGGGCAAAACGTTTGTAATGTCAAAGGTGGTCGAACGCACACAACGCCCCACCCTCGTCATGGCCCACAACAAGACCCTGGCGGCGCAGCTCTACTCCGAGTTCAAGGAGTTCTTCCCCGAGAACGCGGTGGAATACTTCGTCAGCTACTATGACTACTACCAGCCCGAAGCCTACGTGCCGCGCTACGACCTGTACATTGAGAAAGACTCGTCCATCAACGACGAGATCGACCGGCTGCGCCTGGCCGCCACCAGTTCGCTGATGAGCCGCAAAGACGTGATCATCGTGGCCTCGGTATCGTGCATCTATGGCATCGGCAACCCCGAGGACTATGGGCGCTTCGTGGTGAAGCTGAAGCGCGGCGAGGTGCGCCGACGCGACGTGGTGCTGCGCATGCTGGTCGCCATCCAATATGAACGCAACGACGTAACCCTGGCGCGCGGCAAGTTCCGCGTGCGCGGCGATACGCTGGAAGTGCAGCCCGCCTATGCCGACAACGCTTACCGCATCGAGTTCTTTGGCGACGACGTGGAGCGCCTGACCGAGATCGACGTGCTCACCGGCGAGATCATCCAAACGCTTGACGAGATCGAGATATACCCCGCCAAGCACTTCATCACGCCCCAGGAAAAGATGCAAACCGCCATCAAAGACATCGACCAGGAGCTTGAAGCGCGCATCAAGTACTTCAAGGAGAACGACAAGCTCCTGGAGGCGCAACGTATCGAACAGCGTGTGCGCTATGACCTGGAAATGTTGCGCGAGGTGGGTTACACCAGCGGCATCGAGAACTACTCGCGCCTGCTGGATGGCCGGCCAGCCGGCACGCCCCCCTTCACGCTGCTGGACTACTTCCCCGATGACTTCCTGCTCATCCTGGACGAAAGCCACATGACCATCCCGCAAATCGGCGGCATGTATAACGGCGACCGCGCGCGTAAGCAGGTGCTGGTGGATTACGGCTTCCGCCTGCCCAGTGCCATGGATAACCGCCCGCTGAAGTTCGAAGAATTCGAGCAGCGCTTCCGGCAGGTGATCTTCTCCAGCGCCACGCCCGGCCCATTCGAGGCACAACATGCCACCGTCGTCGCCGAACAGATCATCCGCCCCACCGGCATCGTAGACCCCATCGTGGAGGTGAAGCCGGTGAAAGGCCAGGTGGACGACCTGATCGCCCAGGTGCGCGAGCGCGTGGGACGCAGCGAGCGCGTGCTGGTGACCACGCTCACCAAGCGCATGGCCGAAGATTTGGCCGAGTATTTACAGGAAATCGGCATCAAGGTGCAGTACCTGCACAGCGAAGTGCAGACGGTGGAGCGCGTGGAGATCTTGCGCGACCTGCGCCTGGGGCAATACGACGTGGTGGTGGGCATCAACCTGCTGCGCGAAGGGTTGGACCTGCCCGAGGTATCGCTGGTGGCGATCCTGGATGCCGACAAGGAAGGCTTCTTGCGCAGCACCACCTCGCTGATCCAGACGATTGGTCGCGCCGCGCGTCACGTGCATGGGAAGGTCATCATGTATGCCGATACGATGACCGACTCGATGAAGCGCGCGATAGAAGAGACGGAGCGCCGCCGCAAGAAGCAGACAACCTACAACACCGAGCACGGCATCGAGCCCACCACGATCCTCAAAGCAGTGCGCGACCTGACCGACCGCGTCAAGTCAAGCACTGAAACGACTTCCGGGGCAGCCGGCGAATCACCTTCCGGTGAAGGCGCCATATCGGTGCGAGACCTGCCCAAGCCCGAGGCGAACCGCTTATTAACGGAACTGGAAAAGCAAATGAAACAGGCAGCCAAAGACCTGGAATTCGAGAAGGCTGCCATGCTGCGCGATCAGATCTTCGAGCTGCGCCAACACCTAAACGACATCGACGACAAGACGCCCGAATGGGAGAAGGTGCGCAGAATGGGCGAAGAAGCCGCCGAAGAAGAACTGGCTATGGCGCCTGACATCCCCAAGGAGCCGGGGCACTACAAGACGGTGACACGCCGCACCCGCAGCCAGGGCCGCAAGCGCAGGTGATAGGTACAATAGTTCGCACGTCCAGGTTCACGACACTCTATCTGAACACGAGAAGGAAGGCGAACAATGGCAGAATGGTTTAGTGGCGACGTCACCGCCAACGGCATCAAGATTCACTATTACCGCACCGGCGGCGATAAGCCGGTGATCGTGCTATGCCACGGCGCGACCGACGACGGGCTGTGCTGGACGCCGGTCGCCAGAGCGCTCGAGGCGGATTATGACGTCATCATGCCCGACGCGCGCTGGCACGGCCTTTCGGCTGGGCCGGCCGGCTCAGCTTCTCCCGCCATACTTGCAGACGACCTGTATGAATTCGTGCTGGCGCTCAAGCTCGAAAAGCCCATTCTGGGCGGGCATTCCATGGGCGCCCACAGCGCGTTCCTGGTCACGGCGCATCACCCGGCGCTGATGCGCGCCACGATCCTGGAAGACCCGGCCTTTCGTGAATCAGCCGCGCCGGTGGACGAAGAGCAACTCAAGAAACGCTCGATCCAGATGCGCGAAGGCATCATGGCGAACCGGGGCATGACCCGTGAGGCGCTCATCGCCAAGGCGCACCAGCAATCACCGCTATGGTCGGAAGAAGAGCTTGGCCCCTGGGCCGATTCGAAGCTGCGCGTCAGCCCAAACCTGGCGGAGCTGCGGTTCGGCCAGCCCGGCGCGGCTACCCTCTGGGAGGACCTGGCTAAAATCACCTGCCCGGTGCTGCTCATCACGGCGGACCCGGACAAGGGCGCCATCGTCACGCCGGAGACGGCTCAAAAAGCGGCTCAAATCGCGTCTAGCCTGACGGTCGTGCGCATCCCAGGCGCGGGGCACAACATCCGCCGCGAGGGCTTTGCCGCCTATATGCAGGCGGTGCACACATTTTTAGCGTCTATCGGTTAATCATTCGCGAGGTGCCGGCGGCGACACCTCGCCATTTTTCTTTCACGTTCCCTACGATTTTTGACGACTTATGACTGACCAACCCTCTGGCAAACCGAAATTCCGTGATCTGCCGGCGCAAGATCGGCTGGCGCTGCTGGCCGAAATGGCGCATCTGAACGATGCGGATGTGGCCGCGCTGCGCAATGGGCTGAGCCTGGAGCAGGCCGACCATATGATCGAAAACGTGATCGGCACCTATGCGCTCCCCATGGGCATCGTGACGAACCTTGAGATGAACGGGCGTGAGATTCTGGTGCCAATGGTGATCGAAGAGCCGTCAGTCGTCGCAGGATGCAGCTTCGCGGCCAAGCTGGCGCGCGCCGGCGGTGGGTTCACCGCCACGAGCAACCCACCGATCATGATCGGGCAGATACAGGTGCTCGACGTGCCGGACGTAGATGCCGCGTGCGCTGCAATTGCGCAGGCCACGCCGGAGTTGATCGAGTGGCTGAACGTACAAAACGAAAAGACGCGCGATCCCTATACCCGCACGGTGGGCATCGAAACCCGCCTGGTGGGAGACGCAACCAGCAAGCAAATGTTGATCGTGCACGTGCTCTACGACGCTGGCGACGCGATGGGCGCCAACATGATCAACACGGTGTGCGAGGCGCTCACCCCACGCATCGAAGCGCTCACGGGCGGCTGGGTGAACCTGCGCATCCTCTCGAACCTGGCCGACCGGCGCCTGGCGCGCGCCACCTGCCGCATCCTGGCTCATTCGCTGGCAGATGAGAAAACAAGCGGGAACAAGAACGGCGCGCCGGTGGTCAATCGCATCGTGGAGGCATCGCTCTTCGCCGAGATGGATCCGTATCGCGCGGCGACCCATAACAAGGGCATCATGAACGGCATCGACGCAGTGGCAATCGCCACCGGCAACGACTGGCGCGCCATCGAGGCCGGCGCACACGCCTACGCGGCGCACAGCGGGCACTATACCTCGTTGACGCGCTGGCGCATCAACGACGAAGGTGACCTGACCGGCGAGATCGAGTTGCCGCTGGCGGCCGGCATGGTGGGCGGCGCCACGCGCGCGCACCCCTCGGCACGCGCAGCCCTCAAAGTGATGGGGGTGAAAACGGCGCGCGAGCTGGCGCAGGTGATGGCCTGCATCGGACTGGCGCAGAACTTCGCCGCCATCCGCGCCCTGGCCAACGAAGGGATTCAACGCGGCCACATGTCGTTGCACGCCCGCCAGGTGGCGATGGCTGCCGGGGCCACCGGCGAACAGATCGAACGTGTGGCCCGGCAACTGGTTCAAGAGGGCATCATCCGCATCGACCGGGCCAAAGAAATCCTGGCCGGCTGACGAAGCGAGAAAGGCACGTGTCAGTCCCTGGGGCCGCCGTTCTTCACGTCCGGCGGCGCGCTGGACGAAGCGCGTGCCTCATCCATCAGCGCCTTCACGTGCATCGGCAAACCATACAGCCGGATGAACCCTTCGGCATCCTTCTGGTTATAAACATCCTCGCGCATAAAAGTCGCCAGGTCCTCGCGGTATAGCGAATAGGTGGCCTGGCGGCCTACCAGCGTAGCGCTGCCCTTGTAGAGCTTGATGCGCGCCTTGCCCGTCACGTCGCGCTGCGTGACGGTGATGAACGCTTGCAGCGCATCGCGCAGCGGCGTGAACCACTGCCCGTTATAGAGCAGGTCGGCATAGCGCAATGCCACCATCTGCTTGAAGTGCAACGTCTCGCGGTCGATCGTCAGCTCTTCGATGCCCTGGTGCGCCTCGCGCAAAATCGTGCCGCCCGGCGTTTCATATACCCCGTGCGACTTCATGCCCACCAGGCGGTTTTCCACCAGGTCGGTGCGGCCCACGCCATGCCGCGCGCCATAAGCGTTCAGCGCATAGATCAACTCCGCCCCGCTCATCTCTTTGCCGTTCACGCGTTTGGGGATGCCGCACACGAAATCTACTTCGACGTATTCCGGCTCGT
>DAOUFG010000118.1:0-12848 GCA_034430115.1 Thermoflexales bacterium | reverse complement strand
GTAGACTCGTTGGGTGTGCCGGCGATCTTGCACTCTTGTGGGCATATTACCGACTATCTGGACGATCTGGCGCAAACAAAGCTAGCGGCGATCCACCCGATGCAGCGGACTGCTGGAATGGACCTGCGCAGCATCAAGGCACGCTATGGCAAGCGTTGGTGCCTGATCGGCAACATCGATTCGTCGCGCACGTTACCCTACGGCACGCCAGCTGACGTGGCAGCCGAGGTGCGTGAGGCAATAGATATTGCTGCCCCAGGTGGAGGATATATCCTGGCTTCCGATCATTCGCTGCACGACGGCATTTCGGTGCAGAACGTCAAAGCGCTATTCGATACTGGCGCGGCGTATGGCGGCGCGTTTTACCAGTCGCACGCGTGACAAAAACGCCCATCGGCGTGAGATGTGCCGATGGGCATAATTGACTTCGTGAGCGAAGCAGAACCGGCGCGTCAGGCCCAGTGAGAGCTTTGCTTACAGGACTTGTTTGATTGCGCTCAGGACCGCATCGACATGGCGCTGATCCGCGCCTTCGCCCATCAGGCCGATGCGCCAGGCCTTGCCTTTGTAACCGCCCAGCCCGGCGCCGATTTCGATGCCGAACTCGTCCACCAGGCGCTTGCGCCCGACAGCCTCATCATATCCATCGGGGGTGAGCACGGCGCTGAGGGTAGGTGATTGGCATGCCGAGTCCGCCAGGTACTTCAGCCCAAGCCCTTCCAGCCCAGCGCGCAGCAACTGGTATGCCCGCATATGCCGCTGCCAACGCGGTTGCAAGCCTTCTTCCAGGACGATGCTAAGCGCCTCGTGCAAAGCATAGTAGAGGTTGCTCGACGCGGTGTGGTGATAGACGCGCTCACTGTTCCAGTAGCGTTGCAGCATCAATAGGTCCAGGTACCAGCTTTGGATCGGCGTCTTGCGGCGCTTGATGGCTTCTACGGCAGCCGGGCTGTAGGTGGCGGGCGCAAGGCCGGGCGGGCACGACAGGCACTTCTGGGAGCCGGAATAGCAGGCGTCGATTTGCCAGCCGTCCACGTCCACCTCGGTGCCGCCCAGGCAGGCGACAGTATCCACCAGCAACAATGCACCGGCGGCATGCACCACTTTGCTGATGGGCGCGATCGACTGCAGGGCGCCGGTGGATGTTTCCACCTGCACAATGCACACCAGCTTGAACGGGCCGTATTGATCCAGGGCTTGGGCGACCTGGTCTGCGCTAAACACCTTGCCCCAGGGAACCGTGATGGTGGTGACGTTTGCCCCGGCGCGCTCGGCCACTTCCTTCATGCGCCCGCCGAATACGCCGGCGACGCAGATCAGCACCTTATCGCCCGGTTCCACCAGGTTGACGATGCTGGTTTCCATGCCGGCCATCCCGGTGCCGCTGATGGTCAATGTCAGTTCATTCTTCGTTTGGAAAACGCTCTTGAGCATGTCGCGAATGTCATCCATGACGAGCAGGAACTGGCTATCCATGTGCCCTAGAGTGGGGTGAGCCATCGCCTGCAAAACGCGTGGATTTACATCAGAAGGGCCGGGGCCCATCAACATGCGTGGTTTTAGATCTGCAATCTTCATCATGCTTCAATAACTCCTAAACAGTAATGTGTCATGGGTGCTTCGTAAGAAAGTAGTTTCCATGACCTGGAACGACGATGTCAGCATTGTCGTGAATCAACCGAATCGAATCGTGCGCTGAAGCGAAGTCCACGGAATTGTGAAACCCTTCGCCCGCCGCGAAGAATTCTTTGGTCATGACGGCGTCGCCGGCAATGACCAGCCAGCCGTGCTCCGTCTGAGCACGCAGTGAATAGTGCGCCCTGGTATGCCCAGGTGTCGCAAGTAACGTTACGTCGGGGGGCAGGTGATGCTCTGCAGGAGAGAAGGCACTGATGAGTGCCTGGTCTTGCGGCGTGGTCGCGCGCCATTCGTCCAAGCCGGCAGCAGCCATCAGCCAGGGTTTGCCGGTGAACAATTCCAACCCGAAGCGATGATCGGCATGATAGTGCGTCACAAACACCATGTCAATGCCGTTCAGGTGCAGGCCGGTGGTCGCGAACAGGCGTTGTTCTAGCTGCTCCGGGTGAGGAGAGGGGTCCACCAGCAAGCGCACGCCGTTGACATCCAATAGCGTGCACGTGGCGTTCGGCGAACGTTTGCGGTCCACCTCGCCCCAGAACTTGTTCATGCTCAGCGTGCCGATGTTCACAATGCTAAAGTCGGTCCGATCTGTCATAGCCTTAATTCTGCTCCTTGGGTGCGCAGGGTTGCCTGCACAACGTGGGCGTCCAACAGGCGCGGTGTTAGCGCCGACTTGGCTGCAAGCGCGGCCGCAACACCGGCGGCCTGGCCGACGGCCATCATGGGGATCATCGCGCGGTGTGACTCGTAGGGCGGCTGCTCGCTGGAAATACACCGCCCGGCCACCACCAAGTTCTCCACTTTGAGCGGCAGCAGGCAGCGGTAGGGAATATCGTAGCCTTCATGTTCCAGGTAGCGCCGGTAGCCATAGTAGTGAATGATCGGGCATGGGCTGATCGCGATCACGTCGGGGAAGCGCCGCCCGCTGATGGCATCGTCGGCAGTGAGCTTATATTCGCCTTCGATGAACCGCGTCTGGCGGACGCCCAGGAGCGGCGGCGTCTCGGTGACGCGCGCATCGGCCAGCTCCGGATGCTGCTTTTGTTTGGCGGCAAAGTCGTCGTAGATTGCCAGGCGGGCGCGGATTTCGCCCAACGATAGTTCGTCCACGTTCGTGCCATCCAACGCGCCGGCTGAGGGGCCCCAAACGACG
Source organism: Thermoflexales bacterium (assembly GCA_034430115.1). Lineage (GTDB taxonomy): Bacteria > Chloroflexota > Anaerolineae > J036 > Brachytrichaceae > CAIXPS01. The sequence goes on along the minus strand of DAOUFG010000118.1, from coordinate 10,054 downwards.
GCATTCGTGCCGAAGTCGCAGGCGTAGTTTCCGGCCGGTCGGGTTGTGCCGAATTGAATGCGATACATGATGGCGTCATCCAGGCGCGGGGCTTCACTCTTGTGAACCTGCCAGAAAGGCGCGCCTGCGCGCGCGGCGACATCGCCATCGCCGCTGGCGTCCACGACCGTCTTGGCAAACAACGCCTGGCGGCCCGACTTGCTTTCCACCACGATGCCACGCAGGTTACCGTTCTCCACAATCGCCTGGCTGAACCAGGTATGGAAAAGGATGTCCACGCCGGCGTCGTGGCATAGCTTGAGCGTGACGTACTTGAATTTCTCCGTGTCGATGGCGTAGCTATATTCCATTTGCCCGGGAAGTGTCGGGTATGCCTTTTGGGCATAGGGGCTCTTGCCCAGCCCGTTGAGATCCTTGAGCGTGAGCACAATCTCTTCGGCGATTCCGCGCACAACCTGGGTGTGGTCGGGCTCTACCTGGTTGCGGAATCCGTTGATGCAAGCCATGAGTGAAGCGGTTGCTGTGCCACCCAGGTATCCGAATTGTTCGATGAGCGTCGTCTTGGCGCCGGCGCGGGCCGACGCGATAGCAGCGGCTAACCCTGCCGGGCCTCCCCCGACGACGATGACATCTGTATTGCGAATGATGGGTAAGTCCTGAGCTGGTTCTTGAAAGGTGTGCATGTGTTCCTCGATACTCCTATTGTGATACTAAGCGTGCATCCTGTAAAATGGTAAGGAGCCAGTTATGCGCATAAGCTCATCAATCACGGGGAGGGACAATATGCTACCAGACCGAACGATCCGATTTGATGCGTTGTGTTACGGCACAATCTCGCTGGATAATATCATTCGCGTACCTTACATACCTAACCCGCAACGCGACGCGCAGGTCATTCATGAACAATATCAGCCCGGCGGACAGGCCGTGAATGTCGGTGTCATGTTGGCTGCGTGGGGCGGGGAAGTCGCCCTGATTGGCAACGTCATCGGCGAGGATGACTATGGGAAGCAATTGATTACGGAGTTGCACAAGCATCCGGGCGTCGATTTGCGGTATGTATCGCGTGTGCCTGGGTTGCGCACGCCTTTTCGACGTGTGTTGGTGACCCCGGATGGTGAGCGTTCCGTATTAGGGTATTGGTTTGACGATACGCCCAAGGTTCCCCTGACGGCGGAAGTGGTGCAGCGGGCGCGCCTGCTGAGCGTGGATGTGTATGGCAAGGAGGAACGCAACCGGGCGGCTGCCCTGGCGCGCGAGGTTGGCCGGCTGGTGGTGGCGGCAGACGTCGTTTGGCCCGATCACCCCATGTTGCGTTATTCCGACGTGGTGGTGAACTCGCTGGACTACACGCACGAGCGATTCCCCGGCGTGGATATCCGTGAACACATGCAGCACTTACACGATCTCTATGGTGCGACGGTGATCACGACCCTGGGTTCCCAAGGGAGCATCGGCATCAGTGCGGAAGGGCAATTCGTAGATAGCCCCGCGTTTCCGGTGGAGGTTGTGGACACCAGCCTGGCAGGAGAGGTGTTTAAGGCCGGCGTCATCCACGGTTACCTGCAACGCTGGCCACTGGAAAGGATTATGCGCTTTGCGAATGCAGCCTCGGCGTTGCGCTGTAGCCGTGAATCGCTCTACCCACCCGTCAAGCTGGCGGACATCAATCGTTTGATAGATAGCTGATGTCACTGGTGCCCCAACACAAAGCAACGAAAGGCACCGGGCATACGAAGACTATTCGACAGGGCCGGCGGGCTTTGAGTGAGAAGCCCGCCGGCCCTGTCATTTATGGGCTGCGCACTCAGCGCGGGTCAAACCGGCCAATTGGGAAGGAGTTGCAAACCACGGTCCGCAAGTCTTCCAACGAGCCTAGTTCGCCGGTGCCAATCGCCTGCGTCAAGACGTTGCCGATAGCGGTACCCTCAATGGGGCCGGCGAACACCGGAATACGACACACGTCGGCTGTGATCTGGTTCAGGAATGTGGCCTGCGAACCGCCACCCACGATGTGGACGGCTTCAATCGGCTTGCCGATCAACCCCTCGGCCTGTTTGATCACTTTGCGGTAGGTCTGTGCCAGGCTGGCGTAGATACAACGCGCGAATTCGCCGGGCGTGTTGGGCACGGCCTGACCGGTCGCCTTGCAGAGTTCCTGGATGGCGCTGGGCATGTCCGCCGGGTGTAGCAGTGACTCGTGATCGGGGTCAAACAACGCATTGAAATGCGTCGCTTCGGCAGCCCAGTTGGCCAGTTGGTCATAGCTGTAGTTCTGCCCTTGCTTGGCCCAGGCGGCACGACACTGTTGAATCAACCACATGCCCATGACGTTCTTCAACATGCGAATGCGCCCGCCCACGCCGCCTTCGTTGGTCATATTGGCGGCGAGTACGTCGGCATTGATCACCGGCTCTGGCACTTCCACGCCCACGAGCGACCAGGTGCCGGATGAGATATACGCGCGTGCCCCGGAACCTTTCTCAAAGGGCACGGCTGCGACGGCTGAAGCCGTGTCGTGTGTGCCGGGCAAAATCACCTTCACGCCGGCGGCGCCCGTCTCTTCGGCCACGGCTGCATCCAGCTTGCCAAGCACGGTGCCGGGCATGATGATTTCGCCAAACAGTGACGACGGGATACCCACCTTGTCCAGCAAGTCGGTTGCCCATTTGCGCGTGCGTGGGTTGAAAGCCTGCGTGGTCGTCGCGATGGTGTATTCGTTGGCGGCGACGCCGGTCAGCCAGTAGTGCAACAGGTCGGGGATCATCAACAGGCGCTTGGAGCGCTCCAGCTTGGCGGGGTTATTGGTTTTTTCCGCCTCCAACTGGAACAACGTGTTGATGGGCATGAACTGGATGCCGGTGGCGTTGAAGATCGTGTCGCGGCCGATTCGCTCGCTGAGGCGCTCCATGACGCCATCGGTGCGGGCATCGCGGTAGCAGAAGGGGTTGCAGACCAACTCGCCGCAGTCGTCCAGCAGCGCGTAGTCCACGCCCCACGTGTCGATCCCGATAGCATCAATCGGCCCCGACTGATGCGCAATACGCACGCCGTTCTTGACCTCGGCCCACAGACCGAGGATATCCCAATACAGGTTGTTGCCGGCGCGCACGCCGCCGTTGGCAAAGCGATGGACTTCCTGCAACGTCAGTTTGCCATCGCGCAGTTCGCCGACGATGGCGCGCCCGCTAGAAGCGCCGATATCTAGTGCAACATATCGCATGATGAATAACTCCAGGGTTATCGATATGACTAAAAAGCTACGCACGTTTGACCGGGACTATCAGGATCACCGACGTGCGTAGCTCTCATTGTCACCTGCTTATCTTAGGATGGCAAACGATCAGGTGGGGTATCCGCCGCCGCCTTCCGCCGTGCCACGTTCATCCGCGATCTTCTTTTCGTAGCCGTTCTCGTGCAGCGCTGCGATTGGGTCGATGGCGAGATCGAGTTCGGAGCGCACCTGCTCGATGAGTGGGCGCACGTCCGTTTCGAAGGCATCGGCCAGCACGCGATAGGAGCCCAGCACGTCGCATGCCTGCTGGCGTTCCTTGAGCGCTTTGTGGTCCACCAACAGGGCTTTCGCGTAGGCAGATTGGATGTTGATGACCGACTGCAACATGGCCTCGATCTTCGGCTCAATTGCGTGGCTTTGGTCGATCATGTAGGCCACGTCTTTGGCCGCATCCCCAGCGTCCACCAACTCGTTGAAGATGAGGAACAACTCGAATGGGTTGGTGGTGCCCACGATGAGGTCATCGTCGGCGTATTTGCGCGAGTTGAAGTGGAAACCGCCCAGCTTCTGCTCGTAGAGCAAGGTCGCCACGATGTGTTCGATGTTGGTGCCCTGGGCGTGATGGCCGGTGTCCACCAGCACTTGCGCCTTTTGGCCCAGCTTCAGCGCGACGCTATAGGCCACGCCCCAATCGGAGAAGTCGGTGTGATAGAACGCCGGCTCGAAGAACTTGTACTCGATCAACATGCGCATGTCGTCGGGTAGGGCGGCGTAGACTTCGCTCAACGACTCGATCATGCGCTGGCGGCGTTCGCGGAAGGAGTCCTGGCCGGCGTAGTTCGTGCCGTCGGCATACCACAGGCTGATGGCCTTCGAATCGGTCTGCTTGGCAATCTCGATACATTCCAGGTGATGATCGATGGCGGTGCGGCGCACGGCCGGGTCGGGGTGGCAGATGCTGCCGAACTTATAGATGTCCGCCTGGAAGGTGTTGGTATTGATGGCCCCAATCTGGATACCCAGGTCCTGGGCGTAGCTCTTCAACGCGGACCAATCATCCACTTTGTCCCAGGGGATGTGCAGCGCCACGCTGGGGCATATGCCGGTCAGCCGATTGACCATGGCGGCATCGGCCAGCTTCTCGTACACCGTATTCGCTGCGCCAGGATAGGCAAATGTCTTGAAGCGGGTGCCGGAATTCCCGTAACCCCAGGAAGGCGTCTCGACGCGCTGTTGCTTCAGCTTGGTCTTGACGGCTTCGATATCGATTCCTCGTTTGCTCAGCCTTTCGGCGAGCGCCTGGTAATCACTCATATCGTTCCTCCGCAATCACTATCGTTTTGGCATTAGTCGAGATGGAAAACCTCTTCCAAGGGTGCCATGCCCTCGTCGGGTCGTTGATCGCCCAATTGTTCGAAGAACTCGCCCATTTCGGCCTGCCAACGCGCGTTCACCTCTCTGAGCGCCATTCCCGCGCGGGCAGCCTCGAAATCGGGCGTTTCCAGGTAGCCGAACAACATACCGTCCTCACGCATGAACAGGGAATAATTGTGCCAGCCTGTCTCGCGCAGGGCCTGTTTCATGTCCGGCCATACGTTGGCGTGCCGCCGCTTATATTCCTCGATCTTATCCTTCTTGATTTTAAGAATAAACGCTACTCTCATGTATTACCACCTTGTCTTAGGATTGACCTGCCAAAGATGTTGCCGCCTGGCCAGGAGTGCCCATTAGCGGCGTTTCTTTTGGATCATCGGGATAGATTTGTGCGATGTTGTCGGCTGTGATGAGTATGTGATCAGTGTAGGCTGCCGGCGGTGTTGGGCGGCCGGACAGGATCGCAAGCGCCAGTTGGATCGCTTTTGCCCCGTAGTTCTGCGGGAAGTAGTCTACTGCGCCGATTAGCATCGAGTTGCGAGCCAGCAGTTGCCGGCGCACGCGGGCGCTGGCGTTTTGGCTGACTACGGACACGTAATCCTGGCGGTCCAACATCTGAGCCGCAGCCATTGCGCCTAATGCCGAATTGGCGTTGATGCCCACGAACAACACGTTCTTGCCCCAGGGGATGCTGCGCAACGCCTGCGTAGCGGCCAATTGTGAACCTTCCAGGTCGCCGCGTGTACTTAGATGAAGAATGTGCTCTTCGGGGAAAGGGATAGTTGTGCGTAAGCCATCGATTTGGCCCTGGATGCGCGCCGCTGGGATCAGCCCGGATTCAGGCTGTTCAAGGCACACCACTTTGTCGACGTTCCCGTGCCAGTGAGCGTGGATCCAACGTGCCGCAGCTTCGCCGCCGATGCGCCCTGCCCGGTAGTTATCGGCCCCGAAGAAAGTTGCGCCGGGCATAGGAATATCGATGGCGATGACCGGCACCTGGGCGGAGCGGTAAAGGTCCATCAGTATATTGTTGGTTTGTTCATCCTGCTGATATTCGATCACCAGGTCCACCTGTGCATCGATCAGCCCCTTGCCATTGGCGAGCGCCGTATCGGGGTCGGCGGCATTATCGGCCAGCAGCAAGTCCACATTGCCGCTTTCGGTAGCGGCGCGTTCGATACTTTGGCGCACCGAAACTGCAAACTCTTGTTTTTCCGTTAAATTAGCAAAACCGATGCGCCAACGCCGGCCGGAGGGCTGTTCGGCCGAGAGTTCGGTGATATGTTCGCCACAGAGTGACACTTGCACCCCGGCGCTGCGAATCGCTTTCAACGTCTCAAGTGGGATGTTGTCAGTTGTCACCAGGTGTTGCGCTGCGTTGAGCGAGGCGACGCCGATCAGCGCATTGCGGCCGAGTTGTTGCGCCAATGCCACGATGATAACCTTGCGCGCAATCGTGAAGATGGACGACTTAAGTTCGCCGCTGGCGATGTCGTTATCGGTAAAGCCGCGTTCGGCGCTGATGCCATCACACGATAGAAAGGCCTTCTGAACGTGTAGCTCGCTCAGCATGGTAATAGCTGTATGGCCTTCCAGCGTGTCACGCTCCGGGCGAAGCTGCCCACCGCTGAGGATCACCGTCTGCGTTGGGTTGCGCGAGAGCACTGAGGCGATTTGCAGACTATTGGTGATCACCGTCAATGACTTTAGCGGCAGAAGCCCGTTTGCCATTTCATGGGTGATTGGGCCGCCTGCCAGCAAGATGACATCGCCTTCTTCAACGAGCGCGGCGGCGCGCCGGGCGATACTTTGAATCTCGTGAAGCTCTTGTTCCCGCTCCGTATCGGCTGCATTTTGGGGCGCAAACTGTGAGGAGGCACGCCTGCCGATGACAGCACCGCCGTGCGTGCGGATGAGTTCGCCTTGCTTTTCGAGCAGCCGTAGGTCATTCCGAACAGTGCCCTCAGAAACCTGCAGCAACTGAACCAGTTGCGGAAGGCGAACCGCACCGCCCTGGAGAAGTAATTCCATCAGTTGCTGCCGGCGTTCGCTCGGTTTCATTGATTTCACGCTGTTCGTTAACTGGCTAAATTATAAAAGTAGCAAGGGGGTTGTCAATATGTCAGATTCTTGCAAATGGGAATAACGCTTTGAAAAAGAACCGGCTTAAAAAGTTGCCGTTTCAGCAAGCGAGGTGGCAATTGGCCATTTTTAGCGAGTGGCCTATACTTAGATTATCTAATGATTCGAAATGGAAACAAAAGACCCCTTAATAGACGAACGTTGTGCGAGTGAGTTGTTGACGATTGTCCCGTTGATCATGCGTTATATCCGTATTGAGATGCGAAAGACGCGCGGCTATGATATGACTGTGCCCCAGTTTCGCACCCTAGCTTATCTTTCTGCGAACGAAGGCTGTTCACTATCCGGTTTGGCGGAGCATATTGGGTTGACGCTTCCTTCTGCTTCTAAGATGGTGGATCTATTGGTGGAGCGCGGGTTGGTGGATCGTAAGACCTGTGTGCAAGATCGCCGGCGCGTGAAGTTATCGCTCACCGATAATGGGAAAGCAACATGGGTGGTTGCCTATCAGGCCGCCAAGGTATACCTGGCGCAGAAGATGAGGCAGCTTCCAGACGCTGACCGCGAATTGATTTTGCGTGCATTACTGGCCCTGAGGCCCCTCTTCACATCAGAGCAACCTGAGCACCATGCAGGGTCATTGTAGACAGCGACATCACTCGGACGAACAGCATAAAACAAAAGATGATTAACAATGCACAAGATACGGCATCTGCCGATCAGCAGGTGAGCGAGCCCGTCCCTGCTCGCTTAAGCTGGGGGAGAACATTTGCCGCGCTCAAGTACCCCAACTTCCGATTGTGGTTCATTGGGCAGCTTTTCTCCCTGGTCGGCACGTGGATGCAAACGACCGCGCAGGGATACCTGATTTATCAATTGACCCAATCGCCGGCATATCTGGGATACGTGGGGTTTGTGGGCGGCATTCCGTCATGGATATTGATGATCTACGGGGGCGTCGTGTCGGATCGCATGTCGCGCCGGACATTGCTGGTGATCACCCAGACATCGATGATGGGCCTGGCCTTCATTTTGGCCGTGCTGACCTTTACGAACGTGGTGCAGCCCTGGCACGTCATCATATTGGCATTGTTGTTGGGTGTTGCGAATGCATTTGATGCCCCAGCGAGGCAGTCGTTTGTTCTAGAAATGGTTGAACGAGAAGACCTGGCGAACGCCATTGCGTTGAATTCCACCATGTTCAATATGGCGACTGCGGTCGGGCCCGCAATTGCCGGTGCCGCCTATGCCCTGGTTGGCCCGGCATGGTGTTTCACCATCAACGGCGTGTCCTTTCTGGCCGTCATCGTTGCCTTGTTGATGATGCACGTAAAGCCGATGCCGGCGCGCGAGATGTCTTCGTCGGCCATGCAGGATTTGAAAGAGGGGTTGGGTTACGTGGTGAAGCACCAGGTGATTCGGGTCCTCATGGTCATTGCCATCGTCTATGGGTTATTTGCGATGGGATACGCAACCATCATCCCGGCGTGGGCCGTTTCTGTGTTGGGCGGTGACGCAAGCACCACCGGGTTATTGCAGTCGGCGCGTGGTGTTGGGTCGCTCATTGCGGCATTGACGATTGCATCGCTTGGGCGCTTCAATTGGAAGGGCAAGATGTTGACGATTGGTATGTTGCTTTTCCCTGTCCTTTTGTTGGTGTTTTCAGCGATTACCTTGACGCCTCTCTCGATCCTCGTCATGATCGGCGTTGGGCTAGGCCAGATGTTGTTGTGGAATATGTTGAATACGCTGATTCAGACGTTGGTGAGCGACCATCTGCGCGGGCGGGTGATGGGGCTCTACTCATTGACGTTCTTTGGCGCGATGCCCATCGGCTCATTGCTTGCCGGGGCGCTGGCATCATCGGCAGGCGAGCCTGCCACCGTGGTGCTTACGGCGCTCGTGACGTTGGCTTTTGCGCTTGCATTGCTCTGGCGCATGCCGCGAATTCGTGCACTCATGTAAGCCCTATCTTCGTGTAGACTTGCTTCACATTTCAGATTGGCACGCGGGGACGTGTGACCGTTCACACGCCCCTTGCGCGACGGCACGCGCTCATGAATGACACAATGAAAGTCGAAACCACAGACGATGGCAAGCAATGGTTGATTCTTCTGGCGGTAGGAATTGGGTCCCTGATGGGAGCCTTAGACGGCAGTGTGGTGAACATCATATTGCCGGTAGTGAGCCAGGCGTTTAGCAGCGACGTCAGCAGCATCGAATGGATCGTCACGATTTACCTGCTGATTGTTAGCAGCCTGTTATTGAGCTTTGGGCGTCTGGGGGACCTGCATGGCAACAAGTTGATCTATGTGACAGGGTTTGGCATCTTTGTGGTGTCGTCCATGCTGTGTGGGCTCTCTCCCTCCGTGCTGATGTTGATCGTCTTTCGTGGCATCCAGGCAATCGGCGCGGCAATGCTGGCGGCCGTGTCGCCGGCGATCCTTACCCGGAATTTCCCGCCGACGAAGCGAGGCAGAACGCTTGGGTTGCAATCGATGATGACGTATCTTGGCCTCACGATCGGTCCCTCATTGGGCGGGTGGCTCACCAGCCAGTTTAGTTGGCGGGCCGTGTTTTACATCAATGTGCCAATCGGCTTGACGGCGCTCATCTTGAGCGTCTGTTTCATCCCGCGCGATACCCCCTCCACTCGCGCACAGCCATTTGACCCATTGGGGGCGGGGACGTTCATGGTTGGCCTGACGATGTTCCTGCTGGGGTTGAACCAGGGGAGTGCCTGGGGATGGACGTCGCCACTGATCATAGGGATACTGGTGGTAGCAGTCGTCTTTTTAGCAGTGTTCATTTACGTTGAGGCACACTCGGCATCCCCTATGCTGGACCTCAGCCTGTTCCACGTGCGCCAATTTTCGGCTGCCACAGTGAGTGCCGTGTGCAACTATATTTGCCTGAACATTGTGACGTTCATCTTGCCGTTCTACCTGATTAACGGGCGCCAGCTCGACACCGCGCAGGCGGGCTTGATCCTGACGGCACAGCCCATCCTGATGGCCATTTTCGCGCCCATCAGTGGCGCACTTTCCGACCACATCGGGCCGCGTCTGCTGGGCACACTGGGCATGACAATTCTGGGGCTGGGCATGTTTTTCCTCTCGCGCCTGGGCCCAGAGGCGCCGATCGGCATGGTGTTCTTGGGGATGGCGATTGTGGGGTTGGGGACGGGCGTCTTCATCTCGCCAAACAGCAGCGCGTTGATGGGGTCTGCTCCGCGCAAGCAGCAGGGCATTGCGGCGGGCATCATGGCGACTGCGCGTAGCGTAGGGCAGGTGATGGGTGTTGGCCTGGCGGGTGCCGTGCTGGCAGCGATGAGCGGGCAAATTGAGGTGATTGGCGAAAGTG
>DAOUFG010000117.1:0-52989 GCA_034430115.1 Thermoflexales bacterium | reverse complement strand
CCAAACGTGGTGGGCATTGTCAACGAAATCGCCCATCTGCCGGGGGTGCGCGAAATTGCCATGACGACCAATGGCCTGCGCCTGGCTGCGCTGGCCGAGCCGCTGGCGCGCGCCGGGCTGTGCCGCGTGAACGTCAGCCTGGATTCGCTGGACGAGGCCAAGTTCCACCGCATGACGCGCTGGGGGCACCTGCGCGACGTGCTGGCCGGCATCGACGCCGCCGAAGCCGCCGGGATGAAACCGGTGAAGATCAATTGCGTGGTCATCCGGGGCTATAACGAGGATGACGTGATCGAGTTGGCGCGCCTGACCTACCAACACGATTGGCAGGTGCGCTTCCTCGAGGTGATGCCCTTCGCCGACGTCGCGGCATTCCAACAGGCCAACATCGTCACCACGCAAGAGATGACCGCGCACATCGAGGCGAAGTTGGGCCCGTTAAGCGAGTTGAACGATGGGAAGCTGGATGGCGAGGCGAAAGTCTATCGCCTGCCCGGCGCACGCGGCGAGATTGGCTTCATCAGCCCGGTCAGCGTGCCGTTTTGCGCCAGTTGCAGCCGGGTGCGGCTCACCGCCGACGGCACGTTGCGGCTGTGCCTTTTGAAAGATGGCGAACTGGATTTGAAGACGCCCGTGCGGCATGGCGCCAGCGCCGACGACCTGGCCGAGTTGATGCGCGCCGCCATCTGGCGCAAGCCCTGGGGACACGACCTGGCCAATGGCGTCATCCCGCTCAATCGTGTCATGAGTGAAATCGGCGGGTAGAACGATTGACGATTTTGAGACAAGAGATTGAAATGTGAGGTGGCAACTCACGTTTCATTCTTCACTTTTCATTCTCGAATCTCCAATCTCTAATCACGACGGAGGCATGAATGGAACTGACGCACTTAAACTCGGGTGGCGAAGCGCGCATGGTGGATGTGGCGGCCAAGTCGGACACGCATCGCATCGCCGAAGCGCGCGGCCTCGTCTCGCTCAGCGCCGATGCCTACAACGCAATCGTGCACGGCAATTTGAAGAAGGGTGATGCGCTAGGCACGGCGCGCATCGCGGGCATCATGGCCGCCAAGCGCACCAGCGACCTCATCCCATTGTGTCACCCCATCAGCCTGACGCGCGTGGAAGTACATTGCGAAGCCGACAACGGGGCCATTTGCATCCGCTCGCATGTGGAGTGTGTGGGCAAGACGGGCGTGGAGATGGAGGCGCTCACTGCCGTGAGCGTAGCAGCCCTGACGATTTATGACATGGCCAAAGCCATCGACCGCGGCATCACCATCAGCGACATCCACCTGACCTACAAGACCGGCGGCAAGAGCGGTGACTATCACAGCACCGACGCCTGAGTACTCACGAGTGCAGATGAAGATCAAATTATTCGCCACCCTGAAAGAGCGCGCCAACGCCGATGAGATTGTCGTTCACGTTGCCCAAGACCTGACAGTGCGAGAACTGCGGCAGGTGATCGCCACGCAACATCCCACCCTGGCGGCGCTGGTGCCGCAAACGCTGGTAGCGGTGAATCAGCAGTTCGCCTTTAACAGTGACACGATCCACGACACGGATGAAGTAGCACTCTTCCCGCCCGTCAGCGGCGGCAGCGGTGAAACGGAATATCCGACGCTGCTTCGCATCACGCACGAACCGATCGATCTGAACGCATTACAATGCGCCGTCGCCACGGAACATGACGGTGCCGTCGTGATCTTCACCGGCATCGTGCGCAAATACAGCGCAGGTGAGATAACGCTCAGCTTGGAGTACGAAGCCTATACCGAGATGGCGCTCGCCAAGTTGCGCCAGTTGGCCGCCGAAATGCGCCGGCAGTTCGGCGCTATCCACGGTATTGCGCTGGTGCAGCGCGTGGGGCAGATGCAGGTGGGCGAGCCGACGGTGGCAGTGGTGATTGGGGCTGGTCACCGGGGTGACGGCGCCTTTGAGGCGGCACGTTATGGTATCGACCGATTGAAGCAAATCGTACCCGTCTGGAAGCGTGAAACGCGCCCCGATGGGGCTAACTGGCTGGAAGGTGACTATACGCCACAGCCAGGGGATTAAGCTGGGCTCAATGAGCGGATGGGATGGGATGGATCGACGTCCATCCCATCATAATTAAATCAGCATATAGCCTGTGCCACGCATATTCACGATGCGCATTCCCAAGTTCGGGTAATTCTCCAACTTGCGACGCAAGCGCATGATGTGCGGGCGCAGTCGCCGCGCACCGATGGAAATCTCCAGGTTTTGCCGCATCAATACATGTGGCACCAGTTCCGTCACCTGCACTGTGTGATTGCGATTCTGGTACAGCATGTCGAAGATGCGCCCCTCCACCGAACTGAGGCGGACATAGTCTTCGCCGATATGAATGACCCTACCAATCGGATCCCACTCGAACCCAGAAGGTTGAGCCGGTTTGGAAAGGACGGGCTCTTCCGGCGCCGACGACTCGATGTGATCTGCGCTCACGCGCTCCACCAGGAGCCGCGCGCTCAAAGAGCGCTGCAATTCCGGGTCGCTCGCCAGCACATACTCTCGCACGCCCAGTTGCAAAGCCCGAATGATGGTATGAACATCACTGCCGTCCTCGTCAAAAACAAGCGTCGGCGGCGGTTCAAACCCCTGCTCGCGCAGGAGCGTGAGCAGGGGAATCGCTCCACCCTTCACGGAAGCGACCAGGATGATCGTGTCACCTTTGGTTTGGGTTTCGGTATTCTCAAAAGGATGCTGTGCCTTCAATCCACTGGCCGGCAGGATTCCCCTTAGACGCAACCATTGGATTACCTCGCTTACCGAGCGAGCATATTCCACACCACAACCGGCCTCGGTAAGGCCCTTATCTAATGCTACGTCTAGATTTTCCCCATCGGTCAAGTAGATTGCCCATTTTGCCATATTGAAACTCTCCTCACGGTCCGTGGGCCATCAATGAGTAGTTATGCGCGCCGACTCACTGGAAGCCGCCCCGCTAGCGCGTTGTCACGATATTCTAACATCATTTTTCAGTAACGCTACTAGAGCACAAGATACGAGTGCTTGCAGAGTCTAGCTATTAGTGTATCTAGAAATTGCACTTAAAACACACAGCAACAATCGCATCAGAACCATTAAAAAAGGGAGATAACCGGGAGACAATGATTACATGAGAGTAGGGATCCGGCATTGAAGTGGCTCAAACGATCACCACGCTATGGGCTGCATGAACAATGCGCGCAATGCCGGCCGCGCGCGTGTACTTTAACTTCGCGCCTGCTCACACACATTCGCCATATCGACGGCGATGCGGTCCCATCCGAAGAGGGTGCTCAACTGTACACTGCCGGCGCGCAGACGCCCACGCAATGGCGCATCCAACAATGCCTGGTGGATGGCATCCGCCAACGCAGGCGGGTCATCGGGCGGAACGAGCAACACATTCTGCCCATGCTGTAATTCAGGCACACTCACGCGTGGGCGCGTGGTCACCGTGACGCATCCATGCGCCAATGCGGCCATGAGCGTCCCGCGCCGGAAAGAGGCACCGTCGCGATAGGGCAAGGCCATACAATCGCACGCGGCCAGCGCTTCGCTCACACCACGATCATCCAGGAACCCGGTGAGCGCGATGTTACGGCTGACTTGCAATTCCTCCGCCAGTCGCATGATGAAACTTGCGTAGGCCACATTGGTTGGATCGCTCGCACCGGTTTGCCCACCGATCAACAGCAGCGTCACATCCAATCCTTGCGCATGCAACTGTGCCAGTGCGCGCACCAGCGTCTCGCCGCCTTTGCTTTCGTTCATAAAGCCGAAGTAACCCACCAGGCGCGATGTCGCTGGAATGCCGCGCGCGCGCAGCCAAGAGGAGCGTTCAAAGCCTGTCAATGGCACAGGCGTGATATTGCTGCCGATAGGAATCATGGCCAGGTTGCGAATATGCGCCTGCTGCAATGTGGCACGATCTTCGACATTCGTCACGATAGTGGCACGCGCCTGGCGCGCCATATCAAGAATCGCCAGCCGGCGCAACGGGCCCGCTTTTGGGAAGAGATAGGGCACTTTCAAGTCATGAAAGGTGACCACCACCGGCAATCGCCGGGCAAACCAGCGCGGCAACAAATTGATCGCGGGGTGCATCTGATAGGCCGCCGCCTGATATTGCAAGTTGAGCACATCGGGTTGGTAGGCCTGGATGAAGCGCCCCACGCGGCCCAACGTGGACCAGTTCCAATCCGGCATATCACGCAACACGTGAACTCCGCCTGCACGTTCTTCCGCCACCGCCTCCGGCACGCTGCGCGTATAGACGGTGACCTGGTTGCCGGTGGCAACCAGCGCACGGGCAATCTCGCGCGTATAAGCGCCCAACCCGCCCTGCAAAGGCGGATATTCACCAGCGACGATTGCAATGTGCATAGTGTCTTAACCTTGTGTGGATGTGGCTGCCCCGTGCTGTATCCAGATCAAAAATTCCTTGTTGCCGTCGGCGCCGAGGATGGGGGAGTCAATAAGCCCGCGCACTGCCCACCCAGCCTGCACACAAAAATGCGTCACGTGATCGATCACTTCTTGATGCACCGCCGGGTCACGCACGATGCCGCCTTTGCCCACTTTCTCGCGCCCCGCTTCAAATTGCGGCTTGATCAATGCCACCACGTTGCCTTGCGGAGATAGCCAACCCAGCACGCGCGGCAAAATGAGCGCGAGCGAAATAAACGACACGTCGATGCTGGCAAACGCTATCGGCTCCGGCAGCGCCTCCAGGTAACGCACGTTCACGCCTTCCATCACCACCACGCGCGCATCATTGCGCAGTTTCCAGTGCAGTTGATTGTTGCCGACGTCCAGCGCATAGACGCGCTGTGCCCCGCGTTGCAACATACAATCGGTGAAGCCGCCGGTGCTGCTGCCCACATCCGCACACACCAGCCCGGCCGGGCTCAATTGAAATTGATCGAGCGCGGCCTCCAACTTGAACCCGCCGCGCGACACATATTTCGGCGGGTTCTGCACGGTGATTGCCACGTCTGCGCTGAAAAGCCGGGCCGGCATCGCCACCACTTGCCCATTCACGCGCACCTCGCCGGCGCGAATCAGGCGTTGCGCCCAGTCGCGCGTCTCAGCCAACCCCTGCGTCACCATCAGGACGTCCAGCCGCACTTTGGGAAAGGGTTTCATCGTCCGTAGTCGAGCCGCTCGATCAGCCGGGCCGGGAAGTTGAGGGCTTTCATTTTGGTCTGGATTTGCTTGATCGGGTATTCCACGCGATGCGGCATCCAGGTACCGGTCGTCGTGTCGAGCAAGGCATACGAAGCGCGCGGGTCGCCGTCACGTGGCTGCCCCACGCTCCCCGGGTTGACGATGTAGCGCGAATCACGCTTGAGCGAGACGGGAACGTCGGCGCTGGGCAAGGTCACGTGGACATGCCCGGTGCGACCGTCTTTGACAAATACCACCGGCACATGCGTGTGACCCACCAGGCAAAACGGCGCCGTCGTGCAATCGAAATTTTCATCAGCCACGTGAATATCGGTGATGTATTCCCAAATCGGTTCGCGCGGGCTGGCATGTACCAACAAATAATCGTCGTGCGGCAATTCCTCTGGACGTGCGCGCAGATAATTCATGTTCGGCGCAGTCAGATGCTCCTGCGTCCACTCCACCACAAATGCGGCGCTCTCATGAAAGGTGCGCAGATCCAGCTTCCCCACCACCGCCCAGTCGTGATTGCCCGCCAGGCAGACGTGTGGCAACGTGCGCAACAAATCAATACACTCGTTCGGTTCCGGCCCATAGCCGACGACATCTCCCAGGCACCACACAATATCGAAGCCCGGTGCATGAGATTTCGCATCGTTCAGCACAGCCTCCAGGGCAGGCAAGTTCGCATGAATATCAGAAATGACTAAACAACGCATGAGAGATTCGGGTTACTGTTGATGCTCGATCATGTATTGGTATAGGCCAGCCTTCAGGACCTTCAACCCCAGCATAGCGCATTTCACGCGCGCGGCGGTGAGCGGCACGCCCACCATTTCCAGAACGTCCTCGCGGTCCAACTTCTGCACTTCTGCAATGGGTTTGCCGGCGACTGCTTCCATGAGCATGGAGGCAGTCGCCTGGCTGATGATGCACCCATCACCGCTGAAGGCAATATCTGCGATCTGCGTTTGATCTTCGCTCAGTTTTACATCCACACGAATCTGATCTCCACACAGTGGGTTGCTCTCTTCGTGTGAAATGTCTGGATGCTCCAGCACGCCATGATGGCGCGGGTTCTCATAATGATCCAGCAAGTTCTCTCGATACAGGTCTTCCATCTTATGATTTTAGATTACGAGATTTTAGGTTGGAGATTAGAGATTGATGACAGAGAATCGTCAATCAAAAGTTTCAATTCTCTCATCTCCATTCACTTTCTTAGTATTTGCTTTGCCTTATAGATCGCTTCGACGAGTGTGTCCACTTCGCGAAGCTCATTGTAGACATAGAAGCTGGCACGCGCCGAGGCCGTCAGGCCCAGACAAGTATGCAGCGGCTGCGCACAATGATGCCCTGTTCGGACTGCCACGCCTTCGCGGTCGAGCAACGTTCCCAGGTCGTGCGGGTGAATGCCATGCACGTTAAAGGCCACCGCCCCGCCGCGCACGTTGGGGTCGGTTGGGCCAAGGATCGCCACACCGGGCACCTCGCACAGACGCTCCAGGGCATAGGCGACGGTCTCATGCTCGTGCGCACGCACGGCTTCCATCCCCAGGGCGGAGAGATAATCCACTGCCGCGCCCAGGCCAATCGATTCCACAAAGGCGGGCGTGCCGGCCTCAAACTTCACCGGAATATCAGCCCACGTGGCACCCTCAGTCGTAACGGAATTGATCATATCGCCGCCGGTCAGGAAGGGCGGCATGGCTTCAAGCAACTCGCGCTTGCCATACAAAACGCCGATGCCCGTCGGTCCCAGCATCTTGTGCCCCGAGAAGGCGTAAAAATCACAATCCATTTCCGCCACGTTCACCGGCATATGCGGCGCGGCCTGGCAACCGTCCACCACCACCTTCGCGCCGATGGCGTGCGCACGGTCGATGATGGGGCGAGGATCGGTAATCGTGCCCAGAACATTCGAGACGTGTGCAAAGGTCACCAGCTTCACCTGCGGCGTGAGTAGTTCATCCAGCTTGCTCAGGTCGAGCGTGCCCTGCGGGGTGAGCGGAATATATTTCAACTTCACGCCTTTCTCACGCGCCAGTTCGAGCCAGGGGACGAAATTGGCGTGATGCTCCAGTTGAGTGAGCAACACTTCGTCGCCGGCCTGCAAAAAGTGCCGGCCATAAGAGTACGCCACCAGGTTAAGGCCCTCGGTTGCATTACGCACAAAGACCACCTGTTCGGGCGAGGGGGCACCGATGAAGCGCGCTATCTTTTCGCGCGCCCGATCATATAGTTCAGTGGCATTTTCGCTATTCGCATAAACGCCGCGGTGTACATTTGCATAGGTGGTGCGATAGACACGCTCCATCGCGTCCAATACCTGCACGGGTTTCTGCGAAGAGGCCGCGCTATCCAGGAACACGAGGGGCTTCCCATGGATGATTTCATTAAGTGCGGGGAAATCTTGCCGGATGCGTGTTACGTCTAAACTCAACTTCTTATCCATTACTGCGTTACCTTCATCTGCACATGAGCCTTGCCTCCTGTGCCACAATTCACAACGAGCGTCATCATACCAGTAGGCTCTTTGGCGTCAACAGTCCATATCCAGGCTACGGAGCCGTCTTTCCCGGCCACGCGAACCGGCGCGCTGGGGATCGACGCCAACGTCGTGCCGCGTGAGATTTGCAGCGTACACGAAACCCCCGGTGACGTCTTGACGGTCAGCGCCGCCGAACCACCGGGGATCACCTGCTGTGACAGGGTCAAGACAGCGATCCCCCCTTCGCTATACAGCGCAGTCGGCGGCACATCATTCTCGTCGGGGCCGGCACCAATGGGCGTCCGTTGAGGACGCGGGGTGCTGGTCGGCGGATACGTAGGTGTTGCAGCAAGGGCAGTGATCGTCGCAAATACGGCAGCCGACGTCTGTTGCGTGTCCGGCGTGGGCGAAGGGCCGGGCGTCGGCGTCAGCGTGATCGTTGGAATAGGCGTGGGCGTGCTCGTAACCGTTGGCGGCACATAAGGCGTCGCCGACGGCGGCACGTAGACGGTGGGCGTTGATGGAATGACAATGACCACCGTCGGCTGCTGGGAAGTTGGTGCAGGTTGGCTCGTCGATGACGGCTGTGCCGATGGCTGCGCGGTCGAAGATGATTGCGCGGTCGGGGACGGTTGCACCGAGGTGGGCGCCACTGTGACGGGCGATTGCAATGGAGGCACCAGGCTGCCGCATCCCGCGCTCACAAGCGCGAACATGAGCGCCAGCGACACAATGCCCTGCTTCTTATAACTCATGGTGTTGAGTTTAACTCATGTTTAGGTGAGTAATGCGCTTCACAATGAGTCTCTCACTGATCCAGTGCGGCACGAATGCGATCTTGCAATTCCCGCAATTCAGGGCAACGCGCCAACAAACCGTCATAATTGTGCAACGTTTCACGCATCAACCGTTCGCGGCCACCACCGGCACCCTCATCGCCATATCGGCGCAGAAACGGCTCAAAGTAGGTCTCTTTAACCGAGCACTCTTGCCGTACTAATTGCCAACTCACAGGGAGTTTATCTACATGTCCGGCAAGTAACCAGGTTTCCACTTCCTCTACAGCCGCACAAGCTATCAACTTCGCGCCACATTCAGAAGCGTTGCGTTCAAGAAGGGCTAATTCATTCTTTCGATCTTTGCAATCGCCATCCGGCAGAAACAAAAGCAAATCCATGAAGCAATAGCGTTCAGCAATCTCGATCAGGTGTGCCTTGACCATTGGGTAGCCCTGTACATGCGGGTTCGCCAGCAGCACCACGGAGGCGTTGCGCTTGCCAACAAATTCCAGAATGCGCTTTACCAATGGCTTAAGGATGTAACCATTATTGGTCGGATCTTCTGGGATAACCAGCACCTTCATAACGTCGTCTCCAGCCAGCCTTCGGCAAAAAGGTCCGCAAAGGGGGTACGTTGTACAGCCTCGATGAAATGAGGCAAACTGGACACCGGCTTGATCACGGATGAGCCATCCTCGGCTCGCACACACAAGTAGGTATGAGCATACTCCTCCGGCTTCAACCAGGCCAACACAGTTGGGGAATGTGTCGTGACAAATAGTTGAGCCGTGCCTTTTTCTGCACGGCTGCGCAACAACTCGACAAGGAGCCTCAGGCGCGTCGGGTGAATGCCATTCTCGATCTCTTCGATCAGCAGCGCAGATGGCGCGTCGGGTTGAAAAAGCGCGGCGGTCAGGGCGGCAAAACGCAAGGTGCCATCGGAGAGTAACGGTGCAGCGAACTCATTCGCGCCGCTCCTGATGGCAAAAAGCGGCTCATCGAGCGCCCCTCTCAAAATGACGACATCATCTATATCTGAGGGGACCAGCTCACGCAGCCAACTCAGGTAGGCTTCTTTTGTGCCTGGCCCCGAGATGAGGTTACTCACCAGAGCGGCAAAATCTTCACCGCGATCACCAATTCTTTTTACGTTTTGGTTTTGAGAATACTGCCTCAACACCTCTGCCTGGACATCAAGGAATTGCATGTCGCTGGCATCTATAAGGTATGTAGGGTCAATACGAGATGGTACAGGTTCCTCTGGCGCTAAACGCCTAATGAATTCCTCAAAATACAACTTACTTCTATCTGATGCCTTACCAGTGCCTACATATTGACCTGTGCTCGTGTATATATCAATGGCATGACTTACCAGAGGATCTGGATCATAAACTTTATACCGCAACTTCGCATCGGCAGAGAACTCCTCCAGCAGGATATCTAGAAGAGATGACCTAAATACAATCTCATGCTTATAGTCATGTTCTCTCACTCTGCGTCTGGACACAAACCTAATGGCTGGGACTAACCGATTGCTGTCCAGCACAACAGATTTCGATAACGCGCCCCGGCTACCACCGCGAATACCAGGCCACACGTCGCTCGTGCTACTCTTTGGCTTGCCATCAAAGACTTCATTGGTCGTGAATCCATAATTCAATCCCTGCAATACACGCAAGGCGTCGAAAAAGTTGGATTTGCCGCTGGCATTCGCGCCAATGAAGATATTGAGCTTACCCAGTTCAAGCTGTACGTGATTTAGGCTTTTGAACCGTTCGATCAGAATGCTCTGTAACATGAATCACCTGCTACGGAGATCGGCTTCAGGTTTTTCTCAACTATAGCGCCACAATTGATTAAAACAAAAGCGAGGCACCTTGCAGGTGCCCCGCTTGAAAATCGGCTGCGAATTGGGAATCGGAGAGATTACGCTTCGGCTTCGGCGCCCTCTTCTTCCTTCTTGCCCCTCTCGATCACTTCCACTTCGGGTGCCTCGGCAACGGCAACCTCTTCTTCCTTGGCTTCCACGAAGCGGGTCAAGCGCACGGCTTCCTCGTCCGGATCATCCAACACTTCGATGCCCGCCGGGACGGCAATATCGCGCACGCGAATCACGTCGTCAATCGCCAGACCCGAAACGTCCACTGTGACGCTATCGATCAGGTCGCCGGGCAAGCAGCGAATGCTCAATGCATCCAACTCTTGCAGCAACACGCCTGCGCCACTCTTCAAGTCGGCTGATTCGCCGGTGGTGAGAATGCGCACTTCGGCGGTGATCTTTTCGGTCATCGATACTTCATAGAAGTCGATGTGCTTGATCGTGCCTTTGATCGGGTCGCGTTGCACTTCGCGTTGCAACACCATCTTCGGCTCTGCAAGGCCGGCCACGCTGAGCGTGATCAGGCGGTTGCGGCCGGCATGCCGCAAAACGTTGGACAACTCACGCGCTTCGACCTGAATGTGCGTCGGCGTGATCTTGTTGCCATAAACCACCGCGGGTACCTGGCCGGAGCGCCGGAGAGCATTCACACCACGCCGGATCGCTGTGCGGACCGACGCGTTTAACGAAATCGTCTCTGCCATCTGAATATCCTTATCAACCGCCCATCGCATGAAGCCGCGCCGGGCTCGTTCACCCTTGCGACCGCCGCTACTCACGGTTGCAACTGCAATGAGTCTGATTACTCATGCGGCCCCGACCATTTCCCTCGTCAGAGCGGGAACATTATACAGGATTTTGTGTGAGCGGCCCCGGCATCACCGTTGCAGCCTGCGGGGATGCGCTCTCCCCTATCTGCCACGCCATGTACAATAAATCGATTCAATACAAGTCTGAAGGGTCACTTGTCCGAAGCCGGTAGCGTGCGGATTGATCATATAAGGAGAGCCACTGGCAACGCAAAACCCAAAGTTGGGAATCTAAATGCTCACATTTCAAGATATCATCCTGAAGCTGCAAACCTTCTGGGCTGCACAAGGCTGCCTGATCTGGCAACCCTATAACCAGGTCGTGGGCGCGGGCACCATGAACCCAGCCACGTACCTGCGCGTGCTGGGCCCGGAACCATGGAACGTCGCCTACGTGGAACCTTCGGTACGGCCTGATGACGGTCGCTTTGGCGAAAACCCGAACCGTATGTACACGCATACGCAGTTCCAGGTTATCTTAAAGCCGGCCCCCACCGAGCCACAGGCACTCTACCTGGAAAGCTTGAAGGCCATCGGCATCAACCCCGCCCATCACGACATCCGCTTCGTGGAGGACAACTGGGAATCGCCTGCATTGGGTGCGTGGGGCCTGGGCTGGGAAGTGTGGCTGGATGGTCTGGAGATCACCCAATACACCTATTTCCAACAGGCCGGCGGCTTTACGCTGCACCCTGTTTCGTTGGAACTGACCTATGGGTTGGAACGCATCGCCATGTCGCATAGCATCCAGAACGTGCGCTCCGTATGGAACCTGAAGTGGGATGCGCGACGCACCTACGGCGACGTGAACCTGCAAGCCGAAATCGAACGCTGCAAGTATGCGTTCAATGAGTCGGACGTGGAAGTGCTGCACGAATTGTTCGACGACTACGAAGGTGAGGCCAAACGCTCGTTGGAACACGGCCTGGTGGTCCCCGCACACGATTACGTGCTGAACTGTTCCCATACCTTCAACCTGTTGGACACGCACGGCGCGATTGGCGTGACGGAGCGCGCGCGCTATTTTGCACGCATGCGCGACCTGGCCAAGCAGGTCGCGGTGGAATACGTCCAGCAGCGCGAGGCGATGGGCTACCCGTGGTTGGAAACCAGAGATTCGAAATCAGAGATTAAGCCACCAGCGAAGGGCGGAAATGCAATCCCCAATCTCCAATCCCCAATCCCCAGGCCCCAGTCGCTGCTCTTAGAAGTGGGCGTGGAAGAGTTGCCCGCCGCCGACGTGACACTGGCGCAGGAGCAACTGGGTAAGCAACTCATTAGCGCGCTGGACGAGGCACGCCTGGATCATGGCGAGGTCACGCTATATGCCACGCCGCGCCGCGTCGCCGCCGTGGTGGAGAAAGTGGCGCCGCAACAACGCGCGCTGGATGAAATGGTGCGCGGCCCAAGCGCAAAGGTCGCTTTTGACGCGGAGGGCAAGCCCACCCAGGCCGCCGCCGGCTTTGCCAAGCGGTTCAACATCGACCCGGCGAGCCTGATCGTCAAGGAAGATGCCCAGGGGCGCTACGTCTACGCCAATAAACACGAAAGCGGCAAGCCCGCCGTTGAGGTCCTCTCTCAAATCCTTCCCGACGTCATCGCGAAAATTGGGTTTGAGAAGACGATGCGCTGGAACGATACCAACGTAGCCTTCTCGCGCCCGATTCGCTGGGTCGCAGCATTGCTGGGCCGGCAGGCAATCTCATTTGAATATGCCGGCGTGCACAGCAGCAACGCGAGCACCGGCCCGCGCGGGATGGGCAGCAAGACGTTCCACATCCGCGCCGCCAACCAATATGCCGGCCACCTGGAACGCCAGGCCGTCGTCGGCAAGATCGACACACGCCGCGATGTGATCCGGCAGCAGGTGCAGGCCACCGCGGCGACGGTCAAAGGGCGCGTGCCCGCGGACGAGGGTTTGTTGAACGAAGTCACGAACCTGGTGGAGCAACCTACCGCGCTACTCGGTTCATTCGACGCGGAATATTTACAAATCCCGCAACAGGTGCTGATGACGGTGATGCGCAAGCACCAGCGCTACTTCGCCGTGGTAGATCAGGTCAGCGGCGCGCTGCTGCCACATTTCATCGCCGTGCGCAACGGCAACGAGCAACACCTGGACGAAGTGCGCACCGGAAACGAAGCCGTGTTGCGCGCACGCTTCGCCGACGCGGCCTACTTCTTCCGGCACGACATCGAGAAGCCCCTGGACGCCTATCTGCCCAAGCTGGAGACGCTCACCTTCCAGGCCAAGCTGGGTTCGATGCTGGACAAGGCCAAGCGCATCGAATCACTGGTCCAGGCCATTGGTGGCAACATGCACGCCAGCGAGTTCGACCTGCAAATCGCACGCCGCGCCGCGCAATTGTGCAAGGCCGACCTGGCGACCAGCATGGTGATCGACTTCACCTCGCTGCAGGGCGTGATGGGCCGCGAGTATTACAAGATTAACCACGGCAACGACGACGATGCACAGGTGGACGCAGTCGCCTCGGCCATCTTCGAACATTATCTGCCGCGCTACGCCGGCGACGAGACGCCCAAGACATTGGCCGGCCTGATCGTCTCGCTAGCCGACAAGCTGGACAGCATCGCCGGGCTGTTTGCCATCGGGCTGGCGCCAAAGGGATCGGCAGACCCGTTTGCGCTGCGCCGCGCGGCCATCGGCGTGGTGCAGAACCTGGTGGAAAGCAAGCGCTCGTTCTCGTTGCGCGCCGGGCTACGTGAGGCCGCTCAACGGCTGCCCGTACAGGCCAGCGACGAAGCGCTCGACGCCGCGCACAAGTTCATCGTGGAACGCCAGCGCGCACTGCTGCTGGAAGGCAGCAACGGGCACCGCTTCGACGTGGTGGACGCGGTGTTGGCCGCACAGGGTGACGATCCCTTCCGCGCGTTCAACGGCGTGGAACAACTCTCCGAGTGGGTGAAGAATGAGGCGTGGGCCACGATGCTGGCCGCTTATTCGCGCAGCGCGCGCATCACGCGCGACCTGCGCGAGGACTTGCCGCTCGACATGAGCGCCGACAGCGACCCGGCCACGCAAGCGTTGGCGCAGGCCGTCAACGCATTGCAGCCCGCCGGCGACGTGAATGGATTGATGAACAACTTGAAGTCGCTCGTGGAGCCGATCACCGTGTTCTTCGACAAAGTGCTGGTGATGGCCGAGGATGAGGCCGTGCGCCGGGTGCGCCTGGCGCTCTTGCAACGCATCGTGGCGCAGGCGCATGGCATTGCCGACCTGAGCAAGTTGGAAGGGTTCTAGGGATTTTAGATTTCGGATTTTCGATTGCCGATCGGTCTCACCACTGAGGCACAGAGAACACAGAGTAAGTTCAGAAACCCGGTGTCTGGCAATGAGTTGCGCTGCTTACAGCGCCCAGTGCTTGAGACAGCGGGTTTCTTTTCCCCAACACGCCAGTAACGCTAACTCGCCTGATACAATGCGCATATGGACAGCCAGCAGGTTACAGTGGTGAAAAGCACCGACGAGAATGTCATCTCGATTCCAGAACGTCTGATGGAAGCTCTTAGCTTGCATGAAGGGGAGCGGGTAAAAGCTACCGTCACGGGCGAAACCCTGCGGCTGGCATCTCTTGCCAGGTTCCTCGCCTTACGCGGCATCTTCGCCGATGACCCAGGCTTTGATGAAGCCATGCAATTATTGGATCAAGGGTGGCGTGCATGGACAACAGACGACTCTGCCTAGACACGGGAGCACTTAGCGCTTTTCTGCGTGGAACTGATCCGATGGCAAGTGCCGTTGAGCGGGTGGTAAGGGATAACATCTGTTTCGTAACCTCAATAACGGCTTACGAATTGTTGTTCGGCGTCGCACGTGCACAAAGGCAAGAGGTCTCACGATCTTAACCGCTGAACAATTCATCAAGTAGTAGATCATTGACGCTTCTAAATACCCTAAACAAGACCTGCAGGAACAACCCCTATCAGCGTCAGTGCAGGAACCCGATATCTTGCAAATATCGGGTTCCTTGTTTCTTCGTTCCTTTGTCTTAAATCAGATCGTCTTGATGAACACCGTCTGCGTGGAACAATTGGGGAACTCGCGTTCGTAGGCGACCTGCAATGCTTTGTCGATTTGCGGCGTGCGCAGCATCAACTTCGACCAGCCCTCCTCTTGCGCCTCCCACACGACTTCGTATTTCGTATTCAGTGCCTTGAGCTGGTTCACCTGTGCCGGTTCGGGATACTGGATGAAGAGGAAGGGCTGAAAGCCACAGCTCAGGTAGAAATCCTCTGCCTCTTCCAATGCGCCGAGCAGGAGCGTGGTCTGTCCCATGGCTTTCGCCTGGCGTTCCACCTCCGCCAGCATGGCCGTGCCCACTCCTTGCCGGCGCACGCTCTCCGCCACGGCCACCGGACCAACCAACACATGATCTTTCTCGATACTGGCCAGCGCGCAACCAACGACAAGGCTGTGGCGCCAGGCAGCGACCATCAGTTGCGGAGCGATGCGCAGTTGCCCGGCGTAGTAGTCCAACGTGTGCTTGGCCGTCGGCAACCCCAGCACGGAAACGGCAAAAGCGTAGACCTGCTTCAATTCGTCCAATGACTCAACCGGTTTCACTGTGTAGTTCATGACGGGCATCTCCTTTTTGTGGCGCCTGCGTTGTGCAGCACCCGCATTCATGGTAGACGCCGCGCGGCGAGAGTCCACTACGGATTTCCGTAGTGCCTGCGCCGCCCACTTGAAGTAAACAGCCGCCGCGGCCGAGCGCGTGTGCACCTTCAGCAAAGGATAGATACATTTGACGAGGTGATACTCCACTGTGTTCTCAGTGATGTGCAGGGCCAACGCGATTTCTTTGTTCGTCTTGCCGGCGGCCACTAACTCCAGGATGCGCCGCTGACGTGCGGTGAGCGAGTGATAGTCCACTTTTCTTTTTCTGTGCGCCTCCCTTTCAAGAATTGTCCGCAAAATTGGCTTCGCCGAATCTTCTGTCGTACAATAAGCAAGTTTGACCCAGTTTACAATTGGCGAAGCATCACGAAAACTGCCAATAGATATTTAGGAGAGATTGCAGAATGGCAACCAAAACAACCTCGAAGAAGGCCGTGAAGGCTACCCCCGCAAAAGCGAAGCAAGTAGCCAGCAAGAACGGCAAAGTCACCACCCAGAAGCAATGGGTCTATTTATTCATCGACACCAAGTCTGTGGCGAAAGTGGCGCCCACCTGGAATGAAGTGCGCGCGCTGCTCGGCGGCAAAGGCGCAGGCTTGTGGGACATGACCAGCGCCGGGCTACCGGTGCCTCCCGGCTTCACTCTGACCACCGAAGTGTGCGATGAGTTCGTCAATGCCGGGAACAAGATCCCCAAGGCCGCTTGGGACCAGGCACTCGCGGCGATGAAAGTCGTTGAGAAGCAGACCAGCAAGGTGTTCGGTGGTGGCAAGGCAGGCGTCCGCCCGCTATTGGTTTCAGTCCGCTCCGGCGCGCGTGAGTCGATGCCCGGCATGATGGAGACAGTGCTCAACGTCGGCTTGAATGACAAGACCGTCGAAGAGATGTCCGAGGTCACCGGCAACGCCCGCTTCGCGTATGACTCATATCGCCGCCTGCTGATGATGTTCGGCAGCACCGTGCTCGACATCCCCGACGAGAAGTTCGATGCTCCGATGGACGAGATGAAGGAGCAGAAGGGCTACAAGCACGACACTGACCTCACCACTGACGACCTGAAGGAACTCGTCACGATTTTCAAGAAGGTCATTAAGGACGAGACCGGCAAGGACTTCCCGCAGGATGTCTATGGTCAGTTGCACGAGTGCGCCATGGCGGTGTTCCGCAGCGCCACCGGCCACAAGGCCAAGACCTACGCGAAGCAAATGGGCTGGAAAGCCACCCTGCCCACCGCCGTCAACGTGGTGACGATGATCTTCGGCAACATGGGCGAGAACAGCGGCACAGGCGTTGCCTTCACCCGCGATCCCTCCACCGGCGAAAAGAAGATGCTGGGCGAGTACCTGCTGAACGCGCAGGGCGAAGACGTGGTTGCCGGCATCCGCACCCCCAAGCCCATCACCGAGATGGAAACGGAGATGCCGAAGACCTACAAGCAGTTCATGAAGATCACTTCGCTGCTTGAGAAGCACTACAAGAACATGCAGGACGTGGAGTTCACCATTGAACAGGGCACGCTCTACATGTTGCAGACCCGCAACGGCAAGCGCACGGCCAAAGCCGCCATCAAGATTGCCGTTGACCAGGCCAAGGAAAAGCTCATCAGCAAGGAAGAGGCGATCCGCCGCGTAACGCCGTCGGACGTGGACTTCCTGCTGCACCCGCAGTTCGATGCCGATGAGGTGAAGAAGGCCAAGAAGGAAGGCCGCTTGCTGGCCACCGGTGTGAACGCCTCACCAGGTGCCGCCGTTGGTATGCTCGCATTTGATGCCGACCTGGCCGAGAAGTGGGGCAAGGAAGAGGGCAAGGCCATCATTCTGATCCGCCCCGAGACGAAGCCCGACGACGTGCACGGCATGGTCGCCGCGAAAGGCATCCTCACCGCTCGCGGTGGCGCAACATCGCACGCGGCCGTGGTTGCCCGCCAGTTCGGTATCCCCGCCATCTGCGGCGCAGATGCGCTGAAGATCGATCTGAGCACCCGCACCGTGGTGGCCAATGGTCACACGCTGAAGGAAGGCGACTGGGTGTCTTTGGATGGCGCGAAGGGTGAAGCCTACGTCGATCAACTGCCCACCGTGGCTCCCAAGTTTGAAGAGCAGACCGACCTCGTCACGCTGTTGCAGTGGGCCGACGAGATCAGCGCACGCAAGACGCGCGTCGTGAACGGCAAGCCATTCCGCGGCCTGCAAGTTTGGGCCAACGCCGACTATCCGCGCGACGCAGAGCGCGCACGCTCCTTCGGCGCACAGGGCATCGGCCTGACCCGCACCGAGCACATGTTCTTCGAGCAGGAGCGCCTGCCCGTGGTACAGCGCATGATCCTGGCCAAGACCGACGAGGACCGCGACCAGGCCCTGGCCGAATTGCTGCCTTTGCAGCGCGGCGACTTTGAAGGTCTGTTCCGCGCGATGACCGGCCTGCCCGTCATCATCCGCCTGATCGACCCGCCGCTGCACGAGTTCCTGCCCAGTGGCGACGACCTGTTGAAGGAAGTCACCGAGCTGACCACCAAGGCCAAGTTTGCCGGCCTGAGCGAAGAGGAAGAGAAGACCCTCGCAGAGAAGAAGGCCATGCTCGTCACCGTGAACGGTTTGCACGAACAGAACCCGATGATGGGTCTGCGCGGCATCCGCTTAGGCATCATGATCACTGGCCTCATCAAGATGCAGGTGCGCGCCATCTTCGAAGCGGCTTGCAACGTCAAGCTGGAAGGTCTGGACCCGCACGCTGAGGTGATGATCCCTCTCACCGGGCACGTCAACGAGTTGAAGCGCGTACAGCCTGAACTCGAGCAAGTGGCCAAGCAGGTCATGCAAGAGAAGGGCGTCACCGTCCGGTACAAGTTCGGCACCATGATCGAGATTCCGCGCGCGGCGCTGACGGCTGCTGAAGTCGCCACACTGGCGCAGTTCTTCTCGTTCGGCACGAACGACCTGACCCAGATGACCTTCGGGTACTCGCGTGACGACGCGGAGCGCGGCTTCTTGCTGAAGTACGTGGAAGAAGGCATCCTGCCCAAGAACCCGTTCCAGACGATTGACCAGGACGGCGTGGGCCGCCTGATGAAGATGGCCATCGATGAGGGCCGCACGACTCGTCCAGAGTTGGAAGTGGGCATCTGCGGTGAGCACGGTGGTGACCCCGACTCGGTGGACTTCTGCTACCGTATCGGCAATAACTACGTGAGCTGCTCGCCGTTCCGCGTGCCAATCGCCCGCCTGGCCGCTGCACATGCGGCGCTGGCGCATGGCATTAGCACCAAGTAACGTAAACGCGCCAAGAACCAAATTTCTGCGCGGTATAGACACCCGATTTCTTAAAGAAATCGGGTGTCTTCATTATTTCCCCGCTTCGCTTCTATACTGGGCATTATGCCCTATCGCTGCGCTCCTTTTGTCGCCGGCAACTACTACCACGTGTACAACCGAGGGAACAATCGTGAGCCTATCTTTTTCGAGCGTGCCAACTACATTTATTTCCTGAAGGGAGTGCGAGAGTATCTGTTGCCTTGCGCCAACCTGATCGCCTATGTGCTAATGCCCAATCACTACCACTTGCGGACTCAGATCAAGGATGATTCGCTCTCCGAGGCAATGCGTATGCTCACAATCTCCTACACCAGGGCAATCAACAAGCAGCAACGTAGGGTTGGAGTGCTATTCCAAGGACGATTCAGATCTCTGATCGTTGAGAAGGCCAAATATCTCGTCCATCTCTCACGCTACATTCACCTAAACCCATCAAAAGCTAAGTTGGTTGAAAACGCGGGAGATATGAGATTGAAACGTGAGAGTGTCATTGATATGTTCCCCTCACGTTTCATTCTTCAGCTTCAAATCTCAAATCTCATTGGCTGAGCGTCTTCACCGTCGCATCTTGCATGATGGAACCGTCGGGGTTCAACACGCGCACCTTAAAGCCCCAGTCGCCATCGTTCTGATCGACTTTCACCAGGAGCGCGTTCAGGCCCTGCTTCAGTTCGATCGGCGGCAGGTCGATGTCGCGCGTGTCGTCGGGCAGGTAGCGGCTGACCTGGTTCCGCCAGATGTTCTTGCCGTTCAACCACACGGCGATGCCGTCGTCGGACATCATACCCAGCAGCCCCTTGCGATCTTCCGGCACGTCCACCCACACGAATGCGTATGCAACCGTCTTGTAGCCGGGCGTGACATACGACAGCAGGTTCACCTTATGCGAAGCCGAGTCGCTATGGATGAGCCAGACGTTTGGGTCACCAGGTTTGGCAACAAAGTTTGCCTCGCCGCCGGGCATCGCGTCATCGGCCAACGTCGCAAAGTTAAAGCCCTTGGATAGCCACCATGAGCGGATATAGCCGTCGGCAGGCGGGAGGTAGAGGTCCACGTGTGAGGCGCTGACCAACCCGCTGGTGCTGTGGGCGCTGAAAAGCGCTTCCACGTAAGCGCCGTCGTTGGTTGCCTCCGGCATGCTAAACGTCATCGTGGTGCCGGTCGTGTCGGTAATCACGCGCGTCTGGGCGCCGTCGTGCAACGTCACGCGCCAGCCCGTCTGCGCCACAGGCCACGCAGCGCCTGAAAGGCTATTGGCCTTCGCTGTCAGGGTCACCGTCTGGCCCGGCAGATAGACGCTGTAATCACCCGGCGTTGTGATGCTCACCACCGGCGCAGCCTCACCCGCGGTAATCAACGTCTCAGCCGTTCGCTGCGCGCCCTTCGCGTCCGTCACCTTTAGGCGCGCCAGGTATTGGCCGCTGGTCTGATAGACATGTTTTGCCTCCGCGCCATCGGCCTGTGTGCCATCACCAAAGTCCCAGGCATACGTCAGATCATCGCCATCGGCGTCTTTGGTGCCATAGGCGCTGAAGGAAACATTCAGCGGCGCCTTGCCGGAGGACGAAGTCGTGGTCAGCTTCACTTCGGGCGCGTGATTGCCGGGTGTATAGATGATGCGGCGAAAGCCACCCGAGTAGATCGAGAGGTAATAAAGATAGCCGTCGGGGCCGAACTTCAGGTCCACCGGCTCGCCCATGCCCGTCGCAAAATCGACGATGCGCACGATCTTGCCGTCCTTGCCCAGCACGCCATACTTGATCCATTGCAGCGAATAATCGGCAATGAAGAAGGTGCCATACATGCTGGCGGGGAAGTTCGTGCCGTAGTTAAAGTCGCCGCCCGTCACCGAGGCGTTGCCGCCCATGTGCGGGTAATCCCATTCTGCCGGCGTCACCGTGTCCAGGTTGATGCCCTCGCAGCCGGGCTTTACCTGGTATTCCGGGCGATTCAACGCGCCTTCCACGCATGGCCAGCCGAAGTTCTGGCCCGGCAATGCGCGGAACACCGACTCATAGGTCGCCCAGCCAACGTTGCCCACGTAGGGAATACCGGTGGTGGGGTTCACCGCAAAGCGGAAGGGGTTACGCATGCCATAGGCCCACACGCGCGAGCGTGCGCTATGCGGGTTCTTGGGGTCATAGAAAGGATTACTCGAAATCCCCTCCCCCGTGAAACGGTTGATGCGGATGATCTTGCCTTGCAGGTTATCCAGGCTCTGCGAACGCAATGCCAGGTCGGTCACTTCCAGCGAAGGCGCGCCCTCGCCAAAAGAGACGAACATATAGCCCTCAGGCGACCAGCGAATCGAGTCCACCGAGTGATTTTCACGCGTGGACTCGAAGTCATCCAGGATCAGCGTCGCGTCGGCCGGGTTGACCACGTTCCCGCGCAGGATATAGCGCTCGATGCGACCCATCACCTTATCCGGCGAGTCGTGCGCCATCGTGGGCGGGCGGTAGGTGTAGAACAGGTAGATGTAGTGATTCAGGGTGAAATCGGGGTCCACCGCCACGTCCACAAAACCACGATCCACGTAGTCGTTCACCTGCCCGCGCAGATTGATCACTGGTTGGGCCAGCACCACGCCGTTTTCCATCATCTTCAGCATGCCGGATTTCTCGGCCACCAGGATGCGCCCATCGGGCAGGAAGCTGAAGGCGGTTGGATATTCAAATACGTTTGCCAGCGTTTCCACCTGAAAGCCATCGGGCACGTCATATACGTTGGTTCGGGCAGCCGCAGGCATATGACAGGTGCTAAAGAGCACCCCAGCCAAAAGAACAGCAGCCAACACCGGGCGGCACAGCATTTTCCAGAGAGAGTGTTTTTGTGTCATTGTGTTGTCTTCCTACACGATGATTTTATGGGTGATTGCGCGGTTGCGCTAATGAGCCTCGGCCAACGGGATGACGACTGCGTCGTCCGGCCATGCGCTACCGTCGGCCTGGAACGCCTTCAGGCGGGCGTCGCCGGGCACATACCACCCGATGCGCAAGCTGCTTGCGGATGCCGGCAACTCGATGTCGCGCGGATCGACAATCTGCTCCTGCGCGTCCCACATGCTGGTGGGATACGCGCCGTTCAGCGCCTGCGCATCCTGCTGGGCAATGATCGTGCCGTTGCTATCCAGCACATGGACGAACAACGTGTAATCTCGATCAAGCTGAGCGAGGCACAACCAGTGCAGCACCAGTGTGCGCCGGTCGCCCTCCAGTTGCAAGTCATAGCCCTGCAACTGGATCAGCTTATTTGTGCCGGAGGCGAACGTGGCCTGGAAAGGCGTTTGCGGCGCGGGCGCGGCTTGCAGCGCACCCAACACCTTGAAGCGCCCCACGACAAACTGGTTCACCTTCGCGCCATCCACCGGCAAGAGCGGGGGCTGTTCGTACACCTCGCGCACCGATAGCTCGATGGTTGCGATGCCTCGCTGAGCCGTCGCGTCGATGGGCAACAGATAATCATCGCGGAATAGCTTGCCCGGTTCCCAGCGCTGCGTGTCAAAGCGCCCGGCATAGGGGATCGCCTCCAGCCGGCCGATCATGTGGCCTTGCGCATCGCGCGCCGCCAGGATGACGTGATAGCTCTGATTCAGTGGGCTGAGCGCACCCCAAAACAGGCTGACGCTCAGCGGCTCACCCGGCTCGACGCTGCGCTGATTGATCTGCGCATGTTGCAAGTGGATTTTGCCGCCAAACGTCACACCCGTCTGCCCAGGTAAAGCAGCCTGCTGTTGGGCCGTTAGATAGACGGGCGTGGCAAATGCAGGCGTGATGAGCAAAAACGGCGTCAACGCGCTTAGGGCAGTCAATCCCGCGCAAACGGCCAGCCCCACCGCGCGCCGCACCCGTCGAGGCGTCAGGGCCATCCAACCGGCGGCCACCGCGCAGGCCACCAACGCGATGCCAGGGAAGATCAAGCGGCTGTTCTCGGTGCCGATATAGGCGCGCAGCCACAGCACGTAGGAGCCCAACAGGGCCAATTCCCAAACCAGCAAGAGCAACACCGGCGCTGCCGCGCCGGAGAGCACAGCATTCCAACCCGCGCGGCGCACGGCGTTGAGCCAACGCCAGGCCAGCACGCCGCACCCGATCAACGCCAGGGCCAGCCCAACGTAGAAAATAATGTCGATCCAAGCCGGGAAGTGCAATTCCACCCCGATCAGCCCCCAGTAGGAGCTTAGGACTTGCGGGATAGACTGGATGATCTGCACCAGCGTGAGCGGCTCCGGTCGCGCCAGCGATTGATTGGCCGCCTGAACCTGTGCCCAGGCTAGCGGGTTGCCATACTGCAACTGATTACTCACCAACCACGGCCCGGCGACGATCAGCAAGCCTGCGCCCACTGCCAGGGCAACCAGGATTGCCCGGCCAAAGCGCAAGCGCCCCCGCCACACCAGCAACACC
Source organism: Thermoflexales bacterium (assembly GCA_034430115.1). GTDB lineage: Bacteria > Chloroflexota > Anaerolineae > J036 > Brachytrichaceae > CAIXPS01. The sequence goes on along the minus strand of DAOUFG010000117.1, from coordinate 29,494 downwards.
ATCAGCGCTGCAACCGGAGCGAGCAGCCCCAGCCCGGTCACCTTGCACAGCATCGCCAGGCCGACCAGTGCGCCTAACAGGAGAAAGGAGAAAAGAGATTGGGGGTTGGGGATTGGAGATTGTGGATTGGAGATCGACGATTGGCCGCCGGGTAGCTTTAAATCGCTAGTCTCCAATCTCCAATCTCCAATTTCCGATCTCTGAGTCCACAATCGCACGGCGCACCAGCAAACCAGTGTGCTCAGCAGCGTGATGGCAATGTCGTTGCTGACGATGCTGCTGACGTGAATGAACTTGGGGTTCAGCGCCACCAGCGCGGCGGCCAGGAGCGGCCAGGCCTGCCATCCCGCTGCGCCGCCTGCCGCGCGCCATAATTCGCGCGCGATCAGGTACACCAACCACACCGTTAACGCACCCAGCAGTGACGAGACCAGCCGCGCCACGTGAATCGCCAGCGCAGCGCCCTGGTAGGGGAAATCTTCGGCGGATGTGTGTCTGTATTGGTTCGCGACGCTACGATGATCGGCGTTCACATCCGGGTCAAACCAGTCGGGGTTCAGATGGCTCAGCGCACTCAGGTTGGAGCGGTCGAACGGCTCGATCACCCCGGCGATCAGGATGTAATACAGCGGGGGCTGGATGATCTCGTGGGAGGCCGCCAGGTCCTGCACCAGGTCGGGCAGATGCCGCTCGCGCGCCAGGTAGTCCGCGTAGTGAAAGTGATCGCCTTCGTCGGGCGCTTCAAACACCGGCAAGCTGACGTTGTAGATGATGCACAACGCCAGGAACCCGGCCAACAAGACGGCCAGCCAGTGCTTTTGGTGCGATGCGGGCATTACGATTTGCTCAGCCAACGAGATACAGAATGCCGCCTGGCGCGCATGGGATATTGAGCCTTGCTGGGAAGCAATGTCATGGCCAGACTTCACATTAACCTATGATCCTCACCCTACCTTCGCCCGGCGCACCGGGAGAGGGAGATCGAATCCCTCTCCCACGGTACTGCGCGGGGTTAGGGCCTCCGTTTGGTGAAGGCAGTGCTATTACGCGCCGTACTTAGCCAGGCGTTGGGCATGCGCCAGCGCCAGGGTCATGATGTCACGGGCGTGGAAAGTGCCCAGCCCGCCTGTGGCCGCTTCGCGCTCGCCAAATACCACGCTGCGGTCGCGCCGGGCGGTGGCAGGCGCCCAGAGCAGCAATGGAACGGGATGCCACGAGTGGCTTTTGAGCTGGCTGGGGGTGCTGTGGTCGCCGGTGACGACGAGCACGTCGGGCTTGAGGGCCATCAGGGTGGGCATCGCCGCATCCACTTCTTCGATCACCTTCTGCTTGGCGTCGAAGTTGCCGTCCTCGCCGCGCGAATCGGTGTACTTCACGTGGATGAACAGGAAGTCGTAATCGTTCCACACCTGGGCGGCGGCTTCAAACTCTTCCTGCGTCGTGTGGGCATGATGCTCGATGCGATCCATCCCCACCAGCGAAGCCACGCCGCGGTACATCGGGTAGACGGCGATGACGCCCGCGCGCAAGCCGTAGACATCCTTGAACTTGGGCAGGGCCGGGTCGCCGGCAAAGCCGCGCAACGTCATGCCATTGGCCGGGTGCTCGTTGCGAATGACGGCGGTCGCCTGGTTCACCCAGTCCTGGAAGAGCTTGGCGGTGTGCTCCGAGGCGGCATCTTTGGCGACGACGGGCAGTGGCGGCACGCCGGTGCGCTGCGGGTCGGTCTCTTCGATGTTGGCGCTCAGGCCCTCGCCGCGAATGACCACCACGAAGCGGTAATCTTGCACCGGCTTGATAAAAATCTCAATGCCCGGCTCGGGGTGATTGATCCCCGCAGCATTGATCATGTCCACCAGTTTGGCGCACGTTTCGGTGGGGATGCGCCCGGCGCGCCGGTCGGTGATGTTGCCGTCGGCATCCAAGGTGCAGAAGTTGCCGCGCGCGCAGACGTCCTTATCCGTCACCGGGAAGCCGATGCCCACCGCTTCCAGCACGCCACGCCCGATCTCATAGGTCAACGGGTCGTAGCCAAACAGCCCCAGGTGCCCGGGGCCGCTGCCGCCTGTGATGCCGATATCGACCGGGTAATGTTGCCCCAGGCAGCCCTCGGCAGCCAGTTTATCCAGGTTTGGGGTATTTGCCGCTTCAAGTTCCGTTTGGTCATCGCTGGCGCGCGGTAAACCGCCCAGGCCATCCATGACAAGTAAGACGATCTTCGTTTTGGCAGGTTGAGCCAGTTCCTTGAGAAGTTTGAAATTAGCCATTTGCAGAACATTATATAGAGGTTGAATCCGCCCAATATAGTTACAATCAAGGCAGGCAGGTGAAAATGAGCACTGATAAATCTTTAGCCGCTTGGCAAGAATGGCTGGAAACGGCAGAGCAGATATTTTCTTTCGACCTCTGGGAACAGGTGAACAACAACTCAAAAACCACTCAGTCCCCCACTCAAGGCATGATCCCGCTACAGATCACCGGCATAGTCTTGGCTTACGTCTCCAGCATGTTCCTGGCATGTATCAAGGAACCCGAGGCGGATGTGGATCGGGCGCTTCAGACAATTCGGGATCACATGGCTTCCCTTCACGCCGAGATCCCCAACCGCAAAGTGAAAGCCAGTGTACGTAAAGCCTACAAAAACTATGTAGAAGAACTGGCACCCGTATTTAGAGACGGTAGCGAGATGCTCTACGCCGCTTTTAGCGCCTACTGGCAGAACGCATATGACGCGCAGCGCAATCCAAACCTGCTCATCCACGACGCATTCCGGCAGTTGGAGAATGGGCAGGACGCTGAGGCATTGCATACCTTCGGCCAGGCGATGGTGCTCGTCCTGCGTGGCGCATCCCCTTGGGCCGGGTGGCTCTCAGAGAGCCTTGAGGTAAGTAATCGCTGGCTCGTCGTCATGTCATTGGCTCAAACGGTGTTCCCGCTGATTCCATTGGGAGAGATCGCCGAGGAGCGCCAACACGCGGACGAGCGCTTGCAAAAGCTACACGTCGGTGAGTCCCAGGAACCCTCAGACGAGGATATGGACGATGCACTGAGTGCGATGGGCCTGGCTCCCGCCAATGAAACTGATGAACTGAGCGAAGAAGAATTCATGCAGCAATGGGAAGCGCTGGTTTCGCGGCGTGCCCCGCTCACGGATGCCGAAATCGAGGAAATGGGCGAGCGATACAGGCAGAATGTTGATACTGCCATCAGCATCCTCAGCGACATCTCGCTCTCCCAGCCCGAGGAGCTGGACGAAGATGCCATCCGCAGCATCATGGTCTTTGCACACGGGCTAGGGGTGCTGAACGCCACGGGGGACGCATCCGCTGCCAACGTTCTTGTAGAGCTATTGCCGCTCGTCTATGAGTGGCCGGAGGCCGTGGACGAGATCATCTGGGCGCTGGAACAAATGGGCAACCTGGGCACACAGATGCTGATGGATACCGTCCGTTATACGCTAGACGACAAAAAACTCGCCGTTGCTGCGGACGAGTTAGCACAGGTCGGGCGTGGCAACGAGGAGGTCTATCAATTCCTGGTTACACGCTATCAAGAAGCGCACACCGCGGAAGAGCAGCGCGCCCTCATCACCGCGCTGGGCCAGATGAATGACCAGCGTACCATGCCGCTCCTGGTGCAGGCTTTACGTGAACCAGACCTGGACGAGGATGTGGCAGGGGCCGTGCTGAGCGCGCTGACGGAAATGGAGGCGCCCATAACCGTCGATGCCGATGCGGGCAACGTGACCATTCAAGGGTATGGCGAATTTCAAGACGTGGTGCCCAGTTGGTGGGCGCAAGAAAGCGAAGAGGACGAAGAAGAAGTCGATGCCATAGACCTGGACGAACTCTTCCCCGATGACGAGGGGGAGGGGGGCAAGAGCGACGACCTGGCAGACTTTGAGGATGCTGGGGAAGACAAGGAAGACGCACTGTCCCCTGGGAAAGCCGCCACCTTCGGGCCCATCCACACGGAGCACGTCGGGCGGAATGATCCATGCCCATGCGGAAGCGGTAAAAAGTTTAAGTACTGCCACGGCCGAGGCCTGTGACGCACCTGCCAATCGCTCAATCAAAGGTCCGGCTTCTCAGGCAGAGAAACCGGGCCTTTCTCTTAACTTTTGCCGGCTACTTGACGGTTACGTCGCCCAGCCAGAGCCGGTCACCTACCACACGGCCGGGTTGGCTTTGGATGGGCAGGCGCTCACCGCTGGCCCCATCATAGACGCCCAGGTACAGGCCATAGGTGCCGGCTGGCACACCCGGTTTGATCCACACCCCGCGCGAATCCACGACCCGCTCGCCAACCTGCCAGGCACTCGTGGGGCGGAAGCCGCCGACCGGCTCGCCATCATTTTGCGCCACGGGTGGCGCATCCGCCGGACCCAGGTGCACAAACACCTTATAGCGCTGCGCTAATGGTGCAGTGGCACGCCAGGTCAGGCGCAAGGGGATGATCTCACCCACAGTGCGCGGGCCCAGATCCACAGCGACGCTTTCGAGTGACAGACGACCACCAAAGGTGGCACTGACGGGGCTCGTGGCCGCCGGCGGCTGTGTGGCATACACGTCCAGGCGAATATTCCCCACCCACTGCTCGTCAGCCTTGAAGGCGTGCTCCGCCAGCCAGCGCTCGAACCAGCTATTCGGGTCCGACTCGCCTTCGCCGTAATACAGCACAAACAGGCGCGTGTATTGCCCCGCGATGGGCTGCATTTGCCGGGCCACCGCCGCTTCGTTCAAGGGGTGATAGGTCAGCGGGATCGCCGGCGCCCCCTGGCGATGGTAATAGGTGAACACCTCCCATTGATTCGGCGCGTTCAATAGCACGGCATCGCCCGGCTGGGCCTGCGCCTCCACCGTTTGCGCGATGCCGCGATAGTCGTCGCGGGCGTAGGCCGGGTTGGTGTACAGGTTCTGCAACGAAGGCCACCATAGCCCAACCAGGCCGGCCGTCAACCCAATCGTCACGACGTCCTGCGCCACGTGCTTGGGCAGGCCACGCACAGATGCCACCCACGCTGCAACGCCATCAATCCCTTGTGCTGCCAGGATCACCATCGGAGCCACACACACCAGCACGAACTTCAGATAAGCCTCGCGATAGAGGTGAAAGACAAAGAGCAACGTGAATGGCGTGACGACAAGCAGGAACAACAGCAGCGTGGGCCACACACGTTGCAGCCAGGTTCCCTCCCCGCGCTTCAGCAGGCCGAATAGCACCCCCAGCAGCGCCAGGGCGCCACTCGCGAGCAGCGGCCATGCCGCCTGGTCCAGCGGCAACGTGCGGCCCACCACCAGCCAGCGATAAGCATCCAACATCGCCTGGCCTAGTTGGTAGTTCTGCGGCGTTACCGACCAGGAGGTGACCTGGTGGATGGCGATGGGCAGCCAGGGCGCAAAAAGCGCAATCGCCGCGACGTTCACCGCAGCATAAAGCGCTATCACCCGCACCTGCGTGCGGCACACCTGCGCGCCAGCCAGCCACATCAACACCGCCACGCCCTGCGCAATCATCACAAATGGGTAAGCGTACTGGGTATACAGCCCGGCGGCGGTGGCAAGCACGTAAAATGCGATTTTGGATTTTTGATTGCCGATTTTCGATTGGCCCACCTGCGCATCGGCAACATGGGAATCCGAAAGCCGAAATCCGAAATCGACAATCCCTGTGAGTGCCCACGTGGAAACGACCGCCTCAAAGGCCAGCAGCACGTACATGCGCGCTTCCTGGCTATAGTAAACGGCGAAGGGCGAGCAGGCCATCAGCGCCGCCGCGATAAGCCCCACGCGCGGGTTGAACAGCCGGCGCGCCAGCAGATAGGTGAAGAAAACCAGCCCCACCCCGCACGCTACCGAGAGCATGCGCAGCGCGAATTCGGTTTCGCCAAAGATCGCGCGCCAGTAGTGCAGCACGATGTAATACAGCGGCGGATGAATATCTCCCCCTGCACCTGCGATAATAAGCGGCAACGAACGCTCGGCGATGCGGGCGCTGTTGCCCTCGTCATACCAAAACGACTGCGCATCCAGGTGATACACCCTGAGGGCCACACAGATAAGCACGATGAGCAGCAAGCTTGCACGGCGCGCGTTTAGCTCCACGAAGAGTCGACGAATTTGGCGAAACATTCTGCGCGCGAGTGTACCACCACCGGATGGGAGTAAGATACTGGCATTCGCGACACATGGTTATGCAATGTCCTCATTCACCTGAGGGCGCGTTGGGCGCCAGGCAAATGCACCACAAGGAGTATTGACTGTGAATATTCTGTTCGTTTATCCGAAATTTCCAGATACGTTCTGGAGCTTTAAACATGCACTCAAGTTCATTCGCAAACAAGCCTCCACGCCACCGCTTGGGCTGCTGACTGTGGCCGCACTCCTCCCCGAAGGTTGGAACAAGAAGCTGGTTGACGTCAACGTGCAGGACCTGACCGACAAAGACCTCGCCTGGGCCGACTACGTATTCGTTAGTGCAATGACGATCCAGCGCACCGACGCGCGCAACATCATCGATCGTTGCAAAGCAATGGGCATCAAAGTGGTTGCCGGCGGACCACTGTTCACCTGCGAGCCGGATGATTGGACGGACGTGGATCACCTGGTTTTGAACGAAGCGGAAATCACCCTGCCGCTCTTCTTGAAGGACCTGGCAGCGGGCAAGCCGCAACGGGTGTACACCTCCGACGAATATCCCGACATCCAAAAGACCCCCGTGCCGCTGTGGCACCTGCTGAATCTGAAGCGCTATGCCGAGATGAGCATCCAGTTCTCGCGCGGTTGCCCGTTCAACTGCGATTTTTGCAACGTGACGGCACTCTTTGGGCACCGCCCGCGCACCAAGACGGCCAAGCAAATCATCGCCGAGTTGGATAGCCTGTACGCCATCGGCTGGCGCAGGGGCGTTTTCTTCGTAGACGACAACTTCATCGGCAACAAGCGCCAGATCAAGACCGAAATTCTGCCCGCGCTGATCGAATGGCGCAAGGGCAAGCGCGGCATGACCTTCGACACCGAGGTCTCCATCAACCTGGCTGACGATGAGGAATTGATGAGCCTGATGACGCAGGCCGGCTTCACCACCGTCTTCGTCGGCATCGAAACGCCCAACGAGGATGCCCTGGCCGAGTGCAACAAGAAGCAAAACACCCGGCGCGACTTGATCGAGAGCGTCAAGCGTATTCAACGTGCCGGGTTGCAAGTGGAAGGCGGCTTTATCGTCGGCTTCGACAGCGACACGCCGTCCATCTTCCAGCAACAGCACGATTTCATCCAGAAGAGCGGCATCGCGATGGCGATGGTCGGCCTGCTGCAAGCGCCGATCGGCACGCAGCTCTATAAGCGCATGCAGGACGAGGGCCGCCTGACCACCGAAATGTCGGGCGACAACGTGGACGGCTCCACCAACATCATCACGAAGATGAACATGGACACCTTGCGTGAGGGCTATCGCAAGTTGCTGAACCAGCTTTACTCGCCGGATGTGTACTACGAGCGCGTGAAGACATTCCTGAAGGAATATACGCCGCCCGCAATCCGCGTGCGCCCCGACTTCGGTGAAATTCTGGCTTTCTTCCGCTCCAATTATCAACTGGGCGTGAAAGGTGTGGAACGCGTGCACTACTGGCGACTGTTCTTCTGGACGCTTTTCCGCAAGCCCAAGCTGTTCCCGATGGCGATCACCCTCTCTATCTACGGTTATCACTTCCGCACCGTGTGTGAATCACACGTACAGTAAAGCAAACAAGAGATTAGAGGATGGAGATTTGAGATTGGTATAAGCCGAACCACGGATGGCACGGATTTCACAGATAACTCATTGATCCGTGTCATCCGTGCAGTCTGTGGTCATCCGATTCATCTCCATTCCCTAATCTCCAATCTCCAACTCCCTCGCCTGTGGTGTAATAAGTCCCATGACTGATCCACCGGTGGCGTTCCACGTGATGTTGAAGCCACGCGGGGCGCTGTGCAACCTGAATTGCCAGTATTGCTACTTCCTGTCAAAGGAAATGCTCTACCCCGGCAGCCGCTTCCGCATGGCCGACGAGTTGCTGGAAGAGTACACGCGCCAATACGTCGCCGCGCAGCGCGTGCCGGAAGTGACCTTCGCCTGGCAGGGCGGCGAACCAACCCTGATGGGGCTGGACTTCTTCCGCCGCGCCGTCGATTACCAGCGCAAATACTGCCCGCCCGGCATGCGCATGCAGAACGCCCTGCAAACCAATGGCACGTTACTGGACGACGAGTGGTGCGCATTCCTGCACGAGAATAATTTTCTGATAGGACTCAGCCTGGACGGACCGCGCGAATTGCATGATGCCTATCGCGTCGATAAGGGCGGCAACCCCACCTTCGACCGCGTGATGGCCGCCACACAGCGAATGCAACAGCACCACGTGGAGTTCAACATCCTGACCACCGTGCATGCGGCCAACGCCGGGCATCCGCTGGAGGTATATCGCTTCTTGCGCGATGAGGTGGGCACCCAGTTCATCCAATTTATCCCCATCGTGGAACGCGATAACGACACCGGCTTCCAGGAGGGCGAGCGCGTCACCAACCGATCTGTGACGGGCGAACAATATGGCGCGTTCCTCATCGCCATCTTCGACGAATGGGTGCGCCACGACGTTGGGCGCGTCTACGTGCAGATTTTCGACGTAGCGCTGGCCGCCTGGCTGGGGCAGCGGCCCGGCCTATGTATCTTCGAGGAAACGTGCGGCCACGCGCTAGCGATGGAGCACAACGGCGACGTGTATTCGTGCGACCACTTCGTGGAGCCGCGCCATAAGCTTGGCAACCTGGCCGACATCCCCCTACTGGACATGGTCGGTTCGGAACAGCAGCAACGCTTTGGGCAGGCCAAACGCGACACGCTGCCGCGCTATTGCCGCGAATGCGAGGTGCGCTTCGTGTGCAACGGCGGCTGCCCCAAGAATCGCGTCTTGCACACGCCCGAAGGCGAGCCGGGGTTGAATTACCTGTGTGCGGGGTACCGCGCCTTCTTCAACCATATCGATGCGCCGATGAAGTTCATGGCCGCCGAGTTACACGCCCAGCGTCCCCCGGCCAACATCATGCGCCACATGGCAATCGAGGACGCCGAGTTACAGCGCCGCTTCGCCAGCGCGGGCCGCAATGATCCTTGCCCGTGCGGCAGCGGCAAAAAGTTCAAGCATTGCCACGGGCGATGACGCGCTATAGAGACCAGGGATTAGAGATTGGAGATTTGGGAGTGGGGCTGACTATGGGAAGCCTGTCGAACCAATCATGGTGAGCTTGTCGAACCATGATCGTCCCCGTCACTTCATCCGTGAAATCCGTGGTTAATTGAATCGCCAATCTCAAATCCCCCTTTCCCTTTGTGGTTAAATGTGTGGCGATGTCCACATACTTGGCTCAGATCGCTCCCCAACGTAGCACGCAGTATGCCGCCCTGGCAGATGCCCTCGCACCGCACGAACTGACGTTGTGCCTGGCCGGGAAAGGCATCGAGCGGCTGAAACCACTCACCCTGGCCGGGCAGACCTATTTGCAGTTCGAGCTGTCCGCCCCGCTGGACGAGCCAGCCCGGCACGAGCTAGGCATGCTGGCCATGACAAGCGCCTTCTTCGACTACCGCGAAGCGTTGCCCGACGCGCCCGGCCCCTGGCTGCGCCCCATCGAAACGGGCTTTGTCCCGGCTTTTCCACCGGAGATGGTGACGACGCGCCGCTATAAAGGCAAGACGAACGAGCTATTTACGCATTTCCTGTGCAACGTCGCGCGCTTCAGCTCCGGCTTCGCGGGCGAGCCCTGGTCCGAACTGCGCGTGCTTGACCCGCTCGCCGGCGGCGGCACGACGCTATTCGTGGCGTTGATGTTGGGCGCGCATTGCGTGGGCATCGAGAAGGACCTGGAAGACGTAAAGTCCACCGCGACCTTCATCAAGCAATATGCGCACGAAACAGGCATCGCTTGCGGCGTCAAAGAAGAGCGCCTGAAGACGTTGGGCCGGCGCTGGTGGTTCACCCTGGGCAAGGCGTCGCCACGCCAGTGCCTGTTGATCGCCGGGGATGCCGCCCAGGCGGCGGAATTGATGGGCAACGTCAAACGCCCGAACCTGCTGGTCGCCGACCTGCCCTACGGCATCCAACATCACGGCACACTCAGCGAGCTACTGAGCACGGCATTGCCCGTTTGGGCCGGGCTGCTGCTCCCCGGCGGCGCGATGGCCCTGGCCTGGGAATCCACCCGTTTTACGCGCGAAGAGATGGTTGGGCTGGTGAAGTCAGTGTGCGACCTGGCGGTGCTTTGTGAGCCGCCCTATGACGCGCTGGTGCACCGCGTGGACCGCGTCATCAAACATCGCGACGTGCTCGTCCTGCGCAAATAACCGCCAGGGGGACAAAAGGATTGACGATTGAACAATGAAACGTGAAGGTCAATTGTCTTTTCACGCTTCACGTTTCAATCGCCAATCTCAAATCTCCAAGCTTATTGGTAGCGATTCTCGAAGCGCAAACCGTGCCCGCGCACTGTGACGATGTATTCGTGATCGGGGTCGCGCTCGGCGATGCGGTCTCGCAGGCGGCGTACCAGGGCATCGATGGCCTGTTCGCTCACCCCAAAGGCGCTTTCGCCTTCCCATACGCTTTCCACAATTTGCTGGCGGCTGACCAGCGCCCCGTTGGCGTCTATCAACAACTCCAACAGGCGGTATTGTTGTACCGACAGTGGCGGATCCAGATTTTCCTCAGCAATGAAGACGCGCCGGCTCTCTTTGTCCAGGCGGATACCGCGCACGGCGGCGTGCATGCCCTGGCTGATGGGCCGAGCATTCAACGGAGCCGTGGCATCACTCCCCACGAAGGCAATCTTCACGCACAGCGCGATCTGAATTTCATCACCATCCTGTAATGGCTGCGTATCGCGCACCTCCTTTCCATTCAGGAAGGTGCCATTCTTGCTGCCCAGGTCGGTCAACATAAAACCCGATTCGGTGCGTTCGATTTTGGCGTGTTTGCGTGACACTTGCCGTTCCGGCAAGAGCAGATGCGCAACGCCAACTTCGCGTCCGATGATGACACAATCACTGTCCACCAGCCAGCGTTGTCCCGCCATCTGACCATTTTCGATAATGAGCATCGGGGAATCCTGGTTCATCGTTGCTATTCTAAGGGATTTTAGGTTAAAGTAGGCTGAGAGATGCTCTTTTTCGCTTGTAGCGCCTTCACAATGCGCCACGCCCCCTCCCACGCGAGGCCAAGCGTCGCATCTTCGCCCGGAACTCGTCATAAAACCGTCTCCCCAATCGCTCAAACGTCCGTTAAAATAACAATTATGCTGGCGCGAGGGATCATATTGCGTAATCGTTACCGGATAGTGCAGCCCATTGGACAAGGTGGCATGGGATCTGTTTACCTGGCGGAAGACCTGCGCCTGGAAGGCCGCAAGTGTGCGGTAAAGGCTGTGCGGATCGATCCGACCTCTGATAAGGAGGTCATCAACGAACTGCAACACCAATTCTCCCGTGAAGCCAGCATCCTCGCCCAGCTCGATCACCCCAACCTGCCCAAAGTGTCGGACTACTTCACCGAAGTGGACCAGGACTACCTGGTGATGGATTTTGTCTCGGGCAAGGATTTGAAAGAGATCGTGGACGAGGCCCGCCGGAACAACCATTTCCTGACCGAAATCGAAGTGCTGAACTGGGCGCGCCAATTGTGCGATGCGTTGGACTACATGCACAACCAGGACACGCCCGTGTTGCACCGCGATATCAAGCCTTCTAACATCAAGCTTACACCCTCCGGCCTGATCAAACTGGTGGATTTCGGGCTGGTGAAGGTGCTGGTGAAGGATGATTCGCGCACAGTGACGGTGCTGCAAGGGCGCGGCACGGCCGCCTACACACCCCTGGAGCAATACGGCGAGGATGACGCACACACCGACGCGCGAAGCGATATCTATTCCCTCGGCACGACGCTCTATCATCTGCTCACCAACCAGCCTCCTGCCGAAGCCAAGCAACGCTTCTTGAAGCCGGAAACGCTGATCTCTCCCCGCACGCTGAACCCGGCCATCTCCGAGCAGGTGGAACGGGCGATCATCGCGGCCATCTCCATGCACCCCGACGATCGGCCAAGCACCGTGGCTGAATTTCGAGATCAGTTGTTGAGCGACCGCGACACCGACGGCACCCTACATTCTCCGGACGCTCACAACAGCGAAACGTTCGGCCAATTGGTCCACGATAACGCGTTGTGGATCATCCTGGCCGGCGCATCCATGCTCGTTGGGCTGCTGGCAACCCTGTTCAAGTAACGCCACGCACAACCGCCCCCGTTTTTCGTGCCGTCACGTTCCTCGCGCTGCGCCTACAATTTTATATATGCGAATCTCAGTGATAAACAAACAGATTCAAGCTCTCGCTGCAGACGCATTGATCGTGAACGTATTTGAAGGCATTACTGCGCTCAGCGGCACAACCGGCGCTGTCGATTCAGCCCTGGGAGCAACGGATGGGACGCCAGGTGACGGTGCAATCGGCAAGCTCCTCGCACTGGGTGATTTCCGCGGCCAGCCAAATGAAGTGGCGGTGCTTTACACAAATGGGCTCATTCCCACGCCGCGCGTCATCGTGGTTGGGCTGGGACGTCGCGAAGAGTTGAACACCGAACGCGTGCGTCAGGCCAGCGGGGCGGCCATGCGCAAAGCACGCGACCTAGGCTGCAAACACGTGACTAGCGTCATCCATGGCAGCGGCATCGGCATGCTGGACGTGCGCGTGGCCGCCCAGGCCACCGTAGAAGGCGCATTGCTGGGCACCTATCAATTCCGCGACTACAAATCTCACGATAGCCGCCAGATCGATGAATTGACCCTGGTGGAGTTTAACCCGGCCCGCGTTGCGGCGGTCACCACCGGCGCACGCGATGGCGAGACGATTGCCGCCGGCACAAATGTCGCCCGCACGTTGATCAACCGCGCTCCGAACGACCTGGCGCCTACCTCACTGGCCCAATTTTGCACGGACATGGCCAAACAGGTGGGCTTGAGCTGCATGGTGCTGGATGAAGGCGACATCGCCGATTTGCACATGGGCGGCATTCTGGCCGTCACGAGCGGCAGCGCACAACCGCCGCGCTTTGTCATCCTGGAACACGTGCCCACGAGCGCGGAACCCCGAGAGCCCGGCCCCGATGCGCCACCACTGGTATTCATTGGCAAAGGCGTCACGTTCGACACAGGTGGCATCAGCCTGAAAGACCCCCAAAGCATGCTCAACATGAAGGGGGATATGGGCGGTGCGGCAGCCGTGATCGGCGCGCTGCGGGCAATCCACGAATTGAACTTACCGCGCCGGGTGATCGGTTTGCTGCCGCTCGTGGAAAACATGCCCGGCTCACGGGCTTTCCGTCCGGGCGACGTAATCACCATGATGAGCGGCGCGACGGTGGAGATCACCAGCACCGACGCCGAAGGCCGCCTGATCCTGGCCGATGCGTTGCAATATGCCAAACGTTACACCCCGTGTGGCGTGGTGGACCTGGCAACGCTCACCGGCGCTTGTGTGGTCGCGCTTGGGGAGGGCATCGCCGCCGGGCTCTTCAGCAACGACGATGCCTGGGCCGAGCGGGTCCTCGCCGCCGCCGGCACGAGCGGTGAAAAGCTGTGGCAATTGCCGTTGTATGCCGAATATGGCAACAAGATCAAGAGCGACATCGCCGACATGCGCAACAGCCCCGCGCGCAACGCCGGTGTGGGCGCTTCGGCCTATTTCTTGCGCCGCTTCGTAGAAAATGAACAACATGCCGAGGTATATCCATGGGTACACATCGACATGGCACCCATGATGTTCTCATCCGACACAAGAGGATACCAACCCAGGGGCGCAATTGGCTATGGGGTACGCACGTTGGTGGCGCTGGCGCGCATGCTGGATTGACTTTACCTATTTTTCAAAAAGGCTTTTAATTCAGCAAGTGAAAAAACGAAACCGGGTTCCCCCTGGTATGGCAAACGGGGAACCCGGCTTCGACACATCGAGAGGAGATCGGCATATAGAAAATGCCGATTTCCTCGCATCACGCTAAAGATGAGCCTCAAGCCGTCTCTTTGTCGTGAGCGAGCATCTCCTCCACTTCTTCTTCGCCCTTGGCATATAGCGCCGCCTCATCGGGCGCAAGATGATGCAGCAGCTTCAGAAACTCACCGGCATGAACGCGCTCTTCGTCGGCGATGTCGCGCAAAACGTCTTCAGCAACCTTATCGTCGATGGACTCGGCGAGTTGCATATACATCTGTATCGCTTCGTATTCGGCGGCCACCATGAAACGGATTGCGCGCACCAGTTCAGAATGAGTCAACTTGCGATCGTGCGCCAGGCCGGAAAACGATGATGAAAACTCAGGCATGTCAGATTATGTTCTCCTTTGTAGAATCAATACATTTACACCACGTGCAATCTCATGCACTCGCATCCTATTATGCGACGAGTTTGACCATCCGGCGAATATCGCTGCGCACAACGATCATTTTGGTTCGGCTGGTTGCACCTTCTTGTTCAACGTGAATAACCAGGTGAACAACCAGGCGACGACACCGATTAGGAGGATGCCCACCACGGCGGAAAGGATGTAGCCCATGCTGGGGTTACCCAGGGCCGGCAGGTCATAATCGGCCATCGGCGCGCCCCATAACCCTTCCAATGCCTTCAGCCCTTGCGGGATGAAGCTCAGCCCAAGTCCACTCAATTCATCCGCGCCCCATTCCCCCCAGGCGGTGCCCGGCGCAAGCAACCCAAGCGGCGTGGCGACAATCAACACCACCAGCCCGACCCATAGCCAGCGCAAACGGCCAAAGCTCACCGCGTCGGCGTCGGGCGCGGCCTTGTCGGTCATTTCCAGCATACTGGAATTCGCGCGCTGTAAATACACCACGGCCAACGCCGCGATGGCACCTTCGACTACCGAAGCAATCAACGCATGCGGGATGACCATCGCCGGGATTGCCACGCTAAGCGGATAGGGCGCGTACAACGGCGTGCCATCGGCGGCGTGCCAGAAGATCGGCTGAACGCCAAATTCCACCGAGGCAAAAAATGCAGCCACTGTCAGCCCTACCCAGCCGCCGACGGCGGCCCCAACGATGCGCCGCCCCGAAGTGATCGGCGTGTCCCTGGAGATGGCGCGATAAATGGCGTAGCTCACGTAGGGCAACACCACGGCCATATTGAAGCAGTTCGCCCCAATCGCCAGGATGCCGCCATCCCCGAAGAAGAAGGCCTGAATCACCAGCGCGATGGACACGGCGATGGTGGCTACTTCGGGGCCTAGCACGATTGCCACCAATGCGCCGGCCACGGCATGCCCCGTGGTGCCGCCGGGCAGCGGCACGTTGAACATCATGATGATGAAGGAAAACGCGGCCATCAGCGCAATCACCGGCACGTAACGCGAGTTCATGCGCTCGCGCAACTTGCGCACGCCCAGGTACCAAAACGGTAGAATGAGAATAAAGAAAATGACGGAAGTGACCGGACTCAAATAACCGTCCGGTATATGCATAAAAGCAGGCGAATTCAACATTGTATTCTCCTCCGGGAAAGACTGTCTGCTTGATGGGGTTACCCATCCCACAGCCGTAATTTATTGCAATTGTAGTAAATATCTATAAGGCGTCAAGTCCATCTACTTACTGAACAGCGCCATATTGTTTCAAGCGGCGCCAACGATCACGCGCATGATGTTCGGCCAGGGCAGGTCGCGCGAACCTGCGCCTACCCCCACCTGACTCACCGCCATGATGGGTTGCTCGAACTGGGCCAGCGCCGCAAGAATGGCCGCGCCTGTGGGAGTGACCAACTCGGATCGGGCAGGTGAAGGGAGCACAGGCGCCGCCGACTTGCGAATCAGTTCGAGGGTGGCCGGGGCAGGCAATGGCATCAGCCCGTGTTGAGTTTCCACCTGGCCCGTGCCCAGCGGCAGCGGCGATGCGTATAACTGTTCGATCTCCAGATAGTCCAACCCGATGGCAGCGCCCACGATGTCAACGATCGAATCCACTGCCCCCACCTCGTGAAAGTGAACCTCCTCAGGGGTCGTTCCGTGGACGGCGGCTTCCGCCTGCGCCAGACATTCAAAGATTGCCTGGCTCTTAGACTTCACGTTCGCACCCAGGCCGCTCTTGTCAATCAATTCGACAATGTCGGCCCAGCGACGATGATGATGGTCATGATGATCGTCGTCATGGTCACCTTCGTGTTCATGTTCGTGGTCATCATCACCAACGCACACATCGACCTTGATGGCTCGCAATGCCCCCTTGTACACCTGGTACGCCCGAACGTCGAGCAAATCGGGCACATTCAAGCATTGCAGTTGCGCCTTCAGGAAATCTAAAGGCACGCCGGCGTCCACCAGCGCCGCTAGAAACATATCACCGCTAATACCCGAGAAACAGTCGCAATATGCTACTCTCATGGGGTCAACCTCATCGAATTCTGCATTGGGTCTCAAACCTGATTGTGCGTGCAAGCTTACATGGTCTATTTCTAACTGTAAGTTGCTACATCTGCATATTGTTGCTAAAATGCGGGGATTGTCAAACGAGTGGGCCAATACGTTGACCCCTAAGGAGAACAAAAGTGACTCAACAAACAGCAGACACCGCTCAGCGCATCATCGACGTCAACGAAGGTGTCTTATCTAAGAATGATTTATTGGCTAAACGGAATCGAGATAACTTTCGCGCACATGGGCTGTTGGTGCTCAACGTATTATCTTCACCCGGCTCCGGCAAAACGGCGTTCATCGAACGGACCTTGACCGACATGCGCGAGCGCCTGCGTGGCGGCGTCATCGTGGGCGACCTGGCTACCGATAACGACGCAAAGCGCATCCAGCGCACCGGCGCACCAGCCGTGCAAATCACCACCGGCGATATGTGCCACCTGGAAGCCGACCTGGTGGCGCGCGCTGCGGAGGGCCTGGACCTGAACCACCTGGATCTGCTCATCATCGAAAATGTAGGCAACCTGGTCTGCCCGGCGGGCTACGACCTGGGTGAAGACCTGCGCGTCGTGCTCCTGTCGGTGACGGAGGGTGAAGACAAGCCGCTCAAATACCCGGTCATGTTCAAGACGGCCGACGTCGTCATCGTGAATAAGATCGACGTCGCCGAAGCTGTCGCATTCGATCGTGAAACTGCCCTCAACAATATTCATCGCATCGTGCCAAAAGCGACCATCTTCGAAGTTTCGGCCCGCACAGGGCAGGGCATGGAAGAATGGTACAGCTACCTCCGGCAATGCTTGCATAACCCGAAGACTGCTAAGTGATCGATGCGCGGCTCAAAGCCGTAGTCGTTACGCAAGTGGCGGCGCAAACTTTCAAGGGCACTATCGTCCAGGTCGCTCACCGCACCGCACGACAGGCACACCAGGTGATGGTGGGGCTTATCACCCAAGATCTGATACATGATGGCCTCGCCTCCCAGGTCGGTCTGGGAGACGACGCCCATCTCCTTCAACCATTGCAAGACGCGGTAAATCGTAGGGGAATCCAGGCTATGCCCCTGCGCTTCCAGTTGATGCCGCACATCTTCGACCGTCAGGTGAGCGCCGGACTCACGCAGCACCTCCAGCACCATCTTACGCGGCAACGTGAGCCGCCCACCCTCTTCGCGTAATTTAGTTAATAATTCATCCATGTTGGTAGGCATGTTCTTATGATTGTAGCACCAGCATGCAAAACTTACTATTGAAATGATTTACTATTGTAATATCAAGCGCTTAATCTTGCCTTTCTCTGCTTGACATTTCTCCCTGAAGCACTACCATACACGCCGATACACACTCGGCATGTGTATCTCAGTGATTGACTGCACTTATGAAACCTCATACGAACAAAAACCCTATCCCCGTGACCATCATCACCGGGTTCCTGGGCGCCGGTAAGACATCCCTCCTAAATCACATTCTCAGTAGCGAACATGGGCTGAAAGTTGCCGTCCTGGTAAACGACTTCGGCGCGATCAATATTGATTCGGAACTGATCGTCGGCGTGGAAGGCGAAACAGTGAGCCTGGCAAATGGCTGCATTTGTTGCACCATCCGTGGTGACCTGCTGCGCGCCGTCAGTAACCTCTTGCAACGCGACACCCCGCCCGATTACCTGGTAGTTGAAACTAGCGGCGTCTCCGACCCGATTGCCGTGGCACAAACCTTCCTCATGGCGGAGGTGAATGCCTACGTCCAGGTGGATGGCATCATCACCCTGGTGGATGCGGAGCAAATCCTGGGCCTGAACAGCAGCAACGAGATGCTCGCAATCGACCAGGTGGCCGCCGGCGACATCGTGGTGCTGAATAAAGTGGACCTGGTTTCGGCGGCCGGCTTACAGCAAGCGAAAGAATGGATCCGCGAAGTGGCCCCCAACGCCCGCATCATCGAGACCACTTACGGCAAAGCGCCCCTGGAATTACTGCTCTCGGTGGGCGACTATTCGCCCGATAAGCTGATGCAACGCCAGCAACACGACGTACACGTCCACGTCGCGGGCCAGGAGGCGGAACATGAACATCAGCACGATCACAGCCTGGTCTTCAATACGTGGAGCTATCAGGCCGACGACGAACCCTTGAACCGCGCGGCGTTGATCGAGGCGATCAACAAGCTGCCCAGCACGATTTTTCGCGCCAAGGGTGTGCTATGGCTGGATGACGACCCCGAAAACAGAAGCGTGTTCCATGTGGTGGGTAAACGCGCCATGCTTACCCAGGCCGGCCCGTGGGGCAACATTACCCACGGCTCACAAATCGTCGCAATTGGGAGCGCGGGCGGGGTGGACCCCGATTTGCTCGTCAAGCTGTTCGACGCCTGCCGTGCCAGCCAGGCGGCCAGGCGTCGGCCTTCTGTTTTTCGCGCGGTGAAGAACTGGTTGCGCAGCACATAGTCTGTGTGGAGGCCACCCGTTCGACAGATTGACATTCACGAGGTGCTCTCTATAATCCTGCCTAGACAACTGAATAGCGTTGAGGTGACCCGACAGCCCGGATGCTAGGGCATAACAGGTGGAAGCTGGTGAGGCAATCAAAAACCAAGTCCAGCGCTGTGCCGCAACTGTAATCTGCCGACGCGCTCGCGTTGATAGAAAGCCAGGATACCGACCTCGACCCCATTTTTGTTCAGCCCTTCTCGCGACCAAGGAGGTGGAACGTGATTCGCACATACTGGTGATCTACTCATCCGGCGTAGCATCCATGACCAGGCGTGATTTATAGCGATCCCCACCCGACCTTCCAACAGAAGGCCGGGTTTTTTGTTTTTTCCAGGCTATTACACCGGGCCCGGTTCACCCTGCCCGGTTGACGAGTACGACCATGCACAATGAAGAAAGTTTTATGCCGCTTGGCCGGGTGACCGGCGTCGGCAGTTTGCCTCATCAAGATGCGCGCTCAAGCATCGCGTTTGTCGCACAGTACTGCCCCGAGATCCCCTTCTGGCCGCAGTTGCCACAACGCAGCCCGCAAGAAGGGATGGTGGACCAGGCGCTGATTCCTTTCATGGACCTGCTCATGCGCCGCCATTCGGGCGGATACGGCTTTTGCATTCGGCCAGGTCAACGCGCCAACCTGGTGCGCCGCCTGGAAGAAGCCGACCCTGCGCTGGATGCCAACCGCGCAGCCGGCTACTTCGAATTCGAGCGCGAATTGGACAACGATGGGTTCCCGCAGGCGATTGCGCTCAAGGGCCAGACCATCGGCCCAGTCACCCTGGGCTGGCAGCTCTTCGACGCCGACTCGCTACTGCCGGTGAGCCAGGAAGACGCCGCGCAAATGGACGGCGGCGCGCTGCAACATGCGCTGGGCTGGTACATCACGCGCATGGCGCTGTGGCAGATCGAACGGTTGGAACGCTTCGACCTGCCGGTGATCCTGTGCCTGGATGAGCCGTGCCTTTACCTGTTGCCCAGCCAGGCAATCAACGACGCCACACCGCCCCAACACACACTGTTGGGTGAGTTGCGCGCGGCGCTGACGATGATCCGGGCCGCAAACGCCATTGGCGGCATCCATTGCTGTGCCAGGCTGCCCGGTGCCGTCATCCGCATCACGAAACCCGATTTCGTCTCGTTCGACGCGCACGAAAACTTGGAATCATTCTGCACCGACCCGGACGCCCAGTCCTTTATGCGCGAAGGCGGCCTGACGGCTTATGGAATGATCCCCACGCTGGAAAACCTGAACGCGCTTAGCCCCATGAACCTGGTCTCGCGCTGGTTGCTGGCCTGTGCCGACATCGCCGACGTATCGGACATGGCGGCCTTCTCACTGGTGACAGCCACCTGCGGGCTGGGCTTGCTGGACGAAGATGCGGCAGCCCAATCTTTTAACATGGCGAGGACTGTGTCCATGGCCCTCCGGCGCATCGCCGAGGACCCGATCCATCCGGCACACCCTCACAACCTCTACCGCCGGGGAGATGCTGAGGTTTGATTCGCGCTCCCCTATTTGCGAGATATTCACCATGATTCACTTTTCTTTACACACTTTCACGCGCCGGCACGTGCTGCGCGCGTTTGCACTCACGCTCGCGACGATTGGTTTATTTGCGCTCTGCCTGCTGTTCAGCGCACGCGCCGCTTATGCCGCCGAGCCAACGCTCAACAAGACGAATGACCCAAGCGTAGCGGCCAGCAGCACCTTCACGAACATGGCCGCGCTGGTGGTCATGCATGGCAACGACACGGTGCTCACCCGCTGCGTGGAATTCGTCACGCCCACCATCACGGGGGTGCAGTTCCTGTCGCTCTCCGGGCTGCAATATACCGACGCAGGCGGCGGCTACATCACCGGCATCGATAACGAAGACTGCACGTGGGGCGGTGCCGGCTGCCAGTGGTGGTCCTACTGGCTCTCCGGCACCGGCACACTCACCTGGACATCTGCCGCCGTGGGCGCGGGGAGCCGCCAGGTGCAAAACGGCAGCCTGGACGGCTGGCAGTCCCAACCCGACCAGGCCTTTCCGGCCTCCTTGCGCCTGCCGGGCACTACCTTCCGCCAGGTCTGTCCCACTGCACCTGTGGCAGCGGACATCGCGGTGCAAAAAACCGCCAGCAACGTGTCTCCGCAAGCCGGTGACACGCTCACCTTTAGCGTAGCGGCCAGCAACGCCGGGCCCGATGCGGCGACGAGCATCGTGATCAGCCAGGCGCTGCCCGCCTACCTGACCGGCCCCATCTCCAGCACCACCGCCGGCACGTATGATCCCGTTGCCGGCGCATGGAGCATTCCGAGCCTGGCCGCCGGACAATCGGAAACCCTGACGCTGAGCGGCAAGCTATGCCTGTGCGCCGCCAACAAGACCCTGGTGGACAGCGCCGAACTTGCCAGCGTCACGCCCAGCGACCCCAACCAAGAGAACGACATAGCCAGCATCACGCTGCACGTCTCAACTCAGACGCCGGCACGGGTCGCTGTACAGTCGGCCATCACATGGTTGCGCACACAGCAACTGGCCGACGGCAGCTACTCCGGGTTTGGCGGCAGCACCGGCGCAACGCTGGATACGATCCTGGCCGCCGCAGCAGCCAACACCGACCCGATTAGCTGGACCAGCGCCAGCGGCGTTTCGGTGATCGATTACCTGCGCACACACGCGGCGGATTTCGCTGCCAAGGGCGCCTCTTCCGCCGGCAAGCTGGCGCTGGGCGTGGCAGCCGCCAACCTGGACCCGCGCAACTTCGGCGGGCTGGACCTGGTGATTAGCATTACCAACTACTACAGCCCTAGCACAGGCATCTATGGCGGCTCCAACTGGGACCAGGCATTCGCCACGCTGGGGATGGTCGCAGCGGGCGAAGCCATCCCGCCAACGGCCACCCAGGCCCTGGCAGCGCGCATCGAAACGGACGGCGGCTGGGCCTTCTCGCCCGGCATCGGGTCCGATACCGATAGCACGGGGCTGGTGTTGCAGGCGTTGATTGCGGGCGGCCAACCCGTCACTTCCACACCGGTGATCAGCGGCCTGGCCTTCCTGAAGACGAGCCAGACCTCTGACGGCGGGTTCATCTCCGACCCTGTGTATGGGCCGAGCAGCAATACCGACTCAACCGCGTTTGCTGTGCAAGGCATCATCGCAGCGGGGGGCGACCCGCTCGGCCCGGACTGGACCATCAGCGGATCCAACCCGATCAGCTTCATGCTCAGCCTGCAAGGGCTGGACGGCAGCCTGTACTACACGGCGGCGATTTCAGAATCCAGGCAACTCGCCACACAGCAAGGCATCCCCGGCCTGGTCGGGCGGCCCTTTCCCTATGCCAGTCGCGCCGTGGCCCAACGCAAAGCAGTCGCCTGGATACGCGCACAACAACAGGCCGACGGCAGCTTTGCAGGGTCCGGAACAGGCGATACCATCGACGCCATTTTCGCCATCCTCTCCACGCACACACAGCCGCAGACTTTCGTCAGCGCTGCGGGGAACACGCCGTTGGACTACCTGTACACCCAGGTGCCCACCTACCCCGCAACCAGCGCCGCGGCAGCGGGCAAGTTCTTGGCCGGGGTGATCGCAGCCGGTGGAAACCCGCGCACCTTTGGCGGGTTCGATCTGGTGCTCAGCACCACGGCCTTCTACAGCCCAACCGTTGGGCAGTATGGCGGCAACGTGTGGGATCAATCCTGGGCCATGATCGGGCTGGTCGCGGCCAAACAAAGCCTCCCCCTCACAGCCACGCAGCGCCTGACGCAGATTCATTCGGCCGACGGCGGTTGGGGCTATGCCAGCTATGGGGCATATGGCTCCGACCCCGATAGCACCGGCCTGGCATTGATGGCGCTGGCGGCAGGCAATACGCCGGTCACTTCGTCCGCCGTGGTAAGCGGGCTGGCCTACCTGCACGACACGCTAAACAGTGACGGCGGCTTTGGCTATTCCGGCGCGACGAACGCCAACTCGACCGGGCTGGCGTTGCAAGGGTTGGCGGCTTATGAGCAGGCGCCCACCAGCCTGAACTGGACGGCCAGCGAGCAAAACCCAAGCTGTTTGACCTGGCATACCCCCATGGAGGCCATCCTGAAGCTACAAAGCACCGAGGGCGGCTTCGCCGGATACACGGGCGCGAACGACCCGAGCGCCACCTATCAGGCATTGCCGGGTGTATCTCTCAAGCCATTCCCACTGCGTGCACTGTTTATCCATTACCTCCCAATCGCGCGTCGTGGTGCATAAACGGAACGCGACATGATTTAGATGCGGCATCCACTCCCTGCAGAATGGATGCCGCATCTCTCAAAGCAGGTCTCATGCAACACACTTCAATGCCATTTCTGCAACGGCCCGGCAAATATGTGATCGGGCTTATCCTGCTCGGGCTTCTGCTCGTCATGCCTATCCCCACTCACGCCGACACGGCCTTTCCGCACCATGCCGGCCTGGTGGTGCGTGACGGGAATGGCAACGTAACCACGCGCTGCGTGGACCTGGGGGAAGATGGCCAGGCCAGCGGTGAAGAAGTGCTGCGCGCCTCAGGCCTGTCCATCACGGCGGAATATTCATCCATGGGTGCGGCCATCTGCAAGATCGGAAACGACGGCTGCAGCTATCCCGCCGAAGACTGCTTCTGCCAGTGCACGCTACAGCCCGGCCAGACCTGCATGTACTGGTCCTACTGGCACCTGGTCAACAACCAGTGGCAATATTCCCAATTCGGCACCACCAACTACACCGTGCACAGCGGTGAGGTGGAGGGGTGGTCGTGGGGCGCAGGCACCACCAGCAGCGCCGTGGCACCGCCGGCGTATACGTTTAGTGACCTCTGCGTCGCGACACCCACCAACACGCCAACGCCGACGTCCACCCCTGCCAGCGTGCTCATGTCAACCGTGGTCATCCTTACGCCTGAGCCAACTCACACCCCACAACCGGCCACATCGACACCCGTCCCGCCGACCAGCGCCCCTGCGACGGCTACCGCCCCCACTCCTACTCCTACTCCCACCGGCACACCACAAACGAACCCAACCCCGCAACCTGCGGCCACCGCAGTAGTTGCGGCGGTCAGCGACACCAGCACACCCAACCCAACACCGGCGCAACCCGTCGCAGAGACCGCAACACCCGTCGCCATCGCCAAGGCAGACACTTCCAGCAATCAGCGCAGCGGCACGCTCTACCTGCCATTCGTCAACCAGGCACCTGCACAACCGGGCGCAACGGTCACGCCGCCGATCGCAACAGACATCCCCATTCCGCCCACGCCAATGGACGTTGTTGCACCCACGACGCAGGTCAGCGCCACCGAACAGGCGACACCCAGCCCAACCGGTTCGCAAACCGGGGACGACAACCTGGCGGGCTATGTGTTGTTCGCCGTCGTCACGGCCGGCCTGGCTGGGACGTTGCTGATATTACGGCTGAGGCGGCACTAGGATGCGGCGCATACTGAGCCTCACGATCTACGTTTTGTGCTGCGCCATCGGCGCGGTGGCGTTCCTGTATCCTTTCTGGCTGCCGGTGGTGCAGGCCGGGGAAGCGGCACAAATGGGCATGGCACACGCCAACGACGCGCCGTTGATGACCACGCTGCTGGTTGGGCTGACGTTCATCGCGCTGTTGCTGGAAATCCAGGGCCAGCAACTCAGCGCCAAGTTCGTCGCGTTGCTGGGCGTGTTGGTGGCGATCAACTCGATCCTGCGCTTCATCGAGACGATGCTGCCCGGCCCCGGCGGCTTTACGCCGATCTTCTTCCTGATCGTGCTCAGCGGCTATGTGTTTGGCGCTCGCTTCGGCTTTTTGATGGGCGCGATGACGCTACTCGTCTCCGCGCTCATCACGGGCGGCATGGGCCCTTGGCTACCCTACCAGATGTTCACCGCGGGCTGGATGGGCCTGAGCGCCGGTTGGCTTGGGCGCGCGGGGCTCTTACGCATGCGTCCGAACGTGGAATGGCTCAGCTTGATCCTCTTCGGCACTGCCTGGGGGTTCCTCTATGGCGCAATCATGAACGTGTGGTTCTGGCCGTTCGCCACCGGCACGCCCGACCAATACTGGACGCCCGGCATCTCCGTCGCCGACACGCTACGGCGCTATGCCACCTTCTACGTGATCACCTCGCTGGCGTGGGATCTATTTGCTGCGCTAGGGAACGCGCTGCTCATCGCGCTGTTTGGCCGGCCCACGCTGCGCGCCTTGCGCCGCTTCAAGCGACGCTTCCAATCCAGCTACGTGGCCTATCAGCCGTTACAACCCTCGCCTGAAACCGGCAGCACGCATTAACATGATTCACTCACTGACCTGGTTCATCTGGATTCTGTGCGCGCTCGTTGCGCTATCCGCCACGCGCAATCCCATCTACCTGGTGCCGCTGCTGCTGTGCATCCTGATCGTGTCCGATGCTGTCGTCAGCCGTGCCAGGCGAACGCAGGTGTGGCCTTTTTCGCCCATCCGGCTCATGATCGTCGTGACGTTGCTGGGTGGGCTTTTGAACGCCCTGATGGTACGCAGCGGCGACACGGTGCTGCTGCGCTTGCCGGGTTGGCTCCCGTTGATCGGCGGCATCCCGCTCACCGCCGAAGCGTTTGTCTATGGCGCGCTCAACGGCCTGGCGATCTCCGGTTTCTTCGTGGCGTTCAACATCCTCAATGCGGCCGTGCCCATGCGTACCCTGGTGCAACGCATCCCGCGCGCCTTTTACCCGCTGGCGGTGGTCACGTCGATCTCGGTCACCTTTGTGCCGTTCACCCTGCGCCAACTGAGCCAGATTCGCGAAGCGCAGGCCGTGCGCGGGCACGAGATGCACGGCCCGCGCGATTGGTTGCCGCTGTTCATGCCGCTGCTGGTGGGCGGCCTGGAGCACGCCCTGCAACTGGCCGAAGCGATGGTCTCGCGCGGGTTTGCTAGCGCCGAAAGCGCCGGGTCTCAGGAAACCCAAACCCAGCTCGCCATGATCCTGGCGCTGCTGGCGGTGTTGAGTGGATGGCTGCTGGAATTGATCTGGGGCCGGGCGCTCATCGGCGGCGGGCTGATCATGCTTGGCATCGGCGTGCTGGGGCTCACACTGCATGCCATCGGGCGGCGCACGGCGCATACCGTCTATCGCCACGAGCGCTGGAGGCCAACCGATTGGGCCATCACAGGCGCATCGCTCATGGTGGCCGGCGTCTTCGGCGCGCCGTGGCCCACGGCATTCCGCGCTTCGCTCTTCTACTATCCCTACCCGGCCCTGGCGCTGCCGGGCATCAACCCCTGGTTCCTCTGCGCCATGCTGGGGCTACTCGCGCCCGCCGTCGTGCTGGCGTTGAACCCCGAAAGGAAATCTGCTTGATCACACTGGAACATCTCAGCTTTACCTATCCCGCCGCGAGTGCACCCGTGCTGCGCGACGTGACGCTGCACCTGCACGACGGCGCTTTCGCGCTGGTCGTCGGTCGTTCGGGGTCGGGCAAGTCCACCCTGTTGCGCTGCCTGAACGGGCTGACGCCCCACTTCAGCGGTGGCACGCTCTACGGCAACCTGATGGTGGACGGCATCAACCCTGCACTCGCGACGCCCAAGCTGATGAGCCGGCACGTGGGGTTCGTCTTCCAGGACCCCGAAGCCCAGTTCGTGATGGACCAGGTGGAAGACGAAATCGCCTTCGCGTTGGAGAACGCCGCCCTGCCCCGCCAGGAGATGCGCGTGCGGGTGGAAGAATCGCTGGACCTGTTGGAGCTTTCAGCCTTGCGCGAACGCAAGTTGGATGCGCTCTCGGGCGGCGAGCGCCAGCGCGTCGCGATCGCGGCAGCGCTGGCGCTCAGGCCGCATGTGCTGGTGCTGGACGAACCCACCTCACAGCTCGACCCAAAATCGGCGGAGGATGTGTTGAACGCGCTGGTGCGCCTGAATACGGACCTGGGGCTCACCATCGTGCTGGCCGAACATCGCCTGGAACGCGTATTGCCCTACGCCGATGCGATGGTCTATCTTGCCGCCAGACAAGACGGCGCGCTGTGCGGCCCGCCGCGTGACGTGCTGAAGCGAATCGAACTCGCACCGCCGTTGGTGATGTTGGGCCGGGCACTGGGGTGGGACCCGCTCCCGCTGACGATCAAAGATGGGCAACGCTGGAGCAGCCGGGCAGAGATTCACGCGCCAGTTGAACGGCTCCCCCAACCCGCTTCGCCACGCGCGCGGCCTTACATCGAAATCCGCAACCTGGAGGCGGGTTACGAAGGGCAACCCGTGCTACGCGGCATTTCGCTCGACGTCCCGGCACACCACATCACCGCCCTGATCGGTCGCAACGGCTCAGGCAAGACGACGCTCCTGAAATGCGTCACAGGCCTACACTCAATACGCAAAGGCACCATTCACGTGGATGGTCAGAACATCGCCGGGCAGAAGGTGGCGCAAATTTGCCGCAAGGTGGGCTACCTGCCACAAGACCCTAATGCCCTCTTGTTTGCCGACACGGTGGAAGAAGAATTGCGCATCACCTTGCGCAATCACAACCTGAGCGACGCACCGATCCCACCGGCACGCCTGTTGGAACGGCTCGGGTTGGCCGATAAGGCGGGTGCCTATCCACGCGACCTGAGCGTGGGCGAACGCCAACGCGTGGCATTGGGTACCATCGCTGTGACGCAACCCCGGGCCCTGCTACTGGACGAACCCACGCGCGGGCTGGACTATGGCGCCAAATGCGCGCTATGCGCCTTGTTGCGCCAATGGCACGACGAGGGCATGGCCGTCTTGCTCGTGACGCACGACGTGGAGCTGGTGGCCGAGATCGCCGACCAGGTGATACTGTTGAGCCAGGGAGAAGTGATCGTCCAGGGCTCACCACAAGAGGTATTGGGCACCTCGCCGTTCTTCGCGCCACAGGTCGCGCGCCTGTTCCCAGGTCGCGGCTGGCTAACCGTGAGCGACGTCTTACAAAACAAAGATAAGGACCAGTTGACAAATGACATGTAGCAACAATCAACTCGGCGAGGCAACCGCGCCCCCGAAGCAAGCATCCTTATCGGGACACACCTTACGGATTGCGCTATTGCACCTCGCCTCCAGGCCGGGCGACCTGGCTGACAACCGGCAACTCATTGAAAGGGCCGTCAAAACTGCGGCGGGACTGGGCGCGAAATGGATCATCACGCCCGAATTGTGCATCTGCGGCTATGCGTTCGCCAACCGCATCGGCACAGGTTGGATCCTGCCACAACCAGACCTATGGATGCGCCAGTTTTGTGAGATGGTTGCGCAATTGCGCGTCACAGTGTTTCTCGCTCACCCGGAGCAAGACCCACAATCGCTCAAACTGTACAATTCGGTGTTCGTGATCGCCGAAAATGGCGAGATATTGGGCAAACACCAGAAAATCAACACGCTGCACATTGGGGCAGAGTCGTGGTCAAGCCCCGGCGAACTGGTACGACCCGTCCAGGTTTCGCCCCAACACAGGGTTGGGCTGCTTATCTGTGCCGATGCGTACACGCCAAGGATTGCCCAAAGCCTGCAAGCGCAAGGAGCGCAAATACTGATTTCCCCTGCCGCGTGGTGCCCAGGCGAGCATGGCCCCAGTGGTGAATGGGAAGCATGTACCCGCAGCACAGGGCTGCCGATGATCGTGTGTAATCGAACCGGTAAGGATGAGTCGCTTGATTTCAGCGCGGCGGAAAGTTGCCTCGTCAAAGATGGGCAACGCTTATTCTCTTTTCACTCACCCACTTCGACGATATTGCTCTTTGCATGGGATTTTCAGGCCCAAATGTTGGCGGACGGTGAGCCTTCGATGCACGTTCTGGGCCAAACAGGCCAATAGAGATGCATTCAATGATGTATCTATCGGCGGATGCTATGCCGGCGCGTATTTCAAGGTATAATCGGCCAGTTCAAGCTAACGTAAGCGACAAATTATCCCTTAGGTAAGAGAAGATCAGATGTCAACAAAGCGAACTTATCAACCCAGAAAGCGCCGCCGCGTGCGCGTGCATGGTTTCCGTGAGCGCATGCAGACGAAGGGTGGGCGCAAAGTCCTGAACGCGCGTCGCGCGAAGGGGCGCCACCAGCTCACCGTGACGGCCAACAATCACGTCAAGAAGGTCGATTGGAACGCCGTCTATTCACCTGCCAAGAGCAAGCGCGGCACAGAAGGGAGCAAGTAGGTCACCTGGGAGGGTGGGCGATTGGCCCACCCCACACTTTTGCCATGCCTGGTCGCCTTTGTTCGACAGCAGAATTCGAGCGGTTGAAACAGGAGGGTAAGTTCTGGCGCGGCAATCAATGCAGCATCAATGCTGCGCGCAGGGTGATTTTGGCTGAAGGCAATGGCACGGCGGCGTGTGAACGCATCCGTGTGGGTTACATCACATCCAAGAAAATTGGGTCTGCCGTGCAGCGCAATCGTGCGCGGCGGATGATGCGAGAAGCAGTTCGATCATTGGAAACGACGATCGAACCGGGTTGGGATATTGTAGTGATTGCACGCCCGGCAATTTCTGCACCAGGCGTGCGTATGCAACATGTGCGA
>DAOUFG010000116.1:0-15659 GCA_034430115.1 Thermoflexales bacterium | reverse complement strand
TCTTCCATCAGCGCCGTGACCACGTCCTGGTACAGCGGTTCGCCGGCGGCGCCGGGTTCCTTGGTGCGGTCCATCGCTGCGATAGCTTTGACCGTCTTGGGCAGCGCATCCACGAAGTGCTTGACGGAGAAGGGTCGATACAGGCGTACCTTCACGAGGCCGACTTTCTCGCCCTGCTTGGCCAGGTACTCGACCATCTCTTCGGCGGCCTCGCAACCGGAGCCCATCATGACGATGACGCGCTCGGCATCGGGCGCACCGACATAGTCGAACAGATGATATTGCCGGCCCACTTGCGCCGCGAACTTGTCCATCGTCTTCTGGACGATGTCGGGCGTAGCGATGTAGTAGGGGTTGACGCTTTCGCGACCCTGGAAGTAGACGTCGGGGTTCTGCGCTGTGCCGCGTACGAATGGGTGATCGGGCGAGAGGGCGCGCGCGCGATGTGCCTGCACCAAATCGTCGCTGACCATGGCGCGGATGTCGTCATCGGTGAGCAATTCGACCTTGTTTACTTCGGAAGAAGTGCGGAAGCCGTCGAATACGTGCAGGAACGGCACGCGCGATTCCAGCGTGGCGACGCGGGCCACCAGCGCGAGGTCCATCACTTCCTGCACAGAGTTGGAGAACAACATGGCCCAACCCGTTGAGCGGGTGGCCATGACGTCGCTGTGGTCGCCAAAAATGGACAGCGCCTGTGCTGCGAGTGAGCGAGCAGCGATGTGGAACACCGTGCCCGTCAATTCGCCGGCGATCTTGTACATGTTCGGGATCATCAGCAAGAGGCCCTGGCTGGCGGTAAATGTGGTTGCCAGTGCGCCGGCCTGTAGCGCACCGTGAATAGCTCCTGCAGCACCGCCTTCGGACTGCATTTCCTTTACAACGGGCACCGTACCCCAGATGTTTTTCTTCCCTTCTGCGCTCCACTGATCGGCGTATTCGCCCATGGTAGAGGAGGGGGTGATGGGGTAGATAGCAATTACTTCGTTGGTTCGGTAGGCCACGTAGGCTGCTGCCTCGTTGCCTTCCATCGTCTGAAGAGGTCGAATCATCACGCGCTCCTTAGTGTGTTGTTGTTTGAACAGAGTTATTATCGACACGTTAACTGGTTTGCAAAGTCACGTTCCGCCTTAATTGGAAGTGACTTTTATCACCCTATATTATGCGACATTCGTCCAAGACCTTTGGCGAAAGCCGATTTTGGAGTTGGTCCGCATCGTGTTGTATACGCGCAGAATTGTAGAACCTCACATGCGTCAGCAGGGTTATCGCATTAGGCAATGGGAAGGGCGAATCATTGCCAGAGCCTCCGTGACGCACAAGCCCGAAATCCATGCTGCTTATTCCAAATGCGATAGCCCCGGATGTGTCAGTGTTCAATCCCCTGAGAGGGCGTTATACTTATGCCGTTAAAAGTATAACTTTCGGCGTGAGGTGTGCGATGGATCAATTGAAAATCTCTGAAAAAGGCTGGGTGGTGATTCCATCGAATTTGCGGCGCAAATATGGGCTGAAGCCCGGCACGCGCGTGCAGGTGGTCGATTATGGGGGCGTGGTGTCATTAGTGCCGCTGCTCAAAAACCCAATTCATGATGCGGCAGGCATGTTGAAGGGCCAATCGTTGGCCAAAGCGGCACTCGCAGAACATGTTGACGAGCTAGCCCATGAATCGGCAGCCACGTGAGGTCTATATCCTCGACAGTTTCGCTATGCTCGCTTATTTAGACGCCGAGGATGGCGCTGAGCGGGTGGAAGCGGTGTTGCGCATGGCGCAGCGTCGCCGGGCGCGCGTTTGTTTGCCTGCGATCAACCTGGGCGAAGTGCTTTATATCGTGGAGCGTGAACAGGGCTTGCCGCTGGCTCAGCGGGTGCTCGCCGCCATTGAGCAACTGCCTGTCGATATCCTGGAGGCCACGCGCGAGCGCGTATTTGCTGCGGCGCATGTGAAAGCGCACTTCCGCCTCTCGTATGCGGATGCCTTTGCTGTGGCCGCGGCGCAGGAGTTGGGCGGCATCGTGCTCACCGGCGACCCCGAGTTCGCCGCCATCCAGCATCTTGTGCGCGTGGAATGGTTAGTGGATTGAGGTGATTGGTGTGGTAGAAACCCGATTTCTCAGTGACCAGGTGTTTCAGGTAACGGTCACCGAGAAATCGGGTTTCTGGATGCTCACTCCGGCAGCGCCGAGAGAAATTCGTGCAGCACGGCGCAGTAACGTGCGGGCTGTTCCAGCGCGATGAAGTGACCACATTGCGCGAAGGGCACGACCTGCACGTTGGCGATTTGCGCCGTGCCCAGCACTTCCAAGGCATGTTGCAATTCCGCCGGCCCAAGCCGACCGCGATCCCCTTGCAACGCCAATGTGGGCACGTTGATGGTGAGTAGCCACGGCTTGGCGTTGAAGTTCAGGATGGATTGCCACACGCTGTCCGGCACGCGCCCGCTTGCCTCGTTCGCCTCCGACTTCGCTATGATGCGCGCCCGCAGCGCCGGGTTCACAGTGGGTGCGAACAGCCCACCTAGCAGGTCGGAGCCGGTTTGGAAGTGCGGGAAGCTATCTTCCAAGATCAGCGCTCGCACGCTGCCAGGGTATTGACGCCAGTAGTCGAGCGCGACCATCCCGCCCAGGCTGTGCCCCAGCATCACCGGGCGCTGAAAATCGAGCGCCTCCAGGATGGCGTGCAGGTCTTGCGCCAGGTCCGCGATGCCGGCGGGGTGATCGAGCGGCGTTGCGGCGCTTTGGCCGTGAAAACGCAGGTCGGGCACCAACACGCGATAGTCTTGCGCCAGGTCGCGGGCGACGGCGGCGAAATCGTCACCATCGCGATTGTGGCCGTGCACCAGCACGACGGGGCGGCCTTGCCCCAGCAGGCGATAGTAGAAACGGTTGTCGCGTAGTGTCAGTTCGCCGGTGGCCATGGGATCAGTCTATATCAACGCTGGTCGCTTCTTCGCGCTGTTTCTTCTCTTCCTTGTTGGCGGCGGCGTATTGAGCCAGCAGATGGGTGGTCTGATTCGCCCCCAGGCTCAGCAATGCCTGAACCAGCAGAGCCGAGAGCGCCTTGACGCGTTGTTCAGCGCTATCTTTCGGCGTCTCCAGCACCAGGATTTTGCCGTCGCCCAGGGTGAGTTGCGCCTGGTAGGGCCAGTTCCTGTTCCACAGCGGCGGGCGCTCCGAGAGGCTGAGGATGCTGGCAGTGGAATGCCAGCGTGGCACGGTGGTTGAGGCGTTGCCGTCGAGCAAGATCAGGCGCCGGTTGGTCAGCACGATGCATCCCGGCGTGTTGGGGCTTTCATTCGTCAGGCCCGTGGGGGTGGGATAGAACGACTTGAAGGACCACAGAATACCTTCCACGGAGGAGGTGATTTGCTCTCCTTTGGCCAGCCAGTTGCTCACGTAAGCGATCAGTTTGTTCATGGTATTGCTCCTTGTGATGTGACCGTTCTGTCTATGCAATTGATAGTGTAGCCGATGTTGCGCGTTGCCTAAAAACCCGATATCTCAAGCGCTGTACTCAGCGCAAGATTTCGGGTTTTATCCGCTTATGTTATTGTAACAGGTGTTGCATTTTCTGGCCGGCGAGTCTACAATGTAACACGTGTTACATGAGACTGGAACGAACAATCGTCAATGGCTCTTATTTTGCTCCCAGTTGCCCGCAAATCCCTCAAGTTCAAGAGTGATGTTGTGGAGGCGTTTGCGCGCCGCTGGCGCGAGCGGTTTACAGAATGGGGTATGGGTATTGCCATACTCCGAGGAGCAGCAAAAACTAGCCGAGGACTTGCAAGCTTACGTAGAGCAACAGGGCGGTAGCAGCCAGATATTTGTTGCCACCCCAGCGAACCCCACCACCGAGGCCCGTGTTCTTGAACTCTTCAAGGCTGATCGTGCTCAGGAATACTATGAATTCAAGGAACAGTGTCAGGTTTTCCTGACCGAGATTGCCAAAGAGATTGAACACGAGAACTATAGCTATGCGGAGTTCGAGGAGAACGAGCAGAACTTCACTAAGTTGGTAGGTTGGCTCGCCAAGATCAAACAACGAGATTTTATGGGAGGAGAACAAAGTGCAGAGGCAGATGTCCTCCTGGAAAATTGCCGCACCGCGCTACTCGAATTTGCCGATTTGGTCTATCGAGAAGAGGGTGCCGGTCAGCATGTTAACCCTTTCCAGGCAGATGAAGGGACAGCGTCTCCAGGTGATCACCCACCAGACTAGGTGCTAACTCATGTCTATATATGCCGTCGATAGTGTTATCGAGATAAGGAGAAAATGATGAGCGCATTAACGACTCTCTCCAACGGATTAAGTGCACAAGAGGCCCAGGAACGGCTGCACAAGCATGGGGCCAACCAGATATTTAAGCCCGCTGAAATCAGCTTCTGGGGCATTGCCCGCGAGGAAATTACCGAGCCGATGATGATCCTGTTGATCATCACCGGGGTGCTTTATAGCTTGTTTGGCGAATTGCGTGATGCCATCACGATATTTGTTGTCATCGTCTTGTTGGTATTGTCTGAGGTGTGGACGGAATATCGTGCCAAAGTCGCCATCGCCGCGCTATCAAAGTTGGCCGCCTTGAAAACGCGGGTCAAGCGTGATGGTCAAGTGGTCGAGATTGATACCCTGAACGTCGTGCCGGATGATGTGTTGATCCTGTCTCAGGGCACCAAAGTAAATGCAGATGCAAGCGTGCTACAGTCGATTGGGTTGCAAGTAGATGAGTCTGCCCTGACGGGTGAATCGTTCCCGGTTGAAAAAGAGGTCGGTGATTCGATCTATGCGGGCACCTTTATCGTCTCGGGCGAAGGGGAAGCCACGGTTACCACAACCGGCAAGCAAACCCGCCTGGGGCAAATCGCCGCCAAAACGCAAGAGATCAAGATCCCTCGCACCGCTTTGCAACTCTCGACCAAAGACCTGGCGGGCAAGCTTGTGTATGTGGCGTTATTCTTCGCCATATTTATTCCATTGCTTGGGTTTATTCGCGGGCAAGACTTCAAGTTGATGTTGTTGACAGGCCTGGCATTAGCTTTTGCTGTGATCCCGGAAGAGCTGCCGATCGTCATTACGATGGTGCTGGGGCTGGGGTCATTTAAGCTTTCAAAGAACCGCTTCCTGGTCAAACAACTTCGGACGGCTGAAGCGTTGGGGAATACCACCGTGATTGTGACGGACAAGACCGGCACGTTGACCGAAGGCCATATGCAAGTCGTGGCGGTT
Source organism: Thermoflexales bacterium (assembly GCA_034430115.1). Classification (GTDB taxonomy): domain Bacteria; phylum Chloroflexota; class Anaerolineae; order J036; family Brachytrichaceae; genus CAIXPS01. The sequence goes on along the minus strand of DAOUFG010000116.1, from coordinate 10,436 downwards.
TATCCGCCTGATACGAATGAGATGTTGCAGGCGGCACTGCGATGTGCTGCGGAGTATGGCATCACCCCGGTGGACGTTGCAATTAAACAGCGCGCGGCGAAGCTGGGCCTTGCTTCTGCCATTCCGCTCCTGGTGCGTGAGCGCGATTTGGGCAATGGCAAAAAGACCCGCGCAACCATTCGGGCGGAGGGTCAAGCATTCATGCTCTATAAGAGCGGCGCTCCGGAAGAGGTGTTTGCCGCCTGCCAGGATGTGCCGGCACAGGCCAGGACGGAACTGCAACAGCAGACCCAGAATGGCCGGCGCGTGATTGCGGTGGCCACCAAGTCGGTGACGCAGGAACAAAGCCAGCAGCCCTTCGACCAGCTTGAGCAAGGCATGTGCTTCAGCGGCCTGATCATTTTTGAAGACTCGCCGCGCCAGGGCGTGAAAGAGACGATTGCCACACTGACGCAGGCCGGTATCCGCACGATCATGGTAACCGGCGATCACCCAGCGACGGCAAGCTATATTGCCAACCTGGTAGGGATGAATACTGCGCATGTGATCACCGGCGAGGAAATAGATCAGCTCTCGGACGAGGCTTTGCAGCAGACGGTGCAGAGCGCCACTGTCTTCGCACGCAGCACCCCCGAACACAAGTACCGCATTGTGCGGGCGTTGCAAGCGAACCACGAAGTGGTGGCCGTCACCGGGGATGGCATCAATGACGTGCTGGCTTTGAAAGGTGCCGACATCGGCATCGCCATGGGCATTAAGGGCACCGACGTGGCCAAAGAGGCGGCAGCAGCAGTGCTGGCCGACGACAACTTCAACACGATTGCCATGGGCATCCTGGAGGGCAGATCGTTCTTTGACAATCTGTCGAAGGGCATGAAGTATTACCTCGCTATCAAACTGGCGCTCGTGCTGATCTTCCTGTTGCCGGTGATCCTGGGCGTGCCCATGCCGTTTGCTCCCATCCAAATCATCCTGCTGGAACTCTTCATGGACCTGGCCGCCTCGGCGGGGTTCACAGCCGAGCCGAAGGAAAGGGACATCGCCACGCGCAACCCCCGCAACCCCAAGGAACTGATATTTAACAACCGCGCGATTGCCGACATTGCGATTAAAGCGGTGGTGTTGTTCATTGCAGTCATCGGCGTGTATCTGTATATGATTCAGCATACCGGCAACCTCGTGGAAGCGCAGACCTTTGCGTTCGGAGCCTGGATCATTGGACATATCGTGCTGGCTTTTATCTCGCGCTCGGATCGGGAACTGGTGCTGACTACCGGCATCTTCAGTAATGGCGTCATTACGGTGTGGGCACTGCTGGCGATTGCCGTGTTGTTGGTGGGCGTGTATGTTCCGGCGGTGAGCGGTTTGCTCAAGCTGACCCCTGTCTCCTTGACCAGCTTGCTCGTGGTATTCGTGGTGGTGATTGCGATTCTGCTGCTACTTGAATTGCGCAAGTTGATCGTGGCAGGCCGGTCAACGAGTAGGCCCTAGCGCGGTTGCTACCTGGAACTATTTGCAGGTGGAAGCAAGGTAAGGGAGATATGTCCTCCACCTCTCCCCTGCCCCTCCCCGATTCGGGGAGCGGCAGGGGGTGAGGTTGGTCCACCCCTTGCTTTCATTTGCAAGTTGCTCTACACCTTTGACCTGCTATTACCGTTACCGATTCGACGTTCCGCTTGAGAGATCGGGTGTCTGGTTACCTACCTGACCCTCCGCCGGTGTGCGCGAAGTGCTCATTAGCGTGACGATGATTGTCGCGTACAGAAGCGGCCTGCCGAAGTTGCCGAAGCCGGCATCGGCAGCACCGCCGGTAAGCGTGTTGAGTGACTCCAAATCATGCGTGCCCAGCGCCCAGGTGATGACCGTGACGGTGAGCAGCGTGTAGCCCAAATACAGGAAGATGCGCCCCGCGCGCGGCAAGGCGGCCGAATCATTGTTCACCCACGAGCCGCCGGTGAGCGCGTCCCAGCAGATGCCGAAGACCAGGAACCCGATGCCCGCAAAGCCGAAGAGCGGGCTGAAGGGGTTTTCTAGGAAGCTGGTCTGTTGGAGCAGGATGACGATGAGCAGGGCAAAGAGCAGTTTTGCCGCTCGTTCGGCGTCCAACCGGCGCCGCGCCAGCCAGTAGAAGGCCGTCGCGCTCACGAGCAGCGTCCACCAAAAATCAAGCGGCTGTGCCCCTTGCCAGAATAGGCTTTGCAGCAGGTTGCCGGGTGCAGTGACGTTCATCCACAGCCCTAGCAGGCCGAAGGTGCCCAGGTAGAGCGCCAGCGCCTGGCTGGTTGGGCGCCCTGCGAAGCGCAGGCGCAGCAAGATGCCGTTTGCCAGCGCTGCAGCGCAGATCAACAATCGCCAGCCTGAAGTGGCCTGGTCGTTCACTACGTTGGATGAAACGATGAGATCGTGCGCGAAGCCGGCATAGGGGAAGGCGCTGGCGATCAATAACAGCGCGAAAGCGACCATCTGGGGCGCCAGATAGGCCAGCACGAGCGGTGGGGCATGGCGCTCGGTCGCTTGGGCCAGCAGTTCCTCTTCCACGTCGTGCCCACGGCTCACCAGCCATGCCCACGCGGCGCACAGCAGCACCACGCCCAGCGCACCCGCATAGGCGGCCAGTTCGCTTTTGGGCGCAGCGGCGGCGATGCGCTCCCGGAGTGAGACGATCACCGCGCCCAGGCGCCAGATAAGCAGCCCGATCAAGAGCAGGCTGAGGATCGGTAGCCTGGCTTGCCAGGTGAGTAGCCGTTCGTGCAGGGCGTTGGTGGTCCAACCAGATAATTGGCGTGCGAAGTTGGCGATGTCGATGCCGATCAACAAGAGCAGCGGGCCAATGAGCAGCCTGAAGTTGAGCAGGTCGGCTTCCAGGTTGATGAATAGCGTCGGGTCACCACTCAGACGCCAGTAGGCGAAGTCGCTCCATTGCGTGATTGCCAGCGGTGCAGCCGCCAGCACCAGCAGGATGGCGAACTCCGGCGCCGGGCGCGCGGGGCGCCGCCAGCGCACGAGATAGAACGCCGGCACGCACAATAACAACCCGCCGCGCAAGATCAGTTCCGCCGGCGGCGTGACGCCGTAGGCCACCTCGGGGAAGAGCGCAGCGATGCGTTGCAGACCGGCCAGCACGTAAAGCGCAAGCATCCCCACCCGCGCGAGCCAGTGGCTGTGCAGCAGGCCGTTCAGCGCGAAGGCCCACGCCAGCGCCAGGAGCGCGTAGGTGACGGGCGCCAGCACCAGCGGCACCAGCCTGCCGCGCCCTGTCATGTTCAAGGCAGTCGGCAGGTTGATCAAGGGCGACTGTGCGCGCCACACGTCGCCAAAGAGCAGAAGCCCTGCCAGGCAGAAGATCAGCGCAAAGCCCAGCAGGATGATCACCCGCGTCGCGCGAGAGAAGTGACGCAGGTCGATCATGCCGCCGCGAATGTCGGCCCACACGAAATCGCGCAGTGCGCCGAAGGTGATGTCCCAGGCGAAGCGCAACACGGCGGCCAGCCCTGTGCGGATGGGGCGCAAATGTTCGTTGAGGGTCATGGCGTCAGCTCCTCCGTGGAAAGGCCGATCACCCGCGTGTCCAGCGTGACGACTAATCGCTTGCCGTCCGCTGCGACGAGGGGGCGTTGGGTGAATCCGGTGACGGATTGCAGTTCCAGCGCAAACTCATTATTGCGCGCGACGAGCTTGCCGCTGGACGCATCCAGCCCGACGATTGTGCCGTTCAGCAGGGTGAACCACACGTGCCCACCCGATAGTGTGAGGGTGCCAAAGCGCTGAACCGGCGATTGATAGCGCCACAGCACGTCGCCTGTGCGAGCATCCAGCGCGATTACCGTGTGCAAGCCGCTGGCGGATGGCACGATCACGCGCGCGTCATCCGCCCACGGATGCTCGAAGATGCCCAGGTAGTCGCCTTCCAGGGTGGTTTGCCAGCGCACCTCGCCGTTAGCGGCATCGAGCGCCACAATCTGGCTCGTCGTGTTCGACACCGGCACGCTGACGTAGAGCGTCACGCCATCGGGGCTCAGGCTGGGGCCACCCATGGCATGGATGTCCTGGCGCTGCCAGCGCAGCTTGCCGGTGGATACGTCAAACGCGGCCGGCGGCGTGCTGATGTAGACCGCGCCATTGCCGACCAGTGCGCCACCGGCGGCCTGGTGCCCAAGCGCATTGGTGATCTGGGTCTGCCAGCGCAGCGCGCCGTCGGCCAGGTTTAGCGCATTGAGCGTGGCCGTCAGTGCGTTCGTGTCGGTAGCCGGCCATGCCAGCACGACCGCCGTTTCCGCGTCCGTCGCCGGGGCGTGATACACCCCCAGGCCGGTGTCGAAGGACCACAGTGCCCGGCCATCTTGCAGGCTATTGGCATACAGCGCATCACCTGCCAACGTCAGCAGCGTATCGCCGCTTACCACTGGTTCCACGAGCGGGCTGCCGCTGGGCGCGGCAACGTCGCCCAGGCGGACCGCTGCACCGCTGAGCGGGTCCAGCCGGTAGATTGCATCGTTGTTATCGACGAGAACCAGTTGTGATCCATAGGTCGCCGGCGGCGCGAGGAAGGCGCCCCTGGTATAAGGAGCATCGTAGAGCGTGCTGTGTGTCCAGGCCGTCGCGAGCGGCAAGACCTGCGTGCCGGGCGGGCCGATGCGCCACAGCGCCGCCGCGTTATCGCTCAGCCAGATGTTATCGCCGCCTGCCGTGGGGCCATAGTCGAAGCCCGCGGCGTCGGTGTGCCAGCTCGTTTGCAGCGTGCCGTCGGGGTTCAACAGGTCCACGTGGCCATAGGCGCTTGCCACCAGCACACGCTCACCAAGCAGGGTCGGTCTGCCGCTGTATTGAGGGCTGCTCTGCCAGAGCCGGGTGCCGGTCTGCCTATCGAGGGCACGCAGACGATAGCCCGTGTCCACGACGTACACCCTATCGCTCGCAATGGCCGGTGCCGTGCGCAATGCATCGCCGAACTGGCTGCGCCAGCGTAGCGCGCCGGTTTGAACGTCCAGCGCATAGAGCGCGCCGTCGTGGCTGGCAACGTAGGCCACCGATTGGCTGATGACGATGGGCGCTTCTATCGCGCCGCCGGTGTTATAGGCCCAATGTTGGGCCCCGCTGGCTGGGTCCAGCGCGTAGGCCGTGCCGTCGTCGGCGCCGATGATGACGACCTGGCCGCTGGCATCCAGGGCGGGGGATGAGACGACCGCGCCATTTGTGCCGATTTGCCAGCGCAACGCGCCGGTTTCGGCGTCCACAGCATAGACGTGATGATCTTCGCTGCCGAAAACGATCAGGTTGCCGGCGATGACCGGCTGCGTGGCGATGTTGTCCCCGGCCGTGAAGCGCCACAAAAACAGGCCATGCGCGTCCAGCGCATAGAATTGCCGGTTACTTGCGCCGAAGTAGAGCCGCCCCCGCGCTGCGTCGAAGGTGGGTGGCCCATAAATGGCGCTGCCGGTGTGGAAGCGCCAGGCAACCGCGCCGTCGTCATCAAATGCAACGAGTTCGCCATTGTTGGCGGCGGCAATGATGAGCGGTGGGTCGGTCGGAACCCAGGTGGGCGGGATGGTGCTTTCGCCCGTCTCCGTGCTGAGCAGCGCCTGCGCGACCTTCACGGGTTGCCAGTCGGGTTGGTAACTCGGTGCCGTGCTGCGTGCAATCGCCGGGGACGTTGGGATTGCTCCTTGCTCTGCGCCGCTTGGGGCAAGCCGGGTTGTGCCGAGTAGTTTGCCGCCTGAATCCAACGTCTTGGATGAGACGAGCCCACTCCCCGCACAATACCAACTGCGGATGGTTGCCGCGTTGATCAGTTTGCCGGTGCTGGAGAGGGTCGTTTGGGCTTCCAATTGCAGGCAATCGTGATAAGCCTCAAAATCGCCAATGCTCAGCACGTGGTAATGCGCCCCAATGCTCAGGTTGCCGGCCAGGGTGCTGAAGATTTCCCAGGTGCTGCCCTGAGGTAGGCTGGCGGGGGTGTAGAGCGGCGGGTCATACAGCAGGTCATTATTGTGCGCCGCGTCGTACAGGCCAAGCGTATATTCGCCGCTTTGGTCGCGCAGGATGATGGTGGTCGTCTCGCTGACGACGCCCGATGGGTCCATTGTGCGGCTGCGCGCGGCGTAGAGTTGCGCCCCATGTTGGGTCAACAAGTCGGGGAGTTCGTCTTCGCTTACGCTGCGTTGCAGGGTAGCGCTGTAATAGCGCGTCAGCGCCAAACGGAATGCCACGCGCAGGTTAGTAAGGAGGGCACGTTGGGGTGGCAATTCCTGCGCGTTGTTGCTTTGCCAGGTGATTGGCTTGCCGCCGGCATCCTCGTTGACGTAGAGCGCCGCCGCGCCGTCGCGCAATGGCGCGTAGTGGTCCAGATCCGTTGGAGAGGGAGACAGGTGCAACCAGGGCCAGGCAAACGCCAGCCCCAACGCGGCGATCATCACGAGCGTGCCGGCGACCAGGATCACGATGGCCGCCACGCGCACTGGTGCGTGCGTCGATGGTGTTGTGTCACGCATGGTTCAGTTGTCCCCGCTAATTCTATTTGATCATCGTTTTGATTTTAGATTTCCGTGTGCAATCTCGGGTGCGTCAGCGCATCAGAAATTTCGTAGGGGCGAAGCACTGCCGCAAGGCCCTGGTTTGCCTGGAGTTCCTGGCAGTGCTTCGCCCCTACATGACGGCAAAACATCGGGGGTCTCGCAGACCCCGACATTCATGCTTCGCCTTACTTTGCTTTCAATTGCAACGCGCTAGTGGTTCACTGAGCAGCAGCAGCAATCCAACTGGTTCACGGCATCCTTGATGCGCGCGAGCGCGTCAACCAGGATGGCGCGTGGGCAGGCGATGTTGATGCGCTGGAAGCCTTCGCCCTGTGGCCCGAAGTCAAAGCCGTTGTTCAGTACCACGCGAGCCGTCTCGCGCATCAGCCGGCCGAGCGCTTCGTGATCCAGCCCCAGCTCGCGGCAATCCAGCCAGATGAGGTAGGTCCCTTCCGGGTGAATGACCTTGATCTGAGGAATCTCACGCGCCACGTAGTCCTCCATGTAGCGCAAATTCTCGCCCAGGTAATCGATGACCTGTTCCAGCCACTCTTCGCCCTGCGTGTAAGCCACTTCGGCGGCTTCCAACCCGAACAGGTTGGCACCGAAGAAGCCGTTGCTCATCAAGGACTTCTGGAACCTGGCGCGCAGGTCGGGGTCTGACACAACGATGTTGGAGACTTGCAGGCCGGCCATGTTGAAGGTCTTGCTGGGGGCGGTGCAGGAGATGGCGCCTGCGGCGAACGCGGGGCTGGCGTTGGCGAAGGGGGTGAACGTGTTGCCGCGGAAGATCAGGTCGCCGTGAATTTCATCCGAGACGACCAGGACGTCGTTTTCCAGGCACAACTCGCCGAAGCGCAGCAACTCTTCCTTGCTCCACACCCGCCCGACGGGGTTGTGCGGGTTGCACAAAATCGCCATCTTCACGCGCGGGTCGCGTACCTTTTGGGCCAGGTCGGCAAAGTCCATGCGGTATTGGCCGTTTTCGAAGATCAGCGGATTGGGCACCATCTCGGTCTGGTTGCACTCCGCGGCGCTGAAGAAAGGGTGATAGACGGGCGGCTGGATGAGGACTTTCTCGCCCGGCGACACGAACGTGCGCACCAGGATGTTCAGCGCCGACACGACGCCGGGGGTGAAGCAAATCCATTCCGGCTGGATGGTCCAATGGTGGCGCTTTTGCATCCACTTCACCACCGAATTCAAATAATCGCGTGAGCGGCCGGTGTAACCATAGACGCCGTGGGCGGCGCGGGTCACCAGGGCCTCCACGACCGGCGTTGGGCAGGGGAAGTCCATATCGGCGATCCACATGGGCAACACGCGCGGTTCATCGCCATCGGCATGGCAGTAATCCCATTTGATGCAGTCTGTACCTGTGCGAATGACTTCGCGGTCAAAATCGTATTTCATGATGCTTCGTTTCTCGTAGTGATTCAGGATTGTTATGAATCGTTGTCCAGGGGCAACTGTCACATTGTATGACGAATCTATGCCGAGATCATCCCAAGCTTGTCGGAGGACGACAGGCTCGCCATGATCAGCTATGTAGGGTGAGTTGTTAATTCGCCCTGGTGGATCTGGCTGGGTGACTTAACAAGTCACCCTACGTCTGACGTGCATCCAGGTTCTTGTGATTGGCCGGCAACGCCAGGGTGACGGCGATGATCGCATAGAGGAAGGGTCGCCCGAAGCGCCCGAAGCCGGCATCCGTCACGTTGCCTGTAAATTGCCCCAGCGATTCGAGGTTGTGTGAGGTGAGCGCCCAATTGATGAGCGTCACCGTGAACAACATGTAGCCCAGGTAGAGGAAGAGCCGGCTGATGCGTGGCAGCCCGGGCGTGCCGTGGTTGGTCCAGAACCCTTTGGTTGCCAGGTCCCATACGATGCCGAAGGCGATGAAGCCGATGCCCGCAAAGGCCAGAAACGGGCTGAATGGGCTTTCGACGAAGCTGGTTTGGCGCAACAACGCGATGATGAGGATGACGAGCAGCAGGCGCGCGCCGCGCTCAGGCGTCAGTTGCCGGCGCGCCAGCCAAACCAGCGCGATGGCCGTCAGGGCCGCCATCAGCCACAAGTCCACCATCTCCGCGTTGCCAGTGCTCACGCCCAGCAGCCCCAGCGGTGCGCCCGGCTTCGTCAGCTCACGCCAGATGCTCAGCCCACCAAAGACGGCCAGGTAGAAAGCGCCGGCGGGCCTGCCACGCCGTTGGACGAAGAAGGCCGCCACGAGTGCGCCACACGAGATCACGAGGCCGCCGATGTCCATGCCGGCCTGGCTAAAAATAAGGGCGGTCACCATTGAGCTGGCGTAGTAGACGGCGATTAGCGGCAATGCCACACGCTCCACGGCGCTATCCATCGCCTCCGGCGTCACCATTGCCTCATCCGTTCGTTGCCAACTTATTCGTTGACTCATTCGTTGACCAATCTGCTGGCATAGACCAACGATCACCGGCACGCCGAGCGCACCCAGGTAGCCGGCTAACGAGGTGCTGAGTGGCGCATTATGAAGACGTTTGGCGGTTTCTTGTGCCAGCGACCACCAGCGCAAGATGAAAGCGATGAGCAGGATCGCCCACAGTGCCCACTGGGCCATGCGCAGCGTGACAATCTCCACCGCCCAACCCGCCGCGCGGCGCGTGAAATTAGCCACATCCACGCCAAAGAAGAGCAGGAGCGGCATGATGACCATGCCGGGTAGCTGGATGTCGGCCTCAATCTCCGCCAGGGTGACCGGGATGCCGAACGCGCGCCACGATTCGACGCCGGTGGATTGCGAGATGACGTAGATGAGCGCGACGAGCGTAAGCAGGATGGTGAAATCGACGATCGGATGTGCCAGGCTGCGCCGGCGCAGGATGAAGAAGACGGGCACAGCCGCCAGCGCGACGATGCAGGCCCACGTCGAGAGGTCGCCATAGTTGCCGCTGACCAACTGGCTGCTGACCAGCGTGGCCACGCGAATGCCCATGATGAGCACGTAGAAGATCAAGATGCTCAGGCGTGCTAGGGGATGCGCGTGCAGCGCCCCGGTGAGCAAAAAGGCCCATGCGATGGAGAGCATGAATAGGCTGAGCGGGAGCAGCGCCACGGGCAACAGCGCGCCACGCCCAGGGGTGCCGTTCACCTGGGCGATGAGCGGGAACGCGCCACGCAAAGCGTCGTTGAACAGCAGAGCACCCACCATCAACGTGATGAGCAACAACCCAAGCCAGACGAGCGCGCGAGTGGCGCGCGAGAGGCCGCGCAGGTCGATCAGCCCGCCGCGAATGTCGGCCCACACGAAGTCGCGCAGCGCGCCGAAGGTGAGGGCCCAGGCCAGGTTCAGCACGGCCATCAGCGTGTTGCGCGTCGGGCGCAGGCGAGAAGGGTTCATCTTTGCCATCTTTTTAGCAGGTAGAAGGAAGTTGAAGATGAGCCATCTCCAATCTCCACTCTCACGTCTCTAATCTCCACTCTCCAATCCAATCAGGCGTATCCCCAGCACTGCAATCAGGCTATCCCCAACGCGCACGGGATGTTGGGCGAAGCTATAGCCGGCCAGGCTGAGCGCAACGTTGCTGTAACGCGCGGCGGGTGTGCCGGTCATTGCGTCGAGCGCGATCAGTTCGCCGCTTTGCAAGGCCAGCCAGACATGCTTGCCAATGACGCTCAAGTTGCCAAAGCGCAGTTGCGCGGGGGCGTAACGCCAGCGTTGCGCGCCGCTGGATGCGTCGAGCGCGATTACTTTGCCGCTCAGTAGCGGCACGATCACTTCATCAGCGTGCGGGTGCGGGGCATCCAATGTCGCGAGCACGTCTTTTGGCAAAGGCGTTTGCCAGCGCAATGTGCCGTCGGCGGCGTTTAGTGCCATGATGACGCCGCTATCGGCCGGCGGATCATAGATCCCGACGAACAACGTTTCGCCTTGCGCGCTCAACG
>DAOUFG010000115.1:0-23273 GCA_034430115.1 Thermoflexales bacterium | reverse complement strand
GCCGGAAGGATCGGAGGTGATGGCGCCGGAGCCATTGCCGGTCTTGGTGACGGAGACGGTGTAGGTGATGAGTGTGAAGGTGGCGGTGACGTCGCGCGTGCCGGTGACCGTGGTGGTGCAAGAGAGGCCGTCGGCGGCGCAATCGCCTTCCCAACCAGTGAGGGTGGAGCCGTCATCAGGAGCAGCGGTGAGTGTGACGACGGTGTTGTAGTCGAAGTCGGCGTTGCACGTTTCGCCGCAGTCGATACCGGAAGGATCGGAGGTGATGGTGCCGGAGCCATTGCCATCCTTGTTCGCCGTCACGGTGTAGGTGATGAGGCTGAAGGTGGCGGTAATGTCTTTGGCCGCAGTCATTGTGGTGACACAGCTTAGGCCATCTACGCTACAATCGCCTCCCCAACTGCTGAGGAGCGATCCGGTATCGGGGTTTGCCGTGAGTGTGACGACGGTGCCGTAGTCAAAGCTGGCGCTGCACGTTTCACCGCAGTCGATACCGGAAGGATCGGAGGTGATGGCACCGGAGCCATTGCCGGTCTTGGTGACGGTAAGTGTATGTGTGATGAGGTTGAATGTGGCAGTGATGTTTCGGGCGCTCGTCACGGTCGTATTGCACGTGCCGGTTCCGCTACAGCCGGCCCCATTCCAGCCCGCGAAAGAGTAGCCGGTGTTTGCCAGAGCGGTAAGGGTGATGGGAGTGTTGTAGTTGAAGTTGTGAGAGCAAGTGCCGGTTGTACAACTGATGCCGGAAGGCGTGCTGGTCACCAACCCTGAACCAGAGATGGTGACGGAAACGGGATAGGTGTTGATTGTGAAGTTAGCAGTGACGCTTTTAGTCGTTGTCAGAGTAGTGGTGCAGGTGAGTGCAGCGCTTCCATTGCACAGGCCGCCACTCCAACTGGCAAATGTCCAGCCCGTGTTAGCAGCAGCGGTAAGGGTGACCGGCGTGCCATAGTCGAAGCTGTGCGCGCAGGTGCCGGTCGTGCAACTGATGCCGGAAGGCGTACTGGTCACCGACCCTGAGCCTGAGATGGTTACGGAGATAGGGTTCGTTTTTAGCGTGAATGTTGCGGTAATGGTCTTGCTGCCGTAGCTGGTGCCACTATTTATCCGGCATACAGAGTCGTCTGTTCCGCTGGTGCTGTCGCAGTTTGTCCAACTTGTGAACGTAGAGCTAATTGAGTATGCGGTGGCTGTAATAGTGACCGTGCTGCCATTGATGGTGTTGTTGATATTACAACTGCTGCCACTGGTGCAGGAACCTGAGGTGGATGAATAACGGTAATTGACCATGCCGCCGCCATTTCCTGCCCACCGTATGTACAGGTCGTCAATAGCAGGCGCAGAAACAGCAGCGCGCGCTGGAGATGCAGGCTGCACAATTCCCCCAACTGTCACATCAAGAGCCAAAGTGAACACGACGAGAAAAGAAGTAAGTAGAGGTTTCATAGTCGTTCTTTGATCTCGGCTTCAAACTGACGTATTTTGTTTTTTAGAACGTTAAATCTTGGCGTGTAATGAGCGATGAATGTCGGCGTTGTTACTGAATGAGTCTATTGCGGTTTCCTTTCATTTTTATCTTTCATGCCCCTCCTTCATGAATTTCATGCGTCGATAATGCAATCCTTCCCGCCCTTCAAACACTTCTAATCGATAGTATTAATACATAAGGAACAACTGACGCAACTCGGTTTGGTTGAACAGGCGTTGTGCTGCATTGTGTATTGTTTTGAGCCTAAACCGAGACGTGTTCGATTAAAAGTGTGTATACAGGCACAAATGATAGCACGTTTTTGGTACTGTATTGCTAATCGTTGTTTTTGTAGCTCCTATGGGTTATCTATATAGGCTTATTGAAAGAAAAATGCATTAGATGGAATCTCGTTGTCTCAATCGATGGTTGAGCGATAAATAAAAACACTGTTGCAGAATATGAAGTTGTCGGGGGCGTAATTTATAACGGAGGAATGGGATTGATACGGTTGGATATGAGGGGGAAGGTTTTGATGAAATGTGTCAATTGCTGAATTCGCTTGGTGGGAAGCTGCCTGGCGTTAAGTGCGCGCTGGTGAGCAAGAGGGGATTGAAGTGAGGGGTATTCAAGGTTGGTCGGGCCATGGCCCGACCAACCTTGAGGATTTACTGTGCCAACGTGTCTACTTGCTCACGACGGGGAATAGTATCGTGTAGTTCATGAGGTAGTAGCACACCTGCCCACGGTTCGGGTCAGGTTGGCTCACCGGCGAGGACAAAGCCGGGTCATTGCCTTCCTGGCGCAGGTCGAACGTAGAGGTGAGCGGATTGGCTAGGCTGATCTGGCTCACAGTTGGCGTCGTCTGCCCGAAGTATTCGTAGGGCGTCGCAGGGTTGTTGAACAACGTCCCTGGCACCTGCGGCCCGATGGGAATCCCAAGCAGCCACGGGAACGGCTTTTCGCCGGCAAGCGCCGCCTGGCTCAAGTTAGTGCCGGAGATAACGGTGCTGCTAAAGGCGCCGCTCCTTTGCAGTAACGGAGCCGACAGGTGGCCCGGCGTGACGCCGGCGATCACCTGTGTCCCATTTTCGGACTCGCCTAACAGGTCCATCCTGCCATAGGTCATGCAGATGTTGGCGCTGCCGTCTTTGCGGGGGCTATAGCCTGTGATTGTGTCGCTGACGCCCTTGACGTAGTGCAGGTCCGTAGGGCCTTCCACGTCATCACTGACGTAGGTGAGGCTGTTCAGCACCGCAGTTCCAGTATTTTCGTCCTTGCCCGTGCCGTCGTCATAGAGGCTGATCGAGAAGGAGTTGCTGCTGTTGCAAGACTCCTGACCACTCGATGGCACGTTGACCCAGCGCACGATGAAGTGGTTGATGCCGGCAAAGCCGAGTGCCTGCACAGGGAAGGTGTTGGAATAGACGTCGACTTGCCAGCGGCTGGCCGGGTTCAGGTTGGCCCACGCGCCGGCTGCCTTGGGCTGGCCGTTCATGAAGCTATCCACGGTGGGGGTGCCCTGTGAGTCCCCGCCGCCAAAGGAGATGCTGCCGTTTGAGTTCAGGTAGAAGGCATTCCAGACGGTGGGCGTCAATATATTCATCGTGGGCGTGTATTCACGATAGATGAACTCGAAGCCGCCCAAACGCCAGGAGGAGAGTTCGGGTTCTCCGGCGTTGCCCTCATCGTCGCCACGGTAGGGGTAGACCTCATCATCGCCACCTGCAATTTGGCCGCTGGGGTCGAAGTCACCAAAGAACAGCGGGCCGGCGGAGCTATCGTCTTGCTGGGTGGTGCCGTTGGGCAGTTCGTCGAGGCTGTTCTCTTGCGTGACGCGCATCCGGTTCACGTAGAGCAGGAAGCCGCGTGCCAGGCCGCTCAGGCCGATGGGCGTAAAGCTGACCTGGTCCGACGGCGCTTCGTAGAAGATGTAATCGAACCGGTTCGTCAGCCCATTGCCGACGTTGGTGCCATTGTTCAGTGTCACGGGCACAACATTGCCGCGCAGGTCTATGGCGTCGGCGCGCCGATCAAACGGCTGGTGATCGGGGAAGAGCAGAATTTCGCCGCGTGAGGGCGATGGGTTCAACCCGACGCCGGCCGGTGTGCCGCCCGAAATGACGTACACCTTCGACTCCTCATCTACGGCCAGGCCGGAGAAGATGGTGTAATCGACCTGCATGTCCAATTGCAGCGTGTTCGATACGGTGGCGCCAACCAGTGTGCCGCGCACGTCGGGGCCGTTGCCCAGGATAAAGGCGCGGAAGTTGTTCACGCCTGCCTGCGGCGTAAGGGCGGCCTGTGCGACATCGGCGAATCCGTCGCCAATCGGCACGGTGCCATTTTGGGGTGTGGTGACGCTGCTGAGGCCGGGCGTACTGGCGCTACAACTATCATAGGCGCCGGATGTGTCGGCGAAACTGATGATCATCGACGGCGTGGGGCCCAGGGCATCGGGGTTGACGAACATCCCTTCGGTGTTCTGCGTCTCGGTTGCGTCGGTGGGCACCAGGCTGCGCGCCACGGCGGCATACAGGATGTTGTTGGGGCCGGTGGCCAACGCGGTGATGTTGCCAAACGTCGTCGAGGTGCCGGAGTAATTGGTGATGAGGTTCTCCTGCACGGTGTCGTTCCACGTTGTGCCGCCCGTATAGCCATACAGGCCGCCCACCGGGGATAGCGTGGTGAGGAACATCGCGTAGGAGCTTCCCGTCACCAATGAGCGATCTTGCCAGCTATCGGGGCCGGCAGTAGGCTCGTCGACGGAGGTAACCTTCACGATGTTCGCGCCGGTGAAGTTGGTCAGGTCTACCTGCTGGAAGTAGAGGTTGCCATCATCATCGACCGCGATGCCGGCGACGTTGCTAAAGGCAGAAAGAATGATGGGCTGTGCATCGCCGATGGTAACGGGGAAACCCTCAGCAGAAGTGATGTTGGGGTAGGTGATGGATTCTCCCGGGCTGATCTCATCAGCGATTGGGATCGCTAACACACCGCTCTTGATCGTATCGGAGAAAACGATCTTGCCATTATTTCTGACGACACTGTCGGTTCCGTTGACTTGCAGACCGGTGCCGGTATCCCAGAACGACACGTACAGGATTTCGCCGGTCTTGCCTTTGAAGAACTCGTAGTCACTATCCACGTTATAGAACGACGTTAGATCGGCAACCGGGTTGACGGCAAGCCCTGTGACCACGACTTGATCGTCTCCACTCAAATAAAAGCTTTTGTAGCGGTAGCCCAGAAGATCGATGACGGTGGATGTCACCACCCGGCCAAAGTCGTCTCCCGTATCCGCGCCTACGTAGATGTTGCCAATCGAGTCACCGTAGTAGTACACGGTGCTGGTGAAGCCGTTGGCGATGGTGTGCTCGGAGATGGCCTGGCGCGTCAGCATCCAGCCGCTGGGCAGATCACTGGACGAAAGATCGCTCACGTCGGTCAGGTGATCTGCGACCAAATCTTCCGTGCCATCCGCGTCGGCCATCAACATCACGTCGCGGTAGTGTGCGTCTAGGCCGCTGTTCAGGTTGGTCAAAATGGCGGCCGATAGGGCAGCATCACCCCGCAGGATATTGCCCACTGAAATATCAGCAAGGCTTTGTGTGCCGCTGGGCAGGATGTTGCCGCTTTGCACCAGTTGTGCAATTTGCTGGCGCAGTGCGGATAGGTCAGAGGTTTCCGGACGTTGGATGCCCAGGCGATTCAGGACGTCTTGGTTGCTAAAGATCGGTTGTTCTAGCGTATCGATTCGAGCGTTGACCGACTGTGTGGATGGCCGCGCGGCAACAGGTTGGCCAGCAAATGCAGTAGTAGCCAACACTGATGTGAGGACGGCGGCGCGCATCATACGGTTCAACGAGTCAGACTTGAAAGACATAATGGGTCTCCTTGGTAGGCATTGCCTATGCTGACGAATTCTGACGCGAACCACGTACTCGGTGTTTTCTTTGTAAAACTTTTGCTGTAGCCACCTCCCCCCGTGTGCAAAAATATTGTGAAGTGTTATGCCCGTGCAGCTAAACCTTATTATAGTTTCAGCTTTTGATATTTGCAAGTCGGCATGACGAGCGAGAGTTTCTTGAGAAACCTTTTTTGTTTATTGAATCGCGCGATTAATTGGTGCTGTATTGCTTCTGAATTCCCGGCGCGCTTTTTACGCGCTTTTTGTAAGGAAGCTGTTGTTTATATGAGCGGGAGGCGTAAGTCTGTGAGAGCCGCTGAAACGTATCAGTGGCGTGGGGGCAAAGCGCGGGAGAACAATTAGAAAAGTGAAGGAGGAGCGATGGGCTGCTCCTCCTCATTTGTAAATTGTGTTTCCTATCTGCGGGGTATTGGCTACTGCTTCTGTAGCTTCAAGGTCACCTGCACAGTGTCGGGCCAGTCGTCTTGTATTTCGACGTCGTCTTGCTTTACGGCCTGGTAGCCTTTGGCGCCCCACCCTATGCTGTAACTCTTGCCACGTTCCACAAGCTCGCTCATCTCAAACTGCCCCTTACGGTCAGTTTGTACGGCTTCGAGAATCTGGTCGTCGCTATTGTCGTAATCGTCCCAACTGACGCCCTGCTTCAGCACCACGAATACGGCGTTGGCGATCGCCTTGCCTGTGTCGGCATCCACGATCTTGCCGGTGAACTTCACGCCGTCAGTAATGGGGGAGGTTGGCTCGCTGGCATCTGTGCTCATGGCCTCTGCGATCAGGCCCTTTGCCAGGTTCACCGGGCGCAATGCGTTGATGAAGCCGCCCACTGGAATGCACGTGTCGTTCTCGTCGATCTGGCCGTCGCCATTCGTGTCGGCCAGCCTGCGACAGTCCACATATTCGCCTTCCTTATTGCTGAAAATGCGCGTGGGTACGCCGATCAGCTTGCCGTCGTTATCCACGCCGGTGCCGCCGCTGTTACCGCCGGCGATGGTGGCGTCGGTTTTGATCCATGCGCGGCCATTGATGCCGCGCTCCGAGTCGAAACCGCTGACGTTGCCGGAGGTGAAGGTGATCGTATCGCCGCCGATGCCTGGGTAGCCGAAGATGTTAATCGTGTCGCCCAGGTCGATGCTGTCGGAATCACCCAGTTCCACAAATGGCAGGTTCAGGCTTGAGGAATCGATGGGTTTGCCACTCAGGTCTTTGGTGATCTTGAGCACGGCCAGGTCCAGCTTTTCCGAATCAGCGACCACCTCTGCGATGTAGGTCGCCACGGCGGGCTGGTCGGACTGCTTGGTGACGAGCACCACCAGTTGGTTTTCACGAATCTTGATCGTGGGCGTGTTTTCCACTTCGGCGATCAAGTCGCTCACGTCGGTGACGTGATGATTGGTGAGGATAAAGCCATCGGCGGAGAGCACTGTGCCGCTGCCCCAGCCGAAGAAACGGACTTCCGTCTTGCCTTTCTTGTTGGTCACCTCCGCGATCGGGCCGAGCTGGACGACAGCGTGCATCACCGACTGGGTCACGTTGCGGTCCAATGCCTGCATCGGGCGCAGGAGCACGCTGCCGGATAGCGCCAACAATGTGGCGATGCACAGGGAGATAAACTTGGTTATTTTCTTCATGTGTAAACCTCTGTGATTGCAGATGCAATTTGCCGATTGCCCCTGCAAGGCCTGTGCGCTATGGCAATTGTGCCGACGCCACAAACGCATTCAACTGTGAGACGGCCTGGGCGTGGTTTTCTTCGCTGGAGAGCGCGCTAAAGATGTAGACCGTGCTCCCCTTACGTACCAATATGTCATCTCCCAGCACAACGACGGGCAGGCCCTCTTGTAGGACGCCACTGGGATCGCTGACGAATACGAAGGAGGAAGTCGCGCCGGGTAACCCTTTGATCGTTTGTCCGGGGGTCAGGCTGAATACCTTGAAGTTGCTTTGCTCCCGGCCACGATTAAGTGCTAGCTGGTTGGCCGCGAAGGCAAGCGCTTCGGCATCCCCGGTTGACGGGTCCACCCCGACTGTGCGGAGTTCCAGCGTGGTGGCGAAGCTCTGCGCGGCGCTGTCTTGGGCGCTGACGATGCCGCTGGCAGCGTCGGTGGTGTTCAGCCGCCACGTGTCGGGGTATTGAATCGTTACCCCGGCGGGGGTTTGGTAGGGTTGAGTGCGTGATTCCACCGCATTGCGCAACACCAGCCCGGCGATGAGCGCAACCGCAGTCACAGCCAGCGTCGCGAACAACGAGGCGCGGTCGTGATGGTTCATGCGGAAACTCGGCGCACCGGCGGGAGGGTTAGAAGAGATGTTTGTCATGGTCGTTCTCCTAAGGCAATATGCCGCAGGCTATCGATCATCCGCGTCTGCGCCGGCGAGTGTCATCTGCTGTGCGCGACGGATGAGCAGGAAGATGATGCCGAACAGGACGACGGCGACCAGTGTGCTGAGGATTAGCGCCGGCCAGGGCGTATAACCGCCGCTGCCCAGGCCGGATGCGTTGATAGAGAGCGGTGCGCGCGTCACTTCGCCGCTGACCCAGGAAAACAAGCCGCTGATGGCGGCGGCGATGCTAAGCCCTAAAGGCATCCACCAGATCGGCTCGTCGTCAAACTTGGCGCGCGCGATGAAGTAGCCCACCAGGCCGCCTAACGTGCCCTGTGCCAGTGTGGTGACTACCATGCGGATGGCGCCGGCGGTCAACTCAGTTCCGCTGATGCCACCGCCGGAGGCGATGGTGGCGATGTTCAGGTAGGCCGCGTAGCCTATGCCTGCCGCGGTGCCATAGATGACGCCGTCGATGCGTTGATCGAATTCGGCAGAGTAATAAATGCTGAAACGTAGCGCCGCGTACTTGAGAAATTCTTGTGTGAAGCCCACCACCAGGATGCTGCCGAGGATTTCGGTCAGCGTGTCATGTCCGAGCCAGGTGGGTGCGTGAAAAAATTGATTGATGAACGGCTGTCCAACGGCAGCCGCGAGCAATGCCCCCAGCATGGCGACGGCGATGACGTAGGCGCGCGGCTCCGGCTCGCTGGCATCCTGGGCATAAAAGAAAACGATCCACAAAGCCGCGGGAATCAGCGCCAGCACGACGCCGACCGGGATGAGCCATTCATCTCCAAGCACCGGTTGTGTGAGTGCGGCGATGGCCGCGATGACCGCCACGTAGACGATCAACCCCGCCAGGGCGATGATGCCCGCTCGCCACAGACTCTTGCGTTCTTGCGATGCGTTCATGAAACCTCCTCTAATTGAGACGTTCTGCCTTGACGATGGCGCTTGCAGCGCGCCGAATAGTAAGGGCGCAGAAGTGAAAAGCATCTCTGCGCCCTCGTTAGATGGACCTATGAGCCTGTGTTGCGCGGGATCACTTCGAGCGTTCCAGGCTGATGTTCAACACGTATGGGTCTTCTGCCTCTTCTGCTGTAATGGCGAAGTCCTGTTGCGAAATCGTCTTGTAGCCCTTTGCGCCGATCAACCAGGGCAACGCTTTGCCGACAGGGATGCGCTCGCTTAGCTCGAACTGGCCTTTGCTGTCGGTCTTGGCGTAGGCCAGCACGTCCGAGTCGCTGCCGCTATCCAGCCATTCCGCGATATCGACGTCTTCGTTCAGCACCACCACCAGCGCGCCGTTAATAGGCTTCTTGCTCTTAGAATCGATCACCGTCCCTTGCACGGCGACATCCGTCAGGTCGCTGATGTTGTTGCTGTCACTGATTTCCTCGCCGACGGTGATGCTGCCCGAGGTGAGCAACTCATCACCCAGGTAGAAGTCCACGCCGTACTTGCCATCCGAGAGCGGCGTGCCGTCGTTCATATAGATGGAGTACAGGTAGGTGTCGGCCTTATTGGCGGCCTTAGGCGACTCGTTGGCCGTCAATATCTGTTCATCGTTCATGTACCACACGATGCTCAGCTTGGTCTTCTTAGGGATACAGTCGTAATCGAAGGCCGCCGTGACGGTGAGCGTTTCCGTGGGATATACATCCACCGTCTCGTCAACGTTGCCGTCTTCGTCCAGGGTGACCCAATAGACGTCGGAGGCGCCCATATCGGTGCAGGTTGTGGCGGCCGCGG
Source organism: Thermoflexales bacterium (assembly GCA_034430115.1). GTDB lineage: Bacteria > Chloroflexota > Anaerolineae > J036 > Brachytrichaceae > CAIXPS01. The sequence goes on along the minus strand of DAOUFG010000115.1, from coordinate 13,797 downwards.
AGTTGCTGACGTGCCCACTCTGAGCGGGGGTGCCGGCCAGCGCTTTTGTGTTTACCTTCGGGCTGGCAGCGGCGGCCGTGAATGTGACGGCCAGGACCGAGAGGGCCGTGCCTGCTGTCATGATGAAGGATTTCAGTTGCTTGTTCATCTTTATCTCCTTTAAGGCAGGACAAACGACTGGCGCTTATCCTAGAACGACAGGCTGCGGACGAAGGCGTCGAACGATGGTTGCACCTCGCCCACGGTCTCGGGAGTCGCCAGCAATGTGACGATGACGGCCTTGTTGCCTGTTACAAAGATGTAATCGACGCCCTGGGTGACGCGTGGCACTGCGCCGGTGAGGCCACCCGAATCCACATAAGCGAATTGTTGGACGGTGGCAGGTTTGCCGTTCACCGTTTCCTGGCGCGAATCGAACGTCTTATAGATCAAGCTCTCGCCACCGCGTTGTGCAGCCAGCACCGAACTGACGGATTGCACGTTCTGGCCTTCGGTCAGGTCGCGGGTGGTGATGAGGAATTCTGCGCCGGTGCCCAGTTTATCGGCCACGTGCAGCACTTCGTTGTTTGTGGCCTTCACCATGCCATAGTTGGTGGGGTAAGCGCCGCTGATGTTTGCGTTGCTGAAGGCCTGTGTGCCGTTGACGACAACGCCCCAACCGATGATGCCGATGACCAGCAGCACGGCGAAGACGATGATCGTCGCCAGGTTGGCCTGCCGGTCGCCAACAGTTGGGTCCTCAACGGTTGGCTGTGCGCCTTTCAGGCTGCGCTGGATGTCACGGTTGACCAGGAAGGCCACGATTGCGGTGACCACAATCGCCAGTACGCCGGCCAGGATCAGCCCGGAGATGGAGGGCAACGCTGCCTGTGTGCTGGCCATGATCGAGCCAGTTTCCATTTGGCCGCGCAGGATGAAGAACAGGCCGCTGAGTAGGACCGTGATGACGAAGCCGAGGGGCAGCCACCAGATCGGATCCTTCTCCAGCTTGGCGTGACCCAGGAAATAGCCGATTACCCCGCCGAAGGCTGCATAGGCCAGGGCGAGTTCGGCGACGTAGATTTCACCGGAGCCGAAGCCGCTGCCGCCGCTGGTGAGGAAGAACTGCAGGTTGATCGCTGTGGCGTACCCTAACGCTGCCGCCGTGCCGTATACCACACCATCGGTTCGCTCGTCGAACTGAGGGTCGTCGAAGATGAAGTAGCGTACGGTTGCGTAAATGATGAATGACTCAACGCTGCCAATGAGTAACGAACCGAGGAGCATGGAGGCCGTATCACGATACAGCCAATCTTGCACCTGGAAGATGGTATTGGTCAGCGGGATGCCGATTGCGCCGGCCAGCGCCAGCCCGATCACGAAAATGCGCGCCACTTGGCCGATGGGCTCGGGTTCAACCCGATCTTGAATGTAGAAGAAAGTCAACCACAAACCGGCTGGCACAAGCGCCAGGATGATGCCGGCGACTAGCAGCCCGAGGCCGCTGAGTTGTGGTTTAAGCGCGGTATCGATAGCGACAATAATGGCGACGAAGACGAGTAATGCCACCACGGCGATGATGGCGGATCGCCACACCCCGTTGCGCCGGTAGCCGGCTTTGGCATATCTGTCCGGGCCTGCAAAGGTAGATTGCTGTGCCACGTATTCCTCCTGATAAACGAATAAAAAGCCAGTATGGATTTGTTCGTGCTTGTTAAATTGTTAGTGTGCCGTCGAGCTTATGCGGCGTTCATTTCTTTCTCGTATACCCACACCTCCTGCACTGCCGGGCGTGCTGAGCCCGGCCAAATAACCTGTACGACAAGACGCTATGCGATGGAATGAGTGTCCGGCCATTTTTGCAACGGACCGGAACCTGCGGTACATATGTTTATCCCGCCGCGCCCTTGCGAACCTGATCTCAGGCGGACATTTCGGTGATGAAGCGTTGTCAGCATCGCGCCATGAACTGGTTACGATTCATCAAGCGCACCTATTGAACAAAGCGCTTCGGTGTGGTGAGTGAGATGAAGTGCAGTGACGTCTTCGCGTATAACGTTGCCGACGAACGCGCAGTGTAAGGCGTACTCAATAGGTGCAAAGGGCCACGCAATGACGCTCCTGTAGGTGGCTGCATAGCCCTGTCACACGCGCAGTATACCCGATGTGCCTATTTGCTGCGAGGGCACATCGGGCATAAAAATGCGCCTTTTTAAGGCGTTTTGGCGCGTCAGGCGCCGGGAGGTGGGTAGAGGAATGCGCCGGGGAAGTCTTCGGCCACCTGTTTGCGCTTGCCGCTCCATTCATCGATCTCGATGCGATACACCTGTGTACGGGCCAGTTCCTCGTCGGTGATGGGGCGATAGTCGTTGCCGGGGCGCAGGTGCGCGAAATATTTGTCCAGCAGTAATTGCAAACCGTGTCGCGCTTCGGATGGGTCGGCCACCAGGTTGGCTCGGCCAAACACCACCACGCTGGCATACTCCACGCTCATCTCAAGTGCCGTGTCGGCCGGCAGCAGGCGGCCCATTTCGGCGACGCTGAAGCACACCCGCGCATTATGGAGGATGTTATTGCGCGTGCGGCCCACGCGGGCAGTGTGCATGTAGATGGCGTGTTTATCCTCGTCGAAGGCAAACAGATTCATGTGCAGAAATGGCTGCTCACCATCCACTGTGGCAAGCGTGGCAAGTGCAGTCTCGCGCAACATCGCGCGAATCCATTCCTCATCGGTGACCTGGCGGTCTCTGCGGCGGACTTCCGCCAGGGGGCGTGGTTTGGTTGGTTCAGTTGAGTTGCTCATGAGGTATCAAAAATTGAAATGCTTGGCGACCGCCTCTGGCGTGTATTGGTGCAACATGCCGACGATGGCCGCTACGGATTCCTCCGGCTCGATGGCGTCACGCAGAATGGCCTGGAATGATCCCTCCCCAAGCCGATGACCAATTGCCGCCAGCACGAAGAGGATTTCATAGCGTTCCTGCTCATCCGGGCGCGCATCTGCCAGTGCGACGTTTAAGCGCTGCGCCAACGCGCGGATGCAGGCAGCGCCGCCTGCGTGCGCTACCAGGTTATATTGTTCGGTGAAGTGCACGTCGTTGCTCAGTATTGCGGCCAGGGCTTCATCCGTCTGCGGGTGTTGCAGGTCAATCAACCCCCACAGCGCCCCGGTGATGGCTCCTAGGTCGGCCTCGTCTTTGATGCGCTGGAAGTAGCCCCAGATCGTATCGGCGGCTGGTTGGTAATGCAAGGCCCCCAGCGTCACGCTTGCCAGGCTCTGGCTATAGGTGTCCAGGCTGTTGAAGCTATCGAGGATCGCCTGCGCGCCCGGCTTGCCCAGCTTGAAAAGCGCCACCAGCATCCGCTCGACCACCAGGTGCCTCTCGCGCTCGTGAGAGAGGGATTGCGAACTCTTCAGGCGACGCGTGAGGGCGGGAATTGCCTCTGCGCCGAAGCGGCTCATGCGCTTGAACCAGGCCTGTTGGGCGACACCAAGTGATTGGTTGGTCACAGCAACGAGCTGGATCGGCGTTTGGGCCTTGGCGATGTTGACCAGTGCCTGCAATTCCATCGGCGTCGTCTCATCCGGCTTTTTGGCTGCGTAGATGCTATGAAGTGCCTCCTCGGCCTGTGGATCCAGCGCCAGGAGTCGGAAGAGCGTCTGCGCGCTAAGTTGGACGCGCGCGGGAGGGTCTTGTGGAAGATCGGTTGGGTTAGTCATCTCGTCTTCAATAGATTGCAAAATAGTTGGGCTAAGTGTCCCACGGATTTCAGCAGCCCTTCCTTTGGCCGTGGAACCCGTGGGATGACGCGAGTCGCGCTAGCGTGCCAGGGGGGTGATCTTGAGCAGTGCGACGTCGTGCCGGCCGACGTGCGTGGTGAAGTTGTTGGTGAAGACGCCCAGATCCTGGTGTGCCCACAGGTCGCGCACCAGGCAAGGACGCTCGTCGTGGATGCCGATGGATTCCCAGCCGCCGACCATCAGGCGCGCATCGCGTTCGCCCAGGTTGAACAGGCCGACGGCCACCGAGCCGTCTTCGAGCGGTTTGGCCCACGTGGAGGCCGTCTCACCGCCGTGGCCGATGGCGCCCACGTGATAGCCCTGCCGTCCCAACGGGTCCTGGTCGATGGCGATGGCTTCGCGGTTGAGCAGTGTTTCGCGCGTGATGGGGCGCATCTTGCGCACGTCGCAGCCGATCATGAGCGGTGCGGCTTGCAGGCACCACAGGCTGAAGTGGCTGCGATATTCGGCGTCGGTGCAGCCGGTGCGCGCCACATTGCCCTGCGCATACATGCCCACCACCAGCATATCGGGGTCATTCCAGCGGCCCGGCCCAGCATAGGGCTCCAGGCCCACTTGCTGGCGGAAGCCGATGTCTACGATCGATTCCCACGCGTCCACGATGTCACCGGTAGTGCGCCACATATGGCCGCCGGCCTTCGCGCCCCATAGCCAGGGCTTGTTGGTGCCCCACTCGCAAATGCTGAAAAGGATGGGGCGGCCGGTGGCGCGCAGGGCCTGGCCCATGCGCTGGTAGAGCATTGGGCCGTCCACGCCGGGCGGCGCGTAGCAGAAGTCATACTTCAAAAAATCCGCGCCCCATTCGGCAAAGGTCTGCGCGTCGATCTCCTCGTAGCCATAGCTGGCCGGTTTGCCGGCGCAGGTGTGGCTGCCGGCGCACGAGTAGATGCCGAACTTCAGCCCCTTGCTGTGGACGTAATCCACCACGGGCTTGATGCCATCGGGGAACTTTTGGGTGTCCCATGTCAGCCGGCCATCCACGCGCTCGTCGGCTTCCCACAGGTCGTCGATGACGATGTATTCGTAACCCGCGTCCTTCAGCCCTTCTTTGATGAACGTATCGGCCGACTCCATGACCAGTTGCGCATTGATGTCGGGCCCGAACGTGTTCCAACTATTCCAACCCATTGGCGGGGTTTGTGCGAGCATCATTGTCCTCCTGTGACGAATCATAAGGCCTTTTAGCGTGGGAGGGGGGAGAATATGGCGCGGGACAGCCGGACACACTTGCCGATTGTTTTATGATCCTTCCTGAGGTGGTTGCTGATGGCCTTTGAGAAATTGACCGAATCTATCATTCGCGCAGGTGCGGACGAAAAGAGTTTTGAACGGGGAGAGGCGTTATATCACGACGGCGCTATCTCAAATACCTGCATCCTGGATAACATCCTGACGGGTGATTGCGCTGGTACATTGGCACCTTTCTATCAGGTGCGTGTTGAATTGGACAACGCGGGCGTACGGTCGGCTGGCTGCACTTGCCCCTACGAATATGGCGGCTATTGCAAACATGTCGTCGCGTTGTTGCTGGCGTATGTCCATCATCCAGAGCAGTTTATCGCGCGCCAGGGGCTTCCTGATCTGCTGGCAGGTTTCAGCCAGGGAGAGTTAATTGAGTTGATCGGCCACCTGGCGAATGAGCATCCTGAGCTATATAACTGGATTGAAATTGCGGTTTCCATGCCCTCGCCAGGCAAGGAGACAAATCAGCCTCACCGTAAGAAGTTGGACGACGAAGTCTATCGCCACCAGGTGCGCAGCATTTTGCATAGCCTGGATCGTATGCGCCCGTCCGAGGCCTATTGGCATGTCGGCGGCATGACTAACGAACTGGCGAAGGTGCAGGATGTAGCAATGCAATTCCTCGCTGCTGGCGATCCTGACAGCGCACTCACAATCCTGCTCGCGCTGATTGAGGAAGCATATCATGGCGTCGAATTTATCGATGACTCGGATGGTTACATCGGTAACTTCATGATTGGGTTGGGTCAACCACTGACGGAGGTCATCTTAAGCCTGAACTTGAACCAGTTGGAGCGCGAACGGCTGGCGGGTAGGCTGGAGAAGTTGGATCGCGAGTTGGACCAATATGGGATGAGCGGGCTGGACATCGCTATCCAGGCGGCGCGCTACGGATGGCAGGATGCGCCAGAGGAGGCACATGCTCACTCCAATGAATCATATGTTGAGCATGGAGAAGGGACCGGGGAACATATAGATGATGAGGATTGGGGGGATATTAACAATCCTTGGCCCAGCCTGGCGGACGTCAAGCTCAATGTGCTCGAACGGCAAGAGCGCACTGAAGAATATCTCACATTGTGCCAGCAAGTTGGGCGGCACCTTCGCTATGCGCTCAAGCTGTGTGACCTTCAGCGCGCCCCCGAAGCTGTAGCCTATGCGCGGCAACACTTCGCCTCTTCTGAAGACGCATTAGCGCTGGCACAACGATTGCGTGAGATGCGACTTGTATCTGATGCTATCGACATTGGTGAGCATGGTCTGACGTTAGAGGGGCGCAAAGCGGAACTTGGCGAGTGGCTTGGCCCCATTGAGGAGGCACAAGGACGTGACCGGCAGGCGCTACGGACCTGGCTAGCAGCCTTCCCGGAACGTCCATCGTTGGAGCACTATAAGCGGTTGAAACGGCTGGCCGGTGCCGCCTGGCCGAAGCTTCAGCCAGGCGTGATGCAAGCGCTCCGCCAGCATTACGACCGGAAAGTGCTTGCCGAGGTCTTGCTGTTTGAGGAAAATTGGGACGAAGCGATCAAGCTTGTTGAGCAAAGCGGCATCTATGACCGCGGCGCGGTGTTGGCGATGGTTGCAGATGGCGTTATGACGCGTTATCCAGAATGGGTTGCCGACGTTTGCACGAAACGCGCGGAGGGTTTGATCGCGCCGGTGCAGAGTAGCCTCTACGACGAAGTCGCTGAGTGGCTTCGGCGGGTGAAGCAAGCTTATGCGCAGATGGGACAGACGCACATATGGCAGGCCTATTTGCAACGCCTGAAGGACGATTACAAACGTCGCCCGTCCTTGCAGGCGCGGTTGAAGAACTTGTAGCAAAGTGATAGCCAACTCAAAGCGATTCCAGGCGAGTTAACCATTGGTTGAAGTGAAGGCACTCTTTACGAATTTTGGCAATTCCAATGCGCTCGGAGATTAGCGTTCCAAAGGCTTCCTTGTCATAGCCCGGATAAAGCTTGATGAGACGTTTGGATGGTGCTGTGGTTGGGTTATTGTTGATATCCTCGGGGCTTGAGAATGCGGACCGGATCGCGGTGAGTTGCTCCAATTTTGAGTGGCTACCTGTTATCGACAGCACCTGATCGATGATGGCTACGTCGCTGAAGAGTAGAGCCTCGAACTCGTGCTTCTGAATATAGGGAATAAAACGTGGGTTGTCGATGGATCGAGCTAATTCTTCTTCGAGAAGCCTTACTTTGCCATTCGAATCCGTCACGTGGCAAACCTCATTATGCCCGGGGAAATCATCCGGTAAGCGGGATAAATCGAACATCGTGGTTACGAAGGCCGTTTTATCCTGGGCTAGCCACTGCATAATATCCCAACGTGCTTTTGTGAACCCCACCATTCCTCCGCGATAAATTCGTGCGCCTTGGCGGCTTGTTAAAACACGGCGCGGCGTGATAAATGCGTTTGTTTCTGCCAAGTATGGTGCCAATACTCGGCGGACGAATGTCTCTTCTGTATCACCTTCGACGACTGCATTGATGCGTGTCATTAGGAAGGTCTCCCTCCTATGACATTTTTTTCCCACAACTCACCAAGTGAGTATTCATCTATCCAGTTGGCCAGTTCATGTTCGTCCAATCGCTCGATGGTAGTAGCCCGTTCTCTGCGATTCGCGATCAGCAAATCCTGAGCCTGGAATTGATTGACAAAAGTCACTGATTGTGTCGAGATAATTAATTGGGCCCGGCTCGCGGCGCTGCGCATGATCGATGCTAGTAGAGTGATCGCATAAGGGTGGAGGCCCAGCTCCGGTTCGTCAACGATCACAGTTGATGGTAGATCCGGCTGCAACAGTAACGTTGCTAGGCACATAAATCTTAACGTTCCATCCGATAGATGATGTGCAAGGAAAGGGTAGTCCGAGCCGCGCTCACGCCACTCCAGTTGGATTTGATCCATAGAGTCGGGGATAGGACGTAATACAAAATCGCCAAAGAAGGGTGCAACCATACGAACCATATCGCGTATGGATTCATAGTTCTGGTTTGCGGTTGCCTTCATCCTATAGAGGAATGCGGCAAGGTTCCCGGCGTCCGTACGCAGGTATTGGTTGTCGTTCAAGCTCCCTCGTCGCTTCACCGGCGCTGACTCGCTTGTGTCGTGAAAATGATAGACTTTCCAGCTCTTTAAATGTTGGAGCACGTACCTGGCTACCCGATTGGTCTTTGCACGTTCCGGCAGATTGCTTTCACGGTTACCTCTGCCAATCAGATAATCCTTCTTGTCCACATAATCCCCAAAAAATGTGCATGTTTCAGACCCGAAGATCAAAGTGTTATCTGCGGTGGGTAGCCAGGAACACCGGTAAGCGTTTTGGCCCGCATTGAGTTCTACTGTGATTTCGTCCGTCTCTTTGCGCCCATAATACAGAAAGGCATCAGCCCCACCTGATTGTGAGACGTAAATCTGAAAGTTCCCACTGACTATCTCATTAAGAAGTTTGAAAAGGCTGATGAAATTCGATTTGCCAGACCCGTTTGCACCAATCAGAATGTTTAAAGGGTTTAAATCAAGGTCCAGTTTATGTATGGATTTGAAGCCAGTAACCTGGATATGGTCTAATTTCATGGCTCCCCTTTCGCTCTCGGATGTTGTTTTTGTTCGAGTCTGCCTATAAGCCGGATTCTGTCTTGGGCGATCATCTCTCTCGACCTTAAGCATTACTGCAAGGCTCTAGCCGCCTACCTGCGCATCGGCGGGCCGCCTCATCTGCGCGCTTTGGCGTTGCTCCCGGTGGGGTTTGCCGAGCCGCCGCATCACTGCGGCGCTGGTGCGCTCTTACCGCACCATTTCACCATCACCAGATTTTTGATTTTCGATTTTTGATTTTGGATTCACGAAAGCGCTTCCGCACAATCCAAAATCGGCAATCTAAAATCGAAATTCTGAAATCCGGCAGTGTCTTTCTGTTGCACTTTCCGTTAGGTCGCCCTACCTGGCTGTTAGCCAGCACCGTGCCCTGTGGAGTCCGGACTTTCCTCTAGGTGCAGGAGGGTTTCTCTTGCTCCCAGCGACCGCCCGACAGACTCGAACAATGAGCATTATAGAAGGCAAACCTGAGAATCCCTCATAGTTGTGGTAGATTTCACTTCGTTGAACTGCGACTTGGTCCGGAATCAATTGATGAAGCGAAACAAGGAGCTGATACCCTTCGTAAAATGCGCTCATGAATCGCGTTATCAATGCTATAACCATCCATCATGAGCATCAATATCCGCTTTACCGAATCCGACTGGCAACGCATCGCACGTGATTGGAACGCCTGGTGGGCCGGCAACCTGGACCGCCCACTGGTGGTGTTGGACATTGCCGACCCCGTCCCCGGCGCAGATTACTCACAGTTTTCGAAGTTCGGCCTGCAAACGCCGGTGGATGACGTGCTCGACAATTGGCAACGCATCCTGGAAGCCACGCACTGGCTGGGCGATTCCTTCCCCAAGTGGTGGGTGAATTACGGCCCCGGCACGATGGCCGCTTTCCTGGGCTCGCGCGTGTCGTGGTCGCCCGACACGACCTGGTTCTGGCCGTTGGAGGGCGTCTCGTCGTTGCGCGAGATTCATCTGCGCTACGACGCCCAGAACCCCTGGTGGCAACGCGTGCACCAGATGACTGCGCGTGCCGTGGCCCGTTGGGGCAACCAGGTGCTGGTGGGCACGACCGACCTGGGCGGCAACCTGGATGTCCTCGCGGCGCTGCGCAGCTCGGAACGGTTGTTGCTCGACGTGATGGATGACCCCGACGAAGTGGAGCGCCTGGTGAGGGAAATCACGGCGTTGTGGCTGCGTTACTATGACGAACTGGAAGCGCTCACCAGCTCCGCCGGGCGCGGCAACGCCTGCTGGGGGCCTTGTTGGTCGCCGGGGAAAGGCTATATGTTGCAGTGCGATTTCTCCTACATGATCTCGCCCAACATGTTCAAGCGCTTTGTGGTGCCCGACCTGACGGCGTGCTGCGAACACCTGGATTATGCGTTCTATCACCTGGACGGCAAGGGCGAATTGCCGCACCTGGATCATCTGCTCTCCATCCAGCGGCTGCGCGGGGTGCAATGGCAACCCGGCGATGGACAACCATTGGCCGATCAATGGCTGCCGGTGCTGGCGCGCATCCGCAACGCCGGTAAGCTTTGCCAGGTTTACGTCACCCGCCAGGGGGCATTCACCGTCAAGAAGGAATTGGGCGGCAAGGGCTTTCTGTTCCACATCATCAATGATCCGATGACGGTGGAAGAAGGGCGCGAGTTTGTGCGCGCATTAAGCGTGTGCTAGCCCGGCGAGATTTGTGAGGTTCTTCACAATTTCTCACGTCGCTCACCAACCCGGCAAAGGATGGCGCTTACGCTTAACCACAAAGGCTGGATGATAAAATCATTTATGTGGTATGGATGCATGCCGATGCTATCTGTTTGATGGCAGGGGTATGTTGTTGCGTGTGCGGACAAAGGTTTTGTTTTGAGGTAGAGGAGTGGTATTGATGGCAGACATGACACACAACAATAGTGATGGCAATGAGATTTGTGATATCACCGTCATTGGTGCGGGACCGGCGGGGTTATTTGGCGCATTTTATGCGGGTTTGCGCGAGTTGAAAGTGGAGATTGTGGATGCGCTCGATGAGCCGGGCGGGCAATTGGCCGCCCTTTATCCCGAGAAGTTCATCTACGACGTTCCGGGGTATCCCAAGATCATTTCGCGCGACCTGGTGAAGCACCTGGTGGATCAGGCGAAGACCTGGAACCCAGGGATGTGCCTGGGGGAGCGCATCCAGAAGTTGACGCGCAATCCCGATGGGACGTTGGAACTCGTCAGCAACAAAGGCGTGCATCATACGCGCTCGGTGCTCATTTGCGGCGGTGTGGGTGCGTTTAGCCCCAAGAAATTGCCCAACCCGGAACTGGTGCAGTATGAGAACAAGGGCCTGTATTACTCGGTGCGCGAAAAGAGCGTCTTTCGGGGCAAGAACATCCTGGTCGTCGGCGGCGGCGATTCGGCGGTGGACTGGGCGCTGAACTTGAAGGACTATGCCAAACACGTCACGCTGATTCACCGGCGCGATCAGTTCCGCGCGGTGCAGTCGGCTGTGACGGAGATGCTGCACTCGGACGTGGAAGTGCGCACGTTCCACGAGCTGAAGACGGTGACCGGCAATGGCAAAGTCGAATCGGCGGTGATCTTCGATAACCGCACCAAGGAAGAAACGACCATCCCCGTGGACGCGGTCATCCTCACGTTGGGCTTTAGCGTGGACCTGGGGCCGATCAAGGATTGGGGCCTGGAGATGGTGGGCACGCGCTACGTCAAGGTGAACCGCAAAGGTGAGACGAATATCCCCGGCGTGTATGCCGCCGGAGACATTAGCGCAGAGGAAGGCGTGGAGCCGCTGAACCTAATCGCCACGGGCTTTTCACAGGCTTGCGTGGCGGTGAACTTCATGTATCAGTATCTGAACCCCGGCGCAAAGGCTTTCCCTGGTCACTCCAGCGAAAAGAAGCTGTAGCTTCGGGCTTCAGCACTAAACATCGGTTGCCACAGATATTGAATACAAAGAAACCCGATTTCTCAAGCGCTAAACGCTGTACTCGGCGCAGAAATCGGGTTCCTTTTTGATATGAAAAGTGAAACGTGACACATGGTGTGACGTTTCATGTATCACGTTTCACTTTTCACATTTCATTCGGTAACCTTCAGGTGCAGTTCCTTCAACTGGATGGGATACACCGGCGAAGGCGCACCGGCCATCACGTCGGAGGCCTGCTGGTTCTTCGGGAAGGCGATCACTTCACGAATGTTGGGCTCGTCGCATAGCAGCATGGTCAGGCGGTCGATGCCGGGGGCGATGCCGCCGTGCGGTGGCGCGCCATACTCGAACGCTTCGAGCAGGTGACCGAACTTCTTGCGCGCGTCCTCCATCTCCAGGCCGATCAGGCGCATGATGATTTCCTGGATGTCGCGGCGGTGGATTCTGATGCTGCCGCCACCCACTTCGTAGCCGTTGCAGGCCAGGTCATATTGCTTGCTGAGCGCCTTGCCCGGCTCGCTTTCCAGCGTGGGGATGAACTCATCCTTTGGCGCGGTGAACATGTGGTGCGACGGGTCCCAGCGGTTCTCGTCGGTGTTCCACTCAAACAATGGGAAGTCGATCACCCAGCAGAAGGCCAGCGTGTTGTCGTCGGTGAGCTTCAGGCGATGGCCCATCTCCAGACGTAATTCGGCAAGCGTCTCGTTCACCACCTTGGGGTTATCGGCCACCAGCAGAATCAGGTCGCCCGGCTTGGAGTTGGCGCTGCTCAAGATGGCGGCTTTTTCGGCGTCGCTCAACTTGGCCCCCGCGCCCTGGTTGCGGATGCCGCTTTCATCGTGCACCAGCGTCACCAGGCCCTTGGCCCCTTTCTTCTTGGCGAATTCGGTCAACTCGTCCACTTGCTTGCGCGTGTAGGCGGCACAGCCGGTGGCGGCGAACCCTTTCACCAGCGGCGCATTGGCGAACACCTGGAATGCAGACCCGCGCGTGGCGGCGGTGACGTCGAAGAGTTCCAGCCCGAAGCGGATGTCGGGCTTGTCGATGCCATACTTCGCCATCGCCTCGGCGTAGGAGAAGCGCGGGAACGGCTTGGCGAGCAACTTCTTGGTGGTGTGCTTTTCGACGAACTCGGTGAGCAGGCCCTCCATGAGTTGCAGAATATCTTCGCGATCGACGAAGCTCATCTCCAGGTCGAGCTGGGTGAATTCGGGCTGGCGATCGGCGCGTTGGTCCTCGTCGCGGAAGCAGCGTGCGATCTGGAAGTAGCGCTCCACGCCGGCCACCTGCAACAATTGCTTCAGTTGTTGCGGGCTTTGCGGCAGCGCGTAGAAGCTGCCGGGGTAAATGCGGCTGGGCACCAGGTAGTCGCGCGCGCCTTCGGGCGTGGTCTTGAAGAGGATCGGCGTTTCGATCTCCAAGAAGCCGCGCGCATCCAGGTAGTCGCGGATGAACTTGATGAAGCGGTGGCGCATGATCAGGTTCTTCTGCATGCGCTCGCGGCGCAGGTCCAGGTAGCGATACTTCAAACGGATGTTCTCGTCCACATCGCGACCGTCGCTGTCGATTGGGAACGGCGTGGTCTTTGCGGGGTTCAACACCACAACGCGTGTCGCGGCCAGTTCAATATCGCCGGTGGCCATGCGCGGGTTGCGCATGTTCGCCGGGCGGGCCATCACGACGCCTTCCACCTGCGCGACGTATTCGTTGCGTAGCGAGTCGGCGGTCTTGAGCAGGTCGGGAGCGATATCGGGCGTGTCGGAACGAACCACCACCTGCGTGATGCCGAAGCGATCGCGCAGGTCGATGAAGATAACGCCGCCATGATCACGGCGGCGATGAACCCATCCCGCTAACGTTACGACCTTGTGCTCGTCTGTGGCGCGCAGTTCGCCACATGTGTGTGTCTTGAACATCTCCCTTGCTCCTCAAATAAAAAAGCCGCCCTGTCATTTGGGCGGCTCTTAGTGTCTCGCTGCTAAACCAACCGAACGCGTGACCAGCTAAGCGACGCCGTTTACATCGCGTCGTTATTAGCGTCGTCGCAATTATTAGTCGTTCGGCTAAGCAGTCTCATTGCTGCCTCTATGATACACGATTCATGTGATTTTGGCTCGAGGCTATTTTAGAAATGTGCAATGAATTTTGAAAAAAGGGAAAGGAAGGGGTTGACAGGGGGAGGGAGATGCATACAATACACCAGCTTGACCACCTCAACTTAACAAGTGCATCGCAGCTACGTC
>DAOUFG010000114.1:0-45787 GCA_034430115.1 Thermoflexales bacterium | reverse complement strand
TGAACTTTTGCACGTACTTCTCGTCGTCGATGCGCTGGATAAGGCTGTCGATCCAGCCAAAGCACAGCGCTTCTTCCACTGCGTCGTCATACGGGATGCGCTCCTTGCCGGAGCCTTTCTTGTAATAGACGAGCCAGATGCCATCGGAATTCCGGTGATGCTTCTTCAGCCATGCGCGCCACTCCGCGCGAGTGCTCACATAGAGCTGATCTTCTATCTTCATCGTATGCCCTCCCGGCAGCTATAACACAAAGCAACCAAGAAACAAAGACCACGAAGGGAAATATACGTGGTTAATTCGTTTGCGGCTTTGGCTCGGGCTGTATTGGAACCACGATACGTTTGATGCCATATTTAATCTGAGGAACGTTGAAGTTGATCAGATAGCCCAGTCGAAGCCTGGTTAGTTTCAAGTAGGATACCAGTTGGGCAGTGTAGACAGGTGCCATGTCGTTGACAGCTTTTAGCTCGCAAATCACTAAACCATCCACCAATACGTCCAAACGTAACCCTTGCTCAAAGCGTAATCCATCGTAGGTGATGGGAACCTGTACCTGCCTGTCGAAGGCGAGATTGGCCTTTGACAGTTCGTGGCAGAAGCAAGCCTCATAGACGCTCTCTAATAGGCCAGGTCCAATGGCTTGATGAACTACGTAAGCTGCATTCACAATGAGCTTGCCAACGTGCTCTTCGCGCTCTGATAGCGGCTCAAAAGGTCGGTTACGTCTGCTTTTATCCATATTCCCTTCGTGTTCTTTGTTGCTTGGTTACTTTGTGTTAGATGAATGGATCAATCATTAAGGTCGTCAGGGTCGGTCATGGTAGGTGGGTCACGTTTGACGAGGCCGCGGGCGAGGTGGACGCCGGCGGCTTCGCGCACCAGGCGCGCATTTTGCGGGGCGTGATAGTGCTGTTCCAGCCGTTCGGCCAGCGCGAGCATCTCGGCGTGCGTCGCCCGGCCTGGGCGCAACGTCTCGTACATGCGCAGCAATTCTTCATTGGGCACGGCGGTCAGCTCTGCGGCGCGCTCCAGGTTTTCGGCCAGTTGCGTGTAACCGGCTTGCCGGGCAATCGTGGCCTGTGAGCGCAGCGTCTCGGCTTTGATCTGCAAATCGGCGCTGGAGAGTTCGCCCGCTGCAGCAGCTTCCAGGGTAATGCCGGCCGCTGTGCGCCCGCTGGCCGCCTGTAACTGGTCTAGTGCATTCTCGCCGAGTGGGTAGGGTGGTTGTGTTGTATCTGGCATGTTAATTCGTCAAGAGTCATCGCAAAAGCGGTTGGGTGTCGCCAACCGTCGTCGGTCATTCATCGTCCGTCGTCGTCACGTTTCACCCGACACGCTTCATGTTCATACGTCCGGTTCCCAATCAAACAGCAATTCCATCGGCGGCTTGTTGCACACGTCGTCGGTCTCGCGGCGGTGGAGCAGGGCCGTCTTGACGATCAGGCGCAGGCGGGCCCAGTTATCCACCTGCACCGGCACGGGCCGCACCGGCTCATCCTTGGCATAGCGCGCGGCGTTACGCCCAATTGCTTCGTATGTCTCCAACGTCAGGCTGGGCGATTGAGGGAATAGCTCCAAGTTATTCAGGCGCGCCAGGCCGCGTTTATGAATCACCGTCGTTCCGCGCGACTGTAGCCCAATCGCAATCCCCGAACCGCTCAACTGTGTGCCGGCATAACCGATATAGGCCAGGTCGGAACTTTGATAGACCTTCACGACCCGCGCCGTCAATCCTTCCTTGGCAACGCCGGTCAAGATCGCTTCCAGCACCTGCTCGTGGTCCACGCCGTTGATGGTGCGCGTCAACCCGACGCCAAAAGCGGGTCCCACGGCAACGATCACTTCGCGATGGTTGCTCGTTTTCGCGGGGCCAAGCTCCACCAGGCGCGGGCAGCGTTCGCCCTGTTGATCTTTGATGAAGTCGCGTGGGGATTTCGCCTGCGGCAGATGTTGCATCTCCTGCCAGCGCGCCTCGCTCACGCGATAGCCGGTGCCGGGGCCCAGGTAATCGTTCACGTCGTTGACCGCGCTGAGCACATGGTAGTGCGGATGCGCGCCATCTGCGTTGGGTTGTAGGGCAAAGATGGCGGCGGGTTGTAAATAATCACCAATGACACGCTGGCGGCCCATCTCCAGGATATTGGCGGCCGTCTCTTTGTAGCCGCGCCGTTCCAGCGCGCTCACCACGTCAAGCACCGTCTGCTGGCCGGACAGGAAACGATCTGCGGCGGCCAGGTCGGCCACCACGTCTCGCTGGGGCATATCCTCGCTGGCGTGACCGTGCACCGCTGCTTCCACTTCCTCTTCGCAAATGGGCGGGAAGCCCAATTCCTCATACGCGGCTTGAATGGCGAGTGCAGCCTTGCGCCGGATGTCCAGCGCCTGTTGTTCGGTGATCGGGCGCACGCCGCCATCCACCTGCATATCGCGCTGCAAGACGTTGTAATCGTCAAAATCCTCGGCGTCGAAATTGCCGCCGCCGAATAGGTTGTCGCGCCTGGGCACGGCACTGTAGCCGGAGAAAATGAAGTCGGTGCCGGGGATGAACTGCAACATCAGCTTAGCGGATTTGCGGATGGCCGAGTGCGAGGCCAGCGCGTCGTTGCCGGAGGCGACCTCCAACCCCAGCATGGAAGCCAGCAAGTTTTCGGCCAGCACGGCGCGCACGCCGCCGGGGAGTGATTCGGGCAGCGCGATGCACGAGATTGAGCCGTTCTGCACGCCCTGGCTGCCCGCGCCGCGCGTGATGAGCAGGCAGCGCGCTTCCAGGTAGAGCATAGAGCACTGCTCGCTGTGGCCCATCAGCGCCTCGGACCCGCTGCCGGAGGTGAAGCGGATCTTCACCCCGCGTGAGGCATAGGCCGCCGAGAGAAATGCCTTGGACCAGGGGGTGTCGTCGCCGTCTACGAAGGTGCCCTCGGTGCCGTAGACGGAGAGCGTTTCGGCGTAGCTGGTGAGCCCTTTGAGTGCAATGCGCAGGCCGAGAGATTCTTCCACGGAGCATTGCGTGAGCACGCCGCCGCGCCCGGTTTGCGTGCCCACCAGGATGGCCAACGCATTCAGCGGCGCATAGCGCGCCACGCCCACGGTGGTCTCCACTTCGGCAAACCCGCGCAAAGAGGCTTCGGCGGCATCGGCGGCCAGCAGGGCCGGGTGTTCGCGCTTGTTGGTCACATGGGCCTGGTTGGCTGGGGTGCGGCGCACGCGCATCTTGGCAAGCCCCATCATCATCTCCAGTACGTTCATGTGCCGGATGATGTCACACAGCTTGGCCGGCGTGCAGCCAGACACCAGCCGACGGATGGCGCCAGCCGGCACATTGATATCGGCCAGCATGTGCGCAATCTCTGACGAGGGGGTTGCCATCGCTTGCGCGGCGATTGCCAGGTCGATGGCGTGTTCGGCGATGAAGAAGTCCAGCGCGTCGAAGTCGGCGCGTGGTTTCCCGTCCAACTCCAGGATGTGTTGTTGCGCAGCATCCAATTTGAGGCTGGGCGGTGGGTCGAAGGGGCTGTCGGTGACAATCAGCCCGGCTTCGGGCCAGGGCTCGACAAAGGTCTCCTTATTGATGTCACGCTCGGCCAGAATTGCAAACCGTTTTGATCCCGTCATAGGCACACAATTATCCGTCACTACTGGTCGCGACGAAGGAGAAACGGCGGGTGATGAATGAAGCGTGAAACGTGAAATATACGCTCCATCAAGGAACCCTCCAGACAACACACAGTGAATCAAAGGGAAGCGTTGAAGACCTGGTGTATGAGTGACCGAATTGTACCCGTTTATAGGGTGGGGAAGGAAACTGCCTCTCCGGCGGTCAACCTGGCCGGAGAGGCGTGAGGGTTTGCTACGCTTTGCTGAATTCGTCGATGAATACGCCCATATAGCGCATGCCATCGTAGTAGTTTTGCAGGATGATGTTCTCGTTGGGCGAGTGAATGCGCGTATCGGCCTGGGAGATGCCCGCGCACACCACCGGCACACCGCCGATGAAGGACGAGAGCGACCACATCGGCCCGCTGCCTGCCGAGTTGGGTACCATCACCGGCTCGTGCCCGTAAATCTGCCGCGCGGCGCTGGCGGCGGCTTTGACGATGGGGGCCTCTACGTCACAGAACTCGGCCCGGTAACCATCGTAGCTGGCGATCTCAACGTCACTGAAGCCGTGCTTGTCCAGGTGCTTGCGCAACAGGTCCACCACAATCTCCGGCGTCAGGTCCGGCACCAGGCGGAAATCTACCTTGGCCGTCGCTTCTGCGGGGAGCACCGTCTTGGTGCCTTTGCCTTGCCAGCCGGTTGTCAGGCCGCAGATGGTTGCAGTGGGGGCGAAATAGAGCGCCTTCAATGCGTCCAACCCGGTGCGCCCTTTCAGGAACTGGTTCACCTTCCAGCTATTGCGCATTTCGGCTTCTTCGAAGGGCATGCGGCGCAACATCTCGATCTGTGCCGGGCTGGGCTCGCGCACGTAATCGGCATAGCCGTCGATCATGATGTTGTCGTTTGCATCTTTGATGCTGTTCAACGCCCACACCAACCGCCAGGCGGCGTTGGGGGCAAGCGGCGCCAGCGAGGAGTGCAAGTCGTGATCGACTGACTTCACGCGCAGTTGCACATAGCAGATGCCCTTGACGCCCATGGTGAGCGTGAAGCGATCCTTCTCGTCGAACCCGCCGCCTTCCCACAGGCAGCCATCGCTCTTCAGCATCTCTTTGTGCTGTTCCACCCATGGGTGCAGATGCAGGCTACCCACTTCCTCTTCGCCTTCCACAAGCCACTTGATCTTGCAGGGCAATTTGCCTTGTGTGGCCAACCAGGCTTCTACGGCGTGAATGCGCGTCACCAGTTCGCCCTTGTCGTCGGAGACGCCGCGCGCAAACAGGCGGCCATCGCGCACTGTCGGTTCGAAGGCCGGCGATTCCCACAGTTCGAGCGGCTCGGCCGGCTGCACGTCGTAGTGGTTATAGATGAGCAGCGTCTTATCCCCTTCGCCGATTTCGGCCCACACCACCGGGGCACCGTCCTGCGTCGTGGGAATGATCTTGACGTCCGCCCCCAATGTGGCAAACCGGCGCGCCACCAGCGCGGCCATCTCGGTAATGCCCTCTCCTGTGGCAGCCACGCTGGGCTGGCGCAGGAAATCTTTGTAGTCTTCCAGCAACCGTTCACGGTTTTGAACCAGGTAGGAGTCAAAAGATTGCGTGTTCATAGGTGACCTCATTGTACGGCGAGCGCACCAACAGGGCGAACCCCATTCGTCCGATTCGTGAGAATTCGTGGACGCACGTGGATAATGAAGAGTGACGTTGCCGAGTTGATCACCCCCCATTCGTCCGGTTCGCGAAGATTCGTGGATGCCCTTGATCGGGAGCTACGAACGCCCCACGGCGGCAAGGGACTCGGCAGGTTGGTCCGTCTTGTTGAGGCTGTCGACGATGCCAAAGTATGCGCCGATGAGCAGGAAGATGTTCGCGACGTAAAGGTTATCGACCACCTGGTGGACGCTGAGTTGCACCCACGCGCCCAACAAACCCAGGGCGACCGCGCTGAACAGGAATGGGGCCCGCCCATTTCGCCCCGGCGATGCGGCGCTTGTATAGAACGCCCTTAGTGTGCGATAGAAGACCATGCCCCACAGCACCAGGTAGGCCAGTAGCCCGAAGATGCCCGTTTCGGCCCAGATATTCAGATAATAGTTGTGCGCGTGCCCCAGCGCAATCGGCCAGTTGAGGGCGCGGTAGTGCTCATATGCAGCGGCGTAATTGCCGAAGCCCACGCCCAGGTAGGGACGGTCCACGATCATGTTCTCGGCGGCCTGCCAGTGCGCCAGGCGTTCGATCACGGAGTAATTCGCGTCGTTCACGTTGACGCCGCGCACGTCGAACGAACTGAACGACTGGGTGAAATCGGTCAGCCGGTTGCGCAGTGAACCGGGTAGCAGGTCGATCAGGTTGAAGGCGATGACGATGACGGCGACGACGGCGATGATCGCTGCCGATGCGGCCGGCCTGCGCAAGGCGATGATGAACATGACCGCTGCGGCGGCTGCGGCACCGATCCAGGCGCCGCGTGACCACGACAGGCCCAGCGCCACGAGGCCCAGCGTTGCGACGAGCAGGCAGAAAATGGTGAGCGCGTAGGAGCGCCAGGCTTCGCGCGTGTCGCGAGAGGGGCCGGTGAGCCAGCGCCACGATTGGCGCAGTGAAAATAGCCCGATCCCTGCCGCCAGCGGCCAGGTGAGCCCCATGTAACCGCCGAAGGGGTTGGGCTGTTCAAAGGTGCCGTAGGCGCGGTAGTAATGCCCGCTGATCAAGAATTCCTTGGGGCCGATACCGCGCAGCCCAAACTGATAAATGCCCAGCCCAGCTTCGAAGAGCGCGGAGATGAGGATCGTACCCAGCAGAAAAGCTCGCGTGCGCGGGTTGGCCCGGATGTGGCTATAGGCGAAGAGGTAGACCAGTAACACCCCGACCCATTTGATGCATTCCTTCGCCCATAGCTCAAAGGAACTGGCGGCGAAGAATGAGAGCACGCCCACGCCGATGAAGGCGGCTAACGGCCAGAGCAAAGGGCCTGTTTGAATCCCCACCCGGCGCTGGTAGATCATCCGCGCCACCCATGCCCCGATCGTGATGACCAGCAGCGCCTGCCCGGCCGAGATGGGCAGGTGCAGCATGATGGATTCGTATGGCTCGAACGGCCCGGCCAGCAGGGTCAGCGCCAGGCCGATGGTGGGCTCCGCGATGATGAGCATCACGCCAATGAGTGCGACAACAGCCGCCACGACGAGCACGAGCTGGCTCAGCGGCAGCACCGCAATGGCCACGCCCAGTAACAGCGCGACCGTTGTGACACCCGCCTGCTTTAGTAGTTTGCCGTAATCCAGTGATTGGCTCATCGTTATTTTCGGACTGGCCGGATTCTAGCAGGATCAACCCACCTTGGGCTTGCACCTCACCAACAGTGACCATGTGCCGCGTTGAACGAGCTTGCTGTCTTGATTGACCAGCGTCACCTTGAAGACCACCCGCCCGTTGCCCAGGCGCGGGAACGCCTTGGACTCGGCAACTTCGGCCTCCAGGTGAATCGTGTCGCCGATGAAGATGGGGGCCGTAAATTCCCACTCCAGGCTGCGAAACGCGTCCACCGTGCCGACCAGGAAACCCATTTGGAACGCCAGCCCGCTGGCGATGCTGAGCCCAAGCAGCCCATGTGCGATGCGCTTGCCGAACATGGTGGTGTCGGCGTAGGTCGCGCTGGTGTGCAGTTCGTTGTAGTCGCCCGATAGCCCTGCAAACGCCACGATATCGTTCTCAGTGATCGTGCGTGTCAGGGACGTTGCTTTATCTCCAATGGTAAATTCCTCGAAATACAGGCCGTGCAGTGAGTTAAGTGCCATGAGATGATTGTACGTGATACAGCATCGAGACGATTCGAGAATGAAGAATGAAACCTGAAGCTAACACCTTACTCATGTTTCACTCATCACGTTTCATTTAGAATACGGCATGGAGTTTTTGGGGTGATGGAAATCAAAGAAGATCGAGCAAAAAGGTTTTTAGGCGTGCTGGCAGGACGTGTGATCCTCTACGATGGCGCGATGGGTACGCGCATCCAGCGTTATGACCTGCACGAGGCGGATTTTGGCGGCGCGCAGTATATGGGATGTAATGACTACCTGGCTGTGACGCGCCCTGACGTGATCGAGGAGATTCACCGCTCCTACCTGGAGGCCGGCGCGGATGTCATAGAGACCGACACGTTCCGCTCAAACCGCATCACCCTGGCCGAATATAAGCTGGCCGACCGCACGCTTGAGATCAATCAGACCGCCGCGCGGCTGGCGCGTCGCCTGGCGGATGGCTATAGCACACCCGAGAAGCCGCGTTTCGTGGCAGGGTCGCTGGGGCCCACTGGGAAGTTGCCTTCGTCGAGCGATCCTGTGCTCAGTAACGTGACTTATGAAGAACTGCTGGACGTATTTAAGCAACAAGCGGTTGGGTTATTGGATGGTGGCGTAGACGTGCTGCTGATCGAGACGAGCCAGGACATCCTGGAGGTGAAAGCCGCGATCGAAGGGCTCAAGCGCGCGATGGCTGAAACGGGCATTCGCGCCGTGATCCAGGCCCAGGTGACGTTGGACACCAACGGCAAGATGCTGCTGGGCACTGACGTGGGCGCTGTGCTGGCGATCATCGAATCATTGGGTGTGGACGTGGTGGGCTTGAACTGTTCCACCGGCCCCGACCACATGCGCGAGCCGATCCGCTACCTCACCAGCCATACCCATTTGCCGGTTTCGGCGATCCCGAACGCGGGCCTGCCGCTTAACGTGGATGGGCAGGCCGTATATCCCTTGCAGCCCGCGCCGATGGCCGATATGCTGGGCCAGTTCGTGCACGAATTGGGTTGCAACATCGTGGGCGGTTGTTGCGGCACCACTGCCGAACACATCCGGCAGATTTATGAGCGCGTGCAGGGGGCGAACCCCTGGCAAAGCCGCTCGGCGGACCTGGACGTGCGCGCACGCGCAGCCAGCGCCATGCGCGCCGTGACATTGGACCAGGAACCCAAACCCCTATTGGTTGGTGAGCGCGTCAATAGCCAGGGCAGCCGCAAGGTGAAGCAACTGCTGCTGGAAGATAACTACGACGCGATTGTGGACGTGGCGCGTGGCCAGGTGGAGGGTGGGGCGCACGTGCTGGACGTGCAGGTGGCGCTCACCGAACGCAACGACGAAGCCGACCAGATGGGCAAACTGGTGAAGTTGCTCAGCATGAGCGTGGAAGCGCCGCTGGTGATTGACTCGACCGATGCGCAGGTGATTCGCAAGGCACTGGAGACTTGCCCAGGACGTGCCATCATTAACTCGATCAACCTGGAAAACGGCCTGAAGCGCGTGGAGGCGGTGTTGCCGCTTGCGAAGCAACATGGCGCCGCGGTCGTGGCCTTGACCATCGATGAAGAAGGCATGGCGCATACCGCGGAGCGTAAGTTTGCCATTGCGGAGCGCATCTATCGGATTGCCACCCAGGATTATGGTCTGGCACCGGAGTCGTTGATCTTTGACGTGCTCACCTTCCCTGTGACGACTGGCCAGCCGGAGTTGCGCCGTTCGGCGGTGGAGACGATCGAAGGCATCCGCCGCGTGAAGCAAAAAATGCCGGGCGTCTATACGCTGCTGGGGGTGAGTAACGTGTCGTTTGGCCTGAAGCCGGCGGCCCGCGCGGCGATCAACAGCGTCTTCCTGCATCATGCCGTGCAGGCCGGGCTGGACATGGCCATCGTTAACCCCAGCCACATCACGCCCTATGCCGAGATCCCTGCCCAGCAGCGCCAACTCATCGACGACCTGATCTTTGATCGATCTGAAGAGGCTTTGCCCAAGGTGATCGCCTTCTTCGAGCAGAATGGCACCGACCACGAGGCCGCCGACAAAGCTTCGCGCGTGGACCCAACGGAGCACCTTACGGTCGAGGAACGCCTGCATTGGCAGATCTTGCATCGCAAGAAGGATGGCATCGAGGGGTTGATCGATCAGGCTGTGCAGGGGCATGACCCGGTCTGGGTATTGAACAACGTATTGTTGCCCGCGATGAAAGAGGTTGGCGATAAGTTTGGCGCGGGTGAGCTGATCCTGCCTTTTGTGTTGCAGAGCGCAGAAGTGATGAAGAAGGCCGTCGCGCGGCTGGAGACTTACCTGGAACGGCAAGAGGGCGCGAGCAAAGGCACTGTGATCCTGGCGACCGTCTTTGGTGACGTGCATGACATCGGCAAGAACTTGGTCGGCACGATCCTCAGCAATAACGGCTATCGTGTCGTCGATCTTGGCAAACAGGTGCCGGTGAATACGATCATCGATGCGGCGCAGGAACATCACGCCG
Organism: Thermoflexales bacterium; assembly: GCA_034430115.1. Lineage (GTDB taxonomy): Bacteria > Chloroflexota > Anaerolineae > J036 > Brachytrichaceae > CAIXPS01. The sequence goes on along the minus strand of DAOUFG010000114.1, from coordinate 35,905 downwards.
TCGCAATTGGTCTGAGCGCGTTGCTGGTCAACACCAGTAAGCAAATGCCCATTTGCGTCCAGGAGTTGCACCGGCGCGGTCTGAACTATCCCGTGTTGATTGGTGGCGCGGCGATCAATCGCCGCTTTGGCGCGCGCATCCAGTTTATGGATGACGGCCAGGCCTACGCCCCTGGCGTGTTTTATTGTAAGGACGCTTTTGAGGGTCTGGCTGTTATGGACAAACTGACCAGCCCTGAGCAAGAGACATTCACTGCGCAGCATATTGCAGAGGCAAAGCAGATGCTGTTGAAAGATCAGGAACGCAAGCAGGCCGGTGCGTCATCGGAAGTGCAGGCTGATCCGACTGCGTTGCGCACGGTGATGCCGCTTAAGCAGGAAGAAATCCCGCAGGCGCCTTTCATGGGTGCGCGCCTGATCCGAGCTGATGCGATTGACTTGCAGCAGGTCATCCGGCTCTTCGACTTGAACACGCTCTATCGTTTGCATTGGGGTGGGCGTGCCCGGCAAGGTCAAGCGTGGGAAGAACTCGTTGAGACGCTCTATCAACCTACCTTGCGCAAATTCGAAGAGGAACTCTTGAGCAGCCGGTGGCTCTCGTGTGGCGTCGCATATGGTTATTTCCCCGTTGCAAGCGAGGGAGACACTTTGTTGGTCTATGACCCACACTCTTTGGACCGCATTGTGGCACGCTGGACGTTCCCGCGCCAGCCGGATCGGCAGCATTTGTGTTTGAGCGATTACTTCCGTCCTGCAAGCGAAGGGCGCGACCTGGCTGCTTTGCAAGTGGTGACTGTCGGGCCGGAGGCGACGCGTCGAATAGAGCAATATCAATCAAAAGGAGACTACACAGACGCCTATTACTTGAACGGCTTTGCCGATTCATTGGCGGAGGGGTTGGCGGAATGGACGAATCGCCGCATCCGGCACGAGTTGGGGTTGCCTGTCACGCGTGGGTTGCGCTACTCGTGGGGGTACCCGGCATGTCCCGACCTATCTCAACAGGTGGATGTGTTGCATTTGTTGAATGCGGAACAATTGGACATTCATCTATCGGCTGGGAACCAACTGATCCCAGAACAAAGCACCGCGGCGATTGTTGTGCATCATCCTTCTGCCGTCTATTTCAGCACCGGCGTCGAACGCATACAACAAGAGGTGGCTGTGCGTGAAGTATTGGGGGACCTTAAACTGAGCGAGATGCGCTGAGGGATTATGTGTGAAAAGCACAGATAGGTTTAACGAAGGTCGCCAAACCCACCTGTGCTTCAACCAGCTCTCTATTGGATTGTGCGCAGAAGCTATGCGTGTTGGGGTGTTAGTCCCGCGGCCGCCATGTAGCTTTGCAGCAGTCGAATGAATTGATCGACATCATCTGGTGACATTTTGTTCAATGTATCCAACACAAGCTGGCGGCGCTCCGTCACGACACGTTGTAGCAATGTCTGTCCGTCAGCGGTGAGGTTTACGTATACGGCACGCCGGTCTTCTTCGCTACGTCTGCGCGTGACCCAACTTTTTTCAACCAGACGGTCGATAATGCCGGTCATGGTCGCAGACGATTGTTGGATGCGCTCGGCGAGTTCGCTCATGCTGCATTCAGATCCTTTATTGTTGAGCGCTTCCATAGATAGATACTGTGCGACTGTCAAGTCATACTGGGTGAGCTTTTCAGTTAGCTGCTTGTTCCCCAGCATAACTAGACTATCGAGAAGACTCTCGATGAGATGAGCTTGGTTTTCATTAGAATTGTTGTTTCGTTCCATTTCATTCCTGATTATATATAAAATTTCAAAGAAGTTTTGCTTTCGGGATCAATAAAATGTCGGTCACAAAACTGGTCATCAAAGTTGGAACAAGCACGCTCACTGCCGGCACAGCGAGGTTGAATCGTCGCCGGATGTTGGAGTTAGCGCAACAAATTGTTAAATTACGCGAAGAGCATCTGGAAGTAATTCTTGTGACTTCGGGCGCTATTGCCGCAGGCCGAGAGAGGCTTAAGAGCGTACACAAGCCTATTACAAAATCTGTTCCTGTTAAACAAATGCTTGCTGCCGTTGGACAAACACACCTGATGCTGGCCTGGGAGCAGGTCTTTGATATGTTCGAAGTGCAAGTTGCCCAAGTTCTCCTCACACGTGCCGATCTTAGCGATCGGCGTCGTTATTTAAATGCTCGCGATACACTTAACACCATTTTAACGCATCAAGCAGTGCCAATTATCAACGAGAACGATGCAGTTGCGACAGAGGAAATTCGTGTGGGTGACAACGATAATCTTTCTGCACTTGTTGCAAACGTCGTACACGCCGATATGCTCATTATACTTACCGACCAGGACGGATTATATACTGCCGACCCGCGTTCCCATCCGTCGGCCACGCTGGTGCAGGAGGTGCCACACCTGGATGAGAGCATCTGGAATCTGGCTGGTGCCTCACGTACCGGTCTGGGCACGGGTGGCATGACCACGAAACTGCAAGCGGCCGATCTCGCGACGCGTTCCGGCGTCACGGTGATCATTGCCAATGGCGGCAAGCCCAATGTTCTTATGGATGCTGTGCATGGGCAAGCGGTAGGTACACGGTTTGTGCCGACGGTTGATAACATTGAAAGCCGCAAGCGTTGGATTCTTGCAGAGCGGACCACGGGTGCCGTCGTCGTTGACGATGGTGCTGTGCAGGCTGTGCTTGATGGGAAGAGTTTGTTGCCAGTGGGCGCTCGCGAGGTGATCGATGACTTTGAGCGCGGTGAAGTAATCGCTGTGCGAGATATGTCGGGGCGCGATGTTGCGCATGGTATTACGCGTTATAGTTCAACAGACGCGCGCCGGATTGTTGGGCGCCAATCATCAGATATTTCGGGCATCTTGGGTGTTGAATATGCATCCATGCTGATTCACGCCGATGATATGGTCCTGATGCATCCAACACTGTAATATGTAACGAGGTTTTCAATGCCAGACACAAACAAATATATGTTGACGATAGATCGGGCGGCCAGATGGCTGCGTAGTATGCTGGTCAGCCCCGATGGCTCTCTCGGTGTTTACGAGCGCTATCTGATCGACAAGCAGCAAGTGAATTATTGGGTCCGCCCCGATTGCACGATGGAAGTTGCGCGCTTCTTTTATGCTTATGGACAATACATCAAGGACCCTGCCTACATGAGCATCGCCACGCGCATGGTGGGCTATGTGCTTTCGCAGCAACGTAACAGTGGCTGGTTCGAGGGCTCGTTTGCCTTTTACCGCTTTATCCCACCCAGCCTTGAGCCGAACGCGGTGGACGTGGGCAGCCCTGAGGCCCAGGAAGTCACCTTCCCAAATGACAATGGCAAAATTGCTGACCGCCTGGTTTGGTTTTATAAGCAAACCGGCGACGAGATATATAAGCAAGCCGCGGTGCGCTTGCTGAACTATTTTCTGCGCGCGCAGGCCGAAGATGGTTCCTTCTCGCGGAACGACGAAGGGGATCAGCCTATGTTGAAAGGGGTGGACTTCGTCGCGTGGCCGACACTCGCGATGATGCAAGGGGCATGGCAGACGAGCAGCGAGGCTTTCCGCGCCTCCGCCTTCAAGGGCATTGAGTGGATGTCGGCTCAAATAACGCCCAGCGGCAGAATCCGCACTAGCTTTGAGACGGCGCAGACAGAAGCGTGGCGCCCGCCTTCATCGGAGATGGCCACGGCACTGAAGGCGTTCGCCGTGGTGGCACGTTTCTCGCAGAACCTGGGCGCCTGGAACGGCCTGATGACGTTGGCGAAGGCACTGATTCGCCTACAGGATGAGACGGGGGCGATCCGTAACTGCGACGCAGAGAGCCAGGCTGCCTCGCTGCAAAACGACCCCGACCTGACGGATATGGTCTATACCAATGGTTATGCGCTGTTGGCATTCGAAGAAGCCTATCGCAGCAATGGCCTGGCGGATTTTCGCATCGCAGCGGAGAAGCTGGCTGATTTTCTGGCAGGTGTACAGTGCTGGGGCGAGTCGGGCAAGTGGGACGGCAGTTGGCGCGGCAGCTATAGCTTGAAGCGTAAGTGCTGGTATGGCCGCGCGAACCAGGGCAACGATCTGGACGAAGGTGGTATGTATTCATCCTATACGGGTTGGAGCACAGCGCCGATTGCGTATGGTTTATTGCGCGTGATATCACGCATCGTAAAGAAGTAACGAGTAATAAGAATTGAACTATGAGAACCCCGGCTGGTAAGGAATGTCGCTATTACTATGAGGATTACTTCCGCGGACATTCGAAGCAAGAGTGCCGCCTGTTGGAACAGAACCCGAATGGAGGGCGCTGGAAGCCAGGCCTGTGCCGGACTTGCTCTGTGCCCGACATCTTGCGCCAGAATGCATGTCCCAACATCGTATTGGAGGGGCGCGTACATCGATCTATGCTGGGGTTGCGTGAACGTGTGCAGGTATATGCGATATGTACCCGCAAGATGACCGAAGTGGAGAACCCGGCCGTCGGATGTGGGGAATGTCACCTGCATCAGCCTGGTGCGAAAATCCTCGAATGAAAGCAGAAACACAAACACCGCACACGCGGTGTTTGTGTTTTTCTGGTGCAACATGATGCAAACGATCTACACGGAGCGCCACGCCGATCATCATCCACAACAGGAGTTCTTTGAGGGCGAGCTGAAGCCGTATCATGATTCACCCGAGCGTGCGCACATCATCTTGCAAGCGATCCGCCAGTCCGCGTTGGGGCCGGTGAGCGAGCCGGAAGATCATGGCCTGGAACCGATCCTGGCGGTCCACGATGCGGAATATGTCGCCTATTTGCAGCGTGCCTATGCAACCTGGATCGCAGAAGGGGGCATCCCCGCCGGGGTCTACCCCGACACCTTCTCCACCCGCCGGGTGGGGCACAGGCCAACCCAGATAGCTGCATTGGCGGGCTATTACAGCACCGACCTGACCGCGATCATCACAGCCGGTACGTGGCAGGCAGCCTATTGGTCAGCTCAGTGCGCGCTCACGGCGGCGCACCAGGTGTTGAATGGTGCAAGGGCATGCTTCGCGCTGTGCCGTCCTCCGGGACACCATGCCGCTGCCGATATGTGCGGCGGTTACTGTTTCTTGAACAACGCGGCGATTGCCGCGCAGGCATTGATTGCTCAGACGCCTGGCGCAACGCAGTTGGCGCTACTTGACGTAGACTTTCATCATGGTAACGGCACGCAGTCGGTTTTTTACGCACGCGCGGATGTGCTTTATGTGTCATTGCACGCTGACCCGGATCGACAATATCCGTACTTTTGGGGCGCGGCGGACGAATGTGGCGAGGGTGCCGGGGTAGGGGCAACCGTGAACTTTCCATTGCCGGCAGGTGTCACGGATGCTCAATACCTGGCCGTGTTGTATGAAGCGCTGCTGCGTATTCGTGATTATGCGCCACAATATTTGGTGGTGTCACTCGGTGTGGATACTTACGCGGGTGATCCATTAGGAGATTTTTTGCTCACCGATGACGCTTTCCCGCTGATTGGCAAACAGGTCGCGCAACTTAACCTGCCAACGGTGTTTATCATGGAAGGTGGCTATGCCATACAACAGCTTGGCCGGAACGTGGCAAGTGTGTTGGGCGGTTATCAGTCGGTCTACAATTGACCGGTTCACATCACAAAGAGGAGCAAACGATGTCTCAAGCAGATTTGAAGGGTAAGTGGGCTTTGATCCTGGGCGCATCGAGCGGTTTCGGTGCGGCGACGGCACTTGAGCTGGCTCGGAATGGTGTCAACATCATTGGGTATCACCTCGACCGTGGCCCAGCGCTGGAAGGCGTAAAGAAGCTGGTAGCCGAGTTGGAGGGGTTCGGTGTACAGGTGCACTATACGAATATGAACATCGCCAACGCCGAGAAGCGCACCGACGCGATTGCCAAAATAAAGGCGCTGTTGGCGGCGAACCCACAAGGGCCGCAGGTGCTGCACGTCATGATGCACTCAGTCGCATTCGGCTCGCTGTTGCCATTTGTGAGCGATGATCCATCGAAGTCGCTGACGCAGTCACAGATGGAAATGACGCTCGACGTGATGGCGAATAGCCTGGTCTATTGGGTGCAGGATTTGTGGCGTAATGGGTTGCTGGCAAGCGGCAGCCGCGTCTTTAGCATGACCAGCGCCGGAAGCGTCACCATGTTCGAGACCTATGGTGCGGTATCTGCGGCGAAAGCGGCGTTGGAATCTCACACGCGCCAACTGGCGCTGGAGCTTGCCAAGCACGGCGTGATGGTGAACACTATTATGGCAGGCGTCACCGATACGCCCGCCATGCGCAAGATCCCCAGCAGCGATAAGCTGGTGGAAGGCGCTATCCGGCGCAATCCCTCCGGCCGCTTGACCACGACTGCGGACGTCGCCAAGACGATCCGTGCACTGTCCGACCCCGAATTGGTGTGGATTAATGGCGCAACCATCGTGGTGGATGGTGGCGAGTTGATCTCCGGGGCGTAAACGTAGCGACGCCAGACAGGTCTACGAGACCTGTCTGGTATGGTCTCTGCTACATCAAGCGCTGGTCGCACGATTCGCGCACGCCACAGGTGGCACACCGGCGTGGGTTTTGGTGGTCGCGTCGTGGGCCGTTTGGCTGGGTCGCCACCTGGCGCATCTGGCTGAGCGTCTCTAGCAACCGATCTCGCAGCCTTTCGGTGTAGTCCACCCGGAACGAACGGTCGGCATACTGGATGATCCCATAGGTTGGCCGCGAGCCTGTTGTTTCTTCCACCAACAGGCAGTAGGCGGCCAACTGCATCACGTGTCCTTCGTGCGGTGCGCTGGGGGCAACGCTGGACTTTACTTCCACGGGGATGATGTCCTTCCGTTCGCGCACCAGGTAGTCGGGTTTGCCGCTGACGCCGTAGGTGGCGGAGTAGAAGGAATGATCGTTGCGTTGCCATGCGCCCGTATCAGAGTAGATCACTTTGCCCTGTGGCAGGCCGCTCCGTTGGCGCAGATGCCGCGCCAGCAAGTAGAGCGCCAGCGCAGCAATCAGTAGCAGAACGACGGGGAGAAAGGTCGCGCTAGACACGCTTGATCCCTACATAGGGCCAGAAGGGTGCCAGTAGCTTGGTGCTGAAAGTCTCGCGCGTATAGGGCATGACGTTGGGGGAAGTGGGCATGATGCGCGTGGGCACGCCGTCCACCAGGCGAATCCGTGCCGCGCGTTCAAGGTTACCGTGGACGTAGCAAATGTGGCGGGCCTTGTTGATGCCGCTGACCTGCTCCACGTCCCAATGCATGAGCACGCACCCGCGCACTACCCGGATGCTGCGCGCCAGGTAGGCCCGGCATACGTCCTCTTGTTCAGCGCTCCGCTGCAACCACACCATCTTGATGTGCGCGGCGACGACTTCATCCAACAGGCGCAGCGCCAGGTGCGCCGGCAGCGAGATCACTGCGCAATCCACCGGGCCGGGCAACTGGCTTAGCGAAGGGTAGCAGGTCAACCCGGCGACCGTTGTAGCGTCGCCGACCGGGTAGACGCGCGCGCCCCAGGACTGCATCACCTCTACGATCTTGCCGGCTTCAAAAGGTGGCTTGAACATGCCCCAATACCACTCGTCCTTAGCGTGCTGCTGGTCGGGCGTGCCGAAGTCACCAATTGAAGACACGACTGCGTAAGTCATGTCGGTGGTTAATCCATCGCGGATTTCTGCCATAGCATTCAGGTGACGGCGATCTGATACCCGCCGTCGATAACGATCACTTGTCCACGAATCATACAGGCGTCGGGGCTGCACAGAAAGGCAATGCAGTTGGCCACATCCTGTGCTTCGACAATACGCCCGGCCGGTGTGCGCTGGAGCGCGCCTTGCACCATCGTGTCGCGGCCCAGGCTGAAGTAGTTCAGGGCGTCCGTGTTGATGATGCCGGGGGAGATGGCGTTGACCACGATGTTAAAGGGGGCGAACTCGACGGCGCAGTAGCGGGTGAGGGCTTCCAGGGCGGCTTTTGACGCGCCGATCACCGCATAATCGGGCAACGTGCGCGCGCTGCCGATGCTGCTGATGTTGACGATGGCCCCTCCGCCACGCTTCTGCATCAGGGGCACTGCCTTTTGCGATGTGAATAACGCCGCGCGGGCGTTGATGTTCAGCGTCCAGTCCCATCCTTTCACTTTTTGTTCCAGCACCGGGCGCGCATAGCCGGAGGCGGCGTTATTGACCAGGATGTCCAAGCCGCCGAAGTTCGTTTCTACCTGCGCGAAGAGTTGATCGATATCGTCCGGCTCGCCCATATCAGCTTTTACCAGCAAGACGCGCCGGCCCAGCGCCTCAATCTCATGTGCCGTCTCTTCGGCAGCGGTGCGCTTGCGCAGGTAGTTGATGACGATGTCTGCGCCCTGGCGCGCCAGGTGCAGGGCGGTGACCTTACCGATGCCCCGCCCGCTGCCAGTAATCAGCGCTACTTTATTCGTGAAGTCGTATGACATTTTATAAATCAGTTAGTCCGTCGTGGTTTTTACCCGTATAGGCTTAAAGAACACCGAGCTAAAGCTGGCGATGCGTTGTGGGCCCAACCGCTCCAACTCGGTTTGCGCGGCGGATGCATCGATACGGAATTGGGCGATATTCACCCCCTGGCAAACATCGGGCAGTGGATCGAGGTATTGCCACGCCCGTTGGAACATCCTCAATGCGCCGGTGTAGTTCTGGCGTTGAATCTGGTAATAGGCCACGCCGATTTGTAGGATGCCCTGGTACATCTGGCGTATCGGCCCCGGCTCTTCTCGCCAAGCTGTTTCCAACGTCTCATGTTGCTCGAAGTATGCGCCGGCGTTGAATTCATGAATGCCTTTGATGAGTAGCTCTGTGGGCGGCAGAGCGGCCTGGCGCTGCAATTCTTTCTGCGAATCCATCTCAGTCATCGTCACCCATTATCACCATTTCCAGCCACTGCTCGAGTTGGCACGCAACGTAGGCGAACTGGTAATCTCCGCCGTTGGCCGTGGCGCGATAGTTATCCACCCAGGCGGCGAAGCCCATCCGGTTACGCGGCGGGTGGGGGGCCTGTAGTACCTTCACACCATCGATGTGAAAGACAGCCTCTTGCGGCAGCCAGTCGATTTCATAGTCGTGCCACTCGGTCATGTCAATCGGCAACACCACTTCGTGCGCGTTCACCATCGCTCGCCCGGCGGACATGAGCAAGGGCGATAGGCGCGGCACCTTGAGCAGCGCCGTTAACAACTTCCCGGCGACGGTCATGACGCCTTTGGGCATCTGCCCGCCGTTGAGCATGGCGGCCTTGTGACCGTGCCCGGGCACGCCGCGCGCGACGCGCAGGTCCGATTCCGGTGAGCCGTAGAAGAACCATACGTTGCTGGGCGGCTCCAGGATGGCGCCCGTGCGCGAAAATGGGTGATTCCAGAACCCAAACCCTGCCGTGCCTTTTAGCTCTCGATGAGAATAGCGCGCCCGGATGTGCAGATGCTGTGGGGGCGCATTGGTGAAGTGGCGCGGCAGGCCGTGATCGTAGTCGTCGATCTGTGCGTCAGTATAGGCATCCGCACCGATGGGCGGGATGCTCAGCCGGTAATGTGCGCCATCGCGTTCCACGCGCCCGCCGTTCACCAGGTGTTCTCGCAGGGCATTCGCCTTCATACGGGGCCATTATCGCGTAATGCCGGCAAGCCGGTTGATGAGTGCACAATGCTTCGCCCCTACCATTGCCTAATGCGATAACCCTGGCGAGATGGTGTATTTCTGAAACACAGCCGATAATAGTTCGCAGCGAGGTGAACGTTTGCAATATGCCGACATCGACACGCCGCTCGTTCTTGCGCCGTCTGGGTGCGGGAACGGGCCTGCTCGTCACATACCTGTTTGCGGCTGGGTGTAACACTTTGAAGGAAAATATGACTGAAAATATGCAACATCCCGATCGTCTTCTCGTTTTTGTGGGCACTTATAACACGCAAGGGGCAAAATCCGACAATGGCATTTATATCTATCAGTTGGATTTATCCACCGGGGCACTGACGCTAAAGACAACGGCTCCATCCATAGACCCTTCGTACCTGGCGCTGGATTCATCTCTGCGATACCTCTATGCGGTGAATGAGGCGATGCAATGGGAAGGACAACCGGGCGGCGGCGTCAGTGCCTATGCCCTGGACGCTCAAACGGCGCAGCCGACGCTATTAAACCAGCAACGCTCGCTGGGCGGGTTGCCCTGTTATATCAGTGTCGATAAGGCGCGCCGCTACGCGTTCGTGGCGAACTATGCGCAGGGGAACGTGAGCATATTGCCCATTCTGCCCGACGGGCGGCTGAGCCCTGCCAGCGACATGATTCAACATCAGGGTTCCGGGGCCAACCCGGCCCGCCAGGAAGGTCCACATGCACATTCCATCGTACTGGACCCGGCGGAGCGTTTCGCGCTGGTAGCGGACCTGGGGATTGATAAAGAGATCGTTTACGAGATCGATTACGCGAATGGCAAGTTGGTGCCACATGCTGAAGCGAAGGCGCATCCGGGTGCCGGGCCGCGACATCTGGTGTTCCACCCCAATGGCAAGTTCGCCTATCTGATCCATGAGGTGGACTCCACCATCACGGCATACGCTTATGATGCCCAGAAGGGTGCGCTGAAGGAACTCCAAACCGTTTCAGCGCTGCCGGCCGGCTTCACTGGCTATAACACTAGCGCGGATATTCACGTGTCGCCTTCGGGTAAATTCTTATATGGCTCGAACCGCGGTCACGATAGCATCGTGGCCTATGCCATTGATGAGGCCTCCGGCAAATTGACCTATGTCGCGCATACGGCAGCGGGTGGCAAGACGCCGCGCAACTTTGCCATTGATCCTACCGGCGCCTATATGCTGGTGGCGAACCAGGACAGCAGCAACCTCGTCACCTACCGGATCGATGCGGCCACTGGCAAGCTGCAGGCAGCCGGCCCCGTGACGCAGGTCAACAAGCCGGTGTGCGTCAAGATCGTGGCGTGGGGAAGCAGTCATTAAACCCATCCTGTGGATGGGGTAGTCTGAGTGTGATGGATAAGCCCGGACGTTACTTGAGAAGGAAGAGAGATGGACAAGATCGAGACATCTGATATCGTGAGACCGCCCAAGGAATTGGTTGAAGGCCTTTCTCATGTTGGCAGCGCCACTTGCTCAAGCCGGTTGAGCCGCATGGGCATTCGAGACACGCACATTCGCGGCCCGGTGGCTTGGACGCCGGGCAAGTCGGTCGCGGGCCCGGCGTTGACGTTGCAGTTCATGCCCAAGCGCGAAGACATCTATGGGTCGGATGAGTATGCCGACCCGGAGCGACAACTGCATCGTCACGTGCTCTATCACACTCAGCCGGGGGATATCGTCGTTGTGGATGCGCGCGGCGATATGGCCAGCGGTATTTTTGGCGAGATGATGTTGACCTATTTCAAAGGCAAGGGCGGCATCGGCGTCGTGATCGACGGTTGCATCCGCGACTACCCGCACGCCAAGGACCTGGGGTTGGGGTTATGGCTGCGCGGCGTCACGCCAAACTATCATGCCCAAACGAACATCATCCCGTTCGCGGTGAACGTCCCGATTGCCTGCAACAACGTGCTGGTGATGCCCGGCGATATCATCGTCGCCGACGACGATGGCGCGGTGGTGGTGCCGGTCAAGCTGGCCCCCGAAGTGCTAAGGCTTGCCAACGAGCATCACGAATGGGAAGAGTTTACCCGTATGCGCCTGTCTCAGGGCGGTGAGTTGCGCAAGTATTACCCATTGAGCGACGAAGCACGCCCGGAATACGAGGAGTGGCGCAAGAACAACCCTAAACCCCTCTAAGTGCGTGAGCAACCAGAGCCGTATATCCAGCGCCTACCGTTGCCAGCGGCTCGCAGCCATTGCCGGTAGGCGTGACATTTATTCCTGCGCAACGACGCGGGCGTAAGGCCCGCGCCCATCGGGGCGGTTAGTCACGTTGATGCGTGATCCTTGCTCGTAATCGAAAAATGCGCTCGTGATATGATGAAATTGCGCTATAAAAGGGGGAAATACTGAAAGGAAACTGTTGCCAACTGCGGCTGACTGCTGGCTACAGAGAATCGCAGCACATTGCCGTAACAACATCTACAATAACTATGCATCAATCGGACCTCCCCCAATCCAGGCACTTTGAGTTGCAGGAGATCGCCACCGGGACGTATACCGCTATTGCCAAAGAAGGCGGCTGGGCGATCAGCAATTCGGGAATGTTTGACTTGGGGCACGAGACGCTCGTCTTCGATACACTTTTAACCCCACGCGCCGCTAAAGATTTGCGCCTCTTTGCGGAGTACCTTTTTCGGCGTAGCCCGGATATCGTCATCAATAGCCACTATCACAGCGACCACATTTGGGGCAATCAGGCGTTTCTGCCGGGGGCCCAATTTGTTTCCACAGATTTGACGCGCGAACTCATCGTGACCGAAGGCGCGGAAGAGTTGCGCTATTACAACGCCCATTCTGCCGAGCGGCTGGCGCAGCTCCAGGCGGTGGCGAGCGCAGATGGCCAATCTCAGGCGGGCTGGCTGAGTTACTACGAGGCTTTGAATGAAGAACTGCCTCACTTGCAGGTCTGTCTGCCCACCATCACCTTTGACAATCGGTTGCAGATTCACGGTACCGCGGGTGAAGCGCATCTCATCTCATTCAGCGGGGCACACACCGGCAGCGACACATTGCTCTACCTGCCGCAGCAAGGCGTCGTATTCATGAGCGACTTGCTGTTCATTGGTTATCACCCCTATCTGGCCGATGGAAACCCATACCAGTGGCTGAAGGTGTTGCACGAAGTGCGCCAGATTGACGCCGATTACTTTGTCCCTGGCCACGGGCCTGTTGGCACACGCGCGGACCTGGATCGTCTGATTGCCTATATCGAGCATTGTATTGAGACATCTCACATGATGGTGCGCGAGGGCATGGGCAGCGACGACTACATCGAACTGTTGACGATCCCGGAGGAATATGCCGGCTGGCAGATGCCGGATTACTACTATGCCAACCTGCGCTTTTTGTGTCGCCGGCTGGCAGAACCCAGCCAGCGACGCTAAAACAGCCTACTTGTTGTGGCGCGTTTGCAGCCATGCCTTTGCGCGCGTCGCCTGTTCGCTCAGGGCGCGCGTGGATGTGCCGCCCGTGACGTCGCGTGAAGCGGCGGACTGGGCGAAGTTGAAGCAATTGCGCACGTCGGGCGCGAAGAAGGGCGAGAGGTTGCGCCAGTCCTCGTCGCTGAGGGCGCTCATGGAGATGCCGCGTCGTTCCGCCAGGGCAACTGCCTGGCCGCTCAGGTGATGTGCCTGGCGGAAGGGCACGCCCTTGCGCACCAGGTATTCGGCGATATCGGTTGCCAGCATCGCCGGATCCAGGGCGGCCATCATGCGCGGGGCATTCACACGCAACGTGCAGATGGCTCCGGCCACTGCCGGCAGCACCAGTTCCAGGGTGTCCAGCGTGTCGAACATCGGCTGCTTGTCTTCTTGCAAGTCCTTGTCGTAGGTCATGGGCAGACCTTTTAACACGGTCAGAATCGTCGTCAGGTTGCCCATCAACCTGCCGCTCTTGCCGCGCGCAAGCTCCATCGCGTCGGGGTTCTTTTTCTGCGGCATCAGGCTGGAGCCGGTGGAGTAGGCGTCATCGAAGGTGATGAAGCCAAACTCGGCGGAGGAGTAGATGACCGTATCTTCCGCCAGGCGACTGATGTGTATGCCGATCAGCGCGCAGCAGAAGAGCAGTTCCGCGACGAAATCGCGATCGCTCACGCCGTCCAGGCTATTCATGCTGATGTCTTGAAAGCCCAGCGCTTGCGCCAGCACGAGCCGGTCAATGGCGAATGGGTTGCCCGCCAGCGCGCCGGACCCGAGCGGCATGACCGAAGTGCGGCGTGCGCAATCGTCCAGGCGTTCCACGTCGCGCAGGAGCATCCAAAAGTAGGCCATGCACCAATGAGCGAAGGTGATCGGCTGGGCACGTTGCAAGTGGGTGTAGCCGGGCATCAGCGTGTTCGCGTTCGCCTGTGCCTGGGCCAGCAACTGTTCTTGCAAGGCGATGACGTTCGCCTGTAGGTGGCTGATCGATTCCAGCACCGATAGGCGCATATCGGTGGCAATCTGATCGTTGCGGCTGCGCCCGGTGTGCAGCTTGCCGGCGACGTCGCCCACCAGTTCGCGCAAGCGCCGCTCGACGGCGGTATGAATATCTTCGTCGTCGGGTTGGATGGCAAACGTTTTTTGCTCGAATTCCGCGTGAACCTGCTGCAGGCCGCGCACCAGTTGTGCGGCTTCCTCTGCGCTGATGATGCCCGCTTCTGCGATGGCGTTGGCGTAAGCGATGCTGCCCCGGATGTCGGCGTCCCACAGGCGCACGTCGAAGGAAATGGAGTTGTTCAGCTTGGCCATCAGCTCATCCATCGATCCGCTGAATCGGCCACCCCAGAGTAGATTGGTCATGAATGTTCCCTTGGATTAATCAATATCAGATTGTGTTGTCGCCCGGTTTCGCTCGTCGAGGGGCCGTTTGCGATAATCCGGCGCATAATTTTCGATGATCGTGGACAGCGCCGTGTCTTGCATGCGCGAAGCGATGCGCGGGTCGAAGGCGTCCAGCGAGCAATTGGTGACGATCATCGTCGGCAGGCGATTGCGGTAGCGGTAATCCAGGACCTCGAAGAGAACTGCGTCGGACCAATCGGAGTTGCCCTCTGCGCCCAGGTCGTCCAGGATGAGCACGGGGGCGTTCTTGAAGGTGTTCATGCGCCCCGAATAGCTTTCCTGGTCGGTATTAGCTTGCAAATCCATCGCCTGGCGCAGTGAGGAGAGCAAGTCGGGCATGGTGACGAAAAGTGCCGCGACGCCGGCATTCACCAGGTGGTTTGCGACGGCAGCGCACAGGTGCGTTTTGCCGTTGCCGCGCCGGCCCCACAGGATCAGCCAATGATGATCGGGCTGTTCGGCAAAATTTTCGGCCGCCATCAGACAAGCCCGCAGAAGATCATCCTCTTCGCCGTTGAAGACCGTTTTGAAATTGAAAAAGGTTTGGCTGAGCGCAGCGCCGTTGCGTGACGAATAGACGTCCAGGGCACGAATTCTCCAGCTTTGCGCCACGCCGCACTTGGGGCAGGGCTTCAGGTTGCCCTGCGCATCCAATACGTAGCGACGATTGTTGCAATAGTCGCAATCGGGGCCGCCATCTGTTGGCGCGACGTAGGAATCGGGACTGCTGAGGTGCTCTTCGCCCTCAGGCGTTGGGCTTGCCGCCTGGTTTCGGGCCGCGCTTGGTGTGTTCCTCAATATACTTGAGAGCGCGCTCTCGAGCGGCTTTGAGTTCTGCCTCGGTTGGTTCGGCCACTTGCGGCCTGCGCCCGACGCCGCGTTGTCTTGTCCCGCTGCCTTGTTTTCTTCTGCCATCCCTTGCCTCGCCTCCAGAGTCCTTGTTAGGACTGATGAGCGTCTTTCTGATGTAATCCCATCTTAATGCATTTGCCTTAGCAGCCCGGTCGATGGCATCGTTCCAGTGGGCTACGTCGGTGATGGTTTGTGCCACTTCGTTGATTTCACGCGCCACGGCCGGGTCCAGCACGCCGCGACTTACCCGCCGCTTATAGAGATCGAAGGCATAGCGCGCCGTATCGTTGATCGGTTCGGGCTCGAAGATGGAAGGCGAAGGGTTCAAGAGTAGCTTGCGCACATAATTCCACTCGCGCTTGTTTTGGGTGGCCGCGTATTTGAAGACGCTCTGCCACACCTCCATATCCTTCACCTCGTCGGCCAGGTCCAGCATGTCCTGCGCGATGCGCGAGGTGGGTGGCAGACCGAAGGTGCTCTCGTAGAGTTCGATGATCTTGCGCAGTTTCAAGTCGGGCAGCACTTCGTCGTGGGCCAGGGCGATCTCGGCTTCTTCACGTTCTGCCAATAGTGGCAGCAGATCATTCATGTTCACCTGTTCGGCATTCACCAGGCGCTTCATCAGTTCGATGGTGGCATTGGCGCTGAAGATGCCCACTGCCGCCTGGATCACGTTGAACTCGTGCCCGTTGGGCCAGCGTTGCGCCAGCTCGCGAAAGGCGATGATTTCATCGGGCGGTTGCATGCTGCGCGCGATGACGGCGCGGTAATAGCTGGATTCCGCCGCCGGCGGATTGGCCGTGATGTTCCCGACGCAAGTCTGTAGTGTGCGCGCAGGGGTTCCCTTGATGCGTGGCTTATTCAACGTCTCGCGGATGCCGCGCAGCAGTTCGTCCTGGGTGTACCCTTGTGCCAGCCATTCCTCCACGGCTTCTTCATCGGCGGGGGTGGGGGCATATGCGTCGATGGTTTCCAGCCATTCCAGTTCGCGCGCCATTGCCGTCAGCACTTGCGTCACGCTGCGTTCAGCGGCAGCCTGACCTGGGGAGCGCGTGTTCCCGGCGAGTTCGATTGCGTCCAGCATCCGCCGCGAGGCTTCGTTGTTTTGAAAATAACGCGGCTCGTCCAGCGCTGCGACGTTGCTGCTGAGCAACGTGCCGCGCGCGACGGCGCGTTGCAAGGCGGCGTTCAACGCAATCTCGGGCGCAAACCCAAGCCCATTGCGCAATGCCGGATGGGCGGCCAGTTCACGCGCGGTGGTGGAGGCCGTTTCAGATTGTTTCAGTTCCAGCAAGCGAAGCGCCACCAGGCTGACTTTCAATTCAGCCAGGTCGTCCACTTCGGCCAGGGTGTGTTGAAGAAATTCGTCAAGCATTAAAGCTGAATCTTCTCTTTGGCCAAGTTTTTGAACGATGTCAGGTGCTTGTCGAAGAACAGTTTTGCCATGCCCGTTGGGCCGTTACGGTTCTTCGCCACGCTGATTTCTGCGATGTTCTTGAATTCGGTGTCGGGGTTATACACCTCATCGCGATAGATGAACATGACGATGTCCGAGTCTTGTTCAATAGAGTTGTGGACGATGATGTCGTTAACAATAAAGTTGTGTAAACCCGGAACCGTCAAGTCGTAAACTTCAGTCATTCCGGCTTCGCAAATTGATGAAATCTCGTCCCAATAGATATCACTCTCGGCCAACAGAGCGATTTCTTTGGATTGCACTGCCTGGGCGATTCGCGAAGCTCTTTCACGACTGACATTTTGTTTGTAGAGACGAGTCCCGCAATATGACATGCCAATAGAAGCCTGCATTTCGCGGGATGTGATCCCGCGAGTAGCCATCTCTGGCGCTACATCTCTACGCCAGATTGTGCTTGGTATGACATCACGATTTGTGTTCGCTACTTTACTTGCCATGTGGCTTGCAATCTCTGCTGATGCATGAGATTTGCTGTTGCCCACCGCTCCAATCATATTGAGGTATTTTTCAACGTCGCTCTTTCCGCTGATGCCTACGTGATACTGATCTCTCCCCTTCTCTGTCTGACTCACCCTGGACAAGTGGGCATTGATCTCAAATCTCAACAAGAGTGATATGACATCTTGAGCAAGTTGGTCGCTACTCGACGCATAGTAGATCGATGGGTAGTGTCGCGAACCTGTCTTTGTCGCATGGATGCAACCATCAGTTGCCCAAAGATGACGTAGAAATATCGCAATCCCCTCTCGTGGTTGCGCAAATACCTCGCTGGGAACAAATTTCTCGTATGACCGTAGTCCCCATATGCCAAGGCCACTTAGCCAATCCGCCACGGCGCTGTGGACGTCATGTGTATGTTGACGAGTCGATGCCAAATACACTTGATACCACCCGCGTTCCTGCTGGACTCGCGGGTTGACTTCATTACCAAATACCTCGGAGGCGAGTGTCGCAACTAACTCTGCCAGGTCCTTGTCCTTGGTGGTGTACTGAATGGCATGGGTGGGTAAAGCACAACCATCGCCAATCAAATGACCTAATAATGCGAGTTCAGGGTCGCTCATCGTCGATGTTGAGGATGAACTCAGTGTGCGGGGTAGCGCGATCCTATCTCCGACCCGCATCTCATCCAGGCGTTTCCAGCCGTCGAAAGTCATGAACTTGTGATTGCTGGTCGCCTCAACACAACGTCCCAGTCTGGTAGTCAAACGGTGAACCGGCTTTGTGCCTGTTTGGAAGGCGCGGCATGCAGTTGCGCGTTCCACTTTCAGTGTTGACTCGTTCAAAGCCCACACCGCGATGTCGGTCTTTCCTATAAGGTCACGTATTGGGATGCGCCTGCCACTATCTGCAAGTGTGACCAGGCTGTTACCTGCCAGGCAGCCCGATTCGCGCAGGTCGCTGAGCATGGGGTGTTTGTCGCTGCGTTGTTCCACCAGACGCGAAAGCTGGCTGCCGGCGATGAGTGGCACCTTTAGCTCGCGCGCGATCGATTTAAGCGAGCGCGAGATATAGGAAATTTCTTGTACGCGGTTGTCATTACGCCCGCCGCTTTCGCCTTGCATCAATTGCAGGTAGTCCACAATAATCAAATCAAGCCCATACTCCTGGTAGATGCGGCGCGATTTTACGCGCAAATCCAGCGGCGTGAGCGAAGGCGTGTCATCCAGGAAGATGTACAGATCCGACATCTGCATGCACACCTTGGTGAGCGAGCCCCATTCTTCGTCCCGCAGGTCGCCGATGCGCAGACGCTGCGAGTCGATGCCCGTCTCGGAGGCCACAAAGCGCTGCACCAGTTGTTCGTTGCCCATTTCCAGCGTGAAAACGGCCACCCGCTGGTGATGCTTGAACGCCGCGTTATAGCCGATGTTGTTCATCAAGCTGGTTTTGCCCACGCCGGGGCGGGCGGCGACGATGATCAGGTCGCCTTTCTGTAAGCCGCCCGTCAGCTTGTCCAGGTCGGGGTAGCCGGTGGGGATACCGAGCGGTTCGTCCTTATGCTCGTGCAGGTATTCGATGTGGGTGAAGAACTCATCCACCACTTTGCGGATGGGCGCCATTTGCCCGCTGGCGCGCTGGTCGGTGACGCCAAAAACAGTGGCTTCGCTCTTTTCAACCACCTGGTCCACCGGCAGCGCCTGGTCGTAGGCCAGCTTGGCGATGTCGCTGGCGGCGTTCAGCATTCGTCGGCGCAGCGCGAAGTTCTCCACCAGGTGGGCATAGGCTTCCACGTTGAGCGCGGTGGGGACGCTGGTGGTCAATTGGGCCAGGTAACTATCGCCGCCCGCCTCTTCGAACAGGTTATTCCGCGCCAGTTCTGCCGACACGGTGAGCAGGTCGGCTTTCTCGCCCATGGCAAGAATTGCCTGGTAGATCCAGCCGTTCTTGACGATGTAGAAATCTTCTGGGTTCAGGAACGTCGAAATGCGAGGCGTTGCCGCTGGGTCGATTAACAATGAGCCCAGGACTGCCTCTTCGGCCTCTGCGCTATGGGGTGGAAGGACATCAGCCATCGAACGATTGTTGCCGCCGTTTCATGAATTTATATATGCTCGATTGACTGTCGAAAGTCTTTTCTCGCCAGAGGATTATACAATCCGCTTCTATGGCTCAACAGCATATCCATCGTCACCCAAAAGTAGCGCGTGAGGTTTCTCCCTCCCGGTTTGCGATGCCGGGTTGGTTTTTCTTCGTTCTGACGGTAGCGTTGCTCTTGGGCGCATTCGTGTTGCGGGCCGGCATCCTCATGAACGAAAGTCTGTGGCGCGACGAGGTGGATAGCATTCGGTTTGCGTTTGCCCCATTAAATGAGTTACTCGGTAACCTGACGCGCACCGGCTTCAATGGGCCATTCTATGAGTTGCTGTTGCGCGTTTGGTTGGCATTGGGCGGCATCAATGATTTCACGTTGCGTTACCTTTCTTTGCTCGGTGGTGTGGCGTTACTGGCGTTGACCTATGCTTTCGCGCGGCGCATTTTGGGACGCCACGTGGCGCTGGTTACGCTGTGGTTCATGACTATTGCGCCAGTGCTAGCCTGGTATAGCGGCGAGGGAAAGATGTATACCTTGCAACCGGCTCTGTTGGTGCTGGCGCTATACGCATTGCGCCGGGCGGTGGATTGGGGGAGCAGTGCTGCACGTGGGCGGAGGATCAATTATTGGTGGATTGTGTTTGTGGTAGCCGTGAGCCTGGGTTACTACATGCACTTGCTGACGCCGTTGTTTTTGCCGGTAGCGGTTGTGTTTTTCTTCGTCTGGTGGCCGCGCGCGAAACACCATTGGCGGGGCGGGCTGATTGCGCTGGCGCTATGTAGCGTGCCCTATATCCCGCTGGCCGCCTGGCAGGTGCCGGTGTTCATTGCCGGGCAGCAGACCGGCCATGCGTTTTATACGCTGGATCAAATTGTTTTTGCGTTGTTCTATAACTGGTCCGCGGGGCTAAGCGCCATCTGGCTCCCAGGGGCGACGGACGAATTATCCTGGGCACCGCTCGTGCTCTACCTGGGTATGATCGCCGTGGCGCTGGTGGGCACGATCGACGTGCAGAGCAAGCCCGGCGTGTTGCACCCCATGCGCGCCCTGCTGGGGTTAGTGTCCTGGGTGCTGTTGCCGGTGGTGCTCATCTACCTGGTTTCCACGCGCGCGCCGGTATTCGAGCCGCGCTATCTGTTGTGGTTGGCCCCTGCGTTCTATATGCTGGCTGCCAGTGGCGTCGTGTGGGTCTGGCAGCGTCAAAGATGGGCTGGTCTCTTTGGTTGTGCGTTGCTGAGCAGTGCCAGCCTGGTTGGCCTATATACGCAGACGGCGATCCCTATTCGCCCCGATATGCGCGGCGCTGCCGCTTACGTGGCGCAACAAATGCAAGCAGACGATCAATTCGTGTTCCAGATTCCTTACACGCGTTACGCATTTGAGTACTATTTGCCGCATTTTGCGCCCCAATTGCCGTTGGAACGCGCGCTCAACCCCGTTGATGGCGTGCAGACCCTGTCGAACCTGCGCTCACGCATCACCGATGGCCCTTATACCAACGCGGGGGCCACGATGCAGAACGTGAACACGACCTTTTTTCGGTTATGGGTGGGTGGCTCGCGCGTCTGGTTTGTCGAAGCCGAGGCGGGTATGTGGGATTCGCGTTCATTGGCGCGCACCTGGCTGGATGAGAACTTCTTGCTATTAGGCAGGCAAACATTTCACGATGTGACGGTGAGCCTCTATGAAAGGCCGGAAAACAAGGTGTTTTTGAGGCATGTTTTCCTGCCGGTGTGCCTCGTGCCCTCGACTTCCCCATGAACCGGGTCGTATAATAGAAAGGTTAAAACGTTTCCTCTCGAACTTGAGGTTTGGCACGGTCTCGTGTTTCAAGCCGTGATGTGATACATACAGACGGAGTAACCCTTACGTGAGTGAGAATCCTGGTGGGATTATGCCGGATGGAAAGGATGAGTTTCAGCCTTCTCCAGATGGCTCGCAAGATAACACAAATGCTGCACCGCTGAATGGCCCGAGTGACGGCGACGCTGAAGAGCCCGCACAGCCCATTGACATGTCGCCATTTGGGCGCATTCGTGACGTAGACATTGATCATGAGATGCGCGGTGCATATCTGGATTACGCCATGAGCGTAATCATCGCTCGTGCGTTGCCGGATGCACGTGATGGCCTTAAGCCGGTGCAGCGGCGTATCCTCTACGTGATGGAAGACACGGGCGCACGCGCCAACGCGCCCTATCGCAAATCGGCGCGCATCGTCGGCGACGTATTGGGCAAGTACCATCCGCACGGCGACTCATCGGTGTACGAAGCGATGGCGCGCTTGGCGCAGGACTTTTCCATTCGCTACATGTTGGTGGATGGACAAGGCAACTTTGGTAGTGTGGACGGCGACCCACCGGCCGCCATGCGTTACACCGAAGCGCGCCTCTCGCAGGTGGCCGAGGAATTATTGGCCGACCTGGACAAAGACACCGTCGATTGGGCGGATAACTTCGACGGCACGTTGCAGGAGCCGACGGTGTTGCCCTCAGGGCTGCCCAACTTGCTGTTGAACGGTTCCACGGGCATCGCCGTCGGGATGGCGACGAACATTCCGCCTCACAACGCCGCCGAGCTTTGCCAGGCGGTGGCCTATCTGATCGACCACTGGCAAACGGTGGAAGACGTGACGGTGGACGAACTGATGAAAATCGTCCCCGGCCCCGACTTCCCCACTGGCGGGTTGGTCATCGGGCGCGAAGGCATTCAGCAGTCCTACGCCACCGGGCGCGGGCGCTTGGTGATGCGCGGCGTGGCGAACATCGAAGAAATGCGCGGCGGGCGCTACCAGATCGTCATCACGGAGTTGCCCTACCAGGTGAACAAGGCGATGTTGATCGAACGCATGGCCGACCTGGCGCGCGAAGGGCGCATCGACGAGATCAGCGACCTGCGCGACGAGAGCGACCGGCGCGGCATGCGCATCGTGGTGGAATTGCGGCGCGGCGCGCAGCCGAATCGCGTGCTGAACCGGCTATATAAGTTCACCGCGCTGCAAAGCACCTTTGGTGTGCAAACCCTGGCCCTGGTGGACGGCCAGCCGCGCTTGCTTGGGCTGAAGCGTGCGTTGACCATCTTCATCGAGCATCGCCGTGAGATCATCCGGCGCCGGTCCGAGTTCGAGCTGGCAAAGGCCCGCGCCCGCGCACACATCTTGGAAGGGTTGCGTATCGCGCTGGATCATCTGGACGAGGTGATTCGCACCATCCGCGAATCCGAAAATGCCGATGTCGCAAAGACGCAATTAATGTCGCGTTTTGGCCTGAGTGATTTGCAGGCACAGGCCATTCTGGATATGCAGTTGCGCCGTTTGGCCGCCCTGGAGCGCCAGCGCATCGAAGACGAGTACCAGGGGTGCCTGAAGACCATTGCCTACCTGGAAGACCTGATCGCCAGCCCGCTGAAGATTCTTGGGCTGGTGAAGGAAGATATGCAGAAGCTGGCCGAGAAATACGGCGATGCGCGGCGCACCAGGATTGTATTGGACGCGCGCGAGAGCTTTGACGAAGAGGAACTGATTGCCGATAAGAGTGTGCTGATCTCGCTCACGCAACGCGGCTACATCAAGCAGACTCCCAGCGACGCCTATCGCGCACAATCGCGGGGTGGGCGCGGCGTGAGTGGCATGCAAACCAGTGGAGAAGACGAAGTGATCTTCCTCTTCTCCGCTCGCTCACATGATACGGTGCTCTTCTTCAGCAATCGCGGCAAGGCGTATGCCTTGAAGGCTTACCAGATACCGGAAGGGGATCGCACCGCCAAAGGCACTTACATCGGCAATATCATCTCCATTGGCGAGTCCGAGCGCATTACAGCGGCGCTACCGATCAGCAAAGAGATGATGGCGATGGCGCTTTCGGCAGGCGAAGGGGCCGAGGTGGAAGAGAGCCTAGATGAGTCCGAAGCCGCCGGAATGGAAGAGGAAGTGGCGCTGGAAAGCGGAGGCGACGGCGCGCAGGTTGAAGCAGAGCCCGAAGCGAGCGAACCCGTAGCAACACAACCCGCGGCAGACGGTAATTTGTTGCCTTGCGTGGCGATGTGCACGTTGAAGGGTCGCATCAAGCGCGTGGCGTTGAGCCAGTTTGCGAATATTCGCGCCAGCGGCATCATCTGCATGTCACTGACGGGCGATGACCAACTTGCCTATGTGCGCCTGACCCCCGGCAATGGCGAGTTGGTGCTGGTGACGGCGCAAGGCCAGGCGCTGCGCTTCGACGAAACCCTGGTGCGGCGCATGGGGCGCACTGCTTCGGGTGTGCGCGCGATGCGCCTGAAGCGCGACGGCGACTACATCGCCGGGATGGAACTGGTTGAACCGGGGGGCTTTTTGCTCACCGTCACGGAGCGCGGGTTTGGTAAATGTACCAGCCTGGTGGAATATCCATCCAAGGGTCGCGGGGGCGGCGGTGTACGCACGTTGGGTGGCACGCTGGACGTCACGGGCTTGCTGGTCGCGGCGCGCGTCGTGCAACCCAGTGACCAGGTGACTGTGATCAGCGCGGCCGCAGTTGTCTTGCGGCAACGGGTGCGCGACATCCCTCAAAGCGGGCGAGCCGCGCGCGGCTCGCGGCTGATCAACTTGCGCGAAGGTGATTCCGTGGCGAGTGTTGCTCGTCTGGCGGAAGTGACGGAAACAGATGCGCTGAAACCGACTACGTGATATAACGAGATAAGCATGGCAACACCCCGGAATTCGTCACAGACGTTTGCGGTCCTTCCAGACCTCGACCCAGGCCGGATTGCCGAGACGCTAGTGGCATTTGCCAATAGCGACGGCGGCATGATCGTGCTGGGCTATGACACGCGAGGCAAGGAAGTGACGCGTGTAGAGCCGGAAGACATCGAAAACGCCTTGCGCCAGGCAGCCGAACTGTGCAATCCTCCGGTGCGGGCCATGCTGGAACCCACGGAAGCCAGCGCCGGGCCGACGCTGGTGATTCGTGTGCCGCGCAGCGCCGACTTGCACTCGCTGGAGGATGGGCGCGTGCTCGTGCGCAACGGGGCGGAGAACCGGCCCTTGCGGGGCGACGAGATTCGCAACCTGGCAACGAGCAAGGCGACCGGCGATTACGAGGCCGAGGTCGTGGCCGGTGCCGGCCTAAACGATCTGGATTCAGCGGTGATCGATGAATACCTCGCCAAGCGTGAAGAGCGCACCCGCCGTAAGTATCCCGGTGAACCACTACAATTGCTGCGCGATATCGGCGCGTTGGACGCGCATAACCAGCCATTAGTGGCGGGAATGTTGTTGTTTGGCAAGAACCCACAGGCGTTTATGCCGCAATGTGGCGTGGTGTTCGTGAAGTTCCCCGGCGTGGAGCAGCGGGGTGAAGGCGGCTCGTTTGGTTATGGCCGGCGCGAAGAGATCAGCGGCCCACTGGCGCGGGTGATCGAGCGCTCGTGGCAGGTGGTGCTGGAAGAAATGCGCGTCGGCGCGGTGGTGACGGGGCTGGAACGCCAGGAAGTGTTGGAGTATCCTGAGTATGCCGTGCGCGAAGCGCTGGTGAATGCGGTATGTCACCGCGATTATCGCTTGCGCGGCCGGCGCATCGAAATTCGCAAATTCTCCGACCGCATGGAGATCATTTCGCCCGGCGGGTTGGCCGGTTACATGACGCCCGACAACCTGGTGGAGGAACACTTCTCGCGCAACCCGCGCATCGTGCAGGGGCTGTTCCAGTGGGGTTATATAGAAGAACTGGGGCTTGGGATCGACCGCATGATCGAAGACATGCTCAACGCGGGGCACCCCGTGCCCAGGTTTAACCCGACGGCGCACAACTTCAGCGTCACCCTCTCGAACCATCGCGAGCGGCGCGCACATGACGCGCCGTCGCAACAGGCCACACCCTCTGAAGCGTTGAATGTCACCGCGCGCCAGGAACGCGCCTTGCAATATTTGCGCGAGCATGGGCGCGTTACGAATCGTGATTATCAGACGCTGTGCCCGGAAGTATCCGCGGAGACGTTACGCACCGACTTGGCCGACATGGTGCAGAAGGGTGTGTTGATGCGCATCGGCGAGAAGAAGGGCACGTATTACATCTTGAAGTAACC
Source organism: Thermoflexales bacterium (assembly GCA_034430115.1). GTDB lineage: Bacteria > Chloroflexota > Anaerolineae > J036 > Brachytrichaceae > CAIXPS01. The sequence continues at coordinate 10,491 of DAOUFG010000114.1, read as the reverse complement.
CACAAGGATGAGTGAATGTGATGGATGATTTGATTGAGCGTGTGAAGAGCGTCTTGATGACGACCCCCGAACGTTGGAACAATCTGGTGGATGCAATCTCGGCAGAGGCACTATCGCAGCAGCCTATGCCCAAAGAATGGTCGGCGATTGAATGCTTGCAGCACCTGATCGACACAGAGCGTAACGTCTTTCCTGTGCGGGTGCGTGCTTTCCTGGCAGGGCAAGATTTCCCGGCCTTTAACCCCGATGTAGAAGGCAGCAAGGCGGACAAGCCTCGCCCTGTGGAGATGGCGGCCGAATTTGCGCATCTGCGCGCCGAGAGCCTGACGCTGCTGGCGAGCGTGACGCCGGCCGACCTATCGCGCACGGCGCGACATGCCGAGTTGGGAATCGTGAGCCTGGAGGAGATGCTGAACGAATGGGCCGGGCACGACTTGATGCACACCGTGCAGGCTGAACGTGCCTTGATGCAACCCTTCTTGCGCGCCTGCGGCCCGTGGCGATTCTATTTTGCCGACCATGATGCCGAACTGCCCAAACAGCCCGCCAATCGCTGAGCAGCGCTGCCGGCGGATGCGGAGATCTGATGATTGAATTACGTGGTAAGAAGGTGGTTCTGCGCACCCTGGAGCGCGCGCATTGCCGCACGCTTTGGGAACAGTATGAGCCACAACAACCTATCCCAACGGAACCCCTGAACCCCGGCCTGTCGGTGGAGGGCGCAGATAAATGGTTCGATGAGATGCAGGCACGCCAGGGGCGTGAGCAGGTCTACCTGGGCGTGTTTACTCAGGCCGGTGAATTGATTGGCGACATCCAACTCGCCAACGTCGATTGGCGCAACCGCAGCGCCAGCCTGGGACTGGGCATTGCCAATCAATCGCAACGGGGCAGGGGCTATGGCGCGGACGCCGCCCTGGTGATGTTGCACTATGGGTTCGAGCAACTGGACCTTTGCCGCATCAGCGCAGCGACGCTGGAATTCAATATGGCGGCACAGCACGTCCTGGCGAAGTGCGGCTTTCAGCAGGAAGGCTGTGAGCGCCAGGCGGTGTTCTGTGCCGGGCGGCGCTGGAATCGCCTGACGTATGGGTTATTGCGCCCCGACTTTGCTGCGCTATTCGCCCCCCAGGGCGCTTAGGTCCATCAATGCTTGGCCGGCATCGCGCAGATCCTCACGAGCCACTTTGCGCAGGCGCATCGCCGCGCGCAGATAGGGTCGCGCGTGCGGGTCGGCCACGAAAGCGCGGATTTCCGGCGAGAGTGAGTCGAACTGGGCATGTTGCTGATGTTGCAATTGCGCTTCGCCCAGCGGGCCGATCCCAAGGTCCAGCAGTGACTCCAGCGTGATTTCCAGCGCCTCGGTAAGATGTTCCAGGTCGGTGATTGGGATGGGGTGTTTGCCGAGTTCGTAGGCATTCAGTTGCGAGGTTGTGATGCCTACTATCTCGGCCGCCTGTTTGACGCTCAGCTCCTTGTTCATGCGGGCCTGCTTCAGGCGCGTGCCGATGATATGTGTGCGCAGCTTGCAGACTTCCTTGATGTCGAACCCCATGCGCGGCGCGACCAGTTTGTCGGCAACATCTTCGTCCAATAGTGCCTGAACCGGCACGCGTAGATAGTGCGCCAGGGCCTCCATCTCCACCAGGGTCGGCTCGTGATCACCTTCTTCTATTTTCACCATCTGCGCAGGCGAGACACCGATATAGGCGGCACAATCTTTGCGAGAGCGCCCTGAGGTCTCGCGCACGCGACGAATGAGCATGCCGATTGTTTTACGGCGCACATCGGTGGATTCAGGCATAATCAGTCCCCTTGCTTCTACGTACTTCTGTATCGAGCGAGTAAGATTGTAGCAGGATAGAACATTATGCGCATTGCACTGAACGCCTGGTTTAACGATCAGCCCACCACCGGCAGCGGCCAATACGTTCGCCAGCTCGTTCCGGCGTTGCGCCGCGCCGATCCATCGATTGAAATTGAGGTGGTGGCGCCGCGCATACGCAACGATGCGGCCAAAGTCTGGTTTGAGCAGGTGACGTTCCCGCGCGCAGCCGCCCGGATGAAGGCTGATATCGCGTTCGTGCCCTATTGGGCGCCACCGCTGCAATGCAGTGTGCCCGTGGTGGTGACGATTCACGACGTAATCCCGCTGGCGTTGCCGGCCTATAGGGGCGGCCCGCTGCAACGCCTCTACACCAGCCTGGTGCGCGCCGCCAGCCCTAACGCCACGCATATTTTGACGGACTCGGAATTTAGCAAGCAAGACATCCAGCGCCTATTGCATGTGAGCGCGGATCGCATCACGGCGATTCCCCTGGCGGCGGAAGAGCGCTTCACCCCTGCCATCCCGGAGGAAGCGTTGCAGCGAGTGCAAGAGCGTTACCGGTTGCCGGAGTCCTACGTGTTTTACTTGGGCGGCTACGATGCGCGTAAGAACGCTGAGACGCTGTTCCAGGTGTATACCTGGTGCGCCGAGACGATAGGGCAAGATTTCCCGCTGCTGATGACGGGCACATCTGATACGCCGGCTTTCGCCGCCGATGGGCGAGCGATGACGTTGGGCCAGATGATGCAGGAATTGGAACTGGACGCTGAAACCGTGCGATTTATCGGCCGCCCGCCGGAGGAAGATAAACCGGCGCTGTATGCCGGGGCGCGCTGCTTTTTATACACCTCCACCTACGAAGGCTTCGGCCTGCCGGCACTGGAGGCGCTGGCATGTGGCACGCCCGTGGTGGGGAGCGACGCCTCCAGCATCCCCGAAGTGGTGGGCAACGCCGGCATGTTGGTGAACCCATTCGACGCGCGCGCAATGGCCGGAGCATTGATCGGCGTATGTACCGAAGATACGCTCTATCAGCGCCTGCGCGAACGGGCGCTGTTGCGCTCTACGCAATTTTCGTGGCAGCGCACGGCGCTGGAAACACTGGCCGTATTCAAAGCTGTGAATCATCGTCAATGACACACACTATGTTCTACCTGTCGCGCCGGCGACGAGCCAACTTGCTTGTGCACGTGGCGCTCTTCGTGGCGGCGCTGTGCCTGTATACCTACACGTTGAACCCCGACGTGCAGCCCGCGGATAGCGGCGAGTTCCAGGTGGCGGCGATCATGCTGGGAATCCCGCACCCGCCGGGCTACCCGCTCTATACGATGCTGGGGTGGCTGTTTGCCCAGGTGCCGTTGGGTTCGCCGTTTGCGCGCGTGTCGTTTCTTTCGGTGGTCGCGTCGGCGTTCACGCTGGTGCTGGTCAGCCTGACCACGCAACGCCTGGTGTTGGCGCGGGCGACGCACGATGAAGGACTGGGGCATTTACGGTTGTTTCTGTGTGCGCTCGTGGCCGGTCTGCTGGCGGCCCTCGGGCTTGGCGTATGCACCACTTTTTGGGCGCAGGCCACCACCACCAATATCCGCAGCCTGACGTCCTTCTTTACGGCGTTGATGTTGTATGCCGTCGCGCAACTGTATGGTGCGTCCGGGCGCTCAGTGGATAGACCGCGCGCCCAGCATGCGGTGTTACTTTTCGCCCTGGCGCTAGGGCTGGGGGTGGGGCACCACGTGTCGCTCGTCTTTGTGGGCGGCGTGCTGGGCGTCTTTGTCCTGTATATCATTCTGCGCGAGCGACTGGGTTGGCGCAGCATCGCATGCGCGGCGCTGGTGCTGATCTTGACGCAACTGGTGTGGTTATATCTGCCCATCCGTGACGCGGCAGGTGCTCGCTTTGCACCGGGGAACCTGAATAGCCTGGATGGGTTGCTCTTTCATATCTTTGCGCGCGGGTTTGCCGGCGATATGTTGGCCTTTGCCGCGCCGGAATATCTGTTTGATCGGCTCTCGGTGATGCCCACCTTGTTCCTCTTTGAGTTTAGCTGGCCGCTGCTGTTGCTGGCCTGCCTGGGAGCACTGGCGTTGCTGTGGTGGCGCAGAGGCGCGGGCATCGCGCTGGTGGTGGCGTGCGTGTTGCACCTGTTCATCACCATCACCTACCGTGCGCCTCAAACGGTGGAATATGCCCTCCCGGCATGGGTGATCTTGTGCGTCTTGCTGGGGGCGGGCGCGGGGTTTGCGATGTTGGAAAGCGCCATGCGCTTACGCAAGTGGGCCGCGCAGAAAACGCGCGCATGGTTGGTCGCGGGGCTGCCGGGGCTACTGGCGGCGCTGTTGGGCGGGGTGTTGCTGAGCGATGGCCTGGCACGCCTGCCGAGTTTCGAGGCGCTAGCGCGCGACCGCAGCACGCGCGCGGTCGCCACTGCTATATTGGCTCATGCAGCCAGCGGGAGTGCCGTGCTTGCGCAATGGCACCAGGCGACTGCCCTGTGGGCTTTGCAGGATGTGGAGGGCCTGCGGCGCGACGTGCGGGTGGACTATGTGTATCCGCAAGGGGCGCAGGCTTATGCGGATACGTTTGCGCAGCAAGCAAAAGCTGCCGCGAACGAGCGCCCGACCTACGTCACCAGTTACGATGCGTCGGCCTTCCAGGCGAGCGGGGTGGGCGTTGCACCCGTTCCCGGTGTGCAGGCCTGGCAGGTGCTCACGCGCGCACTAACGAGTATGCCAGGTACGGGAAGCCTATTGTTTGATGGACGGGTGGAAGTGGCCGCCGTGCAAGTGAATAGCGCGACTGTCGCGGTGGGCCAGGCATTGGATGTAGTGGCCCAATGGCGCGCCGTGGGGACGATCGGCGAAAATGAATCGCTCACGGTGCGCATCATGCGCCCGAATGGCAAACTGGCTGCCAATGCCGACATCAGGCTGGACCCGGCGATGGCGCAAGACGAGGTGCGTTCAGCGCGCCTGACGCTGGGGGTTCCGCTGGATCTCGCGCCCGGTGACTATCAGGTGCTGGTGGGCATGTACCAGGCCGGGGCAAATGGCTTCATACAACTCAAAGAACGCAGCGGCGCGGAGTTTGCCCCTGTTGCGACGATCAGGATCACGCCTGTGCACCAGGCGCCCGTCACCCAACATGAGCTCTATGCACGTTTTGCCAATCAGGCGGTGCTCCTGGGCGTTGACTACGATACGGGCGTGCAGAATCAGTTGCGGCTGCTGACGCACTGGCAGTTGGCCCCCGTCAGCGCGACGGTGACGGTACAGGATGCGGCAGGCAACCCCATCGCCGCGCCGTTGACGCTCCCGGCGGCGGAGGGGCAACCTGCCTTCGGCAGCCTGATCTTCGACATTCCTCCCCAGCGCAATATCTCCCTGGCGCTGGCCGGGGATGCCGCCATCGTGCGGCTGCCCGATGCGAGTGAGGGCGAGCGCTATATCCCATTTGCGGATCAGATGGTGCTGATGGGTTCCAGCGCTACGCGTGAGGGGGATCAATTGAAGGTGGATTTGCGCTGGTTATCGGCGCAGGCGATCACGACGGACGACATCATCTCCGCGCGGGTGGATGGGGATGATGGCTTCCACGCCGCGCATGATGGTGTGCCGGCGCTGGGCACACTGCCCACGCTGAAGTGGATTCGCGGTGCGCACATTACCGACCGGCACCCCATCTCCTTAGCAGGCTATCGCGGCCCATTGCGCGGGAGCGTGGTGGTATATAACAGCTTCACACAACAGCAACTGCCCCCGCTGGATGAGCGCTATGAGAATGGCATCACCTTTGGCGTGACGGATTAACCAAGTGTGCTGCGGATGGCGCCGACGATCAACTGGTGTTCCGCCTGGTGCATGCGCGCCTCGTAGGCTTCCAGCGTGTCGCCCGCCTGGAAGGGCACAACGGTCTGCGCAATGACCGGCCCGGCATCTACTTCGGGCACCACGTGGTGCATCATGCAACCGCTCTGGCTGATCTCACCGCGCTGATGCGCTTCAAAGGCACGCTCGATGGCGTCGGTGCCGGGGAAGGTGTTGGGCAGAGCAGGGTGCAGGTTGATGATCTTGCCGGGGTAGCGGTTGATGAAGGCCGGGCTTAAGACGTGCATCCAGCCGGCCAGCACGATCAGGTCCGGGGCATATGCCGCGATGCGCTCCGCCAGGTCGGCGTCGTAAGCCTCGCGCGATTTGCCCGCCTCGCGATAGGGTTTGAGCGGGAAGTAGAGCGTGGGCACGCCCGCGCTTTCGGCGCGCTTGAGGCCATAGGCCGAGATGTGATTCGAGACGACCAGCACGACTTGCGCGTTCAGCGTGCCATTGGCCGTCGCGTCCAGGATGGCTTGCAGGTTGCTGCCATTCCCAGAGATGAAGACGACGAGGCGTTTTGAGTTGGGATGAGTAGTCATATTATTGAACGATGACCTCGTGTTGGCCGCTCGCGATGTGGCCCACCTGGTAGCAAGTGCCCTCAAGCGTGCGCAACGCCGCCGGCGCTTGATCAGCCGGGATCACCACCAGCATGCCCAGGCCCATGTTGAACACGTGGAACATCTCGTCATCCGCAATCTTCCCGTTGCGCTGAATGAGCGTAAAGATGGGCAGTTCGGGCCACGTGCCGCGCTGGATGTGCGCGCTCACCTGCATGGGCAGCACGCGCGGGAAGTTGTCCACGAATCCGCCGCCGGTGATGTGAGCCATGGCGCGCACGTCGATGCCGGCTTGCCACAATTTGCGAATCTCCGCCAGATAGGGCCGGTGCACCGCCAGTAGTGCATCCCCAAGCGTGCCGGGGGTGCCGTCGAGCGGGGCGTTCCAATCCAGGGCGGCCAGCACCTGGCGGGCCAGCGAGAAGCCGTTGGTGTGCAAGCCGGTTGAAGGCAGACCGAGCACAACGTCGCCCGGCTGAACGCGCGAGCCGTCGACGATCGACTGGCGGTCCACCACGCCGATGATTGTGCCGGCCAGGTCCAGCTCGCCCGGCTCATACACGCCCGGCATTTCGGCTGTCTCGCCGCCCAGGAGCGCAAAATGCGCCTCGCGGCAGGCTTCGGCCACGCCCGTGACGACGGTGGCGATCTGCGCCGAATCCAGCTTTGCGGAGGCAACGTAATCCAGGAAGAAGAGCGGTTCGGCGCCCTGGACCAGGATGTCGTTGATGCAATGATTCACCAGGTCGCGCCCGATGGTGTCCCAGCGGCCCAACTTGGCGGCCACTTTCGTCTTGGTGCCTACACCGTCGGTGGAGCCCACCAGCACCGGCGCAGCCATCGACTTCAGTTTCGCGGCATCGAAGAGCCCGCCGAACGCGCCGATCCCAGCCAGCACCTCCGGGCCGTAGGTGGCGCGCACGGCGCTGGACATCAGGTCTACGGCGCGCTGCCCGGCAGCGATGTTTACGCCGGCGGCAGCATAGGTATTGGTATTCGTCATGATTGTGTCCTCGTTTCGCTAGGCCCGCACCTTACCGATATCGGTGCGGTAGTGCATCTGATCGAAGTGAATATCTTGAACAGCGGCGTAGGCGCGCTTCAACGCGGCGGGCAGGTCGGCGTCCAGGGCGCTCACCGCCAACACGCGCCCACCAGCCGTGATGATTTGATCGCCCTTGAGCGACGTGCCGGCGTGAAACACCTTCACGTCCGGTCGCTGGTCGGCCTGGGCAATCCCGGTGATGGGCAATCCTTTGGGGTAATGGCCCGGATAGCCACCCGAAGCAAGTACCACCGTGGCGCATGCGCCGGGGCGCCACTGCACCTGGGGCGCTAGTTGGGCCAGTCTCCCCTCAGTGCAGGCCAACACAATCTCCAACAGGTCCGACTGTAATAGCGGCAAGATCACCTGCGTCTCCGGGTCTCCAAACCGGCAATTGAACTCCAGCGTTTTGGGGCCGTCGGCGGTCAGCATCATGCCGGCATAGAGCACGCCGGCGTAGGGCGTGCCACGAGCCGCCATGCCATCCACTGTGGGCTGGATGACGTTGCGCCGAATCTCCTCAATCAATTCAGGGGTGATGCCGGGCACCGGGGCAAATGCGCCCATGCCGCCGGTGTTGGGCCCCGCGTCGTGATCGAAAACGCGCTTGTGATCGCGCGCCGTGGGCATGATGAGCACGTCGTGCCCATCGCAGAACGCCAGCACCGATAATTCCGGCCCGCTCAGGCGCTCTTCGATGATGACGGTTTGCCCGGCGGCGCCGAATTCAGCGTCTAGCATCGTGCGGCGCAACGCAGCTTCGGCATCTTGGGCGCTTTCACAGATGATGACGCCTTTGCCCGCCGCCAGGCCATCGGCCTTGACGACCACGGGCTGTTTGAACGAGCGCACCCATTCCACGGCAGGCGCGTAGGCGTCGAAGCGCGCATACTGCGCTGTGGGGATGTGATGATCGACAAAGAATTGCTTGGCGAATGCCTTTGATGATTCAAGCTGAGCGGCCTGTTGGCTGGGGCCGAAGATGCGCAAGCCGCGCGCCTGGAATTGATCGACGATCCCGTTTGCCAAAGGCACTTCGGGGCCGACGACGGTGAGGTCGATGTGTTTGTCGAGCGCGAATTGCAGCAGGGCGGGGGTATCGTCGCTGCTGAGCGCCACGTTGTGGAAGCCATCTTGCGCGGTGCCGGCGTTGCCCGGCGCGACATAGAGTTCACCGGCTTGCGGTGAGCGTGCCAGCGCCCATGCGAGCGCATGTTCGCGCCCGCCGGAGCCGATCACCAAAACGTTTAAGTGTGCCATGTGTGATGATGAACCAATGCGCATCATCCATCTGGTGGGTGATGCGCGGCTGTGGAATGCCTAATCCCGAGCCTCTTCAAAGACCATCCTGTCGCGCTCTTCACTGAAGAGCCATGCTGGGATGCGGATCGGATAAGCCCCCGAGAAACACGCTGTGCAATGGCCCGTCTCGCCGCTGATCGCATCTTGCACGGCCTGCACAAGCCCATACAGGCTGAGATAGCCCAGGCTATCTGCGCCGATGTGCTGGCGGATGGCCTCAATGTCCAGGTGATGGGCGATCAGCTCTTTGTAGGTGGCCATGTCCACCCCCATGAAGCATGGGTGCCGCACGGGCGGTGAAGATACGCGCACGTGTACCTCCGTAGCGCCGCCGTCGCGCAGGAGCTTGATGAGCGGCGCGGCCGTGTTGCCGCGCACGATCGAGTCGTCAATCATGACGACGCGCTTGCCCTTCAGGTTGGCGGTGAGCGGGTTGTACTTCAACGCCACGCCCACCCGGCGCAATTCGTCGTCGGGGTGGATGAACGTGCGCCCGATGTAGCGGTTCTTGATCAACCCTTCGGTGTAGGGTAGCCCCGATTCCAGGCTATAGCCAATGGCGGCGGGGATGGCGGAGTCGGGCACGCCTACGACGATGTCGGCTTCGGCAGGTGCTTCACGCGCCAGTTGGCGGCCCAGGCGCTGGCGTACCTGGTGAATTACCTGACCTTCCAGCATGGTGTCGGGGCGCGCAAAATAGACGTATTCGAAAATGCACAATGCTCGTGTCAATGGTTCGTGACCGATGTACGACGTTACGCCGTGCTGATCCAGGCGCACGATTTCGCCGGGGTTGATCTCGCGCACGAACTGCGCGCCGACGGTCTGCAACGCGCATGATTCGGATGCAACGACGTGGCCGCCTTCCAGTTGGCCCAGGCATAACGGGCGCAAGCCGCGCGGGTCGCGCACGGCGTAGATGGCATCGCGTGTGAGCAGCGCAAGCGAGTAGGCGCCTTCAGCGACTTGCATAAAGGCCCGTATGCGTGCCACCCATCGATCACCGTTGGCTTCGGCGTGTACGCCGTTTCCATTCCCGCCCCCGTTGCCATTCGAGTGAACCTTGTTGGCCCAGGATTCGGGGGGTGACGCCAGCACCTGGGTGATCAATTCGCTGTCGGTGGTCGATGACAAACCTACGCCGCGTTCCAACAGCATGTGGCGCAACTCGACCGAGTTGGTCAGGTTGCCATTGTGCGATACGCCCAATGGGCCGTAGATGGTTTCGAGTAGTTGCGGGCCGGCGTTGCTCAGTAGTGAAGAGCCCGTGGTGGAATAGCGCGTATGGCCGATTGCCAGGTGTCCGGTAAGCGGGCGGAGGTTGTCCTCGTTAAAGACTTGTGAGACCAACCCCATGCTTTTATGAATAAGGGCATGGTGACCGTCGCTGGTGGCGATGCCGGCGCTTTCTTGTCCGCGATGTTGCAATGAATACAAGCCGAAGAATGTCAGGCGTGCTACGTCGCGGCCGGGGGCATAGACGCCCATGACGCCGCATTCTTCGCGCATACCGGTCTTATCACGATCTGTCACGGACCAACGCTTCGCCGCGGTTGATGCGTTTTCACCTGCTTCAGGTGTTCTCGTCAAACTATTCTGCATAGTGCCCATCCTCTATACATTTGCATAGGCTCTTGTTTATCTACACGCTTACTTTAGAAAATTGTGCAGACCCCTGAAGGGGGCCTGCTGTGGTGTCGCGTCTGTTTTATTTGCCGGCGGTTGCCAGGTTGCGCATGATGCGCGCTTGCGCCGGTTGTTCGGCTGGTGCGAATGTTTTCCCAGTCAGCCGTTCGTATGCGCTTACGTAACGGGCGGCGACCTGGGCGATGAAGTCATCCGGCATTATCGGCGGTTCTCCATCACCGCGATACCCCTGCGCGGCGT
>DAOUFG010000113.1:0-42382 GCA_034430115.1 Thermoflexales bacterium | reverse complement strand
CACCCCTGGGCACCCGCCATACCGATTTGCGACCGCGCGTCAAGGAAATTGTTGACATCGTCCGCCGGGCTTCGCCTGCCCGGATTATCCTGGGAGGCCCCGGCTTCAACTATTACGCCCGCGATTGGCTGGAGTATCTGGAGCTGGACTACGGCATCCGCGGCGAAGGGGAAGAAGCCTTTCCGCTATTCCTGAAATGGCTGGCGGAGGGAGGGGACATCTACGCTATACCGGGCTGCGCCGCCAGAAGGGGTGGAAGCTTTCATTCCATTCCTTCCTGCCCGGTGCAGGATTTGGACGAGCAAGCCTTGCCCGCTTACGACCTTGTCGATTGGCGACCCTATACCGCGAGAGAAATCACCCCGGCGATCCTCACTAAGCGCGGCTGTGCCTTCTCTTGCACCTACTGCCCCTACAGCAAGCTGGAGGGTAAGCGCTATCGGCTCAAAAGCCCGGAGCGGGTGCTTGCAGAAGCCAGGCACATCCTTCAATTTACCAATAGCCGCAAAGTCATGTTTTGCGAAAACAATTTCAACGTTCCCCGCCACCATGCGGCGGCCATTTGCCGGGCATTGATTGCAGAAAAGGGGCGTCTGCAATGGGGGACGGGCGACTTGCGACCGATGGGCGTCACAGATGACTTTTGCCGTTTGATGGAAGACTCCGGCTGCTTCTACGCCAATCTGTCCATCGAGTCGGCTTCCGAAAGTATGCTCCGATCCATGAAACGCGGCTATACGGTTCGGCAGGTGCGAGAAGCGTTGGATGTGCTGAGCCGCTCACGCATTCCCTTTGGGGCTTCGCTGATGTTGGGAGCGCCGGGAGAGACCCCGGAGACGATCTCCGAAACCCTTAGCGTGCTGGACGGTTACGAGATTCCCAATGGGGTGTGGGTGACGTTGGGCGTATACCTGTGGACCGATTACCAGGATGTCGTCGCCGAGGCGCGCCGGACGGGCTTTCTGAAAGATGACAAAGCGCTATTCAACGGCGCGGTCTATCTCTCTCCGGGCTTGCCCGGTTCCTATCTGCGTGATCTGCCGGAGATGCTGCGCACTCGGCGTGGCTACTCGGTCCAATTCAACAAACCCGGGGAAGAATGGAAACTGACGTAATCTGGTGGAAAATGCGCGAAGGCAGACTGTGGCAGGGAAATAGAAGTTTGACAATCGAGTGATAACGACTATAGTCGGCTACCAGGCTTCCGCCTAAAGTAAATTGCAGTTGTTAGCACGAGATAAAATCTTTGTGCCCTTTGTGTCGGGAAGCCCAAGGCAAAAGGGATGCCATCTTCTCAAAGGAGCTTGCAACCGAATGGAACAGCCCGCGTTCAAGGTCTATCGCTACCGTTGGGTCATCTTGCTGGCCTTCATGCTCGTCACCGCGTTCAATCAGATGCTATGGATTACCTACGCCCCCATCACCGCCGACGCAGCCACCTACTACGGCGTCTCCGACCTGAGCATCGGGCTGTTGTCGTTGAGCTTCCTGGCCGCCTATCTGGTTGTGTCCATCCCTGCCTCGTGGCTGATCGACACGCATGGGTTCCGCAGCGCCGTGTGCGTTGGCGCGGGGCTGACCGGCATCTTCGGCCTGTTGCGCGGGCTGGCGGGCGCGAACTATAACCTGGCGCTCGCCGCCCAAATCGGCATCGCGATCGGGCAACCGTTCATCCTCAACGCGTTGACCAAGGTGGCCGTGCGCTGGTTCCCCCTGCAAGAGCGCGCCACGGCTTCGGGGTTCGGGTCGCTAGCCATCTATGGCGGCATCTTGTGCGGCCTGGTGCTGACGCCGCAGGTGAGCTTGCAGACCGGCATCACCACAACGCTGGTCATCTATGGTGTGGGCGCGCTGATTGCCGCCATCGTGTTCGTGGCGGTTGCGCGTGAACGCCCGCCATCGCCGCCCGGGCTGCATGAACAGGATGAGCGCACCTCGATGCTGGAAGGGCTGAAGCTGATCTTGCACAAGAAGGACTTTTTGCTGCTGATGCTGATCTTCTTCATCGGGCTGGGCCTGTTCAACAGCGTCACCACCTGGATCGAAGACATCGTTCGCCCGCGCGGGTTCTCGGCCACGCAAGCGGGGATCACCGGCGGGCTCATGATCGCCGGGGGCATCGTCGGGGCAGTGATCCTGCCGACCCTATCCGACCGCACGCGCCGCAGGGTGCCCTTTCTCATCCTCGCCGTAGGCGGCGCCATCCTGGGGTTGGCGGGCATCACGTTTGCCACCAGCACCGGCCTGCTGATGCTATCGGCGGTGGTCATGGGTTTCTTCCTGCTAAGTTCCGGGCCGATTGGGTTTCAATATGGCGCCGAGATCGCCCGGCCCACCCCCGAAGGGACGTCCACCGGGTTACTGCTCCTGATGGGGCAAGTGGCCGGGATCGTGTTCATCGTGGGCATGGATAGCTTCCGCGATGCTGCGACCGGCGCGATGACGCCTTCGCTGATCGCCCTGACCGTCCTGCTGGTGGTGTGCCTGCTGGTGGCGACCCAACTGCGCGAATCGGGCCTGCTCACGACGTGAATGGGCGACATCTGGGCGGATCAATTTGCCCTGCGGCGGTCTCTCATGGATTGGAGCCAAATCCACGCAGGTGGATTTGGTATCCCGAGCGTGAGAATTCTATTCTCACGTTCCACACGTTTTGACGCGCCCAAGCGCCGGCCCCGGGCGAACAAGCGCGCCCGCTCGGGGAACAAAACCGCCCTCCGGCGGTTTCTGAGCCGGCCAATTTGATCGCCTGAGCGTGAAAACCACAATCCGTTTTCACATGCGCCGGTTGTCAATTTTACGAGCGGCTCCTACACTCAATTATGCAATGTATAACAATCTCACCCAACTGTACTTGCACCTTGTTTGGGCCACCTGGGATCGGTTGCCGTTTATCACATCGCGAGTAGAACCGCAGTTACACGCTGCGCTTGCGGCAAAGTGTCATGAGTTGAGCTGCCTGCCGCTGGCAATCGGCGGGATGCCGGATCACGTCCATGTGTTGCTCTGTTTCCCGGCGACCATCACCGTGGCCGTTATCGCCAAGAATCTCAAGGGTTCGTCCTCCCACTTGATGACCCACACGCTTGCGCCTGGAGCGGAATTCAAATGGCAAGGCTCGTATGGTGCCTTTACGGTGAGCAAGAGTGGTGTTGCGGGTGTGATCGGCTACATCCATGGACAGAAAGCCCACCATGCCGCACAGCAACTCATCAGTGATTTGGAGTATTGTGCGGACGATGTGGTTGATGATGGCACTGAACCCATGCGCAGAAGGTGAATGGGAGAGTAAAACCGCCTCTCGGCAGTTCCTCATGGGCTAGCACCAAATCGGCGCAGGCCGATTTGGTATCCCGAGCATGAGAATTCTATTCTCACGTGTCATGCCGCGAACGAATGACCTCCGGGCGGATCAATCCGCCCGCTCGGAATTGGTGTTTCCAGCGTGAGAATTGATTCTCACGCATTCGCTGAATATCTGCTAACTACGGCTCTCGAATCCCGGCCGGGTCGAACCCGATGTTCGTGCGCCCGACCGTGGCGATGTGCCGCAATGGCGCGCCTGGGAGCATCGTCGGCTTCAACACTACGTTCGCCGTGCCGGCGATGATCTGCTCGCAGGCGGTGATCGCATCCGGCAGCACATCCTCACCCAACGGCTCGCCCAGCGGGCGAAAATCGTAATGCCCGTTGTAATAGCGCTCGTACTGGCTGTGCAGGCTTTGCAGACGCTTCAGGTAAGAGAGCGCCTTCTCAATCGAGGTGAACCCCGGCGTGCCGGGCGCGCCGCCACCCAGGAACAGGTTGCAGTTGCACGCGTCGCCGAGGAAAAGTGTGCGCGTGTTCGCGTCGAGGAACGTCACCGACCCGGCCGTGTGCCCCGGACACTCATACACGGTGACCTTCCGGTTGCCCAGGTCGATCACCTGCCCTTCTTCCAGTGGGAAGAGCGGCGGTTGCGGCCCCCACTCCGTCACGTCTTCCTCCAGGTGATAGGGATAGTCGCCCTTCTCGCGCTCGGCGATCATCTTGATGTAACGCAAGCGCCCTTCAAGGCTCAGGCCGACGACACCGCCGGTGGGGAAGCCGGGCATGTCTTTGGGGTGAATGTGGGCATTATCGAAGGCGCAGGCCCCGCCGACGTGATCGGCATGATTATGCGTGTAGCAGACCATCAGCGGCTTATCGGTCAGCCGGCGCACGAACCCTTTCAGGTCGCCGATGCCGATGCCCGTGTCGATGAGCATGGCCTGCTCGTCTCCGATGAGCAGGAACATGGAGGCGCAATCAAATTCGCCGATTTCGTAGCTGCGTGGGGCAATCTCTTTGTAGGGATAAGCTTGTGTTTTCATCTCGATGAACCTCATTGAACCAGACCCGCGCATGGCGCCTTGGGCGGATGCCATGTGCGGCTTTGCGAAACACAGTTCTATTTTAGCCGTTCCACCTTTGCGATACGCCGCAAGGTAGTCGCGGGCTTTACGCCCGCGTTGCCTGACCCACGCCGCGCAGGAATGAATCCTGCGCCTACCAGTGATGGTTGCTCATCACAGAGAGCGGCAGTCGCCGCGTTGCTTCATCCCATGCCGCGCAGGAGTGAATCCCGCGCCTAATTTGGGATGGGTGCCTCGACGCAGCGCAGGCGCGGCGATAGCCACCCGAAGCCGGCTGTCAGCATCGCCAGCAAGCCCATGAGGACGAAGATGAGCGCCGCGCCGCGTCCCGCCCCAACGCCGATGACCCGCCCGACGCTATCAGCCAGAAGGCCGCCCACGTTCATCAAAGGGCCGGCCACGCGGTCGGCCAATGGACCAACCGCCACGAGCGCGAGCAACTGCGCCCCGCGCGTCACCATTTGCCGGACGGCGAAGACGCGGCCTTGCAGCGCCAGCGGAATGCTGGCCTGCCAGATCGCCTGGTTACAGCCGTTCACGAAGGGGATGCAGAAGTGTGCGCAGAACGCCCCAATGCCGGCCAGGAGCGGCGAAGGACGCAGACCAATGAGCACGATGCCCACCCCAAACAACGAGAGGAAGCCAAGCACGCCGTTGATGCGCTTCGCCGGCCCGCCCCACATGCTGAGGAGCACCCCGCCCAGCATCAGGCCGCTCCCGCCGGCGGTCAGGATGGCCCCCAGCCCCGCCGCAGAAGTGAAGGCCAGCGCGAGCGGTTGGATCAGCGCGCTGATCATCGCGCCCTCCAGCGACACTGCCGCGAAGAATGCCAGCAACGTCACCAGGGCCGGGTGCCGCCGAATGTAGTTCAGTCCCTCGCTGATCTGCCCCCGCAACGGCGCGGGGCTGCGCTCCTCCCCAACCAGTTCGGCGGCGGGCGGGAACTTCACGATCAGCAGGGTGAACACCGAAAAGCCAAACGATGCCGCGTCGGCCAGCAACACGCCTTGCACCTGGATGGCACCCATGACCAGGCCCGCCAGCAATGGCGACAGGATCTCAGCGCACGCCTGCGCGACCTGCACCATGCCGCTGGCGCGGCTCAGGTGTTTGGCGGGGATGAGCGCGGTCGTTGCCGTCAGATAGGCAGGCACCTGAAAGGCCCCCGCTGCGGAAACCGCCATCACGCCCAAGTAGATGTGCCATAACTCAAGCTGGTTCGTGATGAACAGGGCCGCCAGCGCGAACGTGAAGCACCCCGCGACGAGGTCGCTGCACAGCATCACCGTGCGCTTGGACCGCCGGTCCACCAGCGCGCCGGCGATGGGCGAGATCAGCATGCCCGGCAACGCGCGGCAGAGCAGGATCAGCGCGAATTGGGTCACCGACTGCGTGCGTTGATAGATATACAGCCCTAGCGCAAAATCTGTCATGCCCGACCCGACGACGGAGACGAGCTGCCCGCCCCAAACGGTGAGGAACGTGCGGATGCCCGCCTTATTCTGTGTAATCTCCATGCTGACCCGCTCTCCTTTTTTTGATGGATTCACATGCTTGCGGCGGATGCAAGTGACTGCCTGCATCCGCCGCTTGTTATCATTATACATATGTACCATGATAAAATCAACCCATGCCAACGAAAAAAGAGACGGAGCCGATGCTGGTGGTTGAGCGGGTCCAGACGGGGATCAGGGTCGAGAAGCGCATGTTGAAGGTATTGAAAGGCGTGGCCGAATACCTCGACATCTCACTGGGCGACCTGCTGGAGGGAATCGTCTTGCATGCCTTCGACAACAAGCTGCCATTCAGCGATGAGGTGCTGGCGCGCATCGCCCAGTTGAAAGAGGTGTATGGGCTGGACTACGGCAGCGAGATGAGCCATCGCCTCACCGAATCGCCCGAGGCCGAGCCGCGCAAGTCGCCCGGCAAGTGAATCACGGCTGCGGCATGGCGCGCTTGACTACGGCGTCCAATGGCACAGTCACCCCGAATGCGCCCGATGGCGGCTACTCATACGTTGTGCGCCGCCAAGATTCCTCCTTACTGGCGAGGAGGAACGTGCGCGTAACCCGCGCAGCAGGTTTTTGATTGAACCAGCCGTCGGCCTCTGGCCGATGGCGACCTATGATCGACGCCTGACGAATGCGCCGCCAAAGCCCCTCCTCGCCCGCGCTCGCCGGAATGACAACAGCGCGTCCACACGCCTTCTGCGGCATAGGCCATTGGAGAGAAAGATCCTTCGAAACTGGCTATGAACCTGTTGAACGCGGTACGAGTTTGATTGTCGCGGACCGCGCGTCAGGAGCCACCATGGGGTTGATATACTCCGCACTATATTTGCGGTACTTGCTGCGGTACGCCGCATCCACCTGGGAATTGACGCTCGCATCAGATTCTTCCACGAACGTAACGTCTTTATCCACGCCGCCGGCTCGAATGTGACCTACGTGGCGGGTCTGCGTGCCACGAAACCAGGCGCCAGTGCGACCCTTGTAGGCCCGGACATAGAGGTCATCACCAACGCGCACGACCCAAATCGTCACCGGGTTGCGCAATGTGCCGTCGCGCCGGAGTGACCTGATCTGCAACTCTTCAGCTTTTCCAATCTTGTTTAGTTCATCCATTGTCCACGTGGTCATTGGGGCACCTCCTTTCATTCAACCTTTCGCCCAGTCTGGTACTGTTCGTCGCTGACTTTTTCCATCCAGTCGGCGGCTTTGCCATCGAGTTGCTCCTGAATGGCAATATGCGTCATGGCCGTGGTTGGTGCAGCGCCGTGCCAATGCTTTTCCCCCGGCGGAAACCAGATCACATCGCCGGGATGGACTTCCTCAATCTCACCTCCCCAGCGTTGCACCAGGCCGCAGCCGGCCGTCACGATCAGGGTCTGGCCCAGCGGGTGAGTGTGCCAGGCCGTCCGGGCACCAGGCTCGAAGGTGACACTTGCGCCAAAACCGCGCGCCGGGTCATGTACTTGGAACAGTGGGTCGATGCGCACGGTTCCGGTGAAATACTCGGCCGCTCCCTTGTCGGAAGGTTGTGAGCCGCTTCTTTTAATGTCCATTTTTAGTCCCCTTAACTGGCTACCCTCTCTGATCTTATCTGTACAAGCTCATAGTTCGGGTTGCCCATGCCCAGCGTTGTCATATATTCGATTTGATGAGGACCACTGCGTGACTCGATCCGCTCCATAAGATCGCGATTTTGCGCCGCAGGAAGTTGACATACCAGGTCAAGTGAAGCTTTGTCGATAGCCACGATATCGGTCGAACCCAGAATACCGATGTCTTCACACTTTGGTTTGGCGCCCTGACCATCGCAGTCACAATCGATCGAAATATTCTTCAGCACATTGATGTAGGTGATGTGGCCTTTGAAATGTTCGGCGATGGCTTTACCCGATTCGGCCATTCTTTCAAGAAACCCCGGGCCGATGTAACCCATAATGTCGACGTTGGGTTGATTAAAATCAAAGCCATGCACCTGCTTTTTCCCGACGTGCCCCGACGCAACACCAATCCCAATGTTCTTCAGTGACCCGCCGAAACCACCCATCGCATGGCCTTTGAAGTGGGTATATACCAATAGCGAGTGATAATGGAGCAAATGACCGCCGACGGCGACCTCGGTCAGATGCTCACCAGGGGTATATCCGTGGCCTTTGGCGAGGAATTCCTTCATCCCCGCCGCGGGGATCGTCACATCGCCTTCTTCATCCATGATATCAACGGGGCAAAAGTCGAAACCGTTCGTCCGAATCACTTCGCGGTGGCTGGCGGTTTCATAACGCGGACCCGGATAAAGCACGTTGCATTCCACAATGGTGCTATTGGGAATGTGGGCTTGCAAACCTTTTATCAACCCAATCGGCAGCAGATTCGGACCATGGGGTTCACCGGAGTGGAGCTTGATGGCCACCTTTCCGGTCATGCCTTCGTTGATATGAGTGTACACCTGCAGCAGGCCATCAACACTGATGTCATTCGTGAAGAACACAACGGACTTGCCATGACCGGTTATTTCATCAATCGCTTGAGCCGAACTCGTGTCCGAAATCATATGCACAGGTAAACCAAGTATGGTTCCCCCGGCGGTTTTCAAAACGTTTTGTGTAGAAGTATGCTCCATCATTGTGCCTGTTGTTGTTTTCATAGACCTCCGTCCCCTTAGATACATTCGACGCCGCGCCTGTCGCGGCGTCACGATCAACCCGGCCTTCCCATCAGCGGCTAGTCAGTTTCAGTACCGCTTCGGGGAGCCGTGCCCCTTGCACTTGGATTTTTGCGGCGGCCCCTTCGATCTCGCGCAGGTCATCAGGTGTCAGTTCGACATTCGCGGCCCCGATGTTCTCCTCCAGGCGATGCAGCTTCGTCGTGCCTGGGATCGGAACAATCCACGGCTTTTGAGCCAGTAGCCAAGCGAGCGCAATCTGAGCCGGCGTTGCCTGCTTTTGCTCTGCGAACTTGTTCAAGAGATCGACCAAGGCCTGATTTGCTCTGCGAGCCTCTGGCGTGAAGCGGGGAGAAATGTTGCGGAAATCCGTGCTGTGAAAGGTCGTATTCGCATCGATCTTGCCGGTGAGGAATCCTGCACCCAGCGGGCTAAATGGAACGAAGCCGATGCCAAGCTCTTCGCAGGCCGGCAACACTTCTGCTTCAGGGTCTCTCGTCCAGAGCGAGTACTCACTTTGGACTGCTGTGACCGGCTGGATAGCATGAGCCCGGCAGATTGTTTTCGCTCCCGCTTCCGAAAGCCCAAAGTGCTTCACTTTGCCTTCCCGAATCAGGTCCTTCACCGCGTCCGCAACATCCTCAATGGGCACATCCGGGTCAACGCGGTGCTGGTAAAACAAATCGATAACATCTGTGCCGAGCCGCTTGAGCGACGCCTCGGCGACCCGCCTGATGTGTTCCGGCCGGCTATTCAGACCGCCTGAACGTGCCCCGGTGACAAGATCAATATCAAATCCAAACTTGGTGGCAATCACCACCTGATCGCGCAAAGGCGCTAGAGCCTCGCCAACCAACTCTTCGTTGGCAAACGGGCCGTAGGCGTCGGCGGTATCAAAGAAGGTGACGCCGCGTTCTACGGCGGCCCGGATAAGGAAGATCATCTCCTGCTTGTCGGCGGCCGGCCCGTACGCAGAACTCATGCCCATACAGCCGAGCCCAAGCGCAGAGACTTCCAGTCCGCTGCTTCCCAGGTTTCTTTTTTGCATACGTTACTCCTATCTGGCGAGAGGGTCTCCTGAGTGGAGAGTCTTCAATATCGGTCACCGACTACCGTAATCTGCGACATGGCATGATCGATCTTGCCAAGGTCATCAGGCGATAGTTCGACGTCTACCGCCCCGATGTTTTCCTCGAGACGCTCCAGCTTGCGCGAGCCAGGAATTGGTACGATCCAGGGCTTTTGAGCCAGCAGCCAGGCCAGCGCAATCTGGGCCGGGGTGGCGCCCTTCTGTGCGGCCATCTGTTCAAGCAGGTTCACCACGACTCGGTTGGCCCTAATCGCCTCCGGCGTAAAGCGAGGATTGTGGCTGCGGATGTCAGATCTGTCGAATGTCGCGTGCTCATCGATCTTGCCTGTTAAGTAACCCCTCCCCAGCGGGCTATAGGGCACAAAACCGATCCCAAGTTCTTCGCAGGTTGGCAGGACAGCCTCTTCAACGTTTCGCCACCAGATCGAATATTCGCTCTGCACGGCGGTGACAGGTTGAACCGCGTGGGCGCGACGGATGATTTCCGCGCTTGCTTCTGAAAGCCCAAAGTGCTTTACCTTGCCCGCCTGAATCAGGTCCTTCACCGCTCCTGCCACGTCCTCAATGGGCACGTTCGGGTCCACCCGGTGCTGGTAAAACAGGTCGATAGCCTCGACCCGCAGACGCTTGAGCGAAGCCTCGGCAACTCGCTTGATTTGCTCCGGCCGGCTATCCAAGCCGACCGCCGGGCTTGGTCCCTTGCCGGGGGTATGTTGAAATCCGAACTTGGTGGCGATCACCACCTGCCCGCGAAACGGCTCAAGCGCTTCGCCCACCAGTTCCTCGTTCGTAAATGGCCCGTATACTTCCGCGGTGTCGAAGAAAGTGATCCCACGATCGACCGCCGCGTGGAGGAATGCGAGCATCTCTTGCTTGTCTCCAATCGGTTTATCGCCAAAGCTCATCCTCATACAGCCCAGCCCGAGAGCCGACACTTTCAGGTTACTGTGCCCTAGTTTTCGCTTCTGCATTTCTTCTCCTACAGCGCCTCTGCCATGGCCTGATTACGCGCGGCAAGTGTTTCGGCGCCCGTAATGAACTAAACTCGCTGATTGCTCATTCTTTTCTCTACGCTTGTTCTCCGTAGGCAGGTCTCTCGTTCCATCAAAGCCGGCGTGCCCCTGAATAAAAGTCCAGCTTACTTGCTAAAGGCTGGAACTCGTTCACCTGCCCGAGGTGTATTTTCCCATCTTGAAGCACGATGTGGTATAACGATTCTCGAAGATCGTTGGATGATTCTGCAAACCTTTAAGAGGGATGTATAGGAATGAGCGAAGCAGTCATAATGGGTTTGATGCCACCCCAACAGGTAGAACCTGGGGCACGCCGGGCGCAAGCCAACCGGGGCGAGCTGGTCGAATGTATCGCGCGCGCCATCTGCGAAGACGGGACAGTTGAGCCGCTGAAAGGTCTGCACCTCCGTCGCTCTTCCTCGCCTACGGAGTGCGTTCACGGCGTGTCCGACCTTTCCTTTTGCGTGATCGCCCAAGGCAGCAAGGAGATACTTCTGGGCAACCATCGCTATCAGTACGACCCCGCTCATTACCTCCTCGCCACTGTCGAGTTGCCCATCGCGAGCCAGATCATCGAGGCATCGCGGGCGCGACCCTTTCTCAGCCTCCGCTTAGAGCTAGACCCAACCCTCGTCAGTTCCGTCATGGTCGAGGCGGGGCACCTCTCGTCGCACAGCCATGCCAACGTGAGTGCTATCAACGTAAGCCCACTGGACGCCGGCCTGCTGGACGCTGCTGTGCGGCTCGTCAGGCTCATCGACGCTCCGAGCGAAGCACGCTTCCTGATGCCTCTGATCACGCGGGAAATCGTCTACCGGCTGCTGAGAGGGGAGCAAGGTGACCGGCTCCGTCACATCGTGGTCCTGGGAGGCAACACCTACCGTATAACCAGGGCAATCGAGTGGCTTCGTAAAGATTTCGACCAACCGCTTCGAATTGAGAACATGGCGCAAGAACTCGGGATGAGTGTCTCGGGCTTCCATCACCACTTTAAGGCAGTTACCGCGATGAGCCCTTTGCAATTCCAGAAGCGGCTGCGGCTCCAGGAAGCCCGCCGGCTGATGCTCGGCGAGCACCTCGACGTGGCAAGCACCGCCTACCGCGTAGGTTATGACGACGCCTCGCAATTCAACCGCGAGTACAAGCGGCTCTTCGGCCTGCCGCCGATGCGCGACGTAGAGCGGCTGCGGGATGTAGCCAGGAAAGAGAACGAGGTGCTATCATCTGCTCCAGGGGCCTGACTAAGGCGCCCCGCTCCATCTTCCTCGACATGGTGAAGGCACGGTGAAAAAAGAGACTTTCAACTTGAGCGCTGACGGCCGCGTGAACCTGACCGCCTACTTGCACGACGCATCCCCTGAACTATCGAACGCTAACATCCGCCCGGCCGTGCTGGTGTTGCCCGGTGGCGGGTACGCCGGCACCAGCGACCGCGAGGCGGACCCGATTGCGCTTTCCTTCCTGGCGCGCGGCTTGCACGCCTTTGTCTTGCGCTATTCCGTTGGGCCATTTGCGGCCTTCCCAAATTCGCTATGCGACGCCTCGCGCGCTATGGCGCTGATCCGCGAGAACGCCGCCGCGTGGCACCTTGACCCGAATAAGATCGCCGTGTGCGGCTTCTCGGCGGGCGGCCACCTGACGGCCAGCCTGGGCACGCTGTGGAACGACCCCGACGTGGTGCAGCAGTCCGGCATCCAGCCCGGCGCCAACCGGCCCAACGCCCTCATCTTGGGCTACCCCGTCATCACCGCTGGCCCGCACGCGCACACCGGCTCCATCCAGAATCTGGCCGCCGGCCGGCCGGTGGAGAGCCTGCGCGCGAAGCTCTCGTGCGAGCGCAACGTCGGCCCGCATACCCCGCCCAGCTTCATCTTTCACACCTACATGGACCAGGTGGTGCCGGTGGAGAACGCGCTGCTGTTTGCTTCCGCGCTGGCCCAGGCCGATGTGCCGTTCGAACTGCACATCTTCCCCAACGGCGTGCACGGGTTGGCGTTGGCGAACCCGCTCACGTCGAATGGCCTGGCTGAGATGATCAACCCCGACGTGGCGCAATGGATGGACCTGTGCGTGCGCTGGCTGTGGGGCCTGTTCGGCGCGCCCGATTCAAGCCAGCCCATGCCAGGTTTCGTGCCGGGCGTGCGGGCAAAGCTATCGCAGTAGCGCAATGAACGGTAGCTGTGGGCTTCACGCCCGCACGTGAATTCCCTCACGTCTTCGCGCGCGTTCGCAACGCCTTCAGCACCAATCCGCTGCGCACGCAGGCCCACACCCCGGCGAAGCCGCCGCATAGCAGGACGAGCCACGAGAGATCCGGCAGGAAGAGCCGAAAAAAGCCAAACATCTTGCTCGTCAGCAGGCGGGTCGCGAGCGCCGCAAGCGACAGGTTGGGGATGAGCGGCAGCAACAGATGCCGCCCCCAATCCGGGCGTTGCGGCGGGGCCTGCCGCCAGCGGCCCAATTGCCGCAACGTGATGGCGACGCCGGCAACTTGCAAAAGCGGGAGGAGCAATAGCGCCCGCATGACCCAGGGGATAATGCGGCTGAAGCGGATGCCAAATGGGCCGGGCGCGATTTTCTGCCCGGCGAGCAGCGCTAGCGCCCCCATCCCCAGTTCCGTTGCGACCGGGTTCATCATGAAGTGATCGACGTTGATGAGCAAGACGATGCCCTTCTTGTGCGCCGGCAGGAGCGCCATGAAAGCCGCAAAATCGGGCACGGTGCCGGCGTGCCAGACGATCTTCACCTGGTCGCGTTGCTCTTCATACCAGCCCATCCCATATTGCGAGATCAGCTTATCCCCGAAATAGACGGGCGCGCTCCCGTGGTGCAACTCGGCGATTCCCTCGGGCGAAAGCAGTTGCACGTCGCCGTAGCGCCCCTCGTTTAGATGGGCGATCAGGTAATGCGCCATGTCTTCCGCGCTGGAGATGATCTGCCCCGAAGGGAGCGACCCGCGCGGGGTTGCGAGGTTGGGCACGGCGAAGGGACGCCAGAACCAGTATTGGTGACCCACGGCTAATCCATCCTGTTTCGCCTCGGCCTGCGCGGTATAGCTGTGACGCATGTCCAGCGGGGCGAAGAGGTGGCTCTTGACGTAAGCCTCGTATGGTTCACCGCTCGCAGCCTCGATGATCAACCCCAGCAGGTTGTAGTTCGCGTTGCTATAGGCGTGCGTCGCGCCGGGCAAATGGGCGAGCTTGAGCGTGGCGAGTGCGCGCGCCTGGCGTTCACATGCGCCGGGGCGGGCATCGAAATCGGCCAGGGGGGCCCACCCGGACGAGGTGGGCAAGCCGCTGGTGTGGTTCAGCAAGTGGCGGACGGTGATCTGCGCGGATGCCTGCGGGTCTGCCACGCGAAACCAGGGCAGGTAGCGCTGAACGGGGGCGTCCAGTTCGATCTTCCCGGCCTCAACAAGCTGCATCACGGCCAACGCGGTGAACGATTTGGTGAGCGAGCCGATGAGGAAGGGCGTTTGGGCCGAAGGCGCTTCGCCGCCGGGGCGGGCCTTGCCAAAGCCGCGCAGGTGCGTGACCTGGTCGCCTTCGACGACGGCGAGCGATATGCCGGGGATGTTCAAAAGGCGCATTTGCTGTTCGAGGTAGGCATCGAGCACGTCGTAGGCGCCGTGCGGGCATCCCTGTTGTGCCGCAGTGGGCCTGCTGAATCGCTGAAGGGTTTGCATCATTATTTATTCTCCTTCGTCACATACCCACGCCAGCGTGAGCTTCAACATATTGAGGAAAGGCGCTATCGCAGACATGATCTCCGGCGTTGGGTGCACCTCCTTCTAATCCGAGGGACTCGCTCTCGCCCAGTTCGTTCACGCTGCGATGCAGAAAACGGTTGATCTCGGCCCGCACTTCTTGCATGTGGCCGAAGAGAAGGTGCCCGCCATCCGGCACGAGGAATAGGCGCGCATTGGGTATCTGCCCGGCTAGCACGCGCACGTTCGCGGGGATCGAGATTGGGTCATCCAATGCATTGATGACCAGCGTGGGCGTTGCGAGTTCGCCCAATGGGTAGGGGCTGGCCGCCGTGACGAATGCGTTGAATTCGGGCGCGAGGGTGTAGCTTTCGAAGATCATGCCGTCGATGCGCTTGCTGGCGGGCAGATCCCCGGACTGGATGGTTCTGAGCTGAGCTTCGTGTGCCGGGGTGAGCGTGTAGCCCTTCGGCACGAGACCGATCGCACTTTGCACGCGTTTGGCGAAGTAGGTGTTCAACGCCCAATAGATAAAGTCGCTGCGCAACAAGGTTTCGAAGACGAACCGGGACGGCAGTGCCATTTGAACTTCCCCCGGGGCATCGGGGCAAAGCAGAATCAGCGCGGAGACGCGCTGCGGGTGACGCGCGGCAAAGCGGATCGCCGAGGTGGTGCCCGCCGAGATGGCGAACACGGCAGCCTGTTGGATGTGCAGTGCATCCAACAGGCCGGCAAACGCATCCGCCTGGCTATCCAGGGTAGCGCCCGCCGGCACGGGCGAGCGCAGATAGCCGAACCGCGAGACGGCGATGACCCGGTAATGCCTCACGTCGAAGTTGCGCGCCAGCCACAAGCCCTGGTCGAAGCCGCCCATCGCGCCGTGCACCACCAGCAGCGGGTAGCCACTGCCGGCCTGGGCATATTCAATCGGGCCGCAAGCGGTCTCGATCACCCGGCTGCCCAAACCGGCGATGCGCGCGCGGGCGGCGTTCATCGCACGCAGGTAGCGCGTGACGACGCTCACGCCCCAGGCCACGACGGTGCAAGCCACGATCACAAAGAGGTAGAGCATGTGGTTCCTCTCATACTTGGACGCGGATCATCACCACCGTCTGCACCGCTTGCGCCACTTGTGCGGCGTTTGGGTTGCCCTGGCCGTCGAAGGTCACGCCGTAATAGCGGGCATCGCTGGGCACCTTGCGCAGGTGCGCGCTCAACGCGGTTGCGATGGCTTGCTGATCGCCGGCCACCGGCTCCGCCAGCCCCTGCACATCCCGACCGCGCAAACGCAGGGTCACCGGCGCAGTGCCGCGTAAGTTCTTCCACCAGGTGGCATGTGTAAAAATGTATACCTGATCACCCTCCTGCGAGTAGCTGACCGGGGTCGTATAGGTCTGCCCGCTTTTGCACCCGCTGAAGCTGATGAGCAAGACGGTTTTGCTGACCACCCCATGCAGGGGTGAGCGTAACATGAATTTCATCGCGCGATTGACGATTGGTGGAACGCCAGGTGTTTGTGACATTTTTGTGCCTCTAAGAGATGTATGAAACGCTCACGTCGCCGGCGCCGCTGTGCAACGTGATCTCAACCCGGTCGGCGGCATCGTCGTAGCCGGGCGACTGATAGGTGTCGGCATCCGTCTTGCTGAACTGTGAATCCACGATCACTTTGCCCATCCCGCTCGTCACGTTCACTTTGGCCGCGACGCCGCTGGGCAGGCGCACGCTCACGTTGCCAGCGCCGCTATTCGCATCGACGCTGTTGCGGCCCGTGGTGCCGCCGCCGATCTCGACGTTGACGTTGCCAGCGCCCGTCTTGGCCGTCACGCTCAGGCCGGCGGCGTTGTTGGGTAACACCACGTCCACGTTGCCCCCGGAGGCGTCGGCGGAGAGACCTTTGACGATCATGCCGGCCAGGTTCAGCTTCACGTTGCCGCCGCCGGTATGGACCGTGAGGTCGGACGGCACGCCGGGGTTCAGGTGAACCAGCCATTCGACGGCGCCGTTGTCCGTCTGCCACGGCAGACGGATGCAAGGTTGTGCATCGCCCACACCGCGCAGCGTAAGCGTGGCATGGCCGTCGCTCACGTTCAGGGTATGGGTGGGTTCCTGATCCCCGAAGTATTGCAACGCGCCGCTCGCCAGCACCGGCTCATCGCCGCTGAAACGGTCAACCGTCAGGTTGCCAGTAGCGCTGTTGATATCGACGCTGGCGCTTGTCGCGCCGTTGAGCGGCTCCGAAAGATTCTTGGTAAGGGCGGTGCCGCCCGCCGGGTTCCCCGTGCAGCCCAGCGTGCCAAGCAGCAGTGCCAGGATGGTCACCCGGGCTGTTTTGCTTGAAAGAGATTGCATGATTTTTCTCCCTAGTTCGTATTCATTGTTCTGGAACAGATTGATCTCGTAAAAGTGACTCTTGCGAAAGCCGGCGACCCGGCCCGGCTACGCCGTTGCGCAGGAACTGCGTGATCTGGGCGTTCACCGCCTCGGCGTGCCCCAAGAGCAAGTGGCCGCCATCCGGCACGGCGAACACGCGCACGTTGGGGAAGCGGCTTGCCAGGCCGCGCACGTTCTCGGCAACCGCAAGCGGGTCATCCAACGCATGGACCACCAGCACAGGCGCTGCGACCCTGCTGGCCGAATAGGGGCTGGCCGGCGCTATTTCTTCGTAAAACTCAGCTTCCGACGTATAGTTATCAAAAATGAACCCATCGATCCGCGCGCCGGCCGGCAGGGTGGCGGCCAGGATGTCATCTGCCTGCGCTTCCAACTCCGGCGTCAATGCAAACCCCTTGGGCACCCCAATCACCGCTCGCATCATCGGCTTGCCGTAAGTGGCAAAGGCCCAATAGATGAAATCACTACGCAGCAAGGTATCGAACAACAGCCTGGGTGGCGGCGCGACTTTGACGTTGCCGGGTGCAGCGGGCGATTGCAACACCAGCGCCGAGACGCGCTGCGGGTGACGCGCGGCAAAGCGGATCGCCGAGTTCGCGCCCCCCGAAACGGCCAGGACAGCGGCCTGCCCGATCCCCAGCGCACCCAGCAGGCAGGCATAGGTGTCCGCCTGGCGGTTCAGCGTAGCGCCCGCGGGCAGGGGCGAGCGCAGATAGCCAAACCGCGAGACGGCGATGGCCTGAAAGCCCGCAGCGGTGACCGGCCCGGACAGCGTCACACCGGCGTCGAAGCCGCCCATCGCGCCATGCACTACCAGCACCGGGGCTCCCTCTCCCACTCGCGCATACTCGATCGGCCCGCAAGCAGTCTCGATCACCTGGCTGCCCAGCCCGGCGATGCGCGCGTGAGCGGCATGTATCTCGCGCAGATAGCGCGCCACGACCGCCGCAGCCCCGATCAAGCTCATGCCGGCCAGGGCCATAAGAAAGAAGGTTTTGCAATGAGCCATGATGTTCTCCAACAAAACGATCAAACCGCCTATTCTTGCGTTGGTGTTTCAGCGGGTGGGTCGCCGCACGTCACTGAGATCAAGGTCAGGTTGAGGTCGCGGATGCGTTCGAGCATGCCGTGTAGCGCGGACTGGTCGGGCAGCGGGCCGGAAAGCAGGGTCTCATTGCCTGGCAGGTGCGTCAACGTCAAACCCGCAAACCAATCCGACCAGCGCGTATCCAGGTGCCCCTTGATTTTGATCTCGCAGTAATCCGGCATAGCGTCCCTCCCTATGAAAGCATCTTGCGAACCATGGGTGACATTGCGTCGAACAGATGGCCGGCGGCGCGCTGAAACACGCCCAGACGCGTCGGGTAGTAGTAGTCCGATTCCAGCCAGCCCTTCTCCGCGTAGTACCTGTAGTCTCGGCTGCTGTCGTCGAGCATCTGGCCGATGCTGGTCCGGCTCATCCTGAAAATCATGAGCTTGAACAACGTCGGCGCAGGGTAGGCCGGCCTGACGAGCCCGGCGTAGAACCGCTGGCTGTGCCGGGCCAGCGCCTGGTCCATCTTCTGCTGGTCTTTTTCCGTTCGCGGGTCCAGGGCCGTCAGGCAAATGCCTTTCAGCACGTTGAACCCCAGGTTGCCGCCGACGAAGTCGAGATACTTGACAAGCTGGCTGCCGCCGCCGATGCCTTGTGTGACGATGCTGGTGAAGGCCTTGCCAAAGTAGCACGGGCGGTGCAAAGAGAAACCGAACCGGTCGAGGAACGTCTTCATGATCCCCGACACCTGGAAGCAGTAGTTTGGTGAGGCGAAGACCACGCCATCGGAAGTCGCGATCTTCTGCATCAGTACGTCGCGGTCGTCCTTCAACGGGCAATACTCCTCGCCCTTCTCGAAGCACAGCCGGCAGCCCCGGCAGGTGCCCAGCCTGTAATCGCCCAGCACGACGACCTCACACGCGACGTCGCCAAGCGCCTGCAGATTGTTCATGAACTGCACAACGGCCTGATAGGTATTCTTTTTATGCACGCTCCCAACGAACGCAGTGACTTTCTTCATGCGTCATCTTCCTTTTCGCTCTGCACAAAGAGAACTTTTGTGCCCTTCGTGTCTTTATTTCTGTGTGTTGAATGCCTTCATATCTAGCTTGAGTTTAAGAACCGATGGGGTGGCGCGCATCTGCCAAACGGGATATTGAGGGTTTATTGGCGGGGAAACACAACGCTCTTTCGCCTGCGAGGAACGAGCGGGCGAGGGCTGGGGTGAGGGCCTCTGCTCGTTTCTATGTGTGAGAAACTTCAGGGCAGAAGGCCGAGTTGGCGGGCGCGTGTCGCTGCCTCGGTCCGGTTGGCTGCATCCAGCTTGCGATAGATGCTGGCCGTGTGAGCCTTGACGGTGCCAGGGGCCACCACGAGCTGCCGGGCGATCTCCTGGTTGGTCTTGCCCAGGGCGATGAGTTGGAGCACCTCCAACTCGCGCTGGCTCAACGGCTCAGGCAGCCCGCCCGCGGCATTTCCCTGGCCTTGCGGCAACGCCGATTGCGCTTCGGCCTCAAATTGAGCGCGCAGGTGAATGGCGTAGTCGCGCAGCGGGCCGGCAGCGGCATGCGCCAGCCATTGCGCCAACAGGGCCTGCATGGGTTGGCCCTCGTCGAGGAAGATGCGCGCGTAACCCTCCGGCGCCGCCAGGGCCAGCGCGCGTTCCAGGTCCGCCTCCGCGAGCTTAGCCTGCCGGGCAAACGCCAGGCTGCGCAAGATGCACAGTTCGAGCAGCGCGCCCAACCGGCCGGATGCCTCTGCGACGGCGATTTCGTCCCCCAGCGTCACGGCGGCTTCTTCGGGTTCGCAGCGGGCAAACGTCACCCTGGCCGCGGCGAGCGCCACCAACACATGGGTCTGCCCCTGGTCCCGGCCGGTTAAGCAGGCCGCCTCCTCAACGCAGTGCGCCGCTTCGCTCAGCGCCCCCTGCCGGGCCAGCACCCTGGCACGCAACGCCAGCAACTCGGCCCTCGCCAAAGGGGGCACCGGCTCGCCCATTGCCGCTTCCGCCTCTCGCACCGCCTGAAGCGCGCCATCGATGTCCTGGTGCGCCTGGCGCAGCCGCACCAACACCGGCGCGACGTTGCGCACTGCGTCGAAACGCCCGCTCCACTTGCCCAGTTCGATTCCCTGCGCTAGATGCGCCTGCGCGGCTTCCAGGTCGTTACGCTCCAAGAGCACTTCGCTCATCGCCAGGTGCAAAACGCCGCTCGTGGGCAGGCGCGCCATACCTTGCGCTTCAACATACGTCAAAGCTTCACGGCAGGCTTCGTCCGCCGCCCGCAGGCGCCCCAGCACGCGCAACGCGCCGGACATGCGGATGGTGACGCCGACCCCGGTGGCACTTGCACTCACGCGGCTCCAGCGGATCATCTCGGCATAGGCGGTGACGGATTTTTCCAAGTTGCCCGCGCCGTCGTAGGCCGACGCCTGCGCCAGGAAGATCAGCGTGCGCAGTTGCGCATTGGCCTGGGGCGGCAAATGCTCGGGCAGCAGGCGCATGGCACGCTCGGCAAACGCGACCGCGGAGGCAAAGTCGAAAGCGTAGCGCGCGACGATGGAGTGCAACACGGCCAGATGCGCGGGCAACGCAGCGTCGGTCACGTCGTCCACGCCAAAGCGCTGGTAGGCGGGTCCTGCGCTCAGCGCGCACTCCGCATCCACCAGGTACGGCTCAATCGCGCCGACCTGGCCGCGCAGCCACAGCACCCAACAGCAGGCGACGCCCAGCGTGGCGCTGCTCTTGCGCACGTCCGCCGGCAATGCGCTGAGCCAGGCCCAGGCAGTTTCGATCTCGCCGTTATTCACCGCGTAGTGCCAGTATTTGGCGATCAGCCCGGCGGCTCTGGCATCGTCTTTGGCGGCAAGGGCGTAGCGCACCGCCTCGGCGACCTGGCCCTCCTGCTCGCACCATTCGGCGGCGCGCGAAAGGAGCCGTGCCGCCTGCTCGGGCCCCGATTGATACAAGCGTGCCTGAAGCAGGTCCGCGAACAGATGGTGATAGCGATACCAGCGCCGATCATCGTCCAGGGGCACCATGAAGAGGTTGGCCTTTTCCAGGTAATCCAGGATGGCGACTGAGGGGCGCACCGGCGTCGCCTGGTCGTCGCCCCCCGCCATGACGGCATCGCACAGCGGTGCAGCCAGGCGCTCCAGGATTGACGTGCACAGAAGAAAATGCTGGATTTCCGGCGGCTGGCCAGCCAGGACTTCCTCCAGCAAATAATCCAGGATGTAGCGATTGGTACCCGAGAACCCCTCGATGAACCCGAAGACGTCCTTACAATCGCGCATGGAGAGCGCCGCCATCTGCAAGCCGGCGACCCAGCCTTCGGTGTGTTCTTCGAGCAGCGTGACGGCCGCGGCATCCAGGCGCAGGCCCATCACGTCGTTCAGAAATTGAGACGCCTCGAGCGGCGTAAAGCGCAGGTCGGCGGCGCGCAGCTCCACCATCTGGCCGCGTGCGCGCAAGCGGGCCAGGGGGAGCGGCGGGTCGGAGCGGCTGGCGATGAGCAGGTGAAGCGTGCGCGGGCAATGCGCGAGCAAAAAGGCCACCTGCTCGTAGACGGATTGGCTGGTGATGAACTGGTAATCGTCCAGGGCCAGCACGATCTCATCCTGCGCGGCGTCCAGGTCGTTGACCAGGCAGGTCAGGATCGCTTCGGGCGGCACCGGCTCCGGCGCGTCGACGAGTTGGGCGGCCTCGCTGCAGAGCGCGGGGTTTGCCGCTTGTAAGGCGGCCACCAGGTAATGCGGGAAGCGCCCGGGCTGATTGTCATTCTTATCGAGCGAGAGCCAGGCCACGCGCATGCCGCAACCGGCGAGGCAGGCTGCCGCCAGGGTGGTCTTGCCAAAGCCGGCCGGAGCCGTGACCAGGGTTAATGGGCCGTGCAACCCCTGCGCGATCTGCTCCTGGAGCCGCGGGCGAGGAACCAGGCCCGGCCGGGTGAAGGGCAGGTGTAGCTTGGTGCGGATGAGCGGGTCGGCCTTCAACATAGGGAAAATCTCAGGTCTTTCTCATTGTACGCTTGAGGGGCATCAATGGTTGCACCTGGGATGGCCCGGCACACAAAGGCATATGAACCACCAAGACACGAAGGCACAAAGGACACGAAGTCTTTTACACCGCAGAGTCGCAGAGAATCCTTTGGAGAATCTTTGCTTCTCCGCTT
Source organism: Thermoflexales bacterium (assembly GCA_034430115.1). Taxonomy (GTDB): domain Bacteria; phylum Chloroflexota; class Anaerolineae; order J036; family Brachytrichaceae; genus CAIXPS01. Next base: position 20,410 of record DAOUFG010000113.1, on the reverse strand, counting down.
CTTTGCTGTTTGATTCCCGGCCTCAGGCGAAAGCGAGCTGGATCTGGCGAACGGCTTCACGGAACATCGCCCCATCCGGCTTGCTCTGTCCTTCGGGCAAGGTGACTCCTTCCGCCCGGATGCCATACCCTTGAAACACTTTGTATAGCTCGGTTGATGCGCCGCGTTGCCGCTCGCGCTCCTTCACCCACAGGTTATCGACACAGACCACCCGCGTCGGCGGGAGTTCGTGCTCGTGTTGCAGGTAGAGCGTCTCCAGGGGCCACGGATCGAACAGCACCGTCAAGGCGAACGGCTGCACGCGACGCATCATCGCGGCGGCCATCGCGACGCACGCCCCGTGCTGATGCCCACACAGCACCACGCGGGAAGCTAGGAGGTTGAAGCGGGCCATCACCTGCTCGACAAGCCCATTGACGTAGCCTCCGCAGGTCGCCAGGACGGCGCCCATCGCCTCGGTCGCCACGGCAAAGGCCTCGGGGGTGCTGGTTTGCATGGGGAACACGAACCAGTAGCGCTGCGAACTGGTGCCGTAGCGCACCGCTTTACGCATGACCGGATCGTCGGCCTGGCCTTCGATGCAACCATCGCCGGCCCAGAGGTAGGTCGTGGGCAAAGCCTTTTGGATATCCGCCACGAAGGGGGTGATTTCGTCGCCCGTGGAGCAACGGGTGTGGAAGTATAAAAAAGCGGTATCGACCATCTGCGGGATGATTTCGACCATGCTAGCTCCGTTCTCTCCAGGAAGAGATTCAATATGCGGCCAGGACTGTGGACGATTATATGTCCTGCATGAACAGCAAAGAAGCTGAGGAGCACAGGAGCAAAGATTCCCAAAAGGATTCTCTGCGCCCTCTGCGACTCTGCGGTGTAAAAGACTTCGTTGCTTGGTTGCTTTGTGTGAGTCTGATCTAACCGCTAAGAAGCAGAGAAGCAAAGAATATTAAGCTTTTGTGTCCTTTGTGTTTCCGTGTCTTGGTGGTTTCCAATTCTTCGTTGCTTTGTGTGAATCCGGATGCAACTTCCCGCGAATGAGCCATACTATTGAGTCAGTGCTCGATTGATAGGAGGCATGATGAAATACAGGAAGGCTGCGCTGATCGGCCTAGAAGTGGTCTTCGTCGCTGCGGTGATCGTAGTCGCCGTCTATCAGCCGAAGCTGGAGATGCCATGGTGGCTGATCCCGTTTCTGCCGCTAGCGGTGATGCGGGCGGCCATCACGATCAGCGAGAACGAGGTGATGAGCTGGCTGCGGGAACCCTTCTGCGTCACGGCCCCCGACGATTGCGGTGCGGGCTTGAGCGTGAGCCCAAAGCCCGGCAGCGTGATCGGCGCATTGCTGGCCTGTCCCGTCTGCGCAGGCACATGGTGCGCATTGGTGCTGGTAGCGCTCTATGCCCTGCTGCCCTCGGTGGGCACCGTCGCCATCGTGGTGCTGGGCGCGGCGGGGGCGAGCGAGTTCCTGTATTACGCCAAGGAGCGCCAGAGCTGGTCGGCCCGGCTGGCGCGTTCGCAAGATGGACAAATCGAGCGCCCGAGGCGAGCCCCGGCGGAAGACGACAAGCCCGGCACGTTCACCTCAACCGACGATTTCGCTGTGCGCCTGAATAAGCGTGACAAATTGAACTGAAGGAGCTCTGAACCATGCAATACCGTCGCCTGGGAAGGACGGGACGGCAGGTATCGTTGCTGGGCATCGGGGGCGGGTACGTCATGCTGCACGAGATCGAAGCGGGGACGCAGCTATATCAGCGCGCCGCCGATCTGGGCGTGAACTACTTCGACGGCCGCTATGGCCGCAGCAGCAGCATGCAACGTCCGGTGATTGCCAGGGAGCGCGAGCATTTCATCATCGGCAGCAAGACCGCCAGCACCACCCGCAGCGACGTGCTGCGCCGCATCGACGAAGACCTGGACGAACTTGGCACCCCCTATCTGGACATCTTCTTTCTGCGTACCTACAACCACGCCATGATCGACGCGCACTTCGCGCCGGGTGGCTCGGTGGAAGGGCTGCTGGAGGCGCGCCGGCAGGGCAAAATCCGCGCCCTGGGGCTGGCGGGCCATAGCGACCTGACGGCCCTGGCGCGCGGGGTGGAGACGGGGCTGATCGACGTGGTGGAATTTCCGCTGAACTATGCGCGGCGCGAGGCGTTGGAGCAGCTTGTGCCCGTCTGCCAACGCTACGACGCGGGCATGGTGATCATGAAGCCGGTCAACGTGGGGCTGGCGCCCGCGAGCGTGAGTTTGCCCTGGCTGGCCAACCAACCCATCCACGTGATGGCTGCCGGCGTCAGCAACATCGAACAACTGGAACTGGACGTGGCCGTGTTGGACCGGCCGACGATGGCGCTCTCGGCGGAAGAAGCGGCGGAGGTGGAGCGCTGGCGCCGCGCGACGGATCAGCAAACCTGCCACATCTGCGACAAGGTGTGCCAGGTCGTTTGCGAGCCGGGGCTGCCGATCGACCACCTGATCTATCACGACGTGTTCCAGAACGAGCTGCGCCGGATGGGCGCGCAGGCGTTTGCACATTATCCCTTCGCCGCGTGGGTGAAGCAGCAGGCCGAGCACATCTTCGCCCACAGCCTGGCGATGTTGCAGACCTGCACCCACTGCGGCAAGTGCGAAGCCGCCTGCCCCTATCACCTGCCGGTGATGGCAATGCTGGACAGCATCAAAGCACAAAAACAAGAAGTGCTTGAAGAGATCAAGCAGGTTTAAACCACCGATGGACGCTAATAAACCCATCTGCATTCATCTGTGGTGAATAAGAATAAGAGAGGACGACATGCGAATCAGCTATTGCACGTGGGGAATGATGAACGTGGACATCGAGCAGGCCATCCCCGCCATCGCGAAGATCGGCTATCAGGCCATCGAACTGGCCGTGACGCCCAACTGGCCAACCGACCTGGCCACGCTGGACGCGCCGCGCCGCAAGCGCATCCGCCAGTTGTTGGACGACTACAAACTGGGCCTCTCGGCCATCGCAGGGCACACCGGCATGACCGAGAGCGACCCCGACAAGAACGCCGCCAACATGCAGCGCCTGCGCGACACGCTGGACTTGGCCGTGGAACTGGCCGGGCCGGGCGAGCAGCCAATCGTGTGCAGCCTGGCCGGCGGTGGCGTGGACGAGTGGGAAGCGAAGAAGGAACTGGTGGCTGAGCGGGTGTGCCAACTTGGCGAATACGCGGCGCAGCGCGGGGCGATTTTGGCCGTGGAGCCGCACTCAGGCACGTCGTTCGATACGCCCGAGAAGGCGCTGTGGCTGATGGCGCAGGTGAATCACCCGGCTGTGCGGCTGAACTTTGACATCAGCCACTTCGACGTGATCGGCATCGGCATCGACGCGTGCGTGCCGCAGATGGTGCCATGGAGCGTGCACACGCACGTGAAGGACGAGCGTGGGCTATACCCCCACCACGAGTTCCTCACCCCTGGCGCCGGGCCGTTCGACTTCGTGCATTACCTGACGGCCATGCACAAGGCCGGCTACACCGGCTACATCGGGGTGGAAGTGAGCGTGATGGTGCAGCGCAAGCCGGGGTACGACCCGTTCATCGATGCCGCGTTGGGCTACTACGCGCTGCGGCATGCGTTCAACGAGTCCGGCGCGCCGCTGGACGAGTAAGAGGCGCGAAGGTTCGGGCTCGGCTGAACACCTCAGGGGTGAGGGCATGCCCTCACCCCTATGGAAATCCAAGACTTCTCACACAAAGTAACAAAGCAACAAAGGGCACAAAGGTTTTCGATAAAAGTTCATCTTTACTTTGTGTTCTTCTTACCTTTGTTTCTGCGTGTGAATTGTTCTAAGGACGCAGCGGTCAGACGGATTCACGAATGGCGTCAACCAGCCGATCTACATCCGCTCTGTCCAGGTACGCCTGGATGGAAATGCGAATGCCCTGGTTGTCCTCGTGGCCCCACATGGCCGTCTCGATGCGGTAATGTTCGTAGAGGCGTGTAGAGAGCTTGCCGACGTCGGTGGCGGGCAGCGGCGCGACGCACATCTGCGAGAACCAGGTCGTGTCATCCGCGGGGTGAAGCGGGGGCCGGCCCGTCAGTTCGCACAGGCGGCGCTGCGCATAAGCGGCCACCTCGTGGCACTCCGCGCGCACCTCGTCCCAATTGTGCTCGCGCATGAAGCGCAGCGCTTCGGGGATGGCCAGGAAGCCGCACATGTCGCGCGTCCCCAGGCCCTCGACGTACTCCTGGTAATGCTTCGCGTCGGCGGGCTCGTCGTGCCACGGCCAGCCGATGATGACCGGGTCGATCAGGTGCTGCACCTCGGGCCGGGCGACCATGATGGCTGTGCCCTTGGGGCAATTGGCCCACTTGTGCAGGTTGCCCACGTAGAAGTCGGCGCCAATTTCGTCCAGCTTCAGCGGCAACTGGCCGGGCGCGTGCGCGCCATCGACCACCGTCATGATGCCTGCCTCTCTTGCGCGCTTGCACACCAGGTCCACGGGGAAGATCAGCGCCGTGGGCGAGGTGATGTGGCTGAGGAAGATGACCTTGGTGCGCGGCGTCACGCCCTCCCACAGGTTCTCGACGAACGCCTCGCGGGTGGTCATCGGCGTGGGGATGGGCTGGTTGATGTAGGTGAAGCCGCGCTGCTTGGCCATGTATCGCCAGGCATTGTTCAGCGCGCCGTACTCGTGGCTGGTCGAGAGCACCTCATCGCCGGGGCCCAGTTGCAGGCTGCGGATGGGGAAGTTCAGGCCGGCGGTGGTGTTGACGACGAACGAGATGTTGGCGGGGGCCGTGCCCAGGTACTCGCCCAACATGCCGCGCGCCTCCGTCATGCGCGGGGCGATGGTGCCCCAGAACTTGCCGGGGTGAAACTCCATCTCCTGCTCCAGGCGTAGAAAGGCCTCGAACACGGGGCGCGGCACTGTGCCAACGGAGCCATTGTTGAACAGGGTGAACGTCGGATCGATCTGGTAGAAGTTACGCAGTGAGCTCATAGTTGATTGCGTTGGGATGTTACCACCACTTGCGCAAAATGCGCGGCAACGCATTATCGGGCTCGGCACGCCTTCGATGAGCCTGGCACGCTGATGGAGGGGTAAGACTCCACCGCCGATAAACGCGGATGAACGCAGATTGTGGCGCTGCGTTCGTCCGTGCTTTCAATCGTCACAGGCGCGGGCATAAACCTGCGGGGTCTGGCCCCGCAGGTTTTGTCGCTCCATGCTACTGCTTGAAGTAGTGCCCTTGTTCGATGTCCGCAATCAACGCAGGCTCCTGCGGTTGCCAGCCCAGGCGCTGCCGGGTGAGCGCGCTGGACGCCGGATTGTCTGCCGTCACCATGCTGCCAAGCCAACTGAAGTGCGCGCCGGCTTCCTCCGCCGAGATGCTGGCGGTGGGGAGTTTCAACTGGCGACCGATGGCCGCGGCGATGTCACGGAATGGCACGCCCTCCTCGGCTGCGCCGTGCCAGCGCGAACCGGCCGGGGCGGCTTCCACGGCCAGCCGGAACAGGCGCGCCGCATCGAGCCGATGCACGGCGGGCCAGCGGTTCGATCCATCGCCGACGTAGGCCGATACGCCCTTCGCGCGTGCGATGCCGATCAGGCCTGAGATGAAGCCGTGGTCGCCCTCGCCATGCACCGTTGGCGCGAGCCGCACGACCGACGAGCGCACCCCGCGCTTGGACATTGACACGGTCGCATCTTCCGAATCGACCCGGCGCATCCCGGCCGGCCCGGCATCCTCTTCCGTCCCCACGCGCCCCAGCATGGCGAGTATGAGCGTCCCGGAAGTGTTTACGAACGGCTTGCCGGTGCCTTCAAGCGCCGCCAACATCGCTTCCACGGCGCGCAGGTCGATCGCGCCGGAGGCTTCGATGTTCGAAAAGTCGTGCACGTAGGCCAGGTGAATGACGCCATCCGCGGCACGCGCGCCGCGCTGCAAACTATCCAGGTCTTCGAGCGTGCCATGCTGCACCGCGGCGCCGGCGGCTTTCAACGCCGCGGCGCTTCCATCTGAGCGCGCCAGGCCGGTGACCTGGTGCCCTGCTTCGAGCAGTTCGCGCACGACCGCAGATCCAATGTACCCGGTCGCGCCGGTAACGAATACGTTCATCTTCAATTTCTCCTCGAGCTAGACTAAAGATTGCGGAGGTTCTGCGCTGAGGGTTGCTTGCCGCATCCGCCGTCAATGTATCATGAGGGAACTGTTTTAACGAGGGTGGCGTTTATCCTGGAACCCGCACTTCCTGTTTATGCCCTCCTCGTTGGGTGGAGAATGTTGCGTGTCTATCAATCAGTTGGAGTTGGATCGGCATCACGAATTGGCGGAGTTTTTGCGCAGCCGCCGCGCTCGCTTATCGCCGGAACAGGTGGGGTTACCGAGGGGGACGCGCCGGCGCACGCCGGGCTTGCGGCGCGCAGAAGTGGCCATGCTCAGCGGCGTCAGCCTCGAATGGTACACCTGGCTTGAACAGGGGCGGGACATCAACGTCTCGGAGCAACTGGTGGAAAGCCTGGCGAGCGCATTGCGCCTGGACGCGCACGAACGCGCGCATCTCTTTTTGCTCGCGCTGCGCCAGCCGCCGCCCGTGAAGACGTTTTCGCCGCCGGTCGTCAGCCTCGCCCTGCAACAATTCCTGGATCAACTGGGGACGATCCCGGCGTGCGTGCTGGACACGCGCCTGAACGTCGTGGCATGGAATGCCGCCTTCTGCCTTGTCTTTGGCGACTACGCCGCTTCGACCGGGCAAGCGCGCAACTTGATGTGGCGATTGTTCAATGCGCCGGCGCACAAGAAGGGCGCTGCCTGGGAGGAGCTTTTGCGGGTGTACGTGGCGCAGTTTCGCGCGGAGTATGGCCGCTTCATCGACGATCCCTGGTGGGCCAACCAGATCGCCGAATTGAGCCGGATCAGCCCGGAGTTCCGCGATTTATGGGCCCGCCACGACGTGGCCAACCTTTCGGAGGGGCAAAAGTCGATACAGCATCCGCTGGTGGGAGAACTGACCTTCGATTTTCTCTTTCTACAGACGATCGACTCCCCCGACCTGCGGCTGCTAATTCATACGCTACGCAGCGATAGTGGGACGGCCGGGAAGATTGAGCGGCTGTTGGCGATGGAGGCTTGAGTCGAACGAGAAAGTGCACGCGGGGAGTTGCTCTCATGATGCATCTCGCACGCTGCTGGAAGGGTAAGAGGTGGCAAGATGAAAGAGGATCGTTTCATAGGTGGGCCAAAGTCATGATCATGGCTATAGGATAGTGCTTGTTTCCCTGCAATGGATCGAACTTGAGGTTAAGGGGCAACATTTCGTGAAGCCCTGAAAGGGCCATGAGGTTCTACATAGCCAGACCTTGGTGTGCAGTTCTATCGCAAATACACGTGAGTAAAAGTGTTATTTGTGACCAATATGAACAATCATATACTATAGGTAATTAAGGTAACTTGTTGCAGGGGCAGCTATCAAATTGAGGGGGCATACAACCACAATTGGTGAGAAACACCATCAAGATATGTCGACTTTTACTCATAACATTCGGTTACCGTATAAGCGCACGTCCCAGAATTGAACGCTAAACACAAGGAGAGGATGAAATGGGAAGCACAGGAACTGGACGATTGAGTGACTACAGTGGCAGTGAAGATCTAACCAAACAAACCGGTGGGTCTAGTGGCGAAGACTCATGCAATAAGGCTATCAGTGCTAATTTGGAGGACGTCGAACGTTGTGCCTACTTTAAGGTACATGATGACGTACCAACAAGGGAGACTCAGGTCAGTCTTGTCCTCAATAAGCGCCTAATGGTTATAGAGCAGTCAGGCCTGATAATTGGCTATATTCCTACGCAGTTCAATTACTTGGCCGGTTGTATAAACAGAGGACTTTCTTATCGAGGCATTGTTTCAGCATCTTCTCGGAGGCCGATAGCAAGAGTTCTCGTTGATTTGGCACCTACGTCTGATTAGCAATGACACAAACACCCTATGTATTACTGTTAGGTGAGGTCTGTGTCGATGTAATGCCCGGTATACCAGGCCAAGAAAAGAAGCTGCGTCTAGGTGGGATATTTCACGCCGCGCGTGCTCTGTGGGCGATGGGGGTAACTTATGACTTGGCATACATTGCCCCTGGTTACCTGACAGGTCAGATCAATGCATATGCCAAGTCGACTGGCGCAGCTACTATTACCAAGATCGGAGATATTGTGGGATCACCGAGTGTTATCCTCATCGGCGAGCCCAAGGAAGCTGGGTATCAGGGGTATGACTTGCTGCTACGAGATGAATACTCCTGTACACTGGATATCCAGGCGCTTGTCCAAGTGATGGCCGATCGCACATTGACCGATGTAGTGATATTTGTCGGCAGCTACGATGTGGGCGATTTGCTAGACGCATGTCGCAGCCATACGGCACAGTTCCACATCGATGTGATCAACGGCAAGTTTGATACAACCCAGTTGCAGAAACGTGGCATTCCCTTTGAAACCATTTTTGTTTCCACTTCCTCTGATCTCTTTCACGAAAAACACAAGTGTTCCATAGAGGCATTATGCAACGATCTCTTGAGATACACTAACCACCTTGTTTTTAAAGAGAATCGTGGAGGAGCACGACTGTTCCAACTTCCTGCAACGGGAAGTCCCATCTGCGTCGGAGCGCAGTTGCGTCCAGTTGTCCATTCGGTTGGGGTTGGGGACTGCTTTGACGTAGCCTACGTTGCGCGGTATCACCAGCAAGGAGTCGAACTGGCGCTTCACTATGCAGCTTGGGTATCGTCCGAATATGCGGTCACCACCTACCCTGATGATTTCAGGCGAGGTGTGCAGCAAGCCTTAGCTTTACAACCTGAAACCATCCTTGAACTCCCCGGCATTTGTCTCCCTTGGGAGCAGCGCAAAAAGTCCCAAATATACATTGCAGCCCCAGATTTTGACTTTGTGGATACGCACCCTATTGAGGCAATCGTTGGATGTCTTCAATATCACAATTTCAGTCCCCGTCGGCCAGTCAAGGAAAATGGTCAGATGGAAGCAAACGCATCACCTACACAACGGCAGAAACTCTTTAATGCGGATATGGCCCTATTGGATGCTTGTGACATGGTTCTTGCAGTGCTGCTAAACAATGACCCGGGCACTTTGATAGAAATCGGTTTGGCATACGCCTGGGGCAAACCCGTGGTTGTCTATGATCCGTATCATCAAGCACAAAATCTAATGCTGACACAACTGCCTGATCTGCTGTCATCTGACCTTGATGAGATCATAGCTGCGACGTTCACAATCCTAAGTAGGAAATATAGCAATGCCTAACTATCATCCCACCGCTGTACTACTAGCTTCGGGCGGTATGGACTCCACCACTATGGCATACTGGCTCAAGTCACAACAAATCGAGTTCATCCCACTATTTATCAACTATGGGCAGCATTGCACCGACACCGAACTGGAAACTCTAAGATATGTCATTCCCCAGGAAGACTGTGAGCACATCACCATTCTACAGGTGGCCGACATTTATCGCGGTTCACGGTCGCGACTCATTGACGAAGCCAATTTGTGGACAGATCGAGTAGATCATAAAGACTTTTATTTGCCATATAGGAACTTACTCCTATTAACTGTGGGGGCAGCGTTTGCTCAAACACAGGAATGCACTGAGCTGTATGCAGCGTTCATAAATAGCAATCATGCCCAAGAGATCGACTGCTCTGCGGCCTTTTTTGATCAACTGGGGCAATTGCTGAGCGATTATGGAGCAGTTCAGATCCGTATGCCCTTTCGGAACATGAGTAAATACGATGTGGCAAAGCTTGGTATCAGTTTAGCCGCGCCCATAGGTGCCACCTTCTCTTGCCAAGCTTCGGCGACTGTTCCTTGTGGAGCATGCCCTAACTGTGTAGATCGACTTGAGGCATTACGTCAGTTAAATGAAGAGAATTAGTTGACATAAGCGTGGGGCGCCGATGCAAACCCTCATATGTGCTCGGTTATTGGCAGACTACATCTCATCGTTATATGGCTTCAAGATCATAAATCCAGTTAGCTACAACCATATGGGAGCTGTGCTTATCGATGCGGTTTTGCAAGCAGGGATGAATTACCGCACCGTAGTCGCTCCGCGGGTCAACAGATTCCTGCGGTTGTACCCCGATGCAAGGACTACTTCAGGACTCTTAGCTAATATTGAACACGACAGTGCTGCATACATTCTGGACTGGCGTCATCCTGAGAAGCCACGCAGGCTAGTAGAAGTAACACAAGCCTTGGCTGATAATGGGGTCGAACACGTAAGTGATTTGCGTACGTGGTTGATAGATGAGTCCAATGTACAGCTCCTTCTTCGGATTAAGGGGATTGGACCCAAAACGGCAGATTATATGAAAGGTCTCGCTGGCCTCTCTAATGTGGCAGTAGATCGGCATATGTTTCAGCTTATCAGATGCGCCGGAATCCAATGCTCTGAGTATGCTGAAGCGAAGGAGATAATCGAGTATGCAGCGGACTTGCTTGCTATTCCGCGCGGTTGCCTAGATCGTTCTATCTGGATGTATATGGCAGTAACGCACAGATAGATGTGAATGACTATAGGCAAAGCAGGCTAGAGATGAGATCAAGATGACAGGCTGCTCAGATGGGGGAAGCCGGAGCTTGGTAAGTGTTTGGGGCAGGCATGTCGTGATACTGACCAGATTCCGAATGAGATTACTGCTCTATTCCGGTTGGCCAGGCAAATCGCTGGCCGTGCGTGATTTTATTATGTGGGAGGAGGTGGATGATGTTAGATGAGTTTATCCAAGCGATAGGTGATCGCAAGAAGATACGATTGACTTTTTATTCAAAGGAAGACCGCAGTCAGTTGGTGCGGACTTGTGCTCCAATGGATTATGGACCCAGCCGACGGGCTAAGGACAAATCTGATCGTTACCATGTCTGGGATTACGACAGTGACATGCGCATCCACACGCTTAGCTTGTTGCCTGAACAGGTGATCAGAATTGACGTGCTGGAAGATAAATTTGATCCCGCAGAGTTCGTCACATGGGATACTTCGAACTCTCCGTGGTTTATCAAGAGAGATTGGGGACAATATTCATAACGTAGTGTAGGCAGAATGCATTAAACTTTTGTCAGGAGATCCTATATGACTAAGCAACCAAAGAATGCAGGTAAACTTTGGACAGTAGAGGAGATCAAGAAGTTAAAGCAACTCGCGGGACAAGATACCCCAACCCGTGTCATCGCATTGAAATTACATGTCGTTAGTCAGGACATTGTTTACAGTTGAGCGGTCAAGACATCGTTTACATGCTAAGCGCCAATAGCAGTCAGGACATCGTTTACACCCGGATGATAGCTGCTCATGAGCAGCGAAACCAGCACGGGCAGAGACGACGCGGGCCTGCGGCGCGAAGCGGTTCGTCGTCTGCTGCTGGGCGAATCGCCCAGCGAGATCGCACGCGACCTGAAACGCAGTCGGCAATGGGTATATGTGTGGGGCTGGCACTACGCCACAGACCCGCACACGGATTTCACAGATGGCCCGCGTACGCCGCACCACTTGCCTTCTCAAACATCGCTGGAGGTGGAGCGCCTGATCGTCGCGTTGCGGAAGGAACTGGAGGCGGGCGAATCGGAGGCGATGCCGTATGGGCTGATCGGGGCGAGCGAGATTCAGGCGCGCCTGGAGGGGTTGGGGATTGCGCCCGCGCCCAGCGAGGCGACGATCCAGCGCATCCTGGCCAAACGCGACTTGACTCACGCCCTCGGTGCCGCCAACGCGAGTGCCTACTACCCGTACCCACCGGCGTGGGCCCCCGATGCGCTGCACGCCACCGACATTGTGGTGCGCTACCTGCGCCGCCAGCACAAGGTGTACAACTTCCACAGCATCGACGTGTACACGCACCGCGTCGCCCTGACGCCGATGCTGAACAATACCAGCGCCACCGCGTGTGCGCACCTGTGCCAAGCGTGGGAAAGCCTGGGCCTGCCGCGCCTGCAGCAACTGGACAACGAAGGTGCGTTCTGTGGCGGACACACCCACCCGCGGGTGATCGGCAAGGTGGTGCGCCTGTGTCTGTTCTGCGGCATCGAGCCCTTCTTCACGCCGACCTACGAACCCAAGCGCAACCACTGGGTGGAGAACTTTCACGAACTGTGGGACCAGGCCTTCTGGTCGCGCACGCGCTTCACCAGCCTGACGCATCAACAAGCCGAGCAGCCCAAGTTCGAGCGCTGGTATCGGCAGGTCTACCGGCCCCCCGCACTCGGTGGCGCGACGATTGCCCAGTTCACCCGCGACATGACCTTCCACACGCTGACCCCCGACTTGGCCGCGCTCCTGCCGGATTACGCCGCCGGGAGCCCCCGTTTGCCGCTGACGGCGGGGTACATTCACCTCATGCGCAAAGTCCGAGCCGATGGCAGTGTCGAACTGCTCAACGACGTCTGGATGGTCGGACGTCGGTGGGCCGGCGAGTACGTGCGCGCCAGCATCGACTTGGGGCAACGCCAGATCGCGTTTTGGTATCAAGCCGATGCGGAGTCGAGGCCGCACGTACTGCTCAAACGCATCTTCCGGCCGAAGGAACCGATTCATGAACTCACACCACCCTTCAGGCGAAACTGTAAACGATGTCGTGATTGCTTGCCCGCTTAGGTTTTTTAAGATTCGGTGTAAACGATGTCCTGACCAATGACAATTACAGCGTACACCCGAAGCTGTTCAATCGAAAGCATCGGCTGAAGGCATTTCGCTTAAACCTGTCAATCAGCGCCCGTATAACCGCCGCAAAGGGAAATAACCATTCAATGTGATAAATCGAATGAGCTGAGTTGTGGATACATTCACATGTACCAGCCTCAAAGGTTATTTTGACGATAGATTCGTTCCTTTGTGGTGCAGTGCCCTTGTGGCGCACGGCCGTGTGCCCCTACCTCAAAACGTGCACATTCCCCATCAAATAGCCCCACCTATAGATTCACTTCCAGCCGCACAGTCACCGTGTCGCCCTCGTGCAGATGCTCCGCCTTGCGCACGCTATCCTTGAGCGGCACCAGGTACAGGCCATCTTTGGGGAAGAGTGACGTGCGCCACTCCGTCTCGCCCACCCGCACGCGCACTGGGATCACGCCCCAGCCGTACGACACGATCCCCGAGATCGCCTTCAGGTCGCCGCTCTGCTCGGCCGGAACCGTCACGAAGTAGAAGGGCGAGGGCCCCCGCCAGTACCAGATTTCGCCGCTGAATTCGAACTCCATGCGCCCACTATATCAAATGCCCGGCAGCGGGTGGTCGTAGACGTAGAAGATGTAATCCTGCGACCTCGTCTGCATCCCTAAGTCATTCAGTTGCCTCAGCAGTTGCGCGCGATGATCGGTGCCATGATTCACCACGTGCAACAGCACCTGCCAGGTGATCAGGTTTCTGTCTTCGTCGGGCTCTTTTTTATACCTCGGGCGTGAGAATTCCATTCTCACGTTTCGCCGCGCCCATCGGGCGAATCAATTCGCCCGCTCGGGATACGAAACCGACCTGCGTCGGTTTCCGTACCGCACCCCAAAAATGGCTCCCTATAATAGCCCCCATGCTAACACTCGCGATTGAGGCGGCCCGGCGTTTCATCCTCGGCAAACAGGGGCTGTGGCCCGGCCGGCGCTGGCGCGGCGTCAAGGGCACCGAAAAGGCCATCCGCGCGATGGAATATCTGCAACTGGACCCGCTGCAAATCGTCGCGCGCAGCCAGGACATCGCGCTGCATAGCCGCGTGCTGGATTATGCGCCCGGTATGTGGGAGGACGTGGCCTACCAGAAGCGCCTGTGCTTCGATTGGGGCGGCTGGCTGGCCGTCCGCCCGATGGACGAATTGCCATACTGGCGCGTGGTCATGCGCCGCGAGCGCGACGGCAACTATGGCGATTCACGCATTCGCCGCATCGCGCACGACCACGCCGAAGCCATCGCAGAAATGCGCGCCCTCCTGCGCGAACGCGGCACCTTGAGCAACCGCGACTTCGAGATGTCCACGCGCACCCGCACGCAAAGCTACCGCGGCCGCAAAGATAGCGCGCTGGCCCTGTATTATCTGTGGCACACCGGCGAAGTGATGACGCATCATCGCGACCGCTTCGAGCGCGTGTATGCGCTCACCGAAAACGTCGCGCCGGCGCACCTGGTCCACGAGAGCAGCGAGGAAGAGGCGGATCGCTTCCTGATCAAGAAGGAGGTGAGCTTCGGCGGCCTGTCGCGCATCAGCCGCACTGCGGATTCCTTCCGCCGCGGCGAGCCCGACCGCGCCGCGAAGAAGCTGCTGGAGGCGATGTTAGCCGATGGCGAGCTGATCAAGGTGCAGGTGGAAGGCTGGAAGGCGCCGCACTACGCGCTCGGCAGCGACGCCAAACTGCTGCGCGACGTGGCCGCCGGGCGCGTGCCCAAAGCGTGGGCGCCATTGGAGGCGAGCACGACCGACGAGGCCGTCTTCCTCGCGCCGCTGGACCCCGTTTGCGCGCGCGGGCGAGCCACAGCGCTGTTCGGCTTCGACTACGTGTGGGAGGTCTACAAGCCCGCTCCCCAGCGCAAGTTCGGCTACTACACGTTGCCGGTGCTGTGGGGCGAGCGGCTCGTCGCGCGGTTCGATAGCAAACTGGAGCGGGCGACCAACACGTTCGTCATCCTGGGCCTGTGGCTGGAGAGCAAATCGCTCGCCAAAGACGAGGCCTTTGCGCTCGCCCTGGCGCGTGGGTTCGCCCGGTTCGTCGCCTTCCTGGGTGCCGGCTCGCTGGATGCACAGGCCATCCGCGAGCCGCTCTTGCGTCGCTGCGTGGAGAACCCGCCGGCAGGATAGGCAAACAGGAATCGAATTCCTCTCCCACGGTACGCCGCGGGGGAGGTCAGGAGGGGGGCTGCCTCATCACGCCCACAAACGCTCGATACATTCCAGCGTGTGCTCCACCAGCAGTTGCCCGCCTTCCGGGCCGGTGTGGTTATCGGCGGCCAGCCCGCCATAGTGTTTGGCCACAGCCTTCTGGCTGGGCAGGTAACCTTCCACGCCGTTGGCAAGCTGGATGAGAAACGTCTGTTCGGCATGGCTGCGGGCCTGGATGCGCATTGCGTAGTCCAGGTAGAGTTCAAACGGGTTGGTGGCAAAGGCAATGTCGCCCAGCCGGACGACGTGCAACTCGATGGTGCAATCCGGCTTCACCCCACCCGCCTCATATTGGGCGATCATCGTGCGCAGGCGGCGCTGCGCCCAACTGACTTTGGGATCCTGGTCCAACACCGTTTGCAGTTCCGCCACGGCGTAGTCGTAATCCGCCTGGGTGATCACGCGCCCCGGCAGGGTCAGCGCCTCGACGCAATGGCATAGCGGCAGGTCGGCGGCGGGGGAATCTTTGACGATTTCGTACACGTCTCCGATTGCGTCCACGATGCGCCGGGCGATCTCCTGACGGCGTGTCAGCCCCCGCCGCAGGCGCATGGATTCCTCCACCTTGTTCAGTAGCAGCAGGTGCGGGGATTGATCGCCGGCCGGCGCGCACTGCGGCAACACGTACACGCCCTCCCCAAAACGGCGCGCCATTTCCTGGTGCACTTCGTGCCAGAAGTCGGCCGAGACGGTCAGGTCGTGCTCCGTCTCCTGCGAGGGGCAGGCCAGGTTGGTCACCACGCCGGTGAGTTGATGCTGCTCGTCGAACAGGTAAAGCAGGTGCACGCCATGGTCTTCGTAGCCCTCGATGTGGCTGAAGGCCGGGGTGTCGGTTACGCCATACATGCGGGCCGTTCCATCCATATAGCTCGCGCGGCGGTTGTGCCCGATCACCGCCTGCCCATAGCCGCGGGCGATTGTCCCCGGCCGGCGGGCCTCCCAGGCCATTGAAGCAGCGGCGGCGGCCTGCGTCGCGATGAGCGCCAGGCATTCCCCCGGCGGCATGATCTCGCAGCCCTCGGGAGGGGTGTAAATGCCCTCCTCGTACACCAGGCTGGTGTGCGTGTGGGTGGCGTGCATGATGAGGCGAGAGACGTCGAACTCGGGCTGAAGGTCCTTCAGCCGCGCACGCGTCTCCGCCAGCAGCGCCGCCGTGATGTGCACCAGGTCACACGCGACGAAGATCACCGCCTCGCCGTCGCCCTCCAGCGCCAGCGCGGTCACAGTCACCGGGTTCTCCACGCCCTCTGAAACGCGCACGTTCATCTGCCCGTGCAGCATCACCGGCCTTTCCGGGGTAATGCTGCGGGTTGCCCATCCAATCTTCAGCATATTCATCCCTCCGATCTCGTATATTGGAACCACGGACACATTCGGAACCACAGATAAACACAGATGAACACGGATATGAAAATCTGTGTTTCATCTCCGTTATTAAAACCGCCGATCAACGCGGATGAACGCCGGTACAAAATCTGCGTTTATCGGCGTCCACCGGCGGTTTCAGTTCTTCTGAATATGAACCACCCGTTTCTTTTACTGGCACCACCGATGAACGACGATCAATCCATCTGTGTTTATCCGTGTTCATCTGTGGTTCATTTCCCTTATTAGAAGGCCTACAGTGCCTCGAAGGTCAACAGCTCCGAGGTAAAGGGTGCCGTCACGTTCACTCGCACGCCGTCGTCCATCAGATGGCCACCGTCGATGCTGCGGGTGTAGCCGCGCGTGTCGTAAGTCAGGCGGTAGGTGCGCGATGGGTCCAGCCCGATCGGGCGGAAGACGTAGGCAGGATCAACGGCGTCGCCCAGCCGGAAAATCCCGGCATAAGCACGGCTGCTGTCCTCGCTCGCGCACTCCAGCACCACCCAGTCGCCCGCCTCCGTCTGCCGCTGGATCGGCGTGTGATGATACAGCCGGCTGGTGGAGAGCATCGGCCGCACGAAGGTCTTGTAGAGGTCGATGGTGTGCCGCCAGCGCTCGCGTGCCATCGCCTGACGTTCACCCAGGGTGGGGAAAATGCCGCTGGCGCAAAAGTGCCCGAACAGGCCAATGCGCAGCATGAAGTCGATATCCGATACACCGTCGGTGATCGCGCCCAGCAGCGTCTCGCATAGTTCGGGCGGCAGCGAGAGCGTGAGGCCGTTGATGATTTTCAAAGTCGGCCCGGGCGACCAGCGGTCGGTCACCTGCGTCCAATGAAAGCGCGACATGATCCCCAGGTCGGTGCGCCCGCCGCCCGACGAGCAATTCTCCAGGAGTAGTTCGGGGTAGCGTTCGTGCAAACGATCGAAAATGCCGTACAGCGCGTCGTAATAGCGCCACAGCACGTTCTCGGTGTAGCCGCCGCGCTCCGCCTCGCCGCCCTCGCCCACGCTGATGTTGTAATCCAGCCGGAAGCAGTCGAGCCGGTACTTCTCGACCAGGCCGGTGATGGTCTGCTCCAGATAGCTTGCCACCTCCGGCCTGGAAAGATCGAGGTTGGGGATGCGCTGTCCACGATGCAGCATCTGCCAATCGGGGTGCTCGCGCAGCAGCCGGCTCTTGGGCCCCATGCGCTCGGCCTCCACCCACAGCCCGCACGACATGCCTTTTGAACGCGCGTAGTCGAAGGCTGCCTGCACACCTTTGGTGAGCAGCGGGCTCTCGTGGTTCCAATCGCCCACCGTCTCCCACCACTGCTCGGCGCCGCCGCCGAACCAGCCCGCGTCGAGCATGAACAGCTCCACGCCCACGTCCGATGCCACGTCGATCTCTTCATAAAGCTGCGACTCGGTGATCTGATCGTTGCGTGTATAGCCGGTGTGATTCACTTCCACACGGTGTGCCCTGCCGGCCGGCTGCGGCAGGATCACGCTGCGGCGCTCGTGGGCGTGCAGGGCCTGGACGCACGCATCCAGGTCGCCATACAGAAAGCCCAGGTGCACCTGTGGCGTGGTTGCCGATTCGCCCGCTTCCAGCACGCGCAACGGCGCGGGCCCGGCCAGCCCGATGGAAGCATACAGGCGCGCATCGCTCACCGGGCGGCGGGCCGGTTCGCAGTCGTTGAATAGCTCGATGCGCCAGTTGCCCGAATAGGCCAGTTGCGCGGCGGCCAGTTCGCCGGTCAATTCATTGCGCAGCATGCAGAACGGTGCGCCCCAGCCCGAGCGCCCGTTCAGCGTCTCGAACCCATACAGGCCGTTGGGCAGCGTGGCCCAATCAAACGAACCCTCCGCGCCGGGCGTCGTGTCCGTGAAGCGGCCCAGGCTGAAGGGCGCGTGACCGAAGTCCGGCAGTTCCACGCCGTTCCACGGCCCGCCGGCTACATCCCACACCTGCCCCGACCAGGGCTGCACGTGCGCCAGGGCCGCCGGACGGTCCGAAGTATTGGTGATGGTCAGCCAGCGCGCCAGAAACGGCGTGTCGTCCAGCCGGGTGTGTATGTCCACCGTGATCTGGCGCTGGCTGTGTCGCAGGCGAACAATCAGTTCGCGGCAGCCCGGGCGGGCGGGGTCAACCTCATGCGCGCCGGCCCACTCCCAGCGGTCGCACAGGAGCTGCCCATCCACTTCGAGCTGGAAGGCACTTTGGCGCGTGCGCAGCGGGCGCGTGGCATCTGCGCCGCCGTTGAGCGCCTTCCAGACCCACTCGCGCGGTTTGGGGCGGCCCATGGCGGACGTGTTGGCCACCAGGTATTGCCCGTTGACGAGCGCCTCCTGGTAAACCACCAGGCCCGTGTCGAAGCGGAGCAGCGGAAAGTCGGGAACCGGCGCGGCGGTTGCCGCGGGCGCACTGTGCGTGATTGCGATTTCCATGGTGTGTCTCCTCTCCACTGATGCGTTACAGCAACGATCCCGATGGATGATCGCGCAACATGCGCCGCATCTCGCCGTCGGGATCATTGACGACGGCGCTATTGGGGATGTCGAAAATCATCGTGGCGCGCTCTGCGAGCGTATAGGCCGGCCAGTGCGGCAGCCCCGCATGGCTCGGGTTCCCTGTGCGGGCAAAGGCAACCCAGGCGTCACTGATCTGGCGCGAGAGCTGCTCAACCTCGGGGTGGGCCACCAGGCGCAAGGCCAGAGGCAGCTCGGCGGTGTGGAAGGCGCGCAAACGGCCTTCGCCGCACGGCGTGTTCCAGTTGAAGTAGTAGGTGTAGACGTTCGCCCCGCCCTGCGCGATGCGTAACTCGGCCTGTCGCGTCGCGTTCCAGCGGGCGCCACGGTCAGTAGTGATGCGGAAGAACAGGTCCACTGGGTTTTCAGCCGGGTAAGCGCGCCGGTAGAGCGCCAGCAGCGCATCGACTTCGCCCGCCGGGATGCCGCACTCGGCGAGGGATGCCCGCAGCCCGGCAGCGTCGAGATGGAAGGCTGCCTCCGGGTTGCCGGGGATGAAGACGCCCACGAACAGGGTCAGCTCGTCTTTGCAGTTGCCCACCAGGAGCGGCACCCCGGCCCCTTCGGGGGGCGCGGATGGCTCCCACGTCTGGTGCGGCACCGTCAGGCCATCGACCACCGGGCCCGGCGACATCGGCCCTTGCTTTTCTGCGGGCACCCGGCTCAATGCGGCGTACAGGTCGCTTGCGGGAATGCGTTCCAACACGTCAAGCTGTTTCTCGTCCAACCCCAGGGCCGCCAGCAACGCGCGCGCGGTCGCCGTCCCCGCGTCGGGGGCGTCCACCTTCAAGAGCGAACCGCTCTCGATGATGGCCCTGTGGAACAGGCCCTGCGCCGCGGGCATCGCCAGCAGTGTGCTGATCTTCGCCCCGCCGCCCGACTCGCCAAAGATGGTGACGTTATCCGGGTCACCGCCGAAGTTGGCGATGTTGCCGCGCACCCATTCCAGCGCTGCGATCAAGTCCAGTTGGCCCGCGTTGCCGCTGGCATACTTCTGGCTCAAGCCGCCCAGGTACAAATAGCCAAAGACGTTGAGGCGGTGATTGACGCCCACCAGCACCACGTCTTGCTCGTGCACGAAGCGGTCGCAGAAGAGCGTCATCACGTTCGACCCACCAACGAAGCCACCGCCGTGGATGTAGACCATCACCGGGCGCTTGCCCGTCAGGCCTGGCGTGAGGACGTTCAGGTTGAGGCAGTTCTCGCTCTCGGGCTGTTGCGACAGCGCCTCCCGCTCGGGATGATTGCCGCAGTAATACGCGCCGATCACGGGGTCGAGGAAGAGCACACCAGGCCCTTGTACGCACCGGGGACCCGTGAGCGTGCAGTCGCGCACGCCCGTCCATGCCTCTGGCGCAACAGGCGGCATGAAACGCGCCGCCCCTTCCGTAGGCCCGCCATAGGGGATGCCACGGAAGATGCTCACGCCATTCGCCCGCGCCCCGCGCACTTTGCCGCTCGCAGTTTCTGCGATCACGCTCGCCACTTCGCCGGTTTGAGTCGGAAGATTCATCATGATGCCTCTTTTTTACGCGTGTGCTGTTATGCAGTGTAGCACCGGCGGTGATGATCGTGATGGCGAGGTTCGGCCAGCGGTGCGGAGGGGGGAAGCTGGAGCACG
>DAOUFG010000112.1:0-25372 GCA_034430115.1 Thermoflexales bacterium | reverse complement strand
CGTTCATCTCGCCGGGGTGTAGCTTCCCCCACCAGGGGAAGCCTTGCTTGCTCAAGTCGATGCGCGGCATAAAGAAGCCGTTTGACAGGTGTGCGATGTAATGGGTGAGGTAATCGTCGATCGGTGCGAAATCATATTGTTCCGGCCCAACCCACCAGTCGCCGGGAATATAAAAAGTAAACAGGCAGATGCCTGCTTGTTCGAATGAGCGCAAATCATCTGGCCCGGCATAGGCCGCGATAGGCGGTTGTAGGTTCTCATTCAGGAAAGGCGCCGGCACACCGTTGTGGAGCGCGATGGAAGAAGTTGTCATGGCCTTGATAAATATGGACTGGCTAACCCTTCATGCCGGTCAATGCGATGCCTTGCACGATAAAGCGCTGTAAGACTACGTAAAAGATAACCGGAGGCAGTGCAGCCAAGAACGAGGCTGTCATCGTGATTTCGGGTGGGCTCCACGATTGAGTGCTCAGATACTTGGAGACTGCCAGGCTGACGGTGTACCACTGGGCCTTGCTATTTACCACCAGGGGCCAGATGTAGCTGCCCCAGGCGGCCATGAAGGCCAACACGCCCAGGGTAATGAGCCCGTTGTAAGAGAGCGGCAAGGCCACATTCCAGTAGGTGCCAAAGTGCCCGGCGCCGTCAATTTCGGCGGCATCCATCAAATCGCGTGGCAGGCTTTCCATGAATTGACGCAGTAAGAAGAGCCCAAATGCCGATGCCATGCCTGGTACGGCCAGGCCCTGGATCGAATTGGTCCATTTCAAGAGCGCCACGATGCGATAGGTGGGTATGAGAGTCACTACAAACGGCACCATAAGCGCTGAAATGGCTATCAGGAAGAGCGCATCCTTGCCGGGGAACTTATATAAGCCAAACTCGAAGGCCGCCATAGAACACACCAGCAGCATCCCGGCGACCTGCAGGACCGCGAATGAAAGGGATACCAGGTAGGAATTTAGAAACTGGGATTCCGAAACGACGGTTGTGATGTTCGCAATTCCGGCGCTCAGAGAAGATGGATAGAGGCGCGGATTGATGGCTATTGGTGAGCCTGGATCCGTAAAGACGATATTGAACATCCACCACACAGGGAAGACTGTGACCAGGAACCAGAAAAGAGCCACGATCCATTTCAAGATGTTCGAGAACGTGAGATGTTTACGCAGCAGGTGTCTTGCAACCATCTGCCTACCCACTGGGCCTGAAGATAACATATTGGTTGCCATGTTTGTTCCCCCTACTGCGACTGCGAATAGCGGTTGCGCAAGGCAAATTGAATCAGCGTGATCAACAGGACAACGATGAGCAGGATCCATGCGTAGGCGGAAGCCTCTCCAAACTTAAGCGCCCCAAAGGCACGGCCCATGATGTCCATCACAGGGAAGAGCATCCCTTGCAGCGGGCCGCCGTAAGCCGAATAGCTTGATTGTGTGAGGAGCCAGGGAATATCGAATATCTGTAGTGCAGAGATGAAACCATTGACGATGACCAGGAATAGGACGGGCTCCAGTTGCGGGATAGTGATATAGAAGATTTGTTGCGCGGTGTTGGCACCATCTACCCTGGCCGCCTCGTAATATTCCACCGGGATGCCATTCAGACCGGCAAGTAGGATGATCATGTTAAAGCCTGTCGATCTCCATACATCTACGACTACGGCGGCGGGAATCATATAAGTGGGGTCGGTTAGCCAGTTTATGGAAGAGATGCCGAAGAACACGAGGATGCGGTTTAGAAAACCATAATCTGGCGTGAACATCCAGCGCCAGACGGCTGCGGTAAGGAAGAGTGGGATGACTGTGGGCAAGAAGTAAGCGCTGCGGAAAACGTTGGAAGCGCCCCCTTTGAAGCGACTAACCAGTAGCGCCAGGCCAAAGGCGATGGTAATACCAAAGAACATGGTAATGACGACGTACTTGGCCAGGTTCAGGAACGCGGTTCCAAAGTAGGCCGAGTTCACCACTTTCACAAAGTTGTTCATCCCTACGAAGATCGGCTGGTGAACACCATCCCATTGCTGGAAGCTAATAAGGAGCCCGTAAACGAGAGGAATCAGGTAGAACACTGTGAACAGGGCGAAGAACGGAGCGATCATGAGATAGTGTTTCCCATATCGCCAAAACGGCTTTTTCTGCTTGCTCATAGCAACTGTTCTCATCACGACGAAACACCAGTTACCGGCAGGCGCTCTCATGCCGCTCGGAACCTTTGCCCGGAGCTACCATCTGAGAGGCCACATGCGGTGAGCGACATCGTGCCGGCGGAGGCCAGTTCGACTAAAGGGACCGGTTCCCGCCGGCAATCAAGGTCTGATCGTCTCGCCTATCCGCCGCTCAGGACTTTATTGATCGCGTCGATCATCTGTGGCGCAGCCTCGGCAGGCGTAAGTTTGCCTGCATCCACCTGGGTCCCGTAGTCGATTTCGGGTTGCGCCCAGCCTGTCACATTCTTCTGCATCATCCGCGCTTCATCAATGGCATTGTTGAAGGCTTTGCCTGTTATCTGGACGAGCGTGTTCTTCGCTACATCTGGTTGTTGCAACGCCTTGTCGTTCGCCATCAAGCGGCCAATTGTGGCGGCCCATTTGGCTTCTTGCGGGTAATCGCTGATGAATTGGATAAACTTCCAGGCCTGATCCTTATTCTTGGTCGAGGTCATGCCAGTGAACTCGCCGCCACGAATCGATCCCTTTTGATCCGCTGTTTGGCCCGGGATCTCGACGACATCATAATCAAAGTCGTTCTTGCCTTTCACGGCGTCCAAAGTCGGCGCCAGCCATGGACCCATGGTGACAAAGGCTAACTGGTTAGTGGAAAACAGGTCGGCAGTTGCTGTATCAGACTCAAAGGAGGCAATGGTGTATGGCTTAATCTTCAACAGGAACTCGAACAGCGTCTGATAGGCGTCAGCCTTAAGTTCGGTGGACTTGCCGTCTTGAGCGATTGTCCTCTTTGACGTGCCGGGAACGCCGCCATAGAAGTGCATCTGGGTCCAGTCACTACCCAGTATCTTCCCCGTGCCTTTTAGGCCCGCCTTGGTGACCTTATCCAATTGGTCGGCAAATTCGGTCCAGTCCTTAGGTGGCGCAGAGGT
This sequence comes from Thermoflexales bacterium, assembly GCA_034430115.1. Taxonomy (GTDB): domain Bacteria; phylum Chloroflexota; class Anaerolineae; order J036; family Brachytrichaceae; genus CAIXPS01. The sequence goes on along the minus strand of DAOUFG010000112.1, from coordinate 22,273 downwards.
ATCGATGCTGGCTTTCTTTAACACGGCCAGGTTGCGGAACAGGATGGCAGCGTAGGCCGAGAATGGCAGGCCATACACCTTCCCTTCAGGGGTGCAGGGATCCAAAGCGCCCTTGTTGAACTGCGTTTGATAGTCTTTGGACATGCCAGCCCAGTAGGGCTCCATATCTTGAAGGGCGTTAACGGCGATCAGGTCACCGCCTACGGACAACTGGATTTGGATCGCGTCGGGCAAGTCTCCTGACCCGGCCCCTGCGACTACCCCTGCCAGGATGTCTGTACCAGGTTTGCCTGTCAGGTTGACTTTGATATTCGGGTTCTCGCCCTCGAATTGACTGATAAAGCCGTTGAATATCTGGAGCGGGACGCCGGTGGCGTAATCGTTAAAGGTCCAAAACTCGAGCGTGGTATTCCCTGCACTTGGTGCGGTCGTGGGCGCTGCTCCAGGCGCTGTCTCTGACGCTGTTGTGGGGGTTGTCTGAGGTGCGGCTGAGGCGCAAGCAGCCGCGATGGTACCGAGTGCCACCGATGCGGCAGTACGCAACATCTGTCGTCTTGTCATTTTATTGTGGGTGGACATAATGGAAATTCCTCCTAAATGGCATCATTCCGATAAAGCCATCTCTGCGCGATTTTGAGCGGACATTGCTTGCAGGGTTCTACCTCTGATGGTAGACTGGAAAATATGCACACTGTAATGTCAGTGTAGCATTATGGGTCCTTCAGTTGGCGGATTTTTGGCCTTGAACCAGACATCAACAGGACTTCTAGTGGACAATGCGGCATCCAGTAGGGCAAATTTTGATAAGCACCTGCGTTATGCCTTGCGGCACCTTTATGACCCAATTGCGCTGGGCCATAGCCCTCTTCCACGGATCTTCTCACTGAGTGCAGAAGACGAGCCGCTTGAGGTGCTTCGCAGAGTTTTGGTGGATGCAATCGAAACGCTCAGGCCGGATCCAGACACCCCCTCACAGGCCCCTGCTTGGCGTGTGTATCGCATCCTGAGTGAGCGTTATGTGGAGCAATTCAGCCAGGATGTGGTGGCTGCCCATTTAGCAGTGGGCACCCGCCAACTACGTCGGCAGGAACAGCATGCACTGCAGGCGTTGGCCGATTTTTTGTGGGCGCACTATGACCTGCATCTCTCACCTCCGATCTACTCGCAACAACCTTGCCGGGCACGAGGTGAGGTGGAACTAAACGGAGATGCGGAACCAAGCCGTGACCAGGAGTTAAACTGGTTGCGTGCAAAATACCCCAGGGAACCTGTGAGCATAGAGGACATCATTCGCCCTGAATTAAAGACCATCCGCCCTTTATTGCTGGAGTTAGGCGTTCAGGTCGAATGTGGCCCACTCGAATCATTGCCTACAGTCATGGTGCAACCCACAGGCCTCCGCCGTGCTTTATCCGCTATATTCACCGTCGCACTACATACGGGGGTGAGCGGCACACTTCACATCGGAGCGCGGGCAAAAGAACAGAACATCGAGATTGAAATGGCGATGATATCTCTCTGCTGTCCGGTTCATGGTTTGACCCAGGATGATATTGACAACTTGAACCTGGCTCGGGAAATCATCGGCTTTTCCGAGGGGAACTTGCAAGTTATTTCGGGCTACAGGGATAGTGAAACTTTTAGAGTGAAGCTTTGTTTGCCAGTGACGACGCGGACGACGGTGATGGTCATCGACGACAATACCGACACTTTGCAACTCTTCGAGCGATACCTTGTTCACACCACTTATCACTATATTGGTTGCGCCAATCCGGAACAAGCAATCTCCTTGGCTGAGGAGGTTGCTCCTCAGATCATCGTACTTGACGTGATGTTGCCGGGCATCGATGGCTGGGAATTACTGGGCCGGTTACGCGAACATCCCAAGTTGCGTGGTGTGCCGATCATCGTGTGCACCATTTTGGCCCAGGAGCAATTAGCATCTGTACTAGGGGCTGCCGCCTTCATTCGCAAGCCGGTTAGTCAATCGGCTTTTACTGCTGCGCTTGATCAGCAGGTAGCCCTCCGGGTGACAATATCCGGCAAAGGGCACTGACGCTTTCCATAAACTGCGCAGTGGACAGCCCGCCTTCCTGAGTGACCGCTAGTCCATTGGTGATGATGGGTTGTCCATTTGGGTCACGAGCCGAGATAATCACGACCGGGATAGCGCGTAGGGAGGGGTCTTCATTTTTTGCTTCAAGGAAGCGGAAGCCGTCCATTTCGGGCATCACGAGGTCGAGTAAAACAGCGTCGGGCCGCTGGACGCGTAAGATGTTCAGTGCCTGTTGGCCGTCTGTGGCCCGCAAGATTTCGTGGGTCCGACCCGCGCCGGCCAGCATGCGCAGGTAAAGTCGTGATGCTTCTGGTTCATCGTCAACGACGAGAATCCTGTTGCCCGTAATATGTAAATGGTCCAGCGTAGTAAGCAATTGTTCCTGAGTCACGGGCTTGATCAAATATCCCGCCACACCAGGTACTCGATTTGAGCCTTCTGTGCCGGGGATGGAACAGATGATGGTCGGCGTGCCTGCCGGAAGCCTTGCGATTTCCTGTACTTGACGGAGGGTGGAACTGATAGAGGGCGTGTTAATCAACAAAGCCTGGGCAGGCGTTTCACGCAACTCGTCGATTGCTTCGGTTAGGTTTGCTACAGGGATGACTTCTTTATCTTCGATATACCGGCTAAGCAGGCGCGGAAGCGTGATGCCATTTTCCACCACCACGAGGCGAGGATGGATCACCGGTTGTGGCGCCAGTGATGGATGTGTCCGTTGCCGAAATTCCCAATCTGCCGTTAACCACCTGAATGGTCCGTCTTCGGCAATTGGATTTGAGTCGATGGGCAATTGGAAGAAGAAAGTGGTCCCAACACCTAATGTGCTTTCCAACCACATCCGGCCTTCGTGAAGTTCGACCAAATCCTTACTGATACTGAGCCCGAGGCCGCTGCCGCCGTGTCGCCGCCGGATTGAGCCATCTAGTTGTTCAAAAGGACGAAAAATACGTTCCATATCGGCAGCAGAAATACCTGGTCCCGTATCGGTAACGCTGATCACAACGTAGGTGCCAGCTTGCCAGGCGCGTACTACCACGCCCCCTTGTTCGGTGAACCGGCCTGCGTTTGAGAGTAGATTGAGAATGACTTCCCGTACGCGGGTTGGGTCACAATAAATCGAGGGCAGTTCGTCCGAGCATTCCATCCGCAGGTACAGCCCTTTGGGGTTGAACAGGGGTTGAACGGCGATCATGGCCGATTCGATGATGTTGCGCAGATGAACCCGTTCCTTCACCAGGGGCATATGGCCTGCCTCTATCTGGCTAAGATCCAGCACGTCGTCGATCAACTTGGAGAGGTGTTGGCTATTGCGGTACACCACCGTCAAGTCGGCCAGGAGTGCAGATGGAAGATTACTCGCGTAGGTTTGCGGCGCTTTGATGATCATCTCACAAAAGCCGATGATCATATTCAGAGGTGTGCGTAACTCGTGGCTCACACGGGCCACAAACTGCTCCTTCGTCCGGCGTGCATCTTCCGCCGCATATCTCAACCCTTGTGCGATTTGGTTCAAGCGGGTAAGCTGCAGGTTTGCATCAGCCAGGTCCGCCAGAGTTTGTTGGAGCCGGAGATTGGATTCAGACGCTTTCTCGACAGCGAATTGACCTTCTCTATAGGCGGACCATGACCATTGAATGGCTGTGAGCAGGGGCCGCGTTGTCAGCCAGATCAGCCACACAGTGCCCCAAACACTGGTGGCGACCATTGCGCGTTCCTCTATGCCAAGAGGAAGAAATGTGTCCGGCAAGCTGAAAGACAGAAACGTCGTGATGAACGCTAATAAGACCCCGCCCGGCAGTCCTATCGTAAGGGCAGCCAGCCCTACCGGAAGCCCCAGGAGATAGGCCGCGGGTTTAACCCCGGCCCAGCTTGTCAGTAATTCCACGATGACCAGGCAGCCCAGCACGAGTGTCCAACACCCGGCCAGGTAATGTGCCCTTTTGAGCCACCAGGCGCAAAATATGACGGCCCAAGTGATCAGGAAGAGCCCCAGGAAGGGCATAGGGGAAGGCTGCGGTTGTGCAATAAAAACGAGGATTGGGCCGATTGGGATCATGGTGCCGAGCACCCACCCAAAGTTATTATTGCGTAAGTCTCTGAGCAGGATATCAGAATCTAGCACATTACCTGCCGGCGATGTTGCTTTTTCTTCCATAGGAGATATGGCCGATTTCATTTAGTTAGATGGTCATTCATCTAACCTCAGACACTTATACCACGCTTGGGGCGTTCATGGTGCGCTTCAACCTGTTGGACGAAGCGCTGGCATGCCGGAAATTCGACGTGAGCCTGCCCACACAGCTCCTGGATTGGTGCTGGTGAGCCTGAGTTTGAGTAGAATAACCCTTATAGATTTCCTTTAAGCCTGTTCATTCAAAGCTCCTATGATTCTGATACATTCCACACACGAGGCTGGGTTTAAGCTGGGCGGGATTGGGGCGGTGCTTGACGGCCTGCTCAGTTCCCCAAGTTACCTGGCGCAGGTAGATCGAACGTTGCTGGTTGGCATCATGCACATGTATGACCGGGTGGAGATGGAGCGATTGTTTAGCCCTGGTAATGGCTTACAAGTCACCTACTTCGCCACCGGCAACTTGTATGGCAGCAACTGCGCTCCCGCCCTGGCGGCGCAACTGGGCGCTGTCGAAGCGCGCTGGAGCGTGCGGTTGCTCTATGGGCACCGCACGTTCGGCACGGCCTGCCACGAGGTGATCTTGGTGGACTCCACGGACGTGCCACGCGAAAAGTTGGGTGGCCTGAAGTACCTGGCGTGGGAGCGCTTCGGGCTCGAGAGTAACCGTTATGAGAACGAGTACGAATTCGAGCAATATATGAGCGCTGCGCCGGCGGCATTTGAAGCGCTCAAGACAGTTTTAAATTTTGGGTTTCAGATTTCCGATTCGGGCCAGGCGCGCCCGGTTCAATCGTCCATCGCCGATCAGCAATCGAAAATAATCGTGTGTCACGAATTTATGGGCTTGCCGCTGTGGTATGCCGCGGACATTGCCCAACATGGCGCCTATAAGAGCGCTTACGTGGCGCACGAGGTGCCTTCGGCACGCGCTATGGTAGAGGGGCACCCTGGCCATGATACGCGCTTCTATAACGTGTTGCGCCAGGCCCATAAACTCGGTCTGAGCGTTGACGAAGTCTTTGGCGACCAATCAGGTTACTTTAAGCACGCCATGTTGAAGACGGCCACTTACTGTGATTACGTGCTGGCCGTGGGCGACCTGGTGGTGGATGAACTGCGCTTCGTGGACAAGCGCTTCAAAGCGAAGAAGATCGACCTGGTTTATAACGGCGTGGCGAGCAACCAGATTTTCTTGCCCGACGTGCGCGCTTCCAAGGCTCGCCTGTGCAGCTATGCCCAAACCCTGACCGGGCTGAGCCCCACGTATATCTTCTCGCACGTGACGCGCATGGTGGTGAGCAAGGGTCTGTGGCGTGACCTGCGCATGATGGAAGTGTTGGACCCGCTGCTGGCGGAACGCAACGAGAGCGCCGTGTTGATTTTGTTGTCGTCGGTCATGCCGCAGGGGCGCACGGCAGCCGAGGTGGAGCAGATGGCGGCGGAATATGGCTGGCCGCGCAACCACCGCGATGGCTGGCCCGATTTAGTCGCGCTGGAGTCGCCGCTATGGAAGGCAATCTCCGCCTTCAACGCCACCGCGCGCGCCAGCCGCATCGCGCTCGTCAACCAGTTTGGTTTCAGCCGCGACCGGTGCGGTGATAGCATGCCCGCCGATATGTCCTTCGAGGATTTGCGGGGCGGCACCGACCTGGAGTTTGGGATGAGCGTCTACGAGCCGTTTGGCATTGCGCAGATCGAGCCGCTGGCGGCAGGTGCGTTGTGCGTGGAAAGCGACGTGTGCGGTTGCCTGGGCTTCATCAACCGGCAACTGGCGCAGAACCCGCAGTTTTACCCACTCGAAGAAAACGACCGTATCCAGGCCGATACCGGCGAGGATAAACAGCCCTTCTTGAATGTGCTGGTGACCGATTTCACCACGCTTGCGCGGCCGAATGTATCTCTCGCGTCACCTAACCCGGTGGCTGCGATGCGCGCGGCGATGACAATCGGCCAGCGCGAACGTGATGCATTGGAGCGTCACGCCGTGCAGGCGTCGGCGCGGGCCATCATCGCACGCCTGCCGCGTAACGATACCGAGAAGCAGATGTTGCTGGACAATGGCTACCTGCTGGCGCAGCAAATGTCGTGGGACGTCGTCGCGCGGACACAATTGTTGCCTGCCATAACCCGTTGATAGATTGGAAGCTTAAACGATGCCTTTTTCTTTTTACCCACAAGCAATTCCAGATGTGATTTTGGTGGAGCCGCAGCGCGCCGGTGATGCGCGCGGCTTCTTCATGGAAACCTATAAACGATCCGCCTTTGTTGCCAATGGCATCACGGAGACGTTTGTGCAAGATAACTACTCGCACTCGGTACGCGGCGTGTTGCGCGGCCTGCACTATCAGAAGGCTCCCCAGGCACAGGGCAAGCTGGTGATGGTGTTCCAGGGCGAAGTGTTCGATGTGGCGGTGGACATTCGCAAAGGATCACCCACGTTTGGGCGTTGGGTGGGGGTGACGTTGTGTGCCTCGACGCCGCGCCTGTTCTATATCCCGCCGGGCTTCGCGCACGGCTTTTGCGTGCTCAGCGAGACTGCTGACTTTGTGTACAAGGTTACGGCAGAGTATGCGCCTGCGCTGGAGCGGGGCATCCAGTGGGATGACCCTGCCATCGGCGTCCAGTGGCCGATGGCCGATCCGATCCTCTCGGCAAGGGATATGAAGCAACCGCCGTTGAGCCAGGCCGACTTGTAAAGAAAGCATAATGCCGCGCCGCCCGCCACAGTAAAATCAAAGCGCAATGACATCACAACACCTTTTGTTGGGCGTGGATAGCGGCGGCTCCAAGACGCACGTGGCGCTGGCGGACCAGGACGGCCAAATCTTGGGCCAGGGCTGGAGCGGTTGCTCTAACTATCAGTATGTGGGTGAGGTGCGCGCGGTGGCCGAGATCGAAGCGGGCATCGACGCGGCTTTTGCGCAGGCCGGCATCGCGCGGCGTAGCGTGGGCTATGCGTGCTTCGGCATCGGTGGTGCCGATACCCCGGAAGATATGCAAAAGGCCCAACGCTGGGTGAGCGATAACCGCTGGGCCGCCCACAGCATTACCGCTAACGACGGCATGTTGCCGCTATATGCCGCCTGCCCCGAAGGCGAGGGCGTGTCGGTCATTGCCGGCACCGGCGCGATCATGTGGGCGCGTACCCTGGATGGCCGCATTGCGCGCACGTCGGGCTGGGGCTATCTGCTGGGTGACGAAGGCGGCGGTTGGAACCTGGGCCACGAGGCGTTGCGTCATGTGGCGCGTGCCGCCGATGGACGTGGGCCGTCCACCATGCTCACCGAGCGCGTGTTGGCGCATTGGCAGTTACGGCATCCCTATGACCTCATCACGCGCCTGTACCAGGCCGATGTTGCCCCAGGTGATATTGCCTCGTTGGGGCGAGTGGTGTTGGAATGCGCCGAGCAGGGCGACCCAATTGCGCTGCACATCGCGCAGACGGGGGCCGAGGAACTGGCGCTGGCGGCGCGCACGGCGATGCAGGCATTGGGGATGAAGTTGCCGCAAACGTTGGCCTATTCGGGCAGCCTGCTCATCAAGGGCCTGTTCTATCGCCGCCTGTTTGCAGAAGCGTGTGAGCGCATGATTGGTGAACTGGCGCTGGTGCCGGTGGAAGACCCAGTGAAGGGCGCGATTGCCGGCGCGAGGCTATTGTTGATGGGTGGAGGAAACCTGGCATGAACCGCGTGGAGCACTATTACGACGAGCACACGTTGAACGAGTGGGAGCGCCTGGGCGTGCGGCACCGCACCGAGTTTGCCGTCACCATGTGCGCTTTTGCCGATCATCTGCCCAAGCCTCCTGCGCGCATGCTGGATATTGGTGGCGGGCCGGGGCGCTACTCGATTGCGCTGGCGCAGCAGGGCTATGCCGTGACGCTGTTGGATCTCTCGCAGGCGAACCTGGACTTCGCGCGCGATCGGGCGCACGAGGCGGGCGTACAACTGGTGGGCCTGGTACATGGCAACGCATTGGATCTGTCGATATATCCCGACGCAAGCTTTGACGTTGTGTTGCTGATGGGGCCGCTCTATCACCTGGTCTGTGAGGCCGACCGGCACACTGTGCTACGCGAAGCTGCGCGCGTGTTGCGACCGGGTGGGGTGATCGCCTGCGCTTTTATCACGCGCTATGCCACCCTTCGTGAGGTGGCGCGCGCCAACCCTGCGCTGATCGTGGAGCAGGCAGACGTATTGGAGCGGGTGCTGAAAGAGGGTGTGCTGGAAATTGAGGGCAACTTCACCACGGCCTACCTGATTTACCCGGCGGATGCCCAGCCGCTGTGCGAAGGCCACGGCTTTGAGACACTGGCGCTCGTTGCCGCCGAAGGCATCATCAGCATGATTAGCGAGAAAGTGAACCAGACCGAGGGCGAACTGTGGGATGCGTGGGTACAACTGAACTATCGCCTGGGGCATGATCCGCACGTGCATGGTGCAAGCGAGCATCTGCTCTATATTGGGCGCAAGCCGCGATAGTATCCAAGTCCACCTGCAAAACGTGCAGAAAGCACGTTGAAGAACCTCGATTGGCTTTTGTTCAAATGACGTGAAGTAGGACGGAAAAGAAGCCCGATTTTTAAGTGCCGTCTCCGGCGCCAAAATCGGGCTTTTGATTACCTTGAACTGCCTCGATTTCTTTCAGTGCTCAAAACTTCGCAGGCCTTTTTCGCGTTTGTCGATGTTCAGACCTTGGCGCTCGCCTCGCCGTAGGCCTGTTTGAGCAATTCCTTCAACTCGCTCACCAGCGGGTAGCGCGGGTTGGAGCCGGTGCATTGATCGTCGAAGGCATTCAGGGCCATCTCGTCCAGGTGTGCCATATACTCTTCACGACTGACACCGCACGCCGCAAACGTGCCGGGCACGTTGAGCCTGCTGCGCAGGTCTTCGATGGCCGCAACCAGGCTGTTCACCCCTTCTTCAGGGGTGCTGGCCGGCAGACCGAGCACCTGCGCGATTTCTTGGTAGCGCTTGTCGGCAATCGGGTACTCGTACTTGGGGTACACGGTGTACTTGCTGGGGATGCTGGCGTTGTAGCGGATGACCACCGGCAGTAGCACGGCGTTGGCGCGCCCATGTGCCACGTGGAACTGCCCGCCCACCTTGTGCGCCAGGCTGTGGTTGATGCCCAGGAAGGCATTCGTGAAGGCCATCCCGGCGATGGTGGCCGCGTTGTGCATCTTCTCGTGTGCTTCCTCGTTGTGCGGCTCGGTATAGGCCAGCGGCAGGTACTTGAAGATGATGCGAATGGCGTGCAGCGCCAGCGCGTCGGTATAGTCGCTGGCCATCACCGACACGTAGGATTCGATGGCGTGCGAGAGCGCATCCAACCCCGTATCGGCGGTGACTGAGCGCGGGATGCTGAAGGTAAGCTCCGGGTCGATGATTGCGATGTCGGGCGTCAGCTCGTAGTCGGCCAGCGGGTACTTCAGGCCGGTTGCCCGGTCGGTGATGACAGCGAAGGCGGTCACCTCGGAGCCGGTGCCGGAAGTGGTGGGGATTGCCACAAACACGGCCTGCTTGCCCAGCTTGGGGAAGCGGAAGGCGCGCTTGCGGATATCGACGAAGCGCAACGCCAGGTCCTCGAAGCGTGCCTCGGGGTTCTCGTAGAAGAGCCACATGGCTTTGGCTGCGTCGATGGGTGAGCCGCCGCCCAGTGAGACGATCACGTCGGGCTGATACTTGCGCATGAACGCCACGCCGCGCTTCACCGTGTCGGTGGAGGGGTCCGGCTCCACGTCGCTGAACACTTCCACGGCCAGGTTGGCCTGCTTCAGGTAATAGGCGACCCGGTCGGCATAACCCAGCTTCACCATGGTGGGGTCGGTCACGATCAGGGCGCGCTGGCCCTTCAGGTTGTGCAGATATTCCAGGCTGCCGCGCTCAAAATAGATCTTGGGCGGCACTTTGAACCACTTCTTATTCACTTTGCGCTTACTCTCGCGTTTGATGTTGAGCAGGTTCCGCACGCCCACGTTGTCGTTGGTGGAGTTGCCGCCATACGCGCCGCAGCCCAGGGTCAGCGAGGGGTCCATGCGGTTGTAGATGTCGCCGATAGCGCCCAGGCTGGTGGGCACGTTTTCCAGGATGCGGCTGGTCTTCACGCGCGCGCCGAACTTGCGGATGATCTCTTCGTCGTTCGAGAAGATGCCCGACGAGTGACCCAGGCCGCCGAAGTGCACCAGTTGATCGCACAGGTCGATGGCCTCTTCGGGCGACCTGGCGACGTAGAACCCCAGGATAGGGGAGAGCTTCTCGCGGCTGAGCGGTTCCTGCGGGCCGACCTGGGTAAGCCGTGCGATCAGCAGCTTGGTGCCCTCCGGCACCTCGATGCCGGTCGTTTGTGCGATTTTGGCCGCCGCATGCCCAACCACCGCCGCCGACATGGAGCCATGCTTCTCGTCGATCGCGACCTGTTCCACCTTGTGCTTTTCTTCCTCGTTGAGCAGGTATGCGCCCTGCGAGATGAATCGCTGCAGCACCTGCTCGGCGATTTCCTCGTCCACCACCACCGATTGTTCCGAGGCGCAGATGGTGCCGTTATCGAACGTCTTGGAGAGGATGATGTCGTTTACCGCCATGTTGATGTTGGCGGTTTTCTCGATATAGACCGGCACGTTGCCCGGCCCCACGCCCAGCGCGGGCTTGCCCGAAGAGTAGGCTGCCTTCACCATGCCGGTGCCGCCTGTCGCCAGGATGAGCGACACACCTGCGTGCTTCATCAGGGCATTCGTGTTTTCGATGGAGGGTTCTTCGACCCACTGGATGCAATCCTCCGGTGCGCCGGCGGCGATGGCCGCATCGCGCATCAGTTTGGCAGCGGCGGCGCTGCTCTGTTGCGCTTTGGGGTGGAAGGCAAAGATGATCGGGTTGCGCGTCTTCATCGCGATGAGCGATTTGAACATCGTGGTGGAGGTAGGGTTGGTCACCGGGGTGATGCCGGCGATCACGCCGACCGGCTCGGCGATCTCGGTGATGCCTTCCTGCGCGTCCTCGGAAATCACGCCCACCGTCTTCAGGTTGCGGATGTCGTTGTAGATGTATTCGGTGCTGAACAGGTTCTTGGTCACCTTGTCTTCAAACACGCCCATGCCGGTCTCATCCACGGCCATCTGGGCCAGTTCAAGCCGCCTGGCCACGCCTGCCAGCGCCATTGCCTTTACGATTGCGTCAACTTGTTCCTGATCGAGAAGTGCAAATTGTTCGAGTGCCTTTAAACCACGATTGACGAGTGCGTCAATCGAGAGTGATGTTGTAGCCATATTACGCTTCACCTTCTTCAAAAGTTACAGTTCCAACACTAGAGTCTTTACCGATGGGGTGCGTGCTTTCTTACACCTGCCAGAAATCAATGAAGCCTCTATTTGTGAAAAATTTCACAAATGAAATGATACAACAGATGGCGATCTTTGTAAATGGGCCCAAAGGGATACGCTCGATTCAGACTTTTGGCGTAGCGGTGGAGCAACTTGCCGCGTAAGGCATCTTTTGGATGAGGCTGTTTCTGTGCAACTGTTAACGGCATTGCAGAGTAGTGATCGACAAGTTCATGGTTTTCATGGTGAGCCTGCTGAACCACCTTTCAAACGCCGGTGACATGGCCTGGCGACGAGTCGAAAAGCCGCTTATGTAACTTCCCTTAGTAAGATGACGTCCTCCGGCCCATAGCCGTGCCGCGCAATCGCGGCGACCCACTCGCAATTGGGCGCGGAGAGGCTATTACCCTGCAAGTAGACCTGCCGGACGGATGGTTCGGCTGCCGCCGGGTAGACCGAGGGCGCGCGCACCCAATCGGAGAGCGTTACGTCGCCACAGGTGTTTGTGGCGTATCGCCGGGGTGGGGCGATGACAGCTTGCGACCTGTTGAGCGAGACGTCATAGAGCCAGGTTCGCGAGTTGCCGTTATTGCACTGCTCCGCATAGTAAAGTCGGTCCGGTGTGCTCCAGCCCAGCAAGGTGTATTCGCAGGGCGTCATTTCCATCGTCTTGTGCGCGGATTTAACGACGCCGTCCAATAGGTCGGGCTGGGTTGCGACGCGCATCTCGTAGCCGGGCGCGGCCGTTAGGGCGGGTTGATAGACGTTCAAGAAGGGGTAGACCAGAATCCCGGCGAGCGTGATGAACAAAAGCACGACAGTGAGTTTGCCGCGTGGGGCACCGATCAATCCGGCGGCGATCAGAATTACCCCTACCGCGCTGACGATCAGGTAGCTGAGGACGCTGCTGAATAGAACCCCCTGTAACAGGGCAAAGCTCCACAGCATCGACCAATTCGTGAGTGGCTGTTGGACGGCCCCTGGCAGATGCGTAACGGGGGCAGCGGCTCGTAGGATTGTGGGCACAATGAAGAGAAGGCCGCCATAGATGATCGCGATGCCTGCCAACCACTCTCTTGAGCGGTGTCTCTGCGCAAGAGGTTGGGATGCTGACATTTATGAACCTCCCTCCAGTGAAGTGCGTATCCGTATGGAGGAAGTATACGAGCCGGGTGTCCTCCTTACTGGATGAACACCCTACGCGCAGTCAATGACTTGCCTGCACGCACAGCAAAAGCCCGCGCGTGAACGTGACGGTGGCGCGTTCGGACAGCATGACGTTGCTCACGCCGCGTGCCGGCCCGAAGTACAGCGGTTCATCGCGCAGCGGATATTCCAGCCCTTCGGTGCGCACGCCTAACGCATCGCCGCCGAAAGGAATCAAAGAGATGGTGTCGCCGGGGTTGCCGCGTAGTTCAAACGGCATGCCGGGGCGTAACACAAACGTTTGCTCATTGCCCGCGGCGATCATCACCCGGCAGTGCGCCAGTTGTGGCATCGCCAAGAGCATCACGTTTGCCACGGTTTGGTCCAGCCGCCCGCCCAGGCCGCCCAGGATCACGATCTCTTCGCATTGGGTTGTCGCGGCATAGAGTAGCGTCAATTCCAGGTCGGTCTCATCTTTGTGGGTGGGGTGGCGTTCTAGTTGTGCACCACGCCGTTCGAGCACGTCCAGTTCGGCCTGGGTTAGCGAGTCAAAATCTCCAATCACGCGCTGTGGGTATAGATCATATCGTAATGCCGTGCGTGCGCCGCCGTCGGCGCAAATGAGCAAGTCGCCTTCGCGTAACCAGTGGTGCAGGTCAGATTGGGTCGGTGGCTCCCCATTGGCGATGATCACGGTGCGCATGGATATTCATTCACCTTTGACGAAGACGCCTTACGCGATTTGTGTCGCGTAAGGCGTCGATAGTAAATCGGGTCGGAATCCGGCGAGATTTTAGCTGATGTGCTCGAAACGGCTGCCGGCGGCGCCGCAGATGGGGCACTTATCCGGCGCGTTGCGTTCGTGCGTGTAGCCACACACGGGGCAAACGTAGTAATCGAACGTCTCGGTTTGCGGCTCCTTTAGTGTTTGCAGCGCCTTGGTATAGAGTTCTTCGTGAATTTTTTCCACCGGCTGTGCATAGTTGAACGAGCGCAGGCCGAGTTTAGCTTCTTCCCCTTCAGACTCAGCATCTTTAATAAAAGCGGGGTACATTTCGGTTGCTTCGTAGTGTTCGCCGGCGATGGCTGCTTGCAAATTTTCTTCAGTGGACTTGATCTCGCCAAGTGCGCGGAAGTGATTGATTGCATGCACCGTTTCGGCCGCAGCCGCAGCACGGAACAACTTGGCTGCTTGGGGGTGACCTTCCTCATCGGCCTTGCGGGCCCAGGCCGTGTACTTACGGTTCGCTTGCGATTCCCCGGCGAAAGCTTCTTGCAAATCCTTAGTCGTCTTTTCCATGTGGTGTCTCCAAATTACAATGTATCTTGATCCAACAGTAAATAGGGTTGAAACGAACAGCCGTCAACCCACTGAAAGTTACCCCCGCTACGCAGAGTTGTCAAATCGTTCCGGCGGAACGCCAGTTTGCGCCATCCGATGCCGTGCAGGCATAGACCTTCGGCGTGCGGCCGGTGCGGCGCGGGTATTCTGCCTGCACCTTTTGTGCCAGTGCTTGCGCCTGGGCATCTTGCACCAGCGCGATTGCGCAACCGCCGAACCCGGCGCCCGTCATGCGCGCGCCATAGACGCCCGGCTCACCTTGCGCAATCTCCACGACCGCGTCCAGCTCCTTGCTGCTGACTTCATACAGGTCGCGCAGGCTGGCGTGTGATTGGAGCATCAGCTCACCGAAGGCTTGGATGTCATTGCGTTGCAAGGCACTGACGGCATCCAGCACGCGCTGGCTTTCGTGTACCACGTGTGCGCAGCGCTTGGCAATCGTGGGTGGCAATTCGGCGCTGCGGCGCTCAAACTCGCTCACGCTAATATCGCGCAGGCTATCCACGCCCAGCCGGCGTGCGCCTTCTTCACATTCTGCGCGGCGCTGGTTATAGGCGCTGCCGGCAAGTGTGCGCGGCGCGGTGGTGTCCACCACCAGCACGGTGGCGCCCGGCGGCATGGGCACCAATTGATAGTCCAGGCTTCGGCAATCGATCATCAAGGCGTGCTGGGCCTTCCCCAGCGAGGAGATGAATTGATCCATGATGCCGCAATTCACGCCGACGAACTGGTTCTCGGCGCGCTGGGCATATTGGGCCGCGCGTGCACCGGTCACCTTTAAGGGTGACGGCCCGCCGCTGGAAGCAGCCGTGAAGGCCATCACCGTCGCCATTTCGGTCGCGGCGGATGAAGAGAGGCCGCTGGCGATTGGTACGTCACCCTGCATGACGGCGTCGAAGCCGCACAGGGTGTGACCGGCTTTCTGCAAGACGTCGGCCACGCCGCGAATGTAGTTGCTCCATTCGCATTGCGTATCGTGCTCGATTGTATCCAGCGAAAACTCGGCGCACTGATCGAAATCGGCCGAGTAGACCCGCACGACGCGATCATCGCGTGGCGCGCCCACGAATACCACGTCGCGATCGATGGCGATTGGCAAGACAAAGCCGTTGTTGTAGTCGGTGTGTTCGCCGATCAGGTTGACGCGCCCCGGCGCGCGTGCGACAAAGCTGCTTGGCGCGCCAAGTTGCGATTGATGAAGGGAGCTGAGCTTGGAAATATCCATATGAAAATTGTAGAACGAGTTACAGAGGGCGATTGATTAGCCGTGGAGTAACCCAAGTGACAGGTAGGCCATGATGAGCCCCAGTAGAACGAACGCGGCGCCGTAGATGCGATAGGCGATCAGCGTGAAACGTTCTCCTTTCGCGGCCAGCAGGCGCTTGCCGATAGGGTCATGTTCGGCGAGCGCTTCCAATGGGCGGCGTAGCCCGGCGAAACCGAAAATCATGAGTAGCATGGCGAAGATTAAGCCGATGATTCCAGATAACATGTCTCTTTCTCTCTTCTGGAGATTATAGAGGTGAAGTGGATCAGACTCCAGCCCATGCGGGCGGGTCTCGTGCAAATGGCCGCGACTTCCAGCCGCCAGACAATCACCCCTGTGCAAATGCGATAGCCCTGCCATTGCCTGTGGGCAATCGTATTCGAGAATGCCTACAAGAGGAGCGTTATAATACTTCGCCCTAAAAACTCGATAATTATGTGAAGATATTTGCTTTGCACAGGAAACTAAGGTAGTATTTGCGCAATTCAAACCGAAGCGCGCAAACTGTATGCACTGGGAAAGATTATCAGAGGACGTCTACGTATTTACCAGCGATCGCTATGCGCAGGTGACTGCGAGCCTGATCGTATCCGGGACCATCGGAGTGGTGATTGACGCGTTGCCGTTCCCGCAGGAAACCAGTCAGATTGCCTACTTTGCGCGTCGCCGTTGCCCCGATGGTGTGCGCTACGTCATCTACACACAGCATCAGGCCGACCACACCTATGGCGCGTTTTTGTTCCCAAAGGCAGAAGTGATTTCGCACACCTTGTGCCGCGAGATTCTGCTGGAGAGGGGGCAAAAAGCCCTGGAAGAAGCGAAAGCGGTGAACCACGAATTGGAGATGGTCCGCCTGCGCATCCCCACAATCACCTTCGACCATGGCACCTATGCGTTGCGTATGCCCGGCAAAACACTCGATCTATTCCCCACGCCCGGTCACACGCCCGATGCCATTTCGGTCATCCTGCAAGAGGAGAAGATTCTCTTTGCCGGTGATACGATCATGGCCATCCCCACGATTGGTGATGGTGACCTGGCGCAATTGCGAGAGTCTACCGAGGCGATTGCAGCGATGCCGCTGGAATCCATTGTGCAGGGCCATGGTGAGATCATCCTGCGCGGCGAAATCAAGGACAATATCCGGCGCAGCCTGAATTACCTGGAGCAACTGGACAGCAGGGTGCGCAATGTGGTGGAATCTGGCGGCACGTTAGAAGAGGCGCGCAGTATCACCATCGAATCGTGTGGGCTGCAACGCGTCTTGTTGAACGGCATGGTGACGCAATTGCACACTGCAAACGTCGTAGCGTTGTATCGTCGCTTGCAGGCCCAACAGCCCCCTGTTAGGTTGACGGCGGCGCGTAAGGTGATCGACGCGGAAGCCGAAACGATGCCGGAACGCAAGCCGCGCACTGCTCGCAAAACGGCCGCTAAGAAGAAAGTTGCCAAAAAGAAACCCGCCCGTAAAACCACAACCACGACTGGCACAAAAAGGAACGCAGCAACTAAAAGGCGCACTTCATGAGCGTTTTTCAAGCAGCGTTCATAGCACTGCTCTATACCTTCGCACGGTCCGCTTTTAACGCAGGACTTGGCGGCTACATCCTTTCGCAACCGCTCGTCGCGGGCACCCTGGCCGGTTTATTGCTGGGGGATCCGCTTGCCGGCGCGGCATTGGGCGGCGCGATCAACCTTGGTACGCTTGCTCTGAGCAACTTGCGGGCCAGGTTTGGCCCGGACCCGGCGCTGCTTGGCTATGTAGGCGTGAGCCTGATGTTGCTGGCCGGCGTCAAGGCGGACAGCCCCGATGCCATGCTGGTTTTTGCGGCGTTGGCGGTCATCGGGTTGACCTTGAACTTTTTACGCGGTTTGGCGAATGGCGTGTTGACGCACTGGGCGGACTTCTTTGCCGAGCGTGGTGATGTATCAATCGTCAGCTTTATCAATATCGTCCCCACGCAAGCCTGGCTGCTGGTCCTCTCGTTCCTGGCGTCGTTTATCTTGTTGCGCTTTGACCTGAGCGCTCTGTTGAACGCCGCAAACATGATCCCCAATTGGATTCAGAGCGCCTTGTTGCTCAGCCAATATCTGTTGGCTGCGCTGGGCATCGCCATCAGCCTGCGGCTGATTTTGCAAGGCAGCAGCGTGGCCTATTTCCTATTAGGCTGGCTCGGCGCACAGCTATTTGGGTTAGCCCCCGTGACATTGCTGGGCGCTGGGATTGCCGTCATTCACGCCTTCCTGGCTCGCAAACGCATGGAAAATGCCAGCGACATGTTGATCACCGACACGTTGCCCTCCGAGCAAGTGCCACATGCCGAAGTGGAAGGCGCGCCGGCCTTGACGCAAAATGACTTGCGCCTGTCGTTGCTGATCTGGGTGTTCTTCCACGACGCGGGGCAAAACTTTGAGCGCGGCCAGAACATGGGTTTTGCTGCGGCGTTAGCACCGGTGGCTACGCGGCTATATGCCGACGTGCAAGAACGCGCCGCTTGCCTGCGACGTCACCTGACGCTCTTTAGCACCGAGTTCTCGGTGGGTGCCGGGCTGGTGGGTGCTGCGGCGGCGCTGGAAGAACGCCGCGCGAACGGCGACGTGATCAGCGATGCCGAGTTCGTCGGCGCAAAGACGGGCCTGATGGCCGGCGTGGGCGTGGTCGGCGATGTCTTGATCGGCAGCGTGCTCACCGGGCTGGGCGTCGCAATTGGCACGGCACTGGTGCAACAAAACTCGCTCGTAGGCCCGTTCCTTTTTATCGCCTATGAAGCGGCCCTGGTGCTCAGCGTCGCCTACTTCAGCTTTCACTTTGGTTACACCAATTTGCGCCGGTTAGAAGGATGGGCCAGGGCGAATGATTGGCTGCGCGCAGGGCTATTTGGCGCGCTCCGGCTGGGCGCTTTTCTGTTGGGGGCGCTGGTGATTAGCTATGTGCCCATCCATTTCCCTGCCGCAGCGATCATTCGCGTCAACGCGGCGCAGATTCCGCTGCAAAGTGCGCTCCTGGACAGCATCATGCCGAACATGGCACCCCTGGCCATTACGTTGGGTCTGTGGTGGCTCTTGAGCCGCCGGCACATGAACTCGATGGTGCTTTTGGGTGGGTTGGTCGCGTTGGCAATCCTTGCTTGCGGGGTGCTGCGCCTGCTGGGTTGGTTATAACGCATGGATACGCCAGGCACCGATTACAGCCGCACCTACTATGAGATGCTGGAAGCATTGCCGCAGCCCGATTGTGTCGTATGTCGCCTGGTGGATGAAGCACTGCAACAGCACATCGACATGTTCGTTTACGAGAACATCACAAACCTGGCGCGGCGCGAGGAAATCCGGCTGGCGCATGGCTACTGTTCGGTGCATACCACCGTCTTCATGAACGGATATGGCCGGTTGCTTAGCCTGGCGACTATCGAGCAGGATATTCTGGCGAACGTCTTGCGCCGGATCAACCATGCCACCAGCAACCCGGCGAAAGGCGGCTCCCTATTGGGTGAGTTGTTGCACACCATGAGCAACGCCATTCGCGGCGCTCTGTTGCCTAGCCGGCCGTGCCCATTGTGCGAATATGAACGCAGCCAGGAAAAGGTGATCTTGGGCACGTTGGTCCAATATATCGACGACCCGGCGATGGCGGCTGCGTTTGACAAGGCTTCGCTACTGTGCCTGCCGCATTATTACGTGGCGTTGGGGCTGCGCGGCATCCCGGGCCTGGCCGGCAAGCTGGATAAGATCATCACCCGCCAGCAGCAAGGGTTGCTCCAGCTAAAAGCCGACGTTGATGAATACGTGCGCAAACGCAACACCCTGCATCAGGATGAGGAGATGACCCGGGAACTTGACGCGCCTACGCGCGCCGCCAGGATCATCGGCGGGCGCATCGTGCATACCGATGGGCGTTGGTGATTGTGCTCGCTGGCTACGCGGTGCCGGCGCCTTACAGCGTGCTGGAATTGAAATCCAGGCAAAATGAAGCATGAACATAGGGGGCCTGCAAGACCCCTATGTTTTGTCGTCCCCTATAGTCGCTTGCAAACCGCTCTGTGATTCTGGGAATAAATCCGTCATCAGTGAATGATGAAGGACAGTGCGATCATGACGGCCATGATGACGGCGGCCAGGATGCCGGTACGTTTGAGGTCGCCCATCACGTCGCCATACTCGGCTTGCCAGTCCACAGCAATGGTCGTGGCGCGTGGTGCAGGCGCTGCGGCATGGGTAGCTTTGTTGCCGGCGGCAGGGTGTGGCGCCGGTGCAGCGGCTGCCGGCGTGCTATAGGCCTCTGGAGGCAGATTCAACTTGCGTTGTCGTCGCGATTTCTTTGACATGGTGATCCTTCTTGCTTATCTTATCATCTCGGCACGCCCAGCCCGTTCCGCTCATCCAGCGCATCCCGGACGCGCATGAACCTAAGAATACCATTAGCGAGCGGAGTGCGCAGCGGCTCCGAGGGTAATGGCAACACTGGCCGGCCCACAAAAAACGTGTCAGTGAGTTCGGTGTGTTGCTGGCCGATCATATCGCTGATGGTTTGCCCGTTCAAGATAGCCAGCGCCATCCCGTGGCCCATGCAGCCGGCGGTGTAGATTGCACGCTGGTCGCCCACGTAGCCCAGCACAGGCGTCATATCCAGCGTGGCCGAGATAGGGCCGCCCCAATGATGGGTGATCTTGATCCCGCGCAAACCGGGGAAGGTGATGCTGATGAAACGCTCCAGGTGATCAAATGTGGAGGCATGTTTATCGACGCCCATTTCATCGTTATAGAAGTAATAGGCATCCCCGCCGCCCACCAGGAGCCGGTTATCGGGTGTCAGGCGGTAATAGTGCATCAGGTTGCGCGCATCCACCACGGCCTGGCGTTTTTGCCAGCGCAGGCTGTCCAGTTGTGCGTCGTTCAACGGCTCGGTGAGGACGATATAGGTGTGGATCGGAAATTGCTTGGCATGCAACTGTGGAAATTGTGCCGAATACGCGTTTGTAGCAATGACGACCTGGTCGGCCTCCACCGCGCCGGCTGGCGTTTGTGCGCGGATGGGCATGTTTAGTTCCAGGTTGGTCACCGGGCTGTGCTCGTAGATTTCCGCGCCCATGCTTACCGCTACGCGCTTCAACTCGCGGACCAGGCGCGCCGGGTTTAGGAGCGCGCTGTTGGGTTGCTGCCATGCGCCCAGGTAGGTCGGCGAATCGACCGTCTCGCGTAATTCGGCTGCATTGATCCAGCGGAAATCCGAGATGCCCAGGGATTGGGCCAGCGCCACCTCGTGCTGGATGCGCTGCACGTAAGCGGGGGTGGTGGCTACGCGCAGCAGCCCTGGTCGCTCATAGTCGCAGTCCAGGTCGCGCGCCTGTATCAGGTCCTCCACGTAGTTCACCGCCTGCTCCATATAACGGTAGGCTTGCAGGGTCTTTTGCTTGCCGAAGCGGCGCATTGTCAGGCTCAGTGATTGGCCGAAGAGCGTGGTGATAAACCCGGCATTGCGCCCGCTGGCCCCAAAACCCACGACGTTGGATTCCAACACCACCACGCGCAACGCTGGGTAAGCCTTCTTCAAGTGGAACGCGCTGGAGATGCCGGTGAATCCACCGCCGATGATCACTACATCGGCGCGTACCATGCCCTCCAGCGACCGGCTCTCCACGTAAGTCGCGTTGACCTGCTCCAGCCAAAACGATTTGGCCCGATAGTCGCGATAGGGTTGCGCAGGGGATTGAAAATTGGAGATTGGAGGTCGGCTCCTGATGTCTGGGTTATCTGTCATGAGATGTGCTTCATCGTTAACGGCTCGGTGGCTGACTGTGAACCACCTGTCGCAAAAACCAATCTCAAGTCTCTCATCTCCAATCTCTATTTCTGCCCAACGCCAAACACCTCACGTTCAAAGAACCATGCGAACGGGATCCAGTTAAAAGCGATGAAGCGCAGCACCGCAAACAGGGTGCTTTCGTGGCGATGTTGCGGGGGCGTATCCAACCAGACCTTTACGTTGTGGAATCCGGCCTTCAGCATCACGCGCCGCATGCGCAAGATGTCCTGTTCGTTGACGTGAACTTCGGTGTTGATGGCGACGTTCAACGCGCGCGGATTAGCCGGGTATTTTGCCCCCTGGCCCATCAGGCGGCGTACCTGGCGTACCACAGGATAGGCGTAGGCGTCATACCAGCGATTGGGCGCGGTATGGATGACGATCTTGCCCTGGGGCTTCAAAATACGTCGCACTTCCGACAGACAGGTGTCCAATTCCCAGGGATACAGATGTTCGACGATGTCGAACATCAAAACACGGTCGAACGTGTTATCGGGGAACGGCAGCAGCTTTGCGTCGCTGCGCGTGACGCCGTGGACGCCGGGCTCGTTGCTCAGAATGTAGTTCGAGAGCCTGACAGCGGCTTCGGAGTAATCCAGCCCAAACGATTTGGCCCCCAATTGTGCCACGTGTCGCACGATTTCACCACGCCCACATCCAAGATCCAACACACACATGCCCGGCGTGACTTCCGCAAATTCAAAAGCCTCGCGCAAGCGCCTTGAAAGGTGTTCGCCTTCCGATTGTTTGAATTCCTCGTACCCTTCACAGGCCGTCAAGAAATATTTCTCATCGTATAGGTCAGAAGGCAGCGGCGTCGCTTGAGGCGCCTGTTCATTTTTCATGACTCTCATTCAGTTTGACTTTCCCGCTGGTGATATAGGCCCATCGTACCAAAGTTTACAAACCTATCGTCTGCGGGATGCCTGTTACATAGGGCTACTGCACAGGCGCGCATGCTTATGCGCTCGCCTGTTGCAGCGTCGTCCCACTGATTGATCGGTCTGCGAGAGTTTACTGGGGTTGCGCGGTTGCGTCATTTGCCAGCACGCGTTTGGTATTCACATACCAGTTCCCGATGGTGCGTAATCGGTCGCTGGGGTATATCAGGGGCGGGATTTGCACCTGCATGACCCGTGTGGAGACGGCGTACTTATACGTCGGGTAATACAGTGGCAGGGCAGGCAGTTCTTCCGCGAAAGTG